>JBMNQC010000005.1:0-156747 GCA_050943935.1 Candidatus Heteroscillospira sp. | reverse complement strand
GAGTTCGCCTTCCATCAGGAAATGATCGAATCCTTCGCCAGCGCAGTGGATTCTGCCACGCTGGAGGAAAAACGCCGCCTGCTGCGCACCATCGTCAAAAAAGTGGTCTGGGACGGCAAAAATGCCTATGTTTACCTCTTTGCGGAGGATGGAGAGGCGGATTTGCCCCCTGTTGAGCAACCTATGTATCCGTTGGGAGAGGATAGCGAATGAGGTGCTCATGCATTTCCGCAGCCTGAAAAAAACGGCGGGGGATGTTTCTCTGTCTGACCCTATAGATTTTGACGGAGACGGAAACAGCCTGTCCTTTATGGATATAATCTCAGAGGACTCGGATATGCTGGAGGACATCACGCATCAGGACACCTGTATGCGCCTGCGCGGATATGTGGACAGCGTGCTCACCCGCCGGGAAGCGGATATAATACGCCTGCGCTACGGACTGGGGGGTAAAGCTCCCAAAACCCAACGTGAGACCGCCGAGCTCTGCGGCATAAGCCGCAGCTATGTATCCCGCATAGAGAAGAAGGCGCTGGAGAAGCTGCGGGCTGTGCTGGAGGCATGAGATACACCCCTTCGGGCGGCTGTCCGGAGGGGATTTCTTTGCCATACACCAAAATATGCCCGAAAAAGCTCTTGCAATACCGGCAAAATGATGATATACTACCAGAGTAAGTTCAGTATGTTTTGGTTGGAGTGGGTCAGCGCCCACTCTTTTTCTTGATTTAAAGTTATTTGTAAGAAATTTACATTTTTGGGAGCTGAATCAAATTGAGCAAAATAACGGAGAAGGTCTGGGCTCTGGCAGAGCCGGTGGCTGCAAAAAACGGCTGTGAGATTTGGGACGTCGAATATGTGAAGGAGGCGGGACGCTGGTTCCTGCGGCTGTATATCGACAAGCCCGACGGCGGCGTTTTCATCAGCGACTGCGAGAACATCAGCCGTGAGATGGACAAAATACTCGATGAGGCAGACCCCATTTCCGAGAGCTATGTGTTTGAAGTCTCGTCGGCGGGCGCGGAGCGGGCTCTGAAGCGTCCCGGCGATTTTGAGAGGTTTATGGGAAGCAGCGTTGAAGTAAAGCTCTACCGCCCACAGGACGGGGCCAAGGCCTTTATCGGAAAGCTGCGCGGATACGAAAACGGAGATGTGACCATAGACGGCGCGCTTGGAGAGCAGCGCTTTGAGAAAAAGCAGGTGGCTTCCGTCCATCTGCGTATAGATTGATTTGCTGATAATTGAATGGAGGAAAACAGATAAATGAACGCGGATTTTTTTGCTGCAATTGAGGATATAGAAAAGGAAAAAGGCATTCCCCGGGAGTATATGTACGACAAGATAAACCAGGCAATGCTGGCCGCCTTCAAGAAGGATAATCCCGAGGCTGCCGAGAACGTCTTTGTCGAGATGAACGAGGAAAAGAAGAAAATAAATATGTATGTCCAGATGACGGTGGTGGATGAGGTGGAAAACCCCGCCATTGAAATTCTGCTGGACAGCGCCAGACGTTACAGCAAGAAGGCCAAGGTGGGCACCGTGATAAATGTGCCTGTTGAGACTAAGAAGTTTGGCCGCATCGCCGCCCAGGCCGCAAAGCAGGTTATTATCCAGGGCATACGCGAGGCCGAGCGCGGCATCATCTATGAGGAGTTCACCTCCAAGGAGCATGAGATACTTACCGGTGTGGTCTCCAAGATAGAGCCCAGGACCGGCAGCGCTTCCATTAAAATTAATTCCAACGCCGAGTTCACCGAGGCTACACTAAACGCCAACGAGCAGATAAAGACCGAACAGCTCACCGAGGGCGACCGCATCAAGGTGTATGTGGTGGAGGTTCGCAAGGCCACCCGCGGCCCCCAGGTGCTCATTTCCCGCACCCATCCCGGTCTGGTAAAGCGCCTGTTCGAGCTGGAGGTACCCGAGATTTTCGACGGCACCGTTGAGATAAAGAGCATCGCCCGCGAGGCCGGAAGCCGCACCAAGATGGCTGTGTACTCCGCCGACAGCGCCGTGGACCCCATAGGCGCCTGCGTAGGCCCCAAGGGCGGCCGCGTCGCCAGCATAGTGAACGAGCTGGGCGGCGAGAAGATAGATATTATCAAATACAGCGAGGACCCCGGCGAGTACATCGCCGCGGCCCTGTCCCCTGCGGAGGTCGTCTCCGTGGAGCTGCTGGATGAGCCCAAGACCTGCCGCGTTATCGTGCCCGATGGTCAGCTTTCTCTTGCCATTGGCAAGGAGGGACAGAACGCCCGTCTGGCCGCCAAGATTACCGGATATAAGATAGACATCAGACCCGAGAGCGAGGCCTGAATTTAAGGAGGTGGCCGTAGTGCCGAAAAAAATACCAATGCGTCAGTGCACGGGCTGCCGTGAGATGAAGCCCAAGCGCGAGCTTATCCGCGTGGTGCGCGCACCGGACGGTTCCATATCTCTGGATTTCCGCGGCAAGGCCCCCGGCAGAGGCGCTTATGTGTGCCGCAGCACACAATGTCTGGAGCGGGCCATAAAAGCCCGGGCGCTGGAGCGGGCCTTTGACACAGCCATTCCGGCCGAGGTCTACGCAGTGCTCAGAGAGCAGATGGAGGCGGGAGACGATGAATAAAGCGCTCAGTTATCTGGGGCTGGCGAGAAAGGCCGGCCTGCTGGAAATAGGCGAGGAGAATACCGGCGCCGCCCTGCGCTGGGGCAAGGCAAAGCTCGTACTGCTGGCTTCAGACGCCAGCGAGAACGCCCGGCACCGGGCCGAGGGCTTCCTCCAGGGGAAAAACACGCCGTGCGTCACCCTGCCGTTTACCAAGGACGAGATTTCCGCAGAGACGGGAAAAAACGGCTGCTCCATGGCGGCCTTTACAGATATCGGCTTTGCCCACAGCTTTGTCAAGGCGCTCGCCGGGGACGGCGAGGAATACGCCGAGGTGCTTGAGCAGGTCTCTCAGATGAAGGAGAGAGCCGCCCAGCGACGGCAGGAGGCAAAGAAGCACGAGATGAACAAAAAGTTTGGCAAGAGGAGGAAAAATGTATGATAAATAAATACAGAGTCCATGAGGTGGCCAAGGATTTCAAAATGACCTCCAAGACCGTTACCCAGATTCTCACGGATTACGCCACCACACCCAAAAATCACATGCAGGTCCTGGAAGAGAACGAGCTGGACCTGATATTTGAGTATCTCACCCAGCACAACCAGGTCGCCGACCTGGCTGAGGTGTTTGCCGTGCCCGCCAAGGCTGAGAAGAAGGAAGATAAGCCTGCGCAGGAGAAAAAGCCCGAGGCAAAGCAGGCCGCGCCCGCACAGCAGAGCGCGCCCGCCGCCCAGAAGCCCCACGGCGCACCCGCCGCTCAGCAGCAGGTGAAAAAGCCTCAGAATCAGCAGGCCGCGCCCAAGCGCGTACCCGAAAAGCGCGTTATAGATACCCGCGGCAGCGCCGCTACCAACCTGGACAAGTACGACGAGAAGTTCGACAACCTGGCCGGTGAGAAGGCTCAGAACGTCCGCGGCGGCAAGGAGAAGTTCACCAACAAGAATAAAGCCCGTCAGCAGGCACAGAATATGGGTGCAAAGCGCCGCCAGGAAGAGCGCGAGCGCCAGCAGCGTCAGTTCTTTGAGCTGGCCAAGAAGGCCCCTGTCCGCGTGTCCATCCCCGACGAGATAAGCGTGGGCGAGCTGGCCAGCCGCATGAAGAAGAGCGCCGCCGAGGTCATAAAGCAGCTTGTCAAGCTGGGCGTGTTCGCGTCTGTCTCCGAGATAATCGACTATGACACCGCCGCTCTGGTGGCCATGGAGCTGGGCTGCAAAGTTGAGAAAGAGGTTGTTGTCACCGTTGAGGAGCGCCTCATTGACGACCATGAGGATAAGCCCGAGGATCTGGTGTCCCGCGCCCCTGTCGTTGTGGTCATGGGACACGTCGACCACGGCAAGACCAGCCTGCTGGACTATATCCGCAGCGCCAGCGTCGCTTCCGGCGAGGCCGGAGGCATAACCCAGCACATAGGCGCTTACCGCGTAGAGGTAAACGGCAGCCCCATCACCTTCCTGGACACCCCCGGCCATGAGGCCTTCACCTCCATGCGCGCCCGCGGCGCTATGGTCACCGATATCGCCATCCTGGTGGTTGCCGCCGACGACGGTATCATGCCTCAGACCGTTGAGTCTATAAACCACGCCAAGGCCGCCGGCATCCCCATAGTCGTGGCCGTGAACAAAATGGATAAGCCCACCGCCAACCCCGACCGCATCAAGCAGCAGCTCACCGAGTATGAGCTGGTGCCCGAGGAGTGGGGCGGCGAGACAATAATCTGCCCCATCTCCGCCAAGACCGGCATGGGCATAGACAACCTGCTGGAGAACCTGGTTCTCCTGGCCGAGGTGCAGGAGCTGAAGGCCAACCCCAACCGCTCCGCCCGCGGCACCGTTATCGAGGCGCGGCTTGACAAGGGCCGCGGCCCCATCATGACTGTTCTGGTGCAGAACGGCACTCTCAAGCAGGGCGATATCATCATAGCCGGCACCGCCGTGGGCCGTGTCCGCGTTATGACCAGCGACAAGGGTGAGCGTGTTGAGACAGCCGGACCCTCCATCCCCGTGGAGATCACCGGTATGTCCGAGGTACCCTGCGCGGGCGACGTGTTCAACGCCGTTCAGGATGAGCGCATGGCCCGTGAGCTGGTTGAGGAGCGTAAGCAGAACAAGAAGAACGAGACTCTGGGAGTGGCCAAGAAGGTCTCCCTGAAGGATCTCTTCGCCCAGATAGACGCCGGCGAGATAAAGGACCTGAACATCATCGTGAAGGCCGACGTTCAGGGCAGCGCCGAGGCTGTGAAAACCAGCCTGGAGAAGCTCTCCAACGACGAGGTGCGCGTGCGCGTTATACACTCCGGTGTGGGCGCCATAAATGAGTCCGACGTTATGCTGGCCGCCACCTCCGGCGCCATCATTGTGGGCTTCAATGTCCGTCCGGACAACGCCGCCCGTGACAACGCCATGCGCAACAATGTGGATATGCGTATGTACCGCGTCATCTACGACTGCATAAACGAGATTGAGGCCGCAATGAAGGGCCTGCTGGCTCCCCAGTTCGAGGAGGTCATCATCGGACATGCCGAGGTGCGCCAGGTTTACAAGGTCTCCAAGGTTGGCACCGTCTGCGGCTGCTATGTGGTGGACGGCAAGATCATGCGCAACTGCCAGGTTCGCGTGAACCGCGACAATATCGTTATCCACGAGGGCAGCCTGGCCTCCCTGCGCCGCTTCAAGGACGACGTAAAGGAAGTCAACCAGGGCTACGAGTGCGGTATGCAGGTCGAAAAGTTCAATGATATCAAGGAAGGCGATATCATAGAGTGCTTTGTTATGGAAGAAATCAAGGCATAAACCAAAACGGGCGCTTATCCGGCGCCCGTTTTTTGAAATTCACCGAAAGGATGGATAAGTATGGCATCCAATAAACTTCAGCGTATAAACGACGATATCCAGTTTGCCCTAAGCGGCATACTGCGCTCCATAAAGGACCCCAGGGTGAACCAGGGCCTTATAAGCATCACCCGCGTGGACACCACCGGAGACCTGCGCTACTGCAAGGTGTTTGTGAGCGTTCTGGGCGAATGCAACGAAAAGGATTTTATCAAGGGGCTGCGCTCCGCCGCGGGCTATATCCGCCGTGAGCTGAGCGGCAGCGTGAAGCTGCGCTATACCCCCGAGCTGATATTCGAGCTTGACCGCTCCATAGAGTACGGCAGTCATATAAACAATATAATCAGTCAGCTGAATGAGGGCGACAGGGATGAATAGCATCAGCGTAAAGAAGTGCGCGGATTTTCTCCGCGCCCATGATAATTATCTGCTGCTCACCCACCGCCGTCCGGACGGAGACACGCTGGGCAGCGCGGGCGCATTGTGCCTGCTGCTGCGCCGCATGGGCAAAACGGCCTATCTCATGCCAAACCCCGACATAACGGCAAAATACAATGTTTTTGTGGGAGAGCTTATAGCCCCGGAGGACTATGTTCCGCAGGTACGCGTGGCTGTTGACCTGGCCGCCGAGACCATGTATCCCATAGGCTACGAGGGTGAGGAGATAGCCCTGTGTATAGACCACCATGGATCCAACAGCTTCTATGCCGGGAGGACTCTGGTTAAGCCCGAGCGTGCCGCCTGCGGCGAGATAATCCTGGAGCTTGCCAGGGAGCTGGGCTGCGGCCTGGATAAGGCGACAGCCGACCTGCTGTATATAGCCATCTCCACGGATACCGGCTGCTTCCTCTACCGCAATACCACGGCCAATACCCACAGGGCCGCCGCGGAGGTGATGGAGGCCGGAGCGGATTACGGCGACCTGAACAAGATACTGTTCCGCACCATGTCCGAGGCCCGAATGAAGCTGGAGGGCATGATATACTCCGGTATGCGCCGCTACCGGGACGGCAAGATAAATGTGGCGGTCATCACTCTGGACATGATGGAGCGCGCCGGAGCCACGGAAAACGACTGCGACGACCTGGCCTCCCTGGCCGGACGCATGGAGGGCAGCCGGTGCAGCGCCACCATCCGTGAGAAAGAGGACGGAGGCTGCAAAATTTCCCTGCGCAGCAACACCGAGGTAAACGCCAGCCGGGTCTGCGCCCTGTTCGGCGGCGGCGGACACCCCATGGCCGCGGGCTGCGCCATGGACTGCTCTCCCGAGGAGGCCAGAGACAGGCTGGTTGCCGCCATAAACGAGGCATGGACGGAATGAACGGCATCCTTCTTGTGGACAAGCCCCAGGGCTGGACCAGCCACGATGTGGTCGCCAAGCTCCGCGGCGCCCTGCACGAGCGCCGTATAGGCCACGCCGGAACTCTGGACCCCATGGCCACCGGGCTGCTGGTGGTGTTCGTGGGCCGGGCCACCAAGGCCGTGGAGTTTGCCGAGGCCGACAAAAAGCGCTACATAGCCGGTCTGCGCCTCGGTGTGGAGACCGACACCCAGGACACCACCGGAAATATCCTGACGAAGAAGCCTGTAGACGTCTCTCAGGAGAAGCTGGACAGGACTCTGGAGGCTTTCCGGGGTGAGATAGACCAGATACCCCCCATGTACTCCGCCATCAAAATAGACGGTGTGCGCCTGTATAAAATGGCCCGCAAGGGCCAGGAGATAGAGCGCAGCAGCCGCAAAATCACCATCCACGCCCTTGAACGCATAGCCCCTCTGGAGGGGGACGAGACTGTGCTGGACGTCACCTGCTCCAAGGGCACCTACATCCGCGCCCTCTGCGCCGACATAGGAGCAGCCCTGGACTGCGGCGGCGCAATGTCCAGCCTCCGGCGCACGGAAGCGGGAGCTTTCAACGTCGGTCAGGCCAGCACGGTGGAGGAGATATGCGCTCTGGCCGGGGAGGGCAGGGCTGAGGAGCTGCTGCTGCCTGTGGACAGCCTGTTTTCCGCATGGACGGCATACACGGCTTCGCTGGGGCAGGAGCGCCTGGTGCGCAACGGCTGTCCCTTCGATACGGACGCTCCGGAGGGCGATTACCGTGTGCTGTCACAAAGCGGAGATTTTCTCATGCTGGCCCGCTGCGCTCAGGGCCGTATGTGCAGTATCAAGAATTTTTTCTGAGGTTGCGATATGAATAAAACTGTGATTGCTCTCGGATTCTTCGACGGGCTGCACCGCGGCCACGCCGAATTGATAAGAATGACCATAAACCGCGCAGCGGAATACGGGGCCGAGCCAACGGTGCTCACATTTGACACCCATCCGGACACCTATGTGTGCGGCAGAGAGGTGCCTCTGCTCACAAACAGCGACGAGCGCGCCGAAATCATCCGCCGCCTGTTTGGAGTGGAGAACGTCATGTTCATACACTTCAGCGAGGAAGTCATGCATATGCCGTGGTATGGCTTTCTGGACTCTCTTCGCTGTGAGCTTGGTGCGGTGCATCTGGTAGTGGGACACGATTTCCATTTTGGCTTCCGGGGCGAGGGTGACGCCGCGAGACTGCGGGAGTACTGCGCTGAAAACGGCATGGGCTGCGATGTTATCCCACCGGTGAAGCTGCACGGCATGGTCATAAGCTCCACTCGCATCCGAACTCTGGTGCAGGACGGCAAAATAGCCGAGGCAAATGAGCTGCTGGGCCATCCCCATGAGCTGACGGATATTGTCCGCTACGGCTATAAGCTGGGGCGGCGTATGGGTACGCCCACCATAAATATGCGCGTGCCGGAGCACGTTATAGTGCCTAGGTTCGGCGTATATGCCACAAAGGTGTATTTTGAGGGTGAGAGACACATAGCCGTTACAAACGTGGGCGTGCGTCCAACGGTGAACCACGGCACGGAGCCATCTGTGGAGAGCTATATACTGGACTATTCCGGCAATCTCTACGGCAAACGGGTCAGGGTGGAGTTCATGTCCTTCCTGCGCCCGGAGCGGGAGTTTGAGAGCATAGATGCGCTCAAAAGCCAGATAGCCATGGATGAGAGCGCGGCCCGCGCATATTTTGCGGAAAACAAATAAAATGCTGCCCCGACGGAATTTTCTCCGGCGGGGCTTTCTCATATTCAACAAAAATACTTTATGCCATGGGGATTTAATTTGCTTGAAGATTGCCGCAAGGCGGTTTATAATAGAAACATGAATATAAATAAAACGACTGCCGGCTCCGGCACGCGCCTGTGCGCACATTCGGAGCTGGACCTTGAAAAAACCTTTGAGTGCGGCCAGTGCTTCCGCTGGACGGCGGGGGAGAACGGCGATTATACGGGCGTGGCGGGAGGAAGAGTCCTGTACCTGTGGAGAGAGGATGAGGAAATTTACATAGACGCCCCGGAGTCCGACCTGCCTTTCTGGCGGCAATATTTCGACCTGGACGCTGATTATGAGAGTGCCTCCGCGGCCTTCGACTGCGGCGAATATATGCGCCGCTGCGTTGAGTTCGGCAGGGGCATACGCATACTGCGCCAGGACAGGTGGGAGGCGCTGTGCAGCTTTATAATAAGCCAGTGCAACAACATCCCCCGCATAAAAAGCATAGTGGAGACTCTGTGCCGCAGCTTCGGCGAGCCTATAGAGTATGGAGGAAAGGTGTGGTACAGCTTCCCTCCGCCGGAGCGCATAGCCGTACTGACCGAGGATGATCTGGCTGTGCTGCGGGCGGGCTACCGGGCACCATATATCCTTGCCGCTGCAAGAGCTGTTGCAAGCGGGGAGTTCAGCTTTGAGGCTCTGGACGGGCTCGACTGCACGGAGGCCAGAGCAAAAGTGCTGTCCCTCCGGGGCGTGGGCGTGAAGGTGGCAAACTGCTTCATGCTCTTCGGCCTGCACCGCATGGAGGCCTTTCCCATAGACGTGTGGATGAAGCGCGCTCTGAAGGAGCATTTCCCCAAGGATTTCGACCCCGCCGTGTTCGGCCCCTGGGCGGGTCTTGCCCAGCAGTATATTTTTTATTACGCAAGAAGCGGAGACAGTAAATGAGACAATATACCCACAGCGTTGACCCCATGTACCTTGATTACTGGTGCCGCCTCTCTCCGGGAGAGCTGGCGCGCATACTTATAGGCGACACGGTGCTGCAGATGGATGAAGACGGCATCCCCCGCCTGCGTCTGCTGGAGGAAAAGAACGGAGCCTGGATGGTGGACAAGTTCCGTCTGGAGCAGTTTAAGTCCATAAACCACGGCGATACCCTCACCGTAAATGTATCCCCCCGCCGGGAAAAGGGCGTGCGCATTTACTATACCGCCGAGGTTATGTGCGGAGAAGAACTTATGGCCCGCGCGGAGCTGAGCTTTTTTGCCGTGGAGTTTTTCGAGAGAAGAATACTTCGCCTCAGCGAACTCACGGAGCTTTGGAATGAACCGGCCCAGCTGGGAAAAGCTATGGAAAAGGCAGCATGGCGCGGAGATATGGCTCCTGCGGGCGAGCGCGCGGTGCACTACTCCGACTGCGACGCAAACCAGCACCTTACCAGCCCCAGATATCTGGACTGGTTGTGCGACATGACAGGCTTCTGGGAGGGAAACGAAAAGCTCTGCCGCCTTATGCAGGTGGACTATTTGTCCGAGTGCTGCGTGGGCGAAAAAGTGGAGTTTTATACCGCCGGAGCCGACGGCCGCGTGTACGTGTGCGGCAGACACGCTGACGGTAAAGCGGCTTTCGACGCTGTCTGCCGGTATGAAGAAATCGTTGTTGACACCGCTGAAAAACGGTAGTAAAATAGCAAAAATACAGATTATAAGAGGTGCTATATGGAGATTAGTAACAAGTACGCCCACCGCTTCATGGGCGAAGGTCTGACCTTTGACGATGTGCTGCTGGTGCCCGCCAAGAGCGATGTGTTGCCCGCCGACATTGACGTAAGTACGTGGCTCACCAACAAGATCCGCCTGAATATCCCCCTTATGAGCTCCGCAATGGATACCGTCACCGAGGCCAGAATGGCTGTGGCCATGGCTCGCGAGGGTGGTATAGGCGTTATCCACAAAAACATGAGCATCGACCGTCAGGTTGAGCAGGTTGACGTTGTAAAGAGAAGTGAGAACGGAGTTATCACCAACCCCTTCTCCCTGGGTAAGGACAACACTCTGGCCGACGCCGACGCGCTCATGGCAAAGTTCCGCATTTCCGGCGTCCCCATAGTGGATGACGAAAAGCGCCTCATCGGCATCATCACCAACCGTGATATGAAGTTCGAGGAGGACATGAACAAGAAGATCGAGGACGCTATGACCAAGGATCACCTGGTCACCGGCCGAGAGGGAACTACTCTGGATGAAGCAAAGAAGATTCTCCTGAAGCATAAAATAGAAAAGCTCCCCATAGTGGACGAGGGCTTCCACCTGAAGGGACTTATAACCATTAAGGATATAGAGAAGGCCCTCACTTATCCCAACAGCGCCAAGGATGCCAGCGGCCGCCTGCTGTGCGCCGCCGCTATCGGCGTAACAGGCGATGTCATGGACAGAGCCGGCGCCCTTATAGGCGCGGGTGCTGACGTGCTGGTGCTGGACAGCGCCCACGGCCACTCTGAGAATATTATGAAGTGCGTTGAGCGCATCAAGGCCAAATACCCCGATATTCAGCTTGTGGCCGGCAACGTGGCCACCGCTGAGGCCACCGAGGACCTCATTCGCCGCGGCGTGGACTGCGTCAAGGTGGGCATAGGACCCGGAAGTATCTGCACCACCCGTGTTGTCGCCGGTATCGGCGTGCCCCAGATCACCGCTATTCTGGAGTGCGCGGAGATGGCCAACCGCTATAATATCCCCATAATTGCCGACGGCGGCATCAAGTACTCCGGCGATATTGTCAAGGCCATTGCCGCAGGCGGCAGCGTGGTCATGCTTGGCTCCCTGCTGGCAGGCTGCGAGGAGAGCCCCGGAGAGAGCGAGATCTATCAGGGACGTCAGTTCAAGGTCTACCGCGGCATGGGCAGTCTGGGCGCCATGGCCTGCGGCTCCAAGGACCGCTACTTCCAGGAGGGCAACAAGAAGCTGGTGCCCGAGGGCGTGGAGGGCCGTGTGCCCTTCAAGGGAGCTGTGTCCGACACCATCTATCAGATGCTGGGCGGCCTGCGCAGCGGTATGGGCTACTGCGGCAGCCACAATATCGACGCTCTGCGCACCCAAAGCCGTTTCGTGCGCATCACCGCGGCGGGACTTAAGGAGAGCCATCCCCACGATATCTACATTACCAAGGAGGCTCCCAACTACTCCATCAATCCGTGATGGAAAAGCATGCCTTTCTGCTGATAGGCCAGTCCAACATGGCCGGAAGGGGAGACAGGGGACAGGTTCCGCCCATTCACAACGAGAGCTGCTTTATGCTCCGCTGCGGACTGTGGCGGCCTATGACCGAACCCATAAATCCCGACCAGAGCCTGTGGGAGGGCTTTGGCAAATATTCCCTGCGCAGCGGCGTGAGCCTGGCCGCCGGCTTTGCCGACGCATACCAGCGCTTTTCCGGCGCGCAGGTGGGACTCATCCCCTGCGCCTACGGCGGCAGCAAGCTGTCCCAATGGATGCCGGGGGAAAACCTCTTTGACCATGCCGTGTTCCAGACAAAGCTGGCTCTCAGGGACAGCCGTCTTGCCGGCATACTCTGGCATCAGGGCGAGAGCGACAGCGGCACCGCGGCCGAGGCGGACAGCTATTTCGAGCGCTTTTCCTCCATGACGGAGGCCCTGCGCCGGGAGCTGGATGCAAACGACGTGCCTCTTATTGTGGGTGAGCTGGGCGATTTTGTCGGGAATTTTGAAAACGGCAAATACAGCTTTTATGAGCGCGTGAACGAGGCTCTGCGCCGTGCGGCGGCGGAGCTGCCCCGCTGCGCCATAGCGCCTGCCGCCGATCTGCCGTGCAGGGAGGACAGTATCCACTTCAGCTCTCAGTCTCTGAGGGAGCTGGGCCTGCGCTATTTTAAGGCTTACAGGACATTAATATGAATAAAAGGCCGGGGGAGTACTGCCCCGGCCTTTTTGCGTATATTGGAAACTTTTTTGCGCGGGATACGTCTAAATCACGGACGATGCCGTCAATTTACTTTAATTTGTGCTTTTCTTGTGTTATAATCGATAAATAATTGAGACTTTTTGAGGGAGGCATCGCCGTGACGGAGCTTGAGCGTCTGTCCCAATGGATACGGGGCAGCGAAAATATAGTGTTTTTCGGCGGAGCGGGAGTGAGCACAGAGTCCGGCCTGAAGGACTTCCGCAGCGTGGACGGACTATACCGGGAGAAGTACGAATATCCCCCGGAGGTGATGCTCAGCCACAGCTTTTTCATGGCAAATCCGGAGGCTTTTTACCGCTTTTACAGAGATAAGCTGATGGTAAAGGGCGTAAAGCCCAATGTGACCCATTACCGGCTGGCAGAGCTGGAGCGTGAGGGTAAGCTGCGGGCCATAGTCACCCAGAATATAGACGGCCTCCATCAGGCCGCGGGCAGCAGAAATGTACTCGAGCTCCACGGCAGCACGGAGCGCTACACCTGTATGCGCTGCCATAGGCATTTCGGCGCCGAGGCGCTGGAGGGCGGAGAAAACGTGCCCCGCTGCGCCTGCGGCGGTATCATCCGTCCGGATGTGGTCCTCTATGAGGAGGGCCTGGACGAGCAGGTACTGGACGCGGCAATTGAGGCCATACGCAATGCCGACGTGCTCATAATAGGCGGTACCAGCCTGATGGTGTATCCAGCCGCCGGACTTGTGGACATCTACCGGGGAAATAAGCTGGCGCTCATAAACCGTGACGCCACGCCCATGGACAGCCGTGCAGACCTTGTCCTGCACGAGAGCCTCGGAAGAGTTTTTGAAAATATTTAACTTGGAGTGCAGCAAATGAGAACAGACATACTTGGCGTAGGCTACGACGATCTGACCATGGAGGAGGCCGTTGTCCGCGCTCTTGAGCTTATGGACAGCCGAAAGGGCGCATATGTGGTCACACCCAATCCCGAGATAATCATGTTGGCCCGTGAGAACCCGGCTCTGGCCGAAGCCATAGCCGAGGCCTCACTTGTGCTGGCCGACGGTGTGGGCGTCACCATAGGAGCGAAAATACTCTCCCGCCCCATGAAGGGGAGGGTGCCCGGCATAGACTTTGCCTCCAGACTCATGGATGAGATGGCCTCCCGGGGCGGGAGCGTGTTCCTGTTCGGCGCCAAGCCTGGCGTGGCCGAGAAGGCGGCGGAGGAGCTTGCTTCCAAACACCCCGGCCTTGTGATAGCCGGAACCAACGACGGCTATTTTAAGGACGACGCGCCTATCATAGAGAAGATAAACGCCGCCGCGCCCGATTTGCTGCTGGTGTGCCTGGGCGCCCCCAAGCAGGAGCTGTGGATGCAGAAAAACGCACCGGCTCTCAATGTGGGCCTCATGGCCGGACTGGGCGGCAGCCTGGACGTGTTCGCCGGAAACGTCCAGAGAGCGCCGGAGCGCTGGCGCAAAATGGGCCTGGAGTGGCTCTACCGGCTGATGAAGGAGCCATCCCGCCTGGGCCGCATGATGAAGTTGCCCAAATTTGTCCTGGTCGTGACCGGGCAGAGGATAAGGGGAAAGTAGTATGGGAAAACTTATTGTTATTGAGGGCATAGACGGCAGCGGAAAGTCAACCCAGTACGCCAAACTCAAGACCCGCCTGGAGGATGAGGGCAGGGCCTTCCGCAGCCTGGTGTTTCCCCGCTATGACAAGCCCTCATCCGCTCTGATACGCATGTATCTGGGGGGCGAATTCGGCTCGGACCCGGACGCGGTGAACGCCTTTGCCGCATCCAGCTTCTATTCCGTGGACCGCTACGCCTCCTACAAGACCGAGTGGGAGGAGTATTACAGGGCCGGCGGCGTGCTGCTCTCGGACCGCTACACCACCTCCAATGCTGTGCACCAGGGCGCCAAGGTGCCCGATGGCGAGAGGGCCGCGTATTTCAGCTGGCTGGAGGATTTTGAGTTTGTCCGCCTTGGTCTGCCCCGTCCGGATAAGGTAATATACCTGAGCGTGGATGTGGAGACCTCCATGCGCCAGATGAAGGCCCGCCAGGAGAATACGGGCACCCGGGGAGATATCCACGAGACCCACGCGGAATATCTCAAAAGCTGCATAGAAGCGGGCATTAGTGCCTGCGAGCACTACGGCTGGACGAAAATAGACTGCGTCCGCGGCGGCGCCATGCGCTCCGTGGGGGACATACACGAGGAAATTTACAGCGCCGTATCCAATTTGTTTTAAGAGGTGCCGCAATGGATAAGAAAGTACTCAGGGCTGAAGTCCGGGAAAAGATACGCACCATGGACCCGGAATACAGGGAAAAAAGCGATACGGGTATATTTGAAAACTTAACCGCTTTGCCGGAATATAAGCGGGCAAAAACTGTTTTTGCATATTTCAGCGTAAATGGCGAGGCCGATACCCACAGGCTAATAAGCCGCGCCATGGACGACGGCAAGCGCGTGGCTCTGCCGGTGGTCCTGGGCGACGGACAGATGGTGTTCGCCCTGGCCCGGGGAGAACTGGTGGAGGGCGCGCTCTACAGCATACCGGAGCCGGACGAGACCTCGCCCCGGGCGGAGCCGGAGGAGGGAGACCTCCTGATAGTGCCCGCCCTGTGCTTTGACAGAGAGGGCTACCGGCTTGGACAGGGCGGCGGATATTACGACCGCTATCTTGAGAAGTACGACGGTGTGTTCACCGCCGGGCTGTGCCGGGAACGCCTGCTCATGGACGCCGTCCCCAGGCAGCCCCATGACCGCCGGGTATGCTGCGTGGTGACGGAAAAAAGCGCGGCGAGGCCGTAGCCCCGCCGTGCCAGCTGTGTGTACGCTGCCCGACCGCAGCCGGGCTATATTTTAATTAGCAGCAACCGCAGTTGTTGTCACAGCCGCAGCCGTTGCCGCAGCCATTGCCGCAGCCGTTGTTGTTCCAGTTGCCGCAGCCGTTGCCGCAGCAGGAGAAGAGAACGATAAGAATGATGATGATCCAGAGGCAGCTGTTATTGTTATTTCCAAAGCACATGGTAAATCCCTTTCTCGCGCTGTTATTAAAATTATTCCCTGCCCGTTTCCCGCGCGGCGGAAGGGGTGATGACTCTGTTGCTTTCCAGAGGAGAGGGCGCCCTCGCCTCTGTCTGAGCCATACTATGCGCAGGGCGGCCTAACCGTTACATCCAAAGTTTAAGGAGCAAAGCAATGCCGGATAACATGAATTTCAATGACGATTTTGACTGGGAGGAGCTGCTGCGCAGAACCTCCGCACCGGGAGACGCAAAAAAAGAGCAGCCGGAGCCCATACCGGATACTCAGCCGGAAAACGAACCGGCGTCTCAGCCGGAGCCTATACCGGAGCCTCGGCCGGAGCCGGAATCAAAGCCTGAGCCAGAGGCTCAGACCAGACCCAAGCCGCGCAAGGAGAGCGCCAAGCCTCAGCCGGAGTATGATGAGGACGATGAGGACGACGGGTTTGATTACGAGAACGAGCGGGACTATATGCCCATTAAGCCCAGGCGCGACGGACGCATAGGCTGTCTTGGCGGACTTATGTACGCCGTGTTCGTCATAAGCGTCAGTATAATTCTGGCCTGCATGGCCTGGATGTTTGCCTCCGATGTGCTGGCTCTGAATAAGCCGGAGGTTTCCGCCACAATCACCCTGCCCAAGACTGCTTTCAGCGATAAGCAGGTTGATAAGCTGGACGAAGACGGCAAGGTAATAGGTAAGGAGACTATACAGGTTGCGGATATAGACTATGTTGCCGAGCAGCTCAAGGACGCCGGAATAATTGAGTATAAGTTCCTGTTCAAGCTCTTCTCGGCATTTTCCCACGCGGATACCAAGCTGGACCCGGGTACCTATGAGCTTAGCACCGTGTTCGACTACCGTGCGCTGGTGAAGAAAATGACTACCGGAAGTCCCTCTCAGATGACCACCAAGCTCACCTTCCCCGAGGGCTACACTATGGAGCAGATATTCTCCCTGCTGGAGGAAAACGATATTTGCAGCAAGGAGGACCTCTACGAGGCAGCGGCCAATTATCAGTTCAGCTATACCTT
Organism: Candidatus Heteroscillospira sp.; assembly: GCA_050943935.1. GTDB lineage: Bacteria > Bacillota > Clostridia > Oscillospirales > Oscillospiraceae > Heteroscillospira. Next base: position 140,226 of record JBMNQC010000005.1, on the reverse strand, counting down.
TGTGGACGAGGAGAAGGAGGGCGACGCCTCACGGCTTGAGGGCTTCCTCTTCCCGGATACCTATGAGTTCTACGAGGGCGAGCGCCCATATAGCGTTATCAATAAGTTCCTTTATAACTTCTACTACCGCTTTACCGCCGAGATGATAGACAAGGCCGAAAAGCGCGGTATGACCGTTGCGGAGCTTGTCACCGTGGCCTCTATGGTCGAGCGCGAGGCGGGAAGCGACGAGGACCGCTATAATATCGCCTCCGTCATATACAACCGCCTGCAGCAGGGTATGCCCCTGCAGATAGACGCCACTATTCAGTATATCCTGCCCGAGCGGGTGGATGTGCTTACCGAGGCGGAGACAAGCATAGACTCTCCCTACAACACCTACAAAAATACGGGTCTGCCCCCCACGCCCATAGCCAATCCCGGCATGGCCTCTATCCGGGCGGCCCTGGACCCCGCGTCCAGCAGCTATCTGTTCTACGCTTTGGATACCGAGACGGGCACCCACCGCTTCTTCAACACCTACGCCGAGCACCAGGCCTTTGTGGCAACTCAGAACTACGGAGCGTGAAATGGTGAAAAAACCTGAACTTCTTGCCCCGGCCGGAGATATGGAGCGTCTGGAAATGGCGCTCCATTACGGCGCCGATGCTGTATATCTGGCCGGGCGGCAATACGGCATGAGGGCCTCCGCGGGCAATTTTTCCCCGGAGGAGATGCGCCGGGCTGTTTCAACTGCCCATGGTCTGGGCCGCAAAGTATACGTTACCTGCAACACTCTGCCGCGGGAGGATGAGCTTGCCGGCCTGCCCGCCTGGCTGGAGCAGCTCCGGGACATGGGGGCGGACGCTCTCATAGTCGCGGACCTGGGCGTTATCGCTCTGGCTAAAAAATACGCGCCGGAGGTGCCGCTGCACGTCAGCACCCAGCTGGGCGTTGTGAACAGCGCCGCGGCCTCCATGCTTTGGGATATGGGCGTCACCCGGGTGGTGCTGGCCAGAGAGCTGAGCATGGATGAGATAGCCTCCCTCCGTGCCCACAGTCCGGCGGGACTGGAGATAGAGGCATTTGTCCACGGCGCAATGTGCGTGTCCTTCTCCGGACGCTGCACGCTGAGCAATTACCTCACCGGACGGGATGCCAACCGCGGCGCCTGCGCCCAGCCCTGCCGCTGGAAGTATCATCTCATGGAGGAAAAACGCCCCGGCGAGTATTTTGAAATATCCGAGGACGGCGGTACGTACATACTCAACTCCAGGGATATGTGCATGATAGACCACATACCGGAGCTTATCGCCGCCGGAGTGGACAGCTTCAAAATAGAGGGGCGCATGAAGTCGGCCTACTACGCCGCGGCGGTCACCAATGCCTATCGCCACGGCATAGATGCCGCCGCCGAGGGCCGCCCGCTTGAGGATGCCTGGCGCCGGGAAGTGGACATGGTGAGCCACAGGGAATACTCCACGGGCTTTTACTTCGGACAGCCGGGCCAGTACACAAAGGACGGATTATACTTTACCGGAGCCGACGTATGCGCCGTTGTAGAGGGTGAGGGTGAAAACGGCCTTACCAGGCTCACCCAGCGCAATAAGTTTGCCCGGGGCGACAAGCTGGAGCTGCTCACCCCGGATTCCGAGCCCGTTTCCTTCACAGCCGATGAAATATATAATGCACAGATGGAAAAAATTGAGAGCACACCCCATCCTATGATGGAAATTTTCATGCCCCTTCCCGGGGCTCCGAAACGCCTGTCTATACTCAGAAAAATCAGAGATCAATGAATATTTATTCATAAATATCGCGTTTTCAGCCGATATCTGCAAATTTTATTGAGTTATTTGGTGTTTTTGACGAATGTCTATATTGCATAAAATCATTCTGCATTTCCAGCTTGAATCATACCAGATGACAATCGAATCGAAAAAATTAACAAAAAAATCGAAAAAATCTATTGAAAAATGCTACGAAAACGTGTAATATGTAAAATGATGAGTCAAAAACCTCTTTATAATGCAGAGTTGGAGGAAAAAAGATATGTCAAGCAGGATTTTTCAGAGTGTTATCGTTCAGATGAAGGAGGCCACCGACAGGTGCATCGGCATCGTCGATTTCGACGGCTTTGTTGTAGCCTGCAGCGAGCTGGCCATGATTGGTTCCCGTACTGAGGATGTGCAGGCTCTTGCCGGTGAAAGCCAGGACAGGCTGTTTTCCTCTGATACCAGAACCTACAAGCTTCTGGGCAGCGTGAACAATCAGTACGACTATGCCGTTTTCGTGGATGGACGGGACGAGTTTGCCCGCTGCATCTGCGTAATGGCCGCCGTGGCCTTTGAAGAGGCCAAGACCAGTTACGAGGAAAAGCACAATATTGCCACCTTTGTGAAAAACATCATTTCCGACAATATTCTGCCCGGCGACGTCTATGTACGGGCCAAGGAGCTGCACTTTATTACTGACGCTCCCAGGGCCGTGCTGCTTGTCCGCCAGGTGGAGAAGCCCAACGTGGCTGCTGTTGAGACTGTGCAGGAGCTTTTCCCTGATAAGCAGCGGGATTTCGTCCTTAACATCAACGAGACGGATCTTGTTGTTATCAAGGAGATGACTCCCAATTTCGAGAGCAAGGAGCTGGATGCGATTGCCGAGAGCATCGAAAAGGCCCTTGAGAGCGAACTGGGCGTAAAGACCTGCATTGGTATCGGCACCATTGCCGGACATCTCAGAGAACTGGCCGACCGCTATAAGGAAGCTCAGACAGCTATTGAGGTCGGTAAGGTCTTTGATGTGGAAAAGACTGTCATCAATTACGAAAATCTTGGTATAGGCCGCATTATCTATCAGCTCCCCGTGACGCTGTGCGAGATGTTCCTGTCCGAGGTTTTCAAGAAAAACCCTATCGATTCGCTGGACCAGGAAACTCTCATCACCATCAGCAAGTTCTTTGAGAACAACCTGAACGTGTCCGAGACCTCGAGAAAGCTCTTTGTCCACAGAAACACCCTGGTCTACCGTCTGGAGAAGATTAAAAAGCTCACCGGTCTGGACCTGCGGGAGTTTGACGACGCTATCGTATTCAAGGTAGCTCTGATGGTAAAGAAGTATCTCAACTCTCAGGGTGTAAAATACTGAGTTTTACCTCTCCGGCAACAGGAGGAAACCTATGATAGAAATGAAAAATGTCAGCATGGTCTACAACAACGGGGGAACCCGTGCCGTTGACGATATAAGCCTCACTATAAACGACGGCGAATTCGCCTTCCTGGTGGGTCCCTCCGGCAGCGGCAAGACCACCATAATAAAGATGCTGACAGGCGAGCTGGTTCCCGTAGAGGGCAGCATAAACATTAACGGATATGACCTGGTGAAGATGAAGCGCAGAAGCCTGCCGAAGCTGCGGCGTACCCTGGGCATCATTTTCCAGGACTTCCGCCTGATTGAGGACAAGACCGTATATGAGAATGTGGCCTTTGCCATGCATGTGGTCGGCGCCTCCAAAAAGGAGATAGACAAGCGCGTGCCCTACGTGCTGGAGCTTGTGGGTCTTGAGGGACGGGAAAAGCGTCTGCCAAGAGAGCTCTCCGGCGGCGAGCAGCAGCGCGTGGCCATCGCCCGGGCGCTGGTGAACAACCCCCTCACCATCATTGCCGATGAGCCCACCGGCAACCTTGACCCGGCAAAGAGCCTGGAGCTTATGCTCCTGCTGGAAAAGATAAACGAGCTGGGCACCACGGTGCTTATAGTGACCCATGAGAAAGAGCTGGTGAACTCCTTCTCCAAGCGCGTCATAGCAATAAGCCAGGGCAGTATCATCAGCGACGGAATGGATGGGTATTACAGTTATGAAGCTTAACAAAACAGGTTATCTCATTAAAGAAGGATTCAAAAGCATTTTCACCCACGGCTTCATGTCCTTCGCATCCGTCACAATCATAATTGCCTGCCTGGTCATAATGGGCTCCTTTACGCTGCTTTCTGTGAACATAGATGAAATGATAGTAAAGCTGGAGCAGGAAAACGAGGTAGTCTGCTTTGTGGACGAGAACCTCTCCGAGGAGGACGCCCGGGCCATACAGCCAGCAATAGAGGCCATAGGCAATATCAGCGATATTCAGTTCGTGACCCGTGAGCAGGCCATGGAGGATTTTTCTCAGGACTACGACCCCGGCCTGTTTGAGGATGTGGACGCCGACGTGTTCCGCCACAGATATATTCTGAATCTGAACGATATCACCATGATGGCCCAGACCGAGGCAGCCCTGAAAAGCGTGGACGGCATTGCCAAGGTAAGAGCACATCTGGATATTGCCAACGCTTTCATATCTCTGCGCAATGTAGTTAGCATAGTCTCCCTCATTATCGTAACCATTCTGGCCATAGTCAGCGTGTTCATCATGGCCAATACCATAAAGCTGGCCACCTTCGGACGGCGTGAGGAAATAGCCATTATGAAGATGGTGGGAGCCACAAACGCCTTTATCCGGCTGCCCTTCATTATAGAGGGCCTTATTCTGGGTCTGGTGGGAGCAATCGCCGCTTTCTTCATAGAGTGGGGCGTTTACGGCCTGGTCAGCGAAAAGGTAATGGGCGGCATAGTGGGCGCGCTGGTGGAGTGCATTCCTTTCACGGCCCTTATGTTCCCCGTTCTCGGTGTGTTCCTCTGTGTCGGCGTGGTCGTCGGCACCTTCGGCAGCGTTATTGCAATACGCAACTACCTGAAGGTCTGAGGAGCGGTGTCCATAGGAGGATAATATGCGCAACAAAAAATTCGTATCCGCAGTATGTGTTTTTCTTGCGGTGCTCATGCTTCTGTCGGTGTTCGTCTCGGTTATAGCCAGCGTAGGCGCGGCCGCTGTGAGCCAGGCTGAGATAGACGCCCTTGAAAAGAAGAAGGACGCTATCGCCGAGCAGAAAAACGCCGTCTCCGTCCAGATAGCCGGCTTGCAGAATCAGCAGGCCTCCGTTCTGGAGCAGAAGGCCGCTCTGGATGAACAGAACGAGCTGGCCCGCCAGGAGATTGAGCTTATAAACGAGCAGATAGAGATATACGACGGCCTCATAGAGGAAAAGGAGATTGAACTTGAAGAGGCCATAGAGCAGGAGGAGTACCAGAAGGAGCGCTTCCGCACCCGTATGCGCGCCATGGAGGAAAACGGCGACCTGGGCTACATGGCTTTCATCTTTCAGGCCACCAGCTTTGCCGACCTGATCACCCGTATGGACAATATCTCCGAGATACTGGAATCCGATAAGTCCCTTGAGGACAAGTACATAGCCGCCCGCGAAAAGGTGGAGGAGGTAAAGGCAGAGTACGAGGCCTTTCAGGCCGACCAGCTGGTAAAGCGCGAGGAAATGGAAGAGCGCAAGGCCGAGCTGGAAGCTCAGATCGAAGAGGCTGTAGAGCTTATAACCTCTCTCCAGGCCGATATTGACAGCTTCACCGCCGAGTATGCCAAAAACGAGGCCGCAGAGCGAGAGCTGCAGGCGGACATTGACGAGATGACCGAGCAGTTCAACAAGCAGCTGGAAATTCTAAAGCAGCAGCAACAGCAGAACCAGAACGGCTCCTCCGGCCAGACAAACACAGTTGTCACCGGCTCCGGAAGCTTCATGTGGCCCAGCGATTACCGCACCATAACCTCGCCCTTCGGCTGGCGCATACACCCCATTTTCAATACTGAAAAGTATCACTCCGGCGTGGACGTGGGCGCGGCCAACGGCTCCCCCATTTACGCCGCCGACAGCGGTACTGTGCAGATAGCCACCTACAGCTCCTCTTACGGCAACTATGTGGTAATTAACCACGGCAACGGCTATACCACTCTGTACGCTCACCAGAGCTCCATGGCCGTCTCCGCCGGCCAGACTGTCACCAAGGGGCAGGTCATAGGTTATGTGGGCTCCACCGGCTGGAGCACCGGCCCACACCTGCATTTTGAAATCACCAGCGGCGGCGCCAGAATAGACCCGCAGAGCCTGTTCAGCGGCCTCACTAAAGCCTACTAAGGTATTTCAGTCAAGTATGCAATCCTCCGCGGCGGCACGCTGCGGAGGATTTTGCTTTGAATAGGCGGCGCAAAGGGGGAAATACTCTTTTTTCGGAGGCGTATATGAAACACAACAGGAGCTTTTTAAAATGCTTAGTCACCGCTCTGCTTTCCTCGGCGCTTACGCTTGCCGTGGCGTTCACGGCTCTCTGCGTATTTGCCGGCGGAACGGATAATCTCGTCCGGGGCGCAAAGCTCACCCAGATGCTCAATATTATTGACAGGGAATTTGTGGTGGAGGCCGACCTGGATGAACTTACCGACAAGGCAGCCTCCGCCATGGTGGATGGTCTGGACGACCGCTGGAGCTATTACATGACCGCCGACCAGTACTCCAAATATCAGCTGCGTACCCAAAACAGCTACCGCGGCATAGGCGTGACCGTCGTGGCGGAGGAGATGGGATTTGCGCTCGTGGGGGTCACAAGGGATACTCCCGCCTTTGAAGCCGGTCTCCTGCCCGGTGAGAAGCTCACGGAGTTCGACGGCGAGAGTATGGCAGGCTGGACAACGGAGCAGCTTCAGGAGAAGATATACGGCTGCGGAGACGAGAGCTTCACCCTCACCGTCCTCTCTGAAGCCGGGGAGGAGCGCCAAGTCACCCTCAGCACGGCGCAGGTGTATTCCAGCCCAGTAAGCAGCACCATGCTGCCCGGGGACGTGGGATATATCATACTTAAAAACTTCAGTTCAGGCTGCTCGGAGGACGCCATTGCCGCCATAGAGGAGCTTACCGGACAGGGGGCCAAGTCCCTGGTGTTCGACGTTCGCTGGAACGGGGGAGGCTATGTCCATGAGCTTACAGCCCTGCTGGACTACCTCCTGCCCGAGGGCGATATCTTCATAAGCCGTGACCGGGACGGCAGGGAGACTGTCACCACCTCGGATGAGGCGCACATTGACCTGCCAATGGCCGTGCTCATAAACTCCGAGAGCTACAGCGCCGCCGAGCTTTTCGCCGCCCAGCTCAGCGAATACGGCGCCGCCGTTACGGTGGGCGAGGCCACCACCGGCAAGGGCCGCAGCCAGATAAGCTACACGCTTTTTGACGGCAGCGCCGCCCACATATCCCATGAGGCGTATCTCACATCCCAGCGCCGGGATCTGGCTCAGGAGGGCGGCATAGTACCGGACCTTCCGGTAGAGATAAGCCAGGAGGAGAAAAACAGCCTCTACTACGGTCTGCTTGAGCCGGAAAACGACTCACAGCTTCAGGCCGCGGCGGACGCTGTACGCTGACGGGGCTTGACTTGTGTGTTACAATAAAAAAGTACACACATCCACCACCGCACAAAGGAGGAACAATGCATAACAGAAAGATACGGGTATTCTGCTTGCTGCTGGTTTTGACCATGGCCTTCAGCGCCATGGGAGCTCAGGGCGTGAGCCGCTCGGAAATAGACGCTCTGGAGCGACAGAAGGACGCCATAGCGGATAAAAAAGCCGAGGCTCAGGAGGCGCTGGACGCTCTTAAAAGCGAACAATCGGGCTATATTGAACAGAAAGCGGCCCTGGATGAGCAGAACACTTTGGCCATACAGGAAATTGAGCTTATAAATGAGCAGATAGAGATATACGACGAGCTTATAGATGAGAAGGAAGAAGAGCTGGATGAGGCCATTGAGCGTGAGGAATACCAGAAGGAGCGCTTCCGCGCCCGTATGCGCGCCATGGAGGAAAACGGAGATATGGGCTACATTGCTTTCGTTTTCCAGGCCAGCAGCTTCGGCGACCTGCTCACCCGCATGGATAATATTTCCGAGATTATGGATTCCGATAAGGCCCTGGAGGAGAAATACATAGCCGCCCGCGAGAACGTGGAAGTGGTGAAGGCTGAGTATGAGGCCGTACAGGCCGAGCAGCTCCAGACCCGGGATGAGCTTGAGGAGCGCAAGGCGGAGCTTGAGGAGAAGATTGCCGAGGCCCTGGCCATCATCACCGAACTTGAGGGCGATATAGACGAATACCGCAAAACTCTGGACGAGAATGAGGCCATGGAGGCCCAGCTCCAGGAGCGTATAGACGACATGATAGCCGAGCTGGAAAAACAGCAGCAGGCAGCCGGAGGCGGCAGTATATCCGGTACGGGCAGCTATATCTGGCCCCTGCCCGGCTACAGCCCCGGCAGCGCCTACGGCTGGCGTATGCATCCAATACTCCACGAGATGCGCTTCCATGCCGGAGAGGATGTGGGCGCTCCCAGCGGCACGCCTATCCTGGCCGCCGACAGCGGTACCGTAATTCTGGCCGGTGAAAACGGCGGCTACGGCAACTGTGTAATGGTCAGCCACGGCGGCGGACGGGTAACGCTGTACGCCCACATGAGCTCCATTGCCGTCAGCTACGGACAGAGCGTCAGTCAGGGGCAGACCCTGGGCTATGTTGGCTCCACAGGACTGTCCACCGGACCGCACCTGCATTTTGAGGTGCGGGTAAACGGCGCTAACACCGACCCAAAGAGCTATTTCAACTTCGGATAAAGGTTTTCCCGACGGCTTTGGCCGTCGGGAAAACCTTTCATAAAGTGACAGTTTGGACGCTTGACAGGCTGTGATATAATCAATATAATGTATACTCAGTAAAATAACTCTATTTGGAGGTTCCTGATAAATGGCAAACGAAGCAAGATATAAGATGAGCCAGGAGCGCTTTGACGAACTCGAAGCCGAACTCCTGTATCTCCAGACCACCCGCGAAAAGGAAGTGGCGGAGCAGATTAAAGAAGCGCGCAGCTTCGGCGATCTCTCCGAGAACAGCGAATACGATGAGGCCAAGACCGAGCAGGGCAAGCTCTATTCCCGCATTGCCGAGGTTGAGAACCTCATTGAAAATGCCGAAATCATCGAGAAAAGCTACGAAACCGGCAAGGTAGTTATCGGCAGCACCGTAAAAGTCAAGGATGTTTCCGAGGGCTTTGAAGAGGAATACACCATAGTCGGCTCTCAGGAGGCCGACCCAATGTCCGGACGCATTTCCGATGACAGCCCCTTCGGCCGCGGCCTCATGGGCCACACCGTTGGCGAGGTGGTGAGCGTGGAAGCTCCCGCCGGTCAGCTCAAGTTTGAGATTCTGGATATCCGGAATAACTGATTTTACCGCAGATAGGAGAAGCGTATGAGCGAAGAGATAAAGAGCCCCGAGACTCAGGAGGAATACTCCGAGATACTCCGCGTCCGCCGGGAGAAGCTGGCAAAGCTACAGAGCGAGGGCCGCGACCCCTATGCGGTCACCAAGTTCGACCGCAGCGCCTTCAGCACAGACATCCGCGAGGATTTTGAAAATTATGAGAACAAGGATGTGGCCGTTGCCGGACGCATCATGTCCAAGCGCGATATGGGCAAGGCCTTCTTCGCCGACCTGATGGACGGTAAGGGACGCATCCAGCTCTATGTCCGTATCAACGACCTGGGCGAAGAGGCTTTCCAGGAGTTCAAAAAGTGGGATATCGGCGACATCATAGGCGCCGAGGGCTTTGCCTTCCGCACCCGCCGGGGTGAGATAAGCGTGCACTGCAGGAGCGTAAAGCTCCTCAGCAAGTCCCTGCTGCCCCTGCCCGAGAAGTTCCACGGCCTCACCGATGTGGAGACCCGCTACCGCCAGCGCTATGTGGACCTCATCATGAACCCCGAGGTGAAGGACACCTTTGTGAAGCGCAGTCTTATTCTGCGGGAGCTGCGCAGCTATCTGGACGGAAAGGGCTTTCTGGAGGTGGACACCCCCATCCTCACTCCCTTTGAGATAGGAGCCTCCGCACGCCCCTTCATCACCCACCACAACACGCTTGATATGGACATGGTCCTGCGTATAGAGACCGAGCTGTACCTCAAGCGCCTCATCGTGGGCGGCATGGACAGGGTGTATGAGGTGGGCCGCATCTTCCGCAACGAGGGAATGGACCCAAAGCACAACCCCGAGTTCACCACCATCGAGCTGTATCAGGCCTATACCGACTATGAGGGCATGATGGACCTGGTGGAAGAGATGATGAAAACCGTGGCTCAGAAGGTCTGCGGCGGTCTGGTCATAAATTACCAGGGCAAGGAGATAGACCTGGGCCATTGGGAGCGCATGACCATGATAGAGGCAGTAAAGAAGTATTCCGGCGTGGACTTTGCCGCCATCGCTTCCGACGAGGAGGCCGTGGCCATAGCCAAGGAGCACCATGTGGAGCTGCCGGAGCTGCCCACCCGCGGCGCCATCCTTGCCGAGTTCTTCGACGCCTATGTGGAGGAGAAGCTCATCCAGCCTACCTTTATTTACGATTACCCGGTGGAGATCAGCCCCCTTGCCAAGCGCAAGAGTGACGATCCCGCCTTTACCGAGCGCTTTGAATACTTCATCAACGCCACGGAATTCGGCAACGCCTTCTCCGAGCTCAACGACCCCATCGACCAGAAGGGCCGCTTTGAGCGCCAGGTGGCCGAGCGCAAGGCCCTCGACCCCGCAAGCCGCGCCCAGGTGGACTACGACTATGTTACCGCTCTGGAATACGGCCTGCCCCCCACGGGCGGACTGGGCTTCGGCGTGGACCGCCTGGTTATGCTGCTGACGGATTCCGCGTCAATCCGCGACGTCCTGCTCTTCCCGACAATGAAACCTCAGGACTGAGAAAGCTCCTGTAAATCAGGCTATTGAGGACTCAACCGGCAGTCCGGAACGGTGGTTTGATACCACTTTTACACCCAATGAATTTGAATTCAACATGGCTGTGAGAAAACACCCTGCTTCGGCAGGGTGTTTTCTTTTGCAATTATACATGTAAAGCGACGAAATTGGACAAATACGAGAATTCTATTGCAATTTGCGGAGGAACTGATATAATAAAATCAACAATTAAAAGAGGTTCGGTCGCCGGGCCGTATGGCAGAATGCCAGGCACGGCGTAAACAAGAATGGGGATGCCGCAGAGCAAGCCCCGCGTAGCCGGCGCTGTGTGCGTGAGGACGTTCCGAAGCATTGGGAGACCAATGTGAGCCGAAAGGCTTCCATTGTGGCGTATTTTGTTGTGCCATGAGAAGGTAGGAAACGGACGCAGGGGAGAGGTCTCCCCATAACGCAAGTCAGAAGATGTACGTACCTCTTGTGTGGATGGATTGTGACCCCATCCAGCAATACGCGAAAACGGGCGTGTTGGCTTTTTTTGGAAAGCCGACACGCTTTTTATTTTTTCGAAAGAGCCATGGCTCTTTCTGCTTTGCTTCACAAAGCAGAATACCATCTTAATACATATGGCTGCCAGGGAGGGCGCGCCCTGCCTTCCTTGTTACTAAAAACACACTCCGCAGAAATGCGGTTAATATATATCCATATCAAAATTTGAGGAGGAATTTAGGGTGAAAAAAAGAGCGATATCCTGGCTTTTGGTGCTCATTCTGGCACTCGGTATGCTGCCCGGTACTGTACTGGCGGCTGAGGGCGACATTGTCAACGAAAGCCGGCTGGAGCAGGCCAGCGGCTCTGTTGAAGTAGCAGAACCATTGGCGGTCAATCCGATTACAAGCGATGCGTCGGAAATGACGAACCCGGAAACTTGGTCTGAATTGATTAAAATGGAGGACAGCGGCGCGGAGATGAGCCTCTATGCTGCAGATAATGGAGACATTGTCTGGGGCGGCGGTGAGAAAATCTATTATTTGCGTAATGGTGAGAGCGAAGCCGTTTCTTTGTATGATGAACTGTGGAGCTATGCGCATACCGGCGCAGCCGTCATGAAAGTGTCGCCTATCATAGGTAGAGGTAATATTGCTTATATTTATGTCCACTATGCTCCAAAAAAGGTAGGAAGACAGTCCTTGGCCCTTATCAAGTTGGATATGAGCGCAGAGGAAGTAACCACGGAAAAGTACATGGAGTATGGCAACGGACTGCCCTGGAACTGTACAGATATTGCTGTTTGGAACGGCGAATTCTTTGGAACGACCACCTCGACGAAGAGCTTTGGCCGGCTGGAGGAAAATCCCGGGGAGGGGCGCAAGAACGGTCTTGTCTTTTGGGGTTCTGATTTATGTGATTACATAAATAAAATATGGACGCCGGACGGCGAAACCATCTATATTTTTACAGCAAGCGGACTGGGTAAACTGGCCTGGGATGATTTTATGGGTGCAAATACTGTAAACAGTAATTCATCGACTAACGGCGGCAGTTTTCATTTGAAGGATTTTGTTATTCCCTTTGCTGAGAGCAACCGTGTTGATGCCCTGGGAAGCGGCGGCGCCTACTTCTGCACCGGCGACAAGAATCTGTATTTGGCCACCGAGTCGGAAGGTTTGGTATTCTTTGACGATACAACCGGGAGTTTTAATGAAAAGTTGACGCTGCTCTCTGCCGGTGAGCTGGGAAGCGTAACGCAACAAGGCATGTTCGGCCTGCGTGAGGACGCCTTCTATGTCTCCGGTACAGGAGGTACCTACAGCTTTGACGGCACCGAAATCCAACGTGTTTCCGGTGAGACGATTTCCGGTTCCTGTGTAAAAGAAGACGGCACGGCCTATGTATTAATCTCGGATGAAACCGGTTATGCCATCCGCAAGGGTGCGATTCCTGCCTGCACCACACAGTCGCCTGCAGGTGAGGGCGTTACGGTAGCATCCAGTCAGACAGACGGCACAGACGACGGCATTGTCAGCAAGGTGTACGAAGGAGACGGCGCATGGACCATCAGCGCTGCCAGCGCACAAAACGGCTGGGCTTTCACAGGTTGGAGTGATGGTGAAACATCGGCTGTCCGCCAAGTCACTTCGGGGGAGTTTACTGCAAATTTTGAAGATAAACAAGATACTTATCCTATACTGCCCGGCGCCGGCAGCGCCCAGATAGAAGTTTATCAGAATGAGGAAATAAGCCTGCCTCTTGCCGAACATTTTACCTTGCCCGGCGGCAGCACATTGTCTTATCGGGTTTCTGTGGATGGCGGCGAGGAGATTACGAGCTCCGACGAGGACTACAGCGTCACTTTTGATATACTGGGCAGCCATACGGTTACTGTTTTGGCTGTTAACGATGCAAACGGCAAGACCTCTCGCGTCCCCTTCACGTATCATATAACAGTAAAGCAGGAGCTGGCGTTGGAGGGCCTGACGCTTACTAATGCGGAGATTCAGGAGGCGTTTTCTCCCCAGCTGCGGGATTATACTGCTAAATGCACCAATGACGTGATGCAGCTGACAGTCGAATTTGACGCTGAACGATATAAAGCTTCCTATGAGATGAATGAGTGGTCCGGAGACCTTACCAGCGGAAAAGCTGCGTCTTTGGGGAAATCAAAAACAACGCCTGCTCTGGAGATCGGCGAGAGCGGTACTTTGAAAATTACGTTGACCGATCTGAATGATGAAGCAAGATTCTCGGTATATACAGTAGAGATTGACCGCCCCTATCGTGATGTGGCGTCGCTGTCATCGGTCACATTGAATGTCAATAAGAACACTATAGGTCGTGATCCCAAGCAATATAATGAACAAAATGAAGGTATATTGTGGCAGTTGGATGACCAGACAAATAAGCCAACCAATAAGCTCAACTTTGACCCGGAGGTCCATGCGTATAAGGCTTTTGTCTATGATGATCTGACAAAAATCCCTCTGACGGTGAGAGAGTCGAATTATAATTCTCACTTCCGAATCAAATGTAATACCCTGGATAAAGAGTATGAGCCGGGAGAATATGAGCTGAATTCGTATTCGGGCGATATTCCGCTTGATACGCTTGGTGAAACCATAATTGAAATCTCTTGCTGCTCCGAAAAGACCTACGCCGAGAATGTGGAGGCCGGAAAAGATGAGCCTTTTGAGGAAGAAAATCTTTTCATGGTAACCATTTATACCGTAAGCGAAGAGGACGACGAAAGTAATGATTTATATATTACCGAGTCCCATGTTTCCGGCGCAGCTCTCTCCCATAGAGGCATTCAGGAAGGCCGTGATGACGGTAAGTTTGTTACCGACGGTAAAATCCACTATGTTTTGTTTGAGCCTGAAGATACGGAATCTGCAACGCTCAATTTCCGCGTCAGCGAGCAAACCGTGAATGTCGAATACGATGGCAGTGAAATTCAGGATTCCGACGGCGTATACACGGTGGATATTGCAGCCCCGGCAGCAGCAGGCGAGGACAATGGAAGCGCCTTTTCCATTGCTCTGATTGGTGAAACCGGACGTACGACCTATAACTTTACCGTTATAAAGCGAACCGTTGACGGCATGCCAGACGAGGTTTATGATTACCTGATTGTCGGCAGTCAGTATACCAATACGGATCAGTATGGCGGATATCCGGAAAAGTCTATGTGGGGCGGCGCTGCTTGGGGCACCCCGATTTCCTTGGGTAACTTTGGCGGCTATATTACCTATTATTATGAAGACGCTATTGTTGACAGCCCCAATAATCCTTACGGCGTAGATTTTATCGTCTATGGCAACTCCAACGGCGGCAGCGGCTTTGGCGAGCCCGGCGCGGTAATGGTCTCCGAGGATGGTGAAAACTGGTATGAGTTGGCCGGCTCTGAATTTTATGAAGACAGTACGCTGTGGAACACCTATGTGACCTACTCGGCCGCAGCTGATGGAAGTACCATTGTCACCATGCCTGATGGCGAAAAGATGACTCAAAAATTCCTCTTCCCCTTGGCGAAACATTATCCTTTGGCTGCATCCCGTGGTTCTATTGCCGAGGATACCGATACTTTGACAGTATATGGCACCCGAATTACGTCTCTGTTTAGTGATAATATGTTTGGCTATGTGGACGTTCGGACGAGCGGCTCCGGTTTGGATTATGGGAAGGCCGGCAACCCTTACACTACACAGGAAGGCTGGGGCGATGGTTTTGACCTGGCCTGGGCGGTAGATACCAACGGAAAGCCTGTCAAGCTGGAAAACGGTATTCACTATGTCAAGGTCATGACCGCAAACTTCACGCTGGGTGACAGCTCTATCGGAGAAAAATCTACTGAAGTAAACGGCATTGCCGTCGCTGATGCAGCCGAAAGCGATGTGGGTATCACCGACGAAGCTGCTATCACCGTCAACGAAATTCCCGTAACCTTTGATGAAAACGGTTATGCAGAGCTGGACAAACAGGAGGGAACGGTAAAAGTTGTCGTTACCTCCGGCGCCCAGCAGGTATTTGTAAACAATCAGAAGCTGACCGGCTCTGACGGAACCTTTACCAAAACCTTTGTACAAGCGCCGCAAAAAGGCATTCTGCGCATCATTGTTCAGGATGATAAAAAAGCCCCTCAAATTTATTACATCGATATGGGCGCTTCCGATGCAGATGCAAATGCCGGATTGAAGCAGGTGACTTTGACTCCGGGCGATGTGACCCTGAGTGCAGATGAGATTACGAATAATATCTTTAAATTTGAGGTTGCCCAGAATATCTCTTCTGTTAAGCTGTCTGCCGAGGCCTTGAATGCCTCCGCTTCCATGCAGCTCTCCGGCGGAAAGCTGACTCAGCCGATTACTTTGGAACAGAGCACCGATTCTGCCGTTTTGGCGCTGGAGGAAGGTTCTAATATTTTTAATCTTCAGGTAACAGCGGTTAATGGCAATGTAAAGACTTATATAGTGGTGGTAGACCGAGCCAAAAATGACAGCGGTACTGGAAGCAAAACCATTACTGTTACATTCTGCTTCACAGGTGACGACATCCACTATGCTATGAATGAAGATAAAACCAAACCGGGTGAATCCACCGGTCCGCATAATCCGCAGACATGGGTTGAAGAGACCGAGATAGAAATACCGGTTGGCTCCACGGTAAAATATGTAACGGATATGATGCTCATGAATGAGGATATCGCTTTCCATACAGACGGCGGCACCTACATTGATAGAGTCCGGATTCCTGCCGGCTTCTCCGATGCCGGGGAATGGTTATCCGAATTTACCAACGGACCGAATTCCGGGTGGATGTATCGTGTGAACGGTAAAATATCCGATGTCGGGTATGCAGATAAAATCCTGAAAAACGGCGATGATATTCTTTGGTTCTACACGGACGATTATACCAAGGAAACCGGTTATGACGGAGACTGGGATAACGTCAATTCCGGAAATACCAACACCGCCAACCAGAAAGCTGCGGACAAGGTCATTGACCTCATCGACGCCATTGGTACTGTTACCAAGGATAGTGAGGACAAAATTGACGCAGCCCGCAAGGCTTATGACGCTCTGACTAATGCGCAGAAGAAGCTTGTGGAGAATTATGCCGAGCTGACTGCAGCCGAGAAGGAATTTGCCAGGCTGACCGGCAGTCTGCCCTTCGACGATGTAGAGGAGTACTGGGCGCTGGAAGCTATTCGGTATGCCTATATCAATGACCTGATGAACGGCACCGGTGCTGACGAGTTCAGCCCTGATGCTACACTAAACCGCGCCATGCTGGCCACCATCCTATACCGTCTGGAGGGCGAGCCTGAAGTCAAGGCCAAGAACATCTACACCGATGTGGCATCCGGAACCTGGTACACCGACGCGGTAATTTGGGCCAGTGAGAACGGCATCGTGGACGGTTACGGCAACGGAAAGTTTGGTCCCACGGACAACATCACCAGGGAGCAGATGGCGGCGATGCTGTACCGCTATGCCGCATACAAGACATATGATGTGACGAATGCGGGCGACCTGCAAGGCTTTATTGACATGGAAGACATCAGCGCCTGGGCGCTGAACGCTGTCAAGTGGGCGAATGCAGAGGAACTGATCAATGGCCGCACCGCAACGACCATTGTACCCGGCGGCAATGCCACCCGCGCAGAAGCGGCTACCATACTCATGCGGTTCTGTGAGGGCGTCGCAAAGTAAAGGTTGCTTTAGCTGAAAAAAAGGTAGAAACAGAGAAAAAGTGAACTACACCCCGCTTGTTTACAGCATATCATACTGTAGACAAGCGGGGTGCTTTACTATGGTGAGCACGGCAGGGCCACATTCGAAAGCTTCATGGAGACTAACGAGCTTACCGCAGCGGAGGCAAACCGCGAGTTCCATCTCCCTTATCTCAAAGGTCTTTCCAATCTCCCTGTATCCCAAAGCAGATGAAAGTGTCTACCCTGAAAACCTATGACTATTTCTCAAAGGCGCTGGGCAACCGCACTACGTTCCTGGAGCGTATAGCTGCCGGAAACGACGAGAGCGGCGCAAACGTTATGACAATGAGCGACGGCACTATAGCAATGTCCGCTGATACGGATATAGCGGAGAACGCCTCTTACTTCTTCCATGAAGGACTGCACCGCATGGCTCAGCTTGCACCCACGGAGACCCGCGACTTCATCAATGCCGTGGTTAAAACCACTCAGGTCTACGGCGGCGCTCTTTCCTCCTTTGATGATGCGCGCTTCTCGTATATCGAAAAAGGACAGAACCGTTTGAGGGCAATTCGGTTTTCTAAGCAGCTTCCAGACGGCAAACACTATGCGCTTGAGGTGGTGTCCAGGAAGAAAAACCAGTTGGAGACTTACACGATTTTCCTTGACAAGTCCGATTACGCACAAAAAAAGAAGCGTACCGCGCCCATGTCTTTGCATAGCCAAGACGACACGTCCAAGACGCTGGGGGGGTTCCGCTTCTACCTCCGATATGTCACAAAACGAGGTGGATGTCAATAGCCAGTTCTCCCTTGAAGGGCAGGATGAACTTCTCAAGCAGAACGCACAGCTCAAGGAGGTTATCTCCAATCTGCGTGAGCAGTTCAAGACCATCAAGTTTGCCAAGGCAGACAGCCGCAGTCTGGACAGCTTGCAGCCTTATGAGGAAAACCCCTATTCCTACAATATGCCCTGCGTAATTTAGTTTGAGTACGGCTTGAAAAAACGAATTTGATATGATATATTATAATGAACTATGTTGAGTTCGTTTTCAGACAGAAAGGAAGTATCCATGTCTGAAGATGAAAAAAGACGGCAAAGGCGGAATCCTTCCTGATTGGGAGGTTCGAAGGAGTAACGGTAGATATATGTACCGCTATACAGATGCCGGAGGCGTTGCGAAAACGAAACCAATACCAAAATAATACAAGAAATTATGGGACACAGAAGCATTTAAACTACGATGGATGTCTATAATGAGGCAACCAAGGAAAGAAAATTGCAAGTTTTGCAGTACTTGACGGTAAGATTGAGATTGCTTAAAGGCACTCTGCTTTTTGACACCATTCGACTGCAATGTTGTAATAAATTATGAGAAGATACTTCGATTCTGCGGTGATATTCCCCACCATGAAGCCTCAGGACTGAGCGCTGTCCCGACGGCTGAGATGATTCACAACGTAACAATAGAAATTCAGACGACGTGATTACACAGCTGCGGTAGGGGCCATATTTCTCTGCCGCAGCTTTTTTTAAGAGGTACGCCATGGAACAGCTTACATCCCGCAAAAATAAAATAATCGCCCATCTCAGACAGCTGGGAAAAGAGCGTGCCTACAGGCAGGAGCGCCGGGAATTTATCTGCGACGGCCACAAGCTTCTCACAGAGGCGCTGCAGTCCGGCGCGGAGGTGAAAACCGTGCTGTGGCGCGAAAAGCCCATGTTCGAACTGCCGGGGAATATAGAGACATACACCGCTCCGGACTCCCTGTTCGACTATGTGTCGCCCATGCAGAACAGTCCGGGACCCATATTTTCCCTGAAAATGCAGCCGGAGAGCGATGGGCTTACCGGAGACCGAGTGATAGTGCTGGAAAACGTCCAGGACCCCGGCAACGTGGGCACGGTTGTGCGCACGGCCAACGCCCTGGGCTACGACGCCGTGGTGCTGGTGGGCGACTGCGCGGATATTCATAATCCCAAGACCGCCCGGGCCACCATGGGCGCCATATTCCGCCAGCGGGTGCTGCGTACGGACGCATCCGGGCTGCGTGCTATGCTGGACAGCCGCGGACTGCGCCTGTGCGGCGCGGCGCTCACAGCCAAGGCAAAGGACCTTAGAGATACCGAACTTTCCGGCTGCGCCGTCGCCATAGGCAGCGAGGGCAGAGGGCTGAGCGCGGAGCTGCTGGACATGTGTGACAGTCAGCTCATCATCCCCATGCAGCCCGGCAGCGAATCCTTTAACGCGGCGGTGGCCGCCGCTATAGTCATGTGGGAGACTGTGAGAGCCTGAGAAAGCCTGAGAAAGCCTGAGAAAGCCTGAGAAAGGGGAGAGGGGCATGGGTCAAATCAAATACTGGATGTGGCTTGCCTGCCTCACACGCCTGCGCCCAAAGGCCAAGCTGCTGGCTCTGGATTTCTTCGGCAGCGTGGAAGAGCTGTTCTTCGCCTCTGCCGGGGAGCTTCGCGCCGTTGAGGGGCTGAGGGAGACAGACTTTGCCTATCTCTGCGACAAGAGCATGGACAGCGCAATGGGCGCCATGGATATCTGCGCCCGGGAGGAGATACAGCTCATAGCCTGGGGCGACAGCGCCTATCCGCGCCGTCTCTCCCAGATATACGATCCGCCTGCGGTGCTGTTCGTAAAGGGGCGTATGCCAGTTGAGGAAACGGACTGCGCCGTATGTATAGCCGGAACCCGGGGCTGCACGCCATACGGCTACAAAATGGCCGAGCGCCTGGGCTTTGAGCTTGGGCGGGGAGGCGCGCTTGTTGTCAGCGGTCTGGCCGAGGGTATAGACAGCGCGGGAGCGCTGGGCTGCCTGCGCGCCGGAGGAAAGTGCCTGGGCGTGCTGGGTACGCCCATAGACCAGATATACCCCAAAAGCAACGCCGCCCTTTTCAGAGACGTCTGTATGGAGGGGGCGCTCATAAGCGAATATCCCCCTGGCACCGTGTACGCCCGCAATCATTTTCCTGCCCGCAACCGCATACTCAGCGGTCTTAGCCTGGGTGTGGTGATAGTAGAGGCGCCGGAGAAAAGCGGAGCGCTCATAACGGCGGAGTTCGCCTCCGAGCAGGGCAGGGATGTGTTTGCCGTGCCCGGCAACGCGGACGCCCCGGCCTGCGCGGGTTCAAACGCCCTGCTGCGGGACTGCGCAAAGCTCACTCTGGACGGCTGGGACATTTTAGGCGAATACCAGGGACTGTTTCCCCACAAAATACGCAGACCGGACGGGAACTCTTTCTCTCCTCCGCCGGTCAGGAGCACGGAAAAAACAGCCACTCCGCCGAAAGACATTGACAATAAGAGCGACTTGGAATATATTGGCTTGAAGGACCAGCTTGAGGGGCTTACTTCCAAGCAGTTGAAAATAATTTCCGCGATGGAGGGCGAATGCTACGCCGACTCCATCATAGTAAAAACGTCGCTATCGGCCGCCGAGGTGATGAGCGAGCTTACCATGCTGCAAATCATGGGCTTCGTCACACCAACGGGCTTTGACAAATACAAGCTAAACATTAAAACGAAACGAGGATAAGACCAAATGGCAAAGGCAAAGACGGATCTGGTGATAGTCGAGTCACCCGCAAAAGCCAGAACCATCGAGAAATATCTGGGCAATGACTACAAGGTCGTGGCCTCCATGGGCCATCTGCGCGACCTGCCCAAGAGCAAAATGGGCGTGGATATCGAAAACGGCTTCGAGCCCCAGTATATTCCCGTAAAAGGCAGAGAAGAGATAATTTCCGAGCTGAAAAAGCGCGCCAAAAGCGCGGGCATAGTTTATCTCGCAACCGACCCGGACCGCGAGGGAGAGGCCATATCCTGGCATCTGAAGGAGCTGCTGCAGCTTCCCGACGAAAAGGCCAGACGAGTGACCTTCAACGAGATAACCAAAAACGTGGTGCGCGACAGCATACAGCATCCCAGGGATATAGACCAGGACCTGGTGGACGCTCAGCAGGCCCGCCGCATACTTGACCGCATAGTGGGATACAAGCTCAGCCCCCTGCTGTGGCGCAAGATAAAGCGCGGCCTCTCCGCGGGCCGTGTCCAGTCCGTGGCCACCCGCATGGTGGTGGACAGGGAGAAGGAGATAAAGGCCTTCGTGCCCGAGGAGTACTGGCATCTGGATGTGCGTCTGGGCCGCATAGAGCGCCCCGGCGAGTTTACTGCACGCTTCCACGGCACCACGGAGAAAAAACTGGAGCTGCACAGCGAGGAAGAGGTAAACACCGTGGTCTCTGCCGTGGAGAAGAGCCCCTTCACCATCAGCACCGTAAAACGGGGCGAGAAGCAGCGCTCTCCCTCGCCTCCGTTCATAACCTCCACTCTGCAGCAGGAGGCTTCCCGCCGCCTGGGCATGACGCCCCGGCGCACCATGTCCATAGCCCAGCAGCTGTATGAGGGCGTGGATATTGAGGGCGAGGGCACCATAGGTCTCATCACCTATATGCGTACCGACTCCCTGCGCCTTTCCGAGGACGCTCTGGCAGCCGCAGGAGAGTTCATAGTGGGCCGCTACGGCAAGGAGTACTATACGGGACAGCCCCGGCGCTACAAGGCCAAGAGCGGCGCTCAGGACGCCCACGAGGCCATACGCCCCAGCTCCGTGACCCTCACCCCCGAGCGGGTGAAGAAATCCCTCACCGCCGAGCAGTACCGCCTCTACCGCCTTATCTGGGGCCGCTTCACCGCCAGCCAGATGGCCAACGCCATTTACGACAATGTTGTGATAGACGTACAGAGCGATAAATATATTTTCCGTGCCAACAACTCCGAGCTGCGCTTTTCAGGCTATACCGCCGTGTATGAGGAGAGCAAGGATGAGAATACCGAGGAGGCCCGCAAGCCTCTGCCGGAGCTTCGGGAGGGCGAGAATGTCTCCCTCAAGAAGATAGAAAGGGAGCAGCAGTTCACCAATCCTCCGCCCCGCTACACCGAGGCCACCCTCATCCGGGCCATGGAGGAGAAGGGCATAGGCCGCCCCAGCACCTACGCCCCCACCATCTCCACCATCACCGCCAGAGAATATGTGGTGAAGGAGGGACGCTACCTGCGTCCCACCGCTCTGGGCGAGGTGGTAACCGGACTTATGGAGGAGCGCTTCCCCGACATCGTCGACATGAAGTTCACCGCCAAAATGGAGGAGGGACTGGACGAGGTGGAGGAGGGCAAGCGCCAGTGGAAGGGGCTGCTCAGCGACTTCTACGGCGGCTTTGAGAGCTCTCTGGAAAACGCCGAGCAGGCTCTGGAGGGCGTGCACCTGAAGGTGCCCGACGAGTATTCCGATGAGATATGCGATAAATGCGGCAAGCAGATGGTGTATAAGAGCGGCCGCTTCGGCCGTTTCCTGGCCTGCCCCGGCTTCCCGGAGTGCGATTTCACCAAGCCCATAGTTGTGGAGATGCCCGGAAAATGCCCCCGCTGCGGCGGACGCATACTCAAGCGAACCTCCAAAAAGGGCTACACCTACTACGCCTGCGAAAAGGGCGCGGCCTGCGGCTTTATGACCTGGGACGTGCCTACCAAGGACCTGTGCCCCGAGTGCGGCAAGACCATGTTCAAGCTCTCCGGCAAGGGCCAGCGCAAGAGCTTCTGCATAAACGAGGAGTGCCCCAACTTCCTGCCCGAGGACAAGCGCGGCTATAAGCGCCGGGCAAAAAAGACCGAGGAGGCCGCCCCCGCCGAAAAGACGGAGGAGAAGAGCGCCCCGGAGACTGAGGAACAGAAATAATACCCAAGGAGACTGAAATGGAAAAAGTTACGGTCATAGGCGCCGGACTGGCCGGAAGCGAGTGCGCGTGGCAGCTTGCCCGCCGGGGCATACCTGTGCGTCTGGTGGAAATGAAGCCGAAAAAAATGACGCCAGCCCACGTTTCCGAGTATTTTGCGGAGCTGGTGTGCTCCAACTCCCTGCGAAGCGACGAGCTGACAAACGCCGTGGGACTGCTCAAGGAGGAGCTGCGGCGCCTGGGCTCTCTCATTATGCTCTCCGCAGATAAAAACCGCGTGGCCGCCGGCGGCGCCCTGGCTGTGGACAGAGTGGGCTTTGCCCGCACCATCACCGAGCAGCTGAGAGCCGAGCCTCTCATTGAAATAGTGGAGGACGAGGCTCTGGATATACCCGGAGGCCAGGTGGTCATAGCCACCGGCCCCCTCACCTCAGACGGCCTGGCCGAAAAGATAGCGGAGCTCTTCCCCGAGACTCAGAGCCTCAGCTTCTTTGACGCAGCCGCGCCCATAGTCACCCTGGCCAGCGTCGATATGGACAGCGCCTTTTTCGCCTCCCGCTACGACAAGGGCACGGCGGATTATGTAAACTGCCCTATGACAAAGGAGGAGTATCAGGCCTTCTGGAAGGAGCTCATCTCCGCCAGGGAGGCCGAGGTCCACGGCTTTGTGGACGCCGGAGTTTTCGAGGGCTGTATGCCTGTGGAGGTAATGGCCAGAAGGGGCGAGGACACTCTCCGCTACGGGCCCCTTAAGCCCGTGGGTCTCCGTGACCCCAGAACGGGGGAGGAGAGCTACGCCGTGGTGCAGCTTCGCCGGGACAATGCCGAGGGAACTCTGTATAATCTGGTGGGCTTCCAGACCCACCTGGCCTTCGGCGAGCAGAAGCGGGTGTTCTCCATGATACCAGCCCTGAGGGACGCGGAATTCGTGCGCTACGGCGTCATGCACCGCAACACCTATCTCCGCTCTCCCGAGCTGCTGGACAGATATTACCGTTTGAAGTCCGACCCGCGTATATCCTTCGCCGGACAGATGACGGGCGTTGAGGGCTATGTGGAGTCCTGCGCATCCGGCATGCTTGTGGGTCTTGAGACCGCCGCCCGCCTGCGGGGGCTGCCCCCTCTGGATTTTCCCAAGGAGACAGCCATAGGCGCTCTGGGACTGTACATTTCCGAGGGCAGCGTGGGGGATTTCCAGCCCATGAACATAAACTTCGGCATCATCGCCCCCCTGGGCTACAGGGTGAAAGGCAAGCGGAACAAAAACCTTGAGATCTCCAAACGTGCGCTGGAGATAATCGGGGAGAAAACTGAAGAGGAAAGCTTTAAATGAGAATTATTATAGACGCAATGGGCGGCGATAACGCTCCCTCTGCCGCCGTCCACGGAGCTGTAGACGCGGCCCGGGAATTCGGCATCGATATCACTCTGGTGGGCGACGCGGACGCGATAGAGAGCTGCCTCCGGGAAAAGAACGCCGGGGCGGACGGCGAGCATATACGCGTGGTCCCAACCAGCGAGGTCATCACCATGGAGGACGAGCCCAGCATGGCCGTCCGAGTTAAGAACGATTCATCCATGGCCGTGGGGCTCAGACTGCTGTCTCGCGGCGAGGGCGACGCTTTCGTATCCGCCGGCAGCACCGGAGCGCTCCTCAGCGGAGCCACCATGACCGTGCGCCGGGTCAAGGGCATACGCCGCGCGGCCCTGGCACCCGTGGTGCCCAACGCGGGTCACGGCGTGCTGCTCATAGACTGCGGCGCAAATATAGAGTGCACCGATGAGTATCTGCTGCAGTTTGCCTACATGGGTTCCTTCTACGCCAAAAACATCATGGGACTGGAAAATCCCCGGGTCTCCCAGCTCAATATCGGAGTCGAGGCCGGCAAGGGCGGCCAGCGCCGTGAAGAGGCCTATGATGTGCTCAAGGCCGCGGGCGACGCGGGACGCATAAACTTTACGGGCAATATAGAGGCCCGGGAGGCCATGCTGGGCCACACCGATGTGCTGGTATGCGACGGATTTACCGGAAATATCTTTCTTAAAACCGTGGAGGGCACAGCCCTTTTTCTTCTTAAGGAGCTGAAGGGCGCGTTCCTGTCCAGCCTTAAAAACAAGTTGGGCGCGCTGCTGCTGAAAGGCGGCGTCATGGCCATTAAGGACAAGGTGGATGTGAGCGAGACTGGAGGTACAATTATGCTTGGTCTGCGCAGGACAGTGGTAAAGGCCCACGGCAGCAGCAACGCCAGAGCTTTCCGCAGCGCCATAAAACAGGCTGTTGGATTTGTTGAGGCCGACGTTATAGGCGAGATAGAGCGCAATGTGGAATACATGAAACTGGATAAAGAGTCTTGACATCCTGAGCGCTTGTGCGTATTATGTTGCTGAATCATATTAAAGGAGATTAAAAAATGGATAGAAATTCTGTTTTTGACACTATTAAGGACCTTATCATTGATATCACCGATGCAGACGATATCACCGAGGAAACCGGTCTGGTGGACGATTTGGGCATAGATTCCGTGGACCTTGCCGAGCTGGTGCTGGCCAGCGAGGAGGAGTTCGACCTGGTGCTGCCCAAGGAGAAGGCCGCCCGGGAGAGCCTCATGGAAGAGGTTCGTGAGCTGGAGACTGTGGGCGACATGGTCGATTACATCATCAGATTCAAGGAGATGCAGGCTTAAGTGAAAGAGCTGGAAAAAAAGCTCGGCTACGAGTTTCGGGACGGCGCACTTTTTTCCACAGCTATGGTACACAGCTCCTACGCCAACGAGAACCGCCACGCCGCCATACGCTGCAACGAGCGCCTGGAGTTTTTGGGTGACAGCGTGCTGGGACTGGTGGTGGCCCGCCACCTGTTTCTTAAGTGTCCGGATATGCCCGAGGGCCGCATGACACGCCTGCGGGCTGAGCTGGTATGCGAGCAGAGCCTTTACGGCGTTGCACAGAGGCTGGAGCTGGGCAAATATCTCATGCTGGGCAAGGGCGAGGAGCTTACCGGAGGACGGGAGAGGCAGTCAATACTGGCCGACTGTGTGGAGGCGCTCATAGCCGCCATGTATCTGGACGGCGGTATGGAGGTTGCCTCGGACTTTATCCACCGCATGATATTGGACGGCTTCGACCCCAAGGCTCATATTCACACAGGCGACCATAAAACCGAGCTTCAGGAGCTGGTACAGCGCCGCAGCGGTCAGGTGCTTGCCTATGAGATGATAGGCCAGTCAGGTCCAGACCACTGTAAGCTCTTTACCGCCCGGGTCACCCTGAACGGCGTGGACATAGGCCAGGGCGAGGGCCACAGCAAAAAGGAGGCCGAGCAGGCCGCCGCCTGCCGCGCCCTGCAGGAGCTGAGAAAAAAATGAGCAGGATAATACCTATATTCATACCGCACACAGGCTGCCCGATGGACTGCGTTTTCTGCAATCAGAAGCGCATCTCAGGCAGCCTTTTGCCTGCCACGGCCTCAGATGTGAAAAATACTGTGGAAGAATCCCTGGAAAAGCTGCCGGAGGGCAGCTGTCCCGAGATAGCCTTCTACGGAGGCAGCTTCACCGCCATACCCCCGGAGCAGCAGGTGGAGCTGCTGGAGAGCGCCTACGCCTTCATACGGGCGGGACTGGTGTCCTCCATACGTCTGAGCACCCGGCCGGACGCCATAGACACTCCGCGGCTGGACAGGCTGGAGAAATACGGAGTTAAAACCATAGAGCTGGGCAGCCAGTCCATGGACGACGGCGTGCTCCTTGAGACCAACCGGGGCCACACGGCGGCGCATACCGTGGCCGCCGCCGAACTGATACGCAGCCGGGGCTTTACGCTCATACTTCAGATGATGACCGGCCTGCCCGGCTCAGACGACGAAAAAGATGTGGACACGGCAAAGCGCCTGGCCGCCCTGAAGCCGGACGGCGTGCGCATCTACCCCACGGTGATAGTCCGGGATACGGAGCTGTACGAGCGCTGGCTGAACGGAAAATACGCCGAGCACACGGTGGAAGACGCTGTGCGTGTCTGCGCCCGCATACTGCCCATATTTGAGGCGGCGGGCATCCCCGTAATACGCCTGGGTCTAAACCCAACGGAGGAGCTGTCCGGCGGCGGAGCGGTGGGGGGAGCCTACCATCCGGCGCTGGGAGAGCTGGTGCTCAGCAGGCTGATGCTCAGCCGTATGCTGCCCATGCTTGAGCCGTACAGGGGAGCGGAGTGCGTCACCCTTTCCGTACCCCCCTCCCGGGTCTCCGCAGCCGTTGGACACAAAAGATGCAACGTTGGATATATAAGACAGAATCTGGATATTTCCAGGCTGAAAATTTTGGGAAATGCCCGGGAAAAAGAAGAAATCAGCATAGTTTCCGTTGCAAAAAACTGAGCTTTAAGATATACTGTATTTTATGTCATTATGGAAAATTGCAGATAATTTTGAGTATATAGCACAAATTGAGGTGTTTTCGTGTATCTAAAAGCACTGGAGATTCAGGGCTTCAAATCCTTTCCGGAAAAGACCCGGCTCAGCTTCGAAAAGGATATCACCGCCATTGTAGGCCCCAACGGCAGCGGAAAATCGAATATTTCCGACGCGATACTGTGGGTCATGGGCGAGCAGCGCTCCAAGGCTCTGCGCGGCGGCAAAATGGAGGATGTTATCTTCGGCGGCACGGAGAAGCGCAGCGCCATGGGCTTTGCGCAGGTGAGCCTCATTCTGGACAACAGCACCCATCTGCTGGATATGGACTCCAGCGAGGTGATGATAACCCGCCGCTATTACCGCAGCGGCGAGAGCGAATACTCCATTAACCGGGAGAGTGTGCGCCTGCGCGACATACACGAGCTGCTTATGGATACAGGCCTCGGCCGGGACGGTTATTCCATCATAGGCCAGGGCAGGATAAGCGAGATAATTTCCGCCAAGAGCGCCGACCGACGTGAGATATTCGAGGAGGCTGCGGGCATATCCCGCTACCGCTACCGCAAGGAGGAGGCAGAGCGCAAGCTCCAGAAAACCGATGAGAACCTCCTGCGCGTGAACGATAAAATAGACGAGCTGGAGCTGCAGGTCACTCCCCTGAAGAAGCAGGCGGAGGACGCGAAAAAATATCTGAAACTCCGCGACGAGCTGCGCGGGGCCGAGGTCAGCGTCTGGATGGAGACTCTGGACAGGCTCCGTGAGCAGGCCAAGACCACCGAGGCGGACGCCGCCAGCGCCGACAGGGCCAGAGACAAGGCTAGGACGGAGATGGAGCGCTTTTATGCCGATGCGGACAATTTCGGTGAGAAGATGCGGGAAAAGGATATGGAGGCGGAAAATGTCCGCGAGCTTCTCAGCCGTACTGAGGCTCAGGCCGCCGAGTGCGAGAGCGCCATGGCCGTCCTGCGCACAAATATAGAGAATAACGCCAGGAGCGTTGAGCGCATACGCAGCGACATGGCGGAGCAGGAAAACCGCGCCGCCGAGCTGACGGAGCAGATAAACGAGCACCGGGAGCGTCTGGATAAAATAGGCGGCGAGCAGGCCACCATAGATGCCGACGCTATGGAGCTGGCTCAGCGCATAAGCGAGAACGAGGCCACCGGAAGCGAGGCTGAGCGGGAGCTCAGCCGTCTGGTATCCGCCGAAAACGAGAAGGCCGCGGCCCTGGCCCAGTCAGGGACCATGATATCCATGCTGGCCGACTCCGCTCAGGAACTTATGGACAGAGAGACTGCCGCCGCCCGTGAGGAGCGCGCCGCCGAGGAGCGCCGGGAGGAGGCCTCAAAACAGCTCTCCGCGGATAAAAAGCTCCTGAGGGATGCCGACGAAAGGGTAGCGGAGCTGCAGAACGTCATATCCGGCTACCGCCTGCGTATGCAGGGCAGGGAGCAGAGGGTGAGCCGATTGAGTGACGAGCACACAAAGCTCACCATAGACTGCCGCTCCGTGGAGTCACGCATCAATATGCTTGCAGGCATGGAAAAGGAGCTTGAGGGCTTCTCCAAAGCCGTAAAGACCGTCATGCGGGAGGCGGGACGGGGCACTCTCCGGGGCGTTCACGGCCCTGTGGCCAGTCTGGTCAGGGCAGAGGAAAAATACGCTCTCGCCATAGAGACCGCCGTGGGCGGCGCAATGCAGAACATAGTTGTGGACTCTCCCGAGGCAGGCAAAGCCGCTATAGAGCTTCTGAAAAGCCGGGATGCGGGCCGTGGCACCTTCCTACCCCTCAGCTCCACCCGGGGCGGGACAATAAACCGCCTGCCTGTGGGCGAGCAGGGATATCTGGGCCTGGCTGTGGAGCTGGTGCAGTTTGCGCCGGAGTACCGCTGTATTTTTGAAAATCTGCTGGGCCGCACCGTTGTGGCCGAGTCCCTGGGCGACGCTGTGCGTATCGCCCGCAAATACGAAAACCGCTTCCGCATCGTCTCTCTGGACGGCCAGCTCATAAACGCCGGCGGCTCCATGACGGGCGGCAGCACCGCCCGGGGCACGGGCATGCTCTCCCGGGCCAACGAACTTGAGCGCCTGCGCGAGCGCATAGACAGCATGAAGCGGAAGCTGGATACCTGCGCCGGAGAGCTGAGCGAGGCAAACCGTGAGCTGGCGGCGGCCCGTCATGAGCTGGACGTCGCCCAGGAGGAGCTGGCTCAGGCCCAGACGGCTCAGGCCAGAGCAGGCTCCGCCGTGGAGCACGGCAAGCTCATACTGCGCAGCATAGACGAGAGCCTGGACGCGCTGGATGAGGAAAAGGCCGAGCTTGGCAGAAAGCTTTCGGAAAACCGCGCCCGCACCGGCGAGGTCAAGGAAAATTGCGCCGCGCTGGAGCGGGAGATAGCCGTCCTGCGGGAGCAGAGCGAGACTCTGGGCATGGGACGCGAGGAATTCCTCTCCCGCCGTCAGGCTCTGGAGGAGGAGAACTCCGCCCTGCGCGAGCGCCGTGTATCTCTGGAGGCCGAGGCCGGGACCATAGGCCGGGCCATGGAGCAGCTCACGCAGCTGCGCGACAGCCTGCGCGGCGCAAGCGGCGGCCGCTCTGACGCCATAGAGCGGATAGAGGCCGGCAGTGAGCAGCTGCGGGTGGAGCTCGTCCAGCGGGAGGAGAGCTTTAAAAAGCTCAGCGCGGAGTGCGTTCGCCACCGTGAGCGCATAGCCGAGTGCGTGCGCCTGCGTCTGGAGCTGGAGGGCAGACGGGACGGTGCGAACCGCTCCGCCAAGGAGAAAAATGATGAGCTCATAGAGTGTGAGCGCCTGTGCTCCAGACTGGACCAGCGCCGTCAGGCCGCCGAGATGGAGGAGCGGCAGATAATCGACAAGCTGTGGGACAGCTATGAGCTGAGCCACTCAGCTGCCCAGAATCTGCGCCAGCCGGTTGAAAACATGGCCGCTGCCCAGAAGCAGATAGCCTCTCTCAAGCGCAGTATAGGCGCCCTGGGAAATCCGAATCTGGGAGCAATAGAGGAATATGAGCGCGTAAGCGAGCGCTACGGCTTCCTCACCGAGCAGCGGGACGATGTGGAGAAG
Organism: Candidatus Heteroscillospira sp.; assembly: GCA_050943935.1. Lineage (GTDB taxonomy): Bacteria > Bacillota > Clostridia > Oscillospirales > Oscillospiraceae > Heteroscillospira. Next base: position 110,141 of record JBMNQC010000005.1, on the reverse strand, counting down.
GCGAAAAAAGAGCTGCTCAAGATCATAGCCGAGATAACAAAGGAAATGAAGGATATCTTTATCCGGGAGTTTAAGGCCATAGACCAGACCTTCCGCCAGACCTTCCTGGAGCTGTTCGGCGGCGGCCGGGCCGCTCTGAGTCTGGAGGACCCGGACAACGTGCTGGACTGCGGTATAGAAATAAAGGTTCAGCCTCCGGGCAAGGCCCTGAGCACCATCAGCCTGCTGTCCGGCGGCGAAAAGGCCTTCGTGGCCATAGCCCTGTACTTTGCCATCATGAAGGTGCGCCCAACGCCATTCTGCGTCATGGACGAGATAGAGGCCGCCCTGGACGACGCGAACGTCATACGCTACGCCGAGTATATGCGCAATCTCACCGCCAACACTCAGTTCCTGGTTATCACCCACCGCCGGGGTACCATGGAGCAGGCGGACATACTCTACGGCGTCACCATGCAGGAAAAGGGCGTGTCCAAGGTCATTGAGATGGATGTGGACGAGGCCGAAAAGACTCTGGCCTAGTTTTTTGGATATTGGAGGTTAATCATGGGATTTTTTGACAAGATTAAAGAGGGACTAAGCCGCACGAAGCAGAACATGGCCATACAGATGAACAGTATGTTCGCCAGCTTCACCGGAGAGAACGAGGAGTTTTTTGAGGAGCTGGAGGACCTGCTCATAATGTCCGACGCAGGTGTGGACACGGCCATGGACGCCGTGGAGCAGCTGCGGGACAGAGTAAAGCAGCGTGGTCTGCGGGGCGGCGCCGAGGTGCGCAGCGCCCTGGCCGAGATACTCACCGAAATGCTGGAGGTAGGCGACAGAGAACTGAACCTTGCCACCAGGCCCTCCGTGATAGTCATGGTAGGCGTAAACGGTGTGGGAAAGACCACCACCATAGGCAAGATAGCGGCCAAGCTCTCCGCCCAGGGCAAAAAGGTAATGCTATGCGCCGGAGACACATTCCGCGCAGCGGCGGCCGAGCAGCTCACCGTCTGGGCTGAGCGCAGCGGCAGCGGCATAGTCCGCCACGAGGAGGGCTCCGACCCCGCCGCCGTGGTGTTCGACGGCATATCCGCCGCCAGGGCCAGAAACAGCGATGTGATAATAGTCGACACAGCCGGCCGCCTGCACAACAAGCAAAACCTTATGAACGAGCTAAACAAAATGACCCGCGTAATAAGCCGTGAGCTGCCCGACGCCAGCCGGGAGACCCTGCTGGTGCTGGACGCCACCACCGGTCAGAACGGCCTTATTCAGGCCAAGCAGTTTAAGGACACCGCCGACATCACCGGCATAGTCCTCACCAAGCTGGACGGCACCGCCAAGGGCGGCATAGTGTTCGCCATTGCCGCCGAGCTGGGTCTGCCCGTAAAGTATGTGGGCGTGGGTGAACAGGTGGACGACCTGATGCCCTTCGAGCCTGAAAAATTTGTGGAGGCGCTGCTGCAATGACTTTTGTACTGGCAAGCAACAACAAGAAAAAGCTGGCAGAGATGCGGAAGATCCTGGGCGAACTGGGACTGGCGGTCCTCTCCCAGTCCGAGGCCGGACTGTCCATAGAGGTGGAGGAGACCGGTACCACCTTTGAGGAAAACTCCCTGCTGAAGGCCATGGGCGCCTGCGATATGCTGGATATGCCCTGCATAGCCGACGATTCCGGCCTGTGCGTGGACGCGCTGAACGGCGAGCCCGGGGTGTACTCCGCCCGCTACGGCGGAGACAGCTGCCATAACGACACCGAGCGCTACGAGCTGCTGCTGCGCAATCTGGAGGGCGTGGAGAACCGCCGCGCCAGATTTGTCTCCTGCATCACCTGCGTATTCCCCAACGGGGAGCGCATAGTATGCCGGGGAGAGTGCGAGGGAGAGATACTCACCTCTCCAAGAGGAGAGGGCGGCTTCGGCTACGACCCCGTGTTCCTGCCACTGAGCAGCGAAAAAACAATGGCGGAGCTTACTTCCGATGAAAAAAACGCCATTTCCCACAGAGGAAAGGCGCTGGAAAAATTTAAAGAAAAATTGAGGGAATATCATGCTGACAAGTAAACAGCGCGCCCAGCTGAGAGGCATTGCCGCTACTGAGGACACCATAGTTCAGATAGGCAAGGGCGGCATCACCGAAAACACCGTAAAAGCCGTAGCCGACGCTCTCAAGGCCCGTGAGATAGTAAAGGGCCGCGTTCTGGAAAATTCCATGCTCACAGCCCGCGAGGCCTGCGACCAGCTCTCCGAGCTGTGCAAGGCAGAGCAGGTGCAGGTGATAGGCAGCAAATTTGTGTTGTATAAGCGGAACAATTCCGACCCCAAAATCGTCCTAGTGAAAGACAAGAAGAGGTAAATATCCATGGTCATCGCACTTTACGGCGGCAGCTTTAATCCTCCCCATCTGGGGCATATTGATGCCGCTCGGGTATCCGCCCGTGAACTCGGCGCGGACAAGCTCATACTTCTGCCTGCCGCTGTACCCCCGCACAAGGCTCTGGCTGAGCACAGCCCGGAGCCTGCCGAGCGGCTGGAGATGACCCGCCTTGCGGCGGAGCTGATACCCGGCAGCGAGGTATCATCCTATGAGATAGACCTGGGCGACACTCCCAGCTATACGGCCAACACAGCGGAGCACTTCAGAAAGCTCTATCCCGACGCGCGCATATTCTTCCTCATAGGCACGGATATGCTGCTCTCCTTTGAGGAGTGGTACTCCTTCGAGAAGATATTCAGTCTCGTCGAGCTGGCCGTGTTCCCGCGCGGCGAGGGCGAGCTGGGGCGTATACGGGAGTTTGCCGGTTATCTTACGGAGCGCTACGGCGCCCGTATTACGGTTATCGACAAGTGCCCTCTGCCCATGGCCTCCTCGGATGTGCGCTCTCTGCTGCCGAAGCGTAAGGGCAGGGAGCTGCTTCCCGACAAGGTGTATGCAAGAATCATCCAAAAGCGCCACTACGGCGCAAAGCCTGAGCTCCAGTGGCTGCGTGAGCAGGCAAAAACGCTGCTGAAACCCAAGCGCGTGCCCCATGTTTTGGGATGCGAGGCCGAGGCCGTGCGCCTTGCACAGCGCTGGGGCGAGGATGTTGGCGACGCCGCCGAGGCGGGCATACTCCATGATATCACAAAGAAACTTGAGAAGCCTGAACAGTTGCTATTGTGCGGGAAGTATGGTATTATGGTGGATGCTATTGAAAAGGAAAGCAGCAAGCTTCTCCATGCCAAAACAGGCGCCTTTCTCGCCCGGGAACGCTTCGGCGTATCTGAGCGGGTGCGCGACGCAATTTACTGGCATACCACCGCGAGACCTGGGATGACCCTTCTTGAAAAAATCATATACATGGCCGATTACATCGAGCCTAACCGAGATTTCGAGGGAGTCGAAAAACTGCGCGACCTCGCCTACGCCGACCTTGACGAGGCGATGATACTGGGACTGGAAATGAGCATAGAGGACATACGTTCTTACGGTGTGGAGCCGCATCCCCGCTCCAGAGAAGCTCTCGAATGGTTTTTAAGTCGAAGGGAAAGATAAAGAATGAAGCTGTTTGGCAATAAGCACTCAAAACACGCCCCGGCGCCGGGGCGCAAAAGCTCCAGAACCACCCGGTCCGGATTCAATCAGGATACGGCGGACCTGGATATAGCCGCAGTCCGCGCAGCCTACGAGGCTGCTTCCGCAGACAAGAATACAGAGAATATTGTAAAGAAACATAAGAAGAACCGGGCAAAGTCCGTGCTGCTGGTGGTCATGATAATAGCCGCCGTGGTCTTGGCCCTGTTCGCCTGGTACCGCTCCTGGGCAAAGCTGCCCGAGATAGAGGGCGGCGCCCACAACGTGCAGGAGTCGGTCGAACCCGCCGTAACTCCTTCCGTGACGCCCGGCACCGATGAGCCGGAGCCCACAGACACTCCGGAGCCCACTCCCGACGTGGGCGCGGTGAACCAGCGTGAGGGAGTATACACCTTCCTGGCCATAGGCACCGACCAGGTCTCCGGCAGCACGGATACCATTATGGTGGCCACCTTTGATATCATCGAGCACACCATAGACGTTGTCTCCATCCCACGCGACACTCTGGCGAGCGTATCCTGGGGCACCAAAAAGGTGAACACCATCTATGCAGCTACCGGCCTGGATGGTATGCTGGACGGCATATCTGACCTGCTGGGCTACAAGATAAACTGCTACGCCGTTGTGGATATAGAGGCCTTCGTAAAGCTAATTGACTGCATAGGCGGCGTTGACTACAACGTGCCCGTGGATATGTACTACGACGCGCCCGACCAGAACCTGCACATAGCCATACCCAAGGGCCAGCAGCACCTCAGCGGCGAGGAAGCTCTGAAGGTGGTGCGCTTCCGCTCTGGCTATGCCACGGCGGACATAGGCCGTATAGGCACTCAGCAGGACTTCATGATGACTGTTGCCAAGCAGCTCCTGAAGGTGGGCAACATCACCAAGATAAACGAGTTTGCAAAGATTTTTGAGGAATATGTGGACACCAACCTCACCTTCGGCAACATTGTCCGCTTCGGCGAGGAGTTTTTGAAGGTTAATCCCGAGGATATCAATTTCCACATAATCCCCGCCAACTACAACGGCTCCATCCGTATGTGCTCCTACTGCCTCATCAATGTGGACGAGTGGCTGGCTATGATAAACGAGCACTTCAACCCCCTGGAGCGGGATATCACCCGCGCGGATGTGGATATACTCGAATGGAACGGCAGCACAGCCGTTTCCACCACCGGTAAAACTTATGGAATAGAGTCCTTTACCGACTATTCCATTTATTTCTAATACAAAGGATGATGAATATGATGACTCCCGCTCAGATAGCGGAAAATATCGTAAAGGCGCTGGACGACAAAAAGGGCCGTGACATTCGCCTCATGAAAACCGACGGTATCACCGTGCTGGCCGATTACTTTGCCATATGCACCGCCACAAGCGCGCCGCATATAAAAGCTCTCACCGACGAGGTGGATAAGCGCCTGTCCGAGCTGGGCGAGCCCCCCATCCGCCGTGAGGGCTACCGCAGCGGCAGCTGGGTGCTGCTGGATTTCGGCTGCGTCATAGTGCACCTGTTCCAGGAGGAGGCACGCCAGTTCTACAATCTGGAGCGCCTGTGGAACGACGCTGAGACCGTGGATATTTCCAAGATAATCGCAGAGTAATTTAGGCGCTCCTGCGCGCCCGAAGAAATAAGAGAGTGTGATAAGATTTGAAGTACGATTTTACAGCCATTGAAAAAAAGTGGCAGCAGAAATGGGATGAGGAAAAGAGCTTTGCCGCGGTAAACGGCGGCGATAAGCCCAAGTTCTACGGCCTTATTGAGTTCCCATATCCCTCCGGACAGGGCCTGCACGTGGGTCACCCCCGCCCCTATACCGCTCTGGATATAGTATCCAGAAAGCGCCGTATGCAGGGCTATAACGTGCTGTTTCCCATCGGCTTCGACGCTTTCGGTCTGCCTACGGAGAACTATGCCATAAAGAACCATATGCACCCCCGCGAGGTGACCAAAAACAACATAGCCAACTTCACCAAGCAGCTCAAAATGCTGGGCTTCAGCTTTGACTGGGATCGCGTGGTGGATACCACCGACCCTAAGTATTACAAGTGGACCCAGTGGATATTCCTGCAGATGTTCAAGCATGGCCTGGCCTATAAGTCCAGCATGCCCGTTAACTGGTGTACCTCCTGCAAATGCGTTCTGGCCAACGAGGAGGTCGTGAACGGCGTCTGTGAGCGCTGCGGCGCCCCCGTCGTGCGCAAGGAGAAGAGTCAGTGGATGCTCAAGATAACCGCCTACGCCCAGCGCCTCATTGACGACCTGGACGAGGTGAACTATATCGAGCGCGTCAAGACCCAGCAGAAGAACTGGATAGGCCGCTCCACCGGCGCCGAGGTGGATTTCTCCACCACAACCGGCGATACTCTGCGTGTGTTCACCACCCGCTGCGACACCCTGTTCGGCGTGACCTACATGGTCATGTCTCCCGAGCACGCTCATCTGGAAAAGTGGGCGCCTCTGCTGGAGAACCTGGACGAGGTCCGCGCCTATCAGGAGGCTGCCGCCCGCAAGAGCGATTTTGAGCGCACCGAGCTTCAGAAGGAAAAGACCGGCGTGATGCTGAAGGGCGTCCGCGCCATCAATCCCGTTACCGGCACCGAGATTCCCATCTTCATTTCCGACTATGTCCTGGCAACCTACGGCACCGGCGCCATCATGGCTGTTCCCGGCCACGACCAGCGCGACTGGGAGTTCGCCAGAGCCTTCGGCCTGCCCATCATCGAGGTCGTAAAGGGCGGCAATGTTGAGGAGGCGGCCTTTGTGGACTGCGCCACAGGCATCATGGTGAACTCCGGCTTCCTGGACGGTATGAACGTGGAAGAGGCCATTGAGACCATGAAGCGCTGGCTGGCCGAGCATAAGCTGGGTCAGGAGAAGGTGAACTACAAGCTCCGCGACTGGGTCTTCTCCCGCCAGAGATACTGGGGAGAGCCCATCCCCCTGGTGAACTGCGAAAAGTGCGGTTGGGTCCCCCTGCCCGAGAGCGAGCTGCCCCTTGAGCTGCCCGACGTAAAGAGCTATGAGACCACCGACAACGGCGAGAGCCCTCTGGCACATATGGACGACTGGGTGAACACCACCTGTCCCAAGTGCGGCGGCTTCGCCCGCCGGGAGACAGACACTATGCCTCAGTGGGCCGGCTCCAGCTGGTATTTCCTGCGCTATATGGACCCCTTTAACGACGATGCTCTGGTCGGAAAGGACGCTATCGAGTACTGGAATCAGGTGGACTGGTACAACGGCGGTATGGAGCATACCACCCTGCATCTGCTGTACAGCCGCTTCTGGCATAAGTTCCTGTATGATATCGGCGTTGTACCCACCAAGGAGCCATATGCCAAGCGCACCAGCCACGGCATGATCCTGGGCCTCAACCCCCACAACTTCGCCAACCTCTCCGAGGAGGAGCAGGCACGGCTCGTTGCCGAGCACGGCAGCGAAAAGGCCGCTCAGAAATATCTGGTGGAGAAATACGGCGAGATGGCCTCCCACCCCATCGTAAAGATGTCCAAGTCCCTGGGCAACGTCATAAATCCCGACGATGTGGTGAAGAACTACGGCGCCGATACTCTGCGCACCTACATCATGTTCCTGGGCGACTTTGAGAAGGCCGCACCCTGGCAGGAAAACGCCGTCAAGGGCTGCAAGCGCTTCCTTGACCGCATCTGGAATCTGGCGGAGCTGCCTCTTGAGGACGATAACTACAGCAAGGCCAACGAGCGCGAGATCCACCGCACAATCAAAAAGGTGAGCGAGGATATCGAGAGCATGAAGTTCAACACCGCTATCGCCGCCCTCATGAGCCTTGTGAACCAGTACTACGACCATAAGCCCTCCAGAGGCGATATCCGCGCCCTGCTGCAGATGGTGAGCCCCTTTGCACCCCACATCGCCGAGGAGCTGTGGGAGCTTCAGGGCTTCGAGGGCATGGCCTGCCTGAGCGTATGGCCCGAGTATGACGAGGCCAAGACCGTGGACAGCGAGAAGGAGATAGCCGTTCAGGTTAACGGCAAGCTCAAGAGCACCGTTGTCATCCCCATGGATGCCGACGATGAGACTGTTATCGGCATAGCCACCGCTGATGAGAAGATTGCCCGCCTGATGGAGGGCATGGCTCTCGTGAAAACCATAGTGGTTAAGAACAAGCTGGTAAACCTCATCCTCAAGCCCGCGAAGTAAGACTTCGGTTTTGTAACGGATTTCTTCTTGACAAGAAGGCCAAATCCGATTATAATATTAATGTTAATGCCATGATGTATGGCCCTTAAAGCGCCCCCGGGCGCATTTGGAGGGAGGGAAATAAAATGTCAGAAGTCCATGTTAAGGATAACGAGTCTCTGGACAGCGCGCTGAAGAGATTTAAGCGCAGCTGCGCAAAGGCGGGCGTTCTCTCCGATCTTCGCAAGAAGGAGTACTATCAGAGCCCCAGCGTAAAGCGCCGCAAAAAGTCTGAGGCTGCAAGAAAGAACAAGAACAAGCGTTATTATTAATGCAGCTTAAAAGCCCGAGGGATAATTCCTTCGGGCTTTTTATTTATTGCGTTGCAATGTAAAATATGGTAACATTATTTTAAAAGCAGGAGCCATATAGGAAAGGGGATATCCATGGAAAAAAGACAGTATAAGTCAGGATACATAACATACCAGACCATTCGTATTGCCGTGCTGATCTGCGCTGCCTATGAAATCTACCTCCGTGTGACCACAGGGCGGCCCACATCCCATCTGCTGCTGTATTTCTTCCTTCTGACGGCGCCCGCGCAGATCTATAAAATGGTCGAAGCCCGTAATGCCCACAAGGGTGATAAGGAGGAACTGAAAAAATACGACAGAATGTTCCTGCGCTGCGTGCTGCTCGCCATAGCCATCGTGGGCGTGGTCGTTGTTGCGACCTTTGCCTATGCCATGAGAAAATACTAAAAAGACAGATATGACAAACAGCCATATCTGTCTCCAGGCTGACTGTGCTGGTGAGCACAGAGCAGCCGGATTTGTTTACGGGAGAAAAAGTCATGGGTAAAATAACAGACTATTACAACATGAGCCGCGAGAAATTCATGACCATGTGCACAGGCTGCGGGGCCTGCGTGGAGAACTGCAGGGTCATGACATTTATTGAAAACAGGCCGGAGGCGGATGAGGTGCTTGACGGCTTCCGCGGCTATTTTTCCGGCGGAGACGGAAATGTGGCGCTGAAGCTGCGTACGGACGCCTGTATGCGATGCTACGGCTGCCTGGATGATTACTGCCCCATCGGGCTGGATGCGCTGCTGCTCAATGAGATATACTGGCGCGAGCAGGAATTCCGAACTCAGGAAAAGCCATATTCCCGTGTGCAGTTCGATAACCATGATGAGCGCCGCCGCCGCTTCACAACGCCGGAGGAGCTTGAGCGCATCAGCACGGTGCGCATAGTTCCCGGGGCGAGGGTCGCCTTTTTCCCCGGCTGCAATGTGTACAGACAGCCGGACAAAATTTTGAACGCGCTGGATATTATGGACGCGATAGGTGAGCCGTACTCTTTTGTGCCCGGTATGCAGTACTGCTGCGGACAGGCAAACCGCGGCAGCCGCGGCGACAGCGAGTGGAGTCAGGAAGCCGGCGAAAAGCTGGTGGCCAAACTGGCGGATACCGGCGCGGAAAAGGTTGTGTTCTGGTGTCCCACCTGCGCCTGCCATATAAAGTATCGTTTTAAGGATTTTATGGAAGGTCTGCCGTTTGAAAATATATCTTTTGGCGGATATGTGCTTGAGAACATACAAAAGCTCGACTTCAAGTGCGCCCGTCCCTGTAAAGTCACCCTTCACGAGCCTTGCAAGACCGCCTATATGGGCATTGACCTTGAAGAAATCCGCAATGTGCTGCGGGCTATTCCGGGTACGGAGCTGGTGGAGATGGAGCACCATCATGAGAATACCATGTGCTGCGGCTGCCGCGCCGTGAATTCGCTTCCGGAGCTGGGGGACTCTGTGACGGAGATGCGGCTTGCCGAGGCCCGTGAGACAGGCGCGGACAAAATGCTGGACGTATGCCACAATTGCCACTGGATATTCCGCCGCTATCAGGACAAGACAGGTGTCTGCGATGTGAATATTGAAAACTATTCAACCTATATAGCCGCCGCTCTGGGTATTGAGCGCGCGGACAGTATGAAATAGACAATAAAATCCCGAAGAACTCTTGGGTTCTTCGGGATTTCTTATGCTCAGTTGCTTCTGGATTCGCTGCCCAGCAGCTTTACAAGAACTGCCTTCTGGGCGTGGAGGCGGTTTTCGGCCTCGTTGAAGATCTCATCGGCGTGGGCCTCAAAGACCTTGGCGGTAATCTCCTCCTCCCGGTGGGCGGGCAGGCAGTGGAGCACTATGGCGTCACTCTTTGCGGAGGCCATGACGGCGTCGTTTATCTGATAGCCGGTGAACACGGCCTTGCGCTCCTCAAACTCGCCCTCCTGGCCCATGGAGGCCCATACGTCGGTATACACGGCGTCGGCGTCCTTTGCGGCGGCCAGAATATCGCTGGTGCAGGTGAAGTCGCCGTTCTCGGCGGCCCACTTCATTATCTCGGCGTCGGGGCGGTAGCTGTCCGGGCAGCCTATGGACACGGACATGCCCATTTTGATGCCGCCCACGATGAGGGAGTTGGCCATGTTGTTGCCGTCGCCTATGTAGCAGAGCTTGCGTCCGGCGAAGCCGCCCTTGTATTCGCGTATGGTCATGAGGTCGGCCAGCACCTGGCAGGGGTGGCAGTAGTCGGTGAGACCGTTTATTATGGGGATGCTGCCGCAGCTTGCCAGAGTCTCCACCTCCTCCTGGGCGTAAGTGCGTATCATGATGCCGTCCAGATAGCGGCTCAGCACCCGGGCGGTGTCCTCTATAGGCTCGCCGCGGCCTATCTGAAGGTCTCGGGAGGAGAGGAACAGGGCGCTGCCGCCCAGCTGATACATACCGGTCTCAAAGGACACGCGGGTGCGGGTGGAGGATTTCTGAAAAATCATACCCAGGGTCTTGCCCTCAAGCAGGCGGTGGGGGATGCCGTTTTTCCGCTCGTACTTGAGCTGGTCGGCCAGATTAAGTATTTCGGATATCTCCTTCTGGGAGAGATCCATGAGCTTCAGCAGATGTTTCATTTGCACAGCACCTCTTTCAAAATTTCTATGGCTTTTTCAAGCTCCTCCCAGCTTATATTCAGGGGAGGCAACAGGCGAACCTTGGTCTTTGCGCTCAGCACCAGAACGCCATTTTCCATGCACTGGGCAATAACGTCCTTGGCGCTCTTGTCGCTCTCTATACCCAGCATCAGGCCCCGGCCGGATATGCCTTTCACTCCGGGCGCGCCTGTGAGGGAGTCGATGATGTACCGGGATTTCTTCTCCACCTCGCCCAGCAGCTCATCGTCGATGCGGCTCAGTACGCTGAGAGCGCCCGCGCAGCAGACGGGGTTGCCGCCGAAGGTGGAACCATGGCTGCCGGGGGAGAACACGCTCTGAACGCGCTCAGAGAGCATCACGGCGCCCAGAGGAAGGCCGCCGGCCAGGCCCTTGGCGGTGGAGACTATGTCCGGCTGCACGCCGTAGTGCATATAGCTGTAGAGCTTACCGGTGCGTCCGTTTCCGGTCTGCACCTCGTCCACTATCATGCACAGGTCTTTTTCTCGGCACAGGCTCTCAACGCCCTTTACGAACTCATCGGAGAGAACGTGTATGCCGCCCTCGCCCTGTATGGTCTCTATCATGATGCCGCAGCAGGCGTTTTCCTCTGTAAGCCGGCGCAGCTCCACAAGGTCGTCGGGAGTGCAGTAGACAAAGCCCTCGGTGAAGGGGCCAAACTCGGTGTGGAAAACATCCTGGCCGGTGGCGGCCAGAGTGGTGACGGTGCGGCCATGGAAGCTGTTTTTCAGGGTGATTATGGTGCTGCGGCTCTCGCCGTATTTCAGAAAGCTGTAGCGGCGGGCGGCCTTTATGGCGCCCTCGTTGGCCTCGGCGCCTGAGTTGCCGAAAAACACCTTGCTCATGCCGGTGCGCTCACACAGCATCTGAGCCAGCTCAACACAGGGTCCGGTGAAGTAGAGGTTGGAGGTATGCTGCAGCTTGTGTGCCTGAGCGCTCACGGCCTCAGCCCAGACGCTGTCGCAGTAGCCGAAGGTGTTCACGGCTATGCCGCTGCCCAGGTCTATATAGGCCTTGCCGTTTTCATCATAGCCCGTGGCGCCGCTGCCGGAGACTATCTCAAGAGGGAAGCGGGCGTAGGTGTGGGCCACATAATTGCTGTCCAGTTCTTTTATATTCATAATTTATTCCTTTCTGATCTGCCTGCTTCAAAAGGCCTGGCCTTTTGAAGCAAGAAGGAGAGGCAGCGAAATGAGCGAGCTTTCGCATTTATGCGGAAGCGAGACGATATGGAGCTTGCCTCGACGTTAACCGCCGACGAACATGGTGCCTATGCCCTCGTTGGTGAGTATCTCAATGAGTATGGAGTGGGGCACCCGGCCGTCTATGACGAACACCTTCTTCACACCACGGCGTATGGCCTCTATGCAGCAGTTCACCTTGGGTATCATACCGCCGGAGATTATGCCCTGGTTCATATACATGGGGGCGTCGGAGACATATATCTTGGGGATGAGGGTGCTGGGGTCATCCTTGTCCCTGAGTATGCCGGCTATATCCGTCATGCTCACAAGGCTCTCAGCGCCCAGAGCGCCCGCCAGCCGGGCAGCCGCAGTATCGGCGTTGATGTTGTATACATTGCCCTCATTGTCGCAGCCCACGGTGGAGACCACGGGGATGTAGCCCTTTTCCAGTACATCCAGAATGGGATCGGTGTTCACGGAGGTGATGTCGCCCACAAAACCCAGGCGCTTGTCCGCGCAGCGGGCCTGAATCATGCTGCCGTCCATACCGGAAAGGCCTATGGCCTTGCCGCCCTTTATCTGAATGAGGTTCACAAGGCTCTTGTTTATCTTGCCGGCCAGTACCATCTGAACTATCTCGGCGGTCTCGGCATCGGTGACGCGCAGGCCGTCCACAAATTCGCTCTTTTTGTTTACGCGTTTGAGCATATCGGTTATCTCGGGGCCGCCGCCGTGCACCAGCACGACCTTAATGCCTATGAGGCTGAGCAGGATGATGTCGCCCATGACGGCCTGCTTCAGCTCCTCGTTTATCATGGCGTTGCCGCCGTATTTCACAACGATTATCTTGTTGTGGTACTTCTGAATATAGGGCAGGGCGTTGCAGAGTATTTCCGCCCGCTGAGAATTGGTTATATCCATGTTCGCAAACTCCTTTTCCCGTGAAAAATCAGGTTCTGTAGTCGCCGTTTATTTTGACGTAGTCGTAGGTCAGGTCGCAGCCCCAGGCGGTGGCGGTGCATTCGCCGCTGTTAAGCTCCACAAGTATCTGCACCTCGTCCTGGCTGAGCACCTCTTTTGCCAGCTCCTCGGAGAAGCCTATGCCCGCGCCGTTTTTGCACACGGCCACGCTGCCCGCCTTGGAGGCGAAGGACACGTCCACACGGTTCACGTCCACATCCGCGCCGGAATAGCCTATGGCGCAGAGCACGCGGCCCCAGTTGGCGTCGGAGCCGAACATGGCGGCCTTCACAAGGCTGGAGGCGATGACGGACTTGGAAACGGTGACGGCGGTGCTCTCGTCCTTCGCGCCTGTGAGCACGCACTCCAGCAGCTTGGTGGCTCCCTCGCCGTCGCCCGCTATCATGCGGGAGATGCTGCGGCTCACCTTTGCCAGAGCGGCCTTGAAGGCCTCAAAATCCTCGCCCTCGGAGTCTATGAGCTTGTTGCCCGCCATGCCGTTGGCCATTACGGTGTAGGTATCGTTGGTGGAGGTGTCGCCGTCCACGGAGACCATGTTGAAGGAGCTTTTCACATCCTCGGACAGAGCCTTCTGCAGCATTTCGGGAGTGATGGCCACGTCGGATGTGACAAACACCAGCATGGTGGCCATGTTGGGATGTATCATGCCGCTGCCCTTGCCTATGCCGCCCATGCGGCACTCCACACCGCCTATCTCAAAGGATACGGCTATCTCCTTGGGCTTGGTGTCCGTGGTCATTATGGCCTCAGTTGCCCTGTCGCTGTGGTCGCCAAGTCCGGCGGCCAGCTCGGCCATGCCGTTTTTGATGGGCGTGATATCCAGCTTTTCGCCTATGACGCCGGTGGAGGCAACAATGACGTCATCCGCGGGGATGCCGGTGTGCTGCTCCACCAGAGCGCACATGGCCTCGGCTATCTCTATGCCGTCGGCGTTGCAGGTGTTGGCGTTGCCGCTGTTGCACACTATGGCACTGGCCCAGCCGTCGGCAATGTTCTTTTTGGTAACGGCTATGGGCGCGCCCTTAACCAGATTCTGTGTGTATACGCCGGCCGCGGCGGCGCGCTTTTCGCTCACTACCAGCGCCAGATCGCGCTTGGAGCGGTTGCGGCGTATGCCGCAGTGGATTCCGTTTGCCTTATAGCCCTTGGGGGCGCAGATGCCTCCGCTTATGATTTCCATAGGGTTTTCCTCCTTATCAGAGGTCGAGACCCATAGCCGGGTCCTGACCGAGCATGATGTTCATACATTCGATGGCGGCGCCGGATGCGCCCTTGCCAAGATTGTCGAAGCGGGCGGTGCAGAGTATCTGCTCCCCGTTACCGGAGACGAATATCTCCAGACTGTCCCGTCCGGCCATGTTGTTGGAGCCGAGGAAGCCGCTCTCGGGCTCGTTTTCGCCGGTGACGCGTATGAAGCGCTGTCCGGCGTAGAAGTCGCTGTAGGCATCCCGCAGGGCCTTCACGCTGCCGCCCCTGAGCTGGTCTGCAAAGAGGGGAACGGTAACCGTCATGCCGCAGTAGTAGTCGCAGATGATGGGGGTGAAGATGGGCGTGCGCTCAAGTCCAGTCATGGCTTTCATCTCGGGAAGATGCTTGTGGGCCAGTCCCAAAGCGTAGAGCCGGGGGGAGTTAAACTCCTCCGGCTTATCATCGGACTCGTACACCGCTATTGTCTTTTTGCCGGCGCCGGAGTAGCCGGAGAGGGCGTGGGCGGTAACGTGGCTGTCTGCGCTGAGGAAGCCGCAGTCCACAAGGGGGCGCACAAGGCTTATGAAGCCTGTGGCGTAGCAGCCGGGGTTTGCAACGCGATGAGAGGCGGCTATGGCGGCGGCCTGCTCCCTGTTCAGCTCGGGAAAGCCGTATACCCAGCCGGGGCTTACACGGTGGGCGGTAGAGGTGTCTATTATTTTAACATTGGGATTTTCTATCATGGCCACAGCCTCCCGAGAGGCTGCGTCCGGCAGGCAGAGAAAGGTGATGTCGCTCTCGTTTATGGCCTTTCGGCGGGCGTCGGGATTCTTTCGTGTTTCCTCGGGCAGCAGTATCAGCTCCAGATCGTCCCTGCGGCCTATGCGGTCATATATGCGCAGGCCCGTGGTGCCCTCCTTGCCGTCTATAAAAATTCTGGTCTTGTTCGACATAAGTTTCACCGTCCGAAATTCAAATAATTAAGTATAAATATACATTGGGTATTTGTTATTATCACGCAGACGCTGGTAATTGTCAAGACAATACGCACAATTCCGAAACGTTTCTTTACTTATGTATAACAAATAAACTTTTTGTTTGTCGGCTTTGTGCAGATTTATACTGCAATGCGCTAAATCGACGGGCGCGTGCATGAATATTCAGAGAGAACGGAGATATAATGAATATAATACATAATGGCCGGTATATATTCACCGCTTGCGTCCGGAGGGAAAAAGGTGGTAAAATATAATACAATACTTGACAGGGGGGCGGCCTGGTCATGTCATATTCGCAAATTACGGTCAGGCGTCTGGCCTGGCTCTGCGGGGGACTTTCGGCGGGAATAGCTCTGGCGCTTAAAGCGGACGGAGCGGCGCTGCTCCTCTGCGCTCTTTCGGCTGCGTCCGGCATTGTGCCGCTGCTGTTATGCAAAAATCTGAACCGCCTGCGCCTGGGGATATTTTTCCTGGCCATGAGCTGCGGCCTTATATACGGCGGGCTCTGGTCGTCAAGCTATCTTGAGCCGGTGCTGGAGCTGGACGGAGAGACGGTCAATGTCACGGCGCGGGCTCTGGATGTGCCGAGAGAGAAAAACGGATATACTGTTCTCAGTCTGCGTATGCAGCCCGTGAACTCTCCCGCGTTTACGGCACAGCTGTATGACTATAAAAATATCCTGCCGTCCGGTATACAGGCGGGATATAGGGTGTCCGGCTCTTTCAGCCTGCGCCGTGGGGACATGCTCCGGGGAGAGGCCTATGAGGGGGCGCTGAGCCGTGGCGTGCAGATGCTGGCTTACCCTGAGGGGGAAGTGGAGATAATTCCGGACGGGGCGGTTTTTGATTTGCCGCGCCGCCTGTGCCGCGCTGTGGAGCTGCAGACCGACAGGCTGTTTCCGGAGGATGTGCGAGGTTTTCAGAAGGCTCTGCTCACGGGAGAAAAGTCCGGCCTCTACGCGGACGAGAGCCTTAGCCGGGCCGTATCCCGCTCCGGCATAGCCCATGTGGTCGCGGTGTCGGGTATGCACATGGCCTATATTGTGGGCTTTATTACGCTCCTGTTCGGTACACGGCGGGCTATGGTACCTGGGGCGGCAGCTATAGTGCTGTTTATGCTGATGACAGGGATGACGCCGCCTGTGGTTCGGGCGGGGGTACTGTATATGAGCGTGCTTACAGCTCCCGCGTTTCGCCGCGAAAGCGATAAGCCCACCATGCTGCTGCTTGCTCTGGCTGCGATACTGCTTCAAAATCCAATGGCCGCATACAGTATAAGCCTTCAGCTGTCCTTCGCCGCTATGGCGGGTATACTGATATTCGCTTTGCCTATGGCGGATTGGGCGCAGCAGATGCTTCGTCCTTACTGTAAAAACCGAATTATTAAAAATGTGCTCATGTCGCTTGTGGGCATAGCCTCCGTATCGGTCAGCGCCTCGCTGCTCACATCGCCTCTGGCGGCTGTGCATTTCGGCTATTTTTCCGTGTACTCAATACTCACCAATCTGCTGATTGGCGCCGTGGTTTCCGTGGTGTTTGTGCTGGGTTATATTGCCTGTGCCGCTGGAGCGGTATTTCCGCCCGCGGGAAGGCTTATCGCGAATATTACCGCCGCCGGACTGCGCTATGTGCTGCTGTGCGCCCGGACGGTGGCGGAGATACCCGGCAGCGTGCTGTACACAGAAAATCCAATCTATATGCAGGCCCTGATTTTTGCGCTGCTCATTTTCGGTGTCGCCTGGCTGCTGCGCGGAGGAGAGGGCTTTCGCCCGCTGTTCCCGGCCTGTCTGGCCGCTGTCGCCATGTGCGCGTGCTGCTTCATGGTAAATCTGGCGGCGCCCCATCTTGCGCCAAGGATAACGGCGCTGGATGTGGGGCAGGGCCAATGTATAGTCATGCTGTCCGGTGACAGGGCTGTGGTCATTGACTGCGGCGGTTCGGAGGGAAACGCCGGCGATACTGCGGCGTCCTATCTTCTTTCCAGGGGTGTGCGGCGTCTGGATGCCCTCGTGCTCACCCATCTGCACGCGGACCACGCCAACGGCGCTCAGCGGCTTCTGGAAACGGTGGAGACGGACAGGCTGATTCTCGCCCCGGAGATGGACGACAGCGCCGCCCTGCTGCCGGGACTTCTGAGCGCGGCAGACAGCTGCGGCACCCAAATCTGCATCGTGGACAAAAATATGCGCCTTACCGCTGGGGATATCGGGCTTACGCTTATGGCTCCCCTTGGCAGCGGCGACGCCAATGAGCGCTGCCTGCTGGTTCACGGAGGAATAGACGGTTTTGAGGCCCTCATTACCGGCGACGCGGGTTCCGCCGTGGAGCGGGAGCTGATACATACCGCAGACCTGTCGGATACGGAGCTGCTCATAGCCGGACACCACGGCAGCGCGAACTCATCCTGTCTGGAGCTCATGGAGGCTCTGCGCCCTGAATACAGCGTATTATCCGTGGGCTTCAACAGCTACGGTCATCCGGCTGCTCAGGCTCTGGAGCGTTTGCGGGGCTTCGGCGCGCAGCTGTTCCGCACGGATAAGAACGGAAATATAACATTTTATATAGGAGAAAACCATGGCTAAGCAAAAAAACACCGGCGCGGACTACGCGGCGGAGCTGAATAAACTGAAAATTCACGGCCCGCAGCGGCTTTACCTGCTGTGGGGCGAGGAGGATTATCTGCGTGAGCGCTTTATTGAGGCTCTGCGCGCCGACGTACTCGGCGAGGGCGCGGACGACTTCAACTACAAGCGTCTGGACGGCCGCAGGGCCGAACTGCGGGATATAGAGGAGGCCGTGAACTCCGTGCCCTTTATGGGAGACGGCTGCTTCATAGAGCTGCGGGACATGGACATAAACTCCTGTAAGGAGGAGAGCGCCTCCCGCCTCAAGAAGCTGCTGGAGGATATTCCGGATTACTGCACCCTTGTGTTCGTGCAGGATATTGGCTATGTGCCGGACGGAAGGCTGGGGCTTATAAAAGCCATGAAAAAGCAGGGCGAGGCCATAGAGTTCGCCGCCCAGGGCCAGACGGCCATAGTCCGCTGGATAGGCCGGCGGTTTAAGGAGCTGGGCAAGGATATATCCCGCCAGGACGCGGAATACCTGATATTTACCAGCGGCAGCCTTATGAACCAGCTCATACCGGAGATAGAAAAGCTGGCGGGCTATGTGAGCGGCGAGACTGTCACCCGCGGGGACATAGACGCCGTGGCCATAAAACTGCCCGAGGCCAGCGTGTTTGAGATGACCGACTGCCTCACGGCCCGAAACTATGACGGCGCGGCAAAGATAATGGCCGAACTGCTGCGTTCACGGGAGAGCCCCATAAAGCTCATAGCCATTATCAGCCAGCAGATGCGCAGGCTGTACGCCGCCAAACTTACAGCGCCCCAGGGACGGGGCAGTACGGAGGAGTTGTGCGCCCTCTGCGGCATAAAGCAGAGCTTTGTGGCCGAAAGGCTCATATCCTCAGCCCGAAAGCTGGAGCTTTCATGGCTGAAACTGGCCTGCGAAAAATGCGCCGAGTACGACTATAAAATGAAGAGCAGTTCCGCCGATGATGAGGAGCTGCTGAAAGAGCTGCTGGCACGTCTGGCCGTGGGGGCGTGACATGGTAAGTGTGCGTGAAGTGATAGTGGTGGAGGGCCGCTACGATAAAAATACCCTAAGTCAGGTGGTGGACGCCACCATAGTTGAAACCGGCGGCTTCGGCGTCTTTAAGGATAAGGAGCGCCTGAGCCTCATACGCCGCATGGCTCAGAAGAGGGGGATAATCGTGTTTACCGACCCGGACGGGGCGGGCTTTGTCATACGCAATTTCCTGAAAGGCTCCGTAAAGGGCGGCAGGGTGCTGCACGCCTATATCCCGGATGTTGAGGGCAAGGAAAAAAGAAAAAGCTCCCCCTCCAGAGAGGGAAAGCTGGGTGTGGAGGGCATGAGCCCGGAGGTTATACTGGAGGCGCTGCGCCGCTGCGGAGCTACTATGGATGACTGTGCCCGGCATAGCCGGGGCGAGATAACCACCGCCGACTTCTACGCTCTTGGCCTCTCCGGCGGCGCGGACAGCGCGGAGAAACGTAATAAGCTGCTGCGCAGCCTTGCCCTGCCGGAGAAAATGTCCGCCAAGGCGCTGCTGCAGGCTGTGAACGTGCTTATGACCCGTGAGGAGCTAGTCCAGGCTCTGGAGAAGGCAGACGCCAACGGCGGCGATGGCGAAAAGCCCGGCGGGGGCCTCTGCCAGACTCAGGACGATATGTAGCGTCTCCGGAGGAAGCCCGCCGGCATTTTGACCATGTATGGACAGGGCCAGGGCGCACAGGGCGCAGGCAAGGGCCATAAGCGCTGTCTTTTTCAGAGCTTCCCAGGCTGTGTCGCACATATTTGTTGCTTCGCTGAAGATTTTGCGCGGATTCAAAATTTCTCACCCCCCGAGCCTATTTTACAGGACTCGGAGGGTGAGAACAAGTGGGAATAACTGGCAGAGCTAGCTCTTCTTTTCCCCAAGCAGCTTTGCAAGCTCGTCCATAAAGGTGTTTATATCCTTGAACTGGCGGTATACAGAGGCAAAGCGTACATAGGCCACCTCGTCCAGCTCCTTCAGGCGGTCCATGACCATCTCTCCTATGGCGGCGGTGCTTATCTCACGCTCAAAGGAGTTCTGCAGCTCCTGCTCTATCTCGTCGGCTATGGATTCAAGGGCGGCGAGAGGCACGGGACGCTTCTCACAGGAGCGCAGCATGCCGTTGAGTACCTTGCTGCGGTCGAAGCTCTGGCGGCTGCCGTCGCGCTTTACGACCACAAGGGGGAGATGCTCCATTACCTCGTAGGTGGTGAAGCGCTTCTGACAGGCGAGACATTCCCGGCGGCGGCGAATGGTGGTGCCCTCCTCCGCGGGACGTGAATCTATGACCTTGCTCTCATTATAGTTGCAGTACGGACATTTCATATTATTCCCTCCAATGCTGTTGGTAAAAGTATACCACAGAGATTTACATAATGCCAGAACTTTTTATGTTGTTTCTTGAGAGCAAATACAAAAACCGACTGTTAAAAATAATCAGTCGGTTTTTGTGTAAATATATGAAATTAATAGAATAAAATTCGATAAATTAATTTATGACATTATTAAAATTTATTTCTCGCTTATTAGCTCCACTATCTGACCGTACAGCTGCTCAGCCTTTTCGCGGAAGTTTTCTTCCATGCACTGAGCCTGCTCCTCACCGGATACAAGAGCCTGTATTGAGATTATCTGGCCGTAGTCGTCTGAAAGCCCCAGCTCAACCGTGCAGGCGCCCTCCGGAGATATGCTGTGGTGTGTTTTTATCATACTGTTGCGGCGCATTGCGGCGGCCACCTGGGCAACTTTTTTTTCGGCCTTTTTGCGTACGGAGTATGGTATGCTGCTCTCGATGGTACCGCCGTTGCGGTCGCCTTTTTCGGTTATTTTATAGCTGTGCTCAGTATGCTCAACATGTCCTGTATCAACCAGCTCCGAGAGACATTCGGCGTAGTCGAAATAGTTTATGCCGTCGTCACAGAAGGTCAGCTCCGCCAGGGTATCGGGGTCCACAGCACCTGGCAGACGGCGCAGAATGAAGAGAATTAGTATTTTTATATCAAGCTTCTCATGTATAAAACCAAGATTGTCCACAGGCAAAACCTCCGAATATTTACATAGCTGTATATTATATTATAGTCGATAAGCCCGCCGCCGTCAAATCCTGTTTTTACTCGGAAGCACATTGGAGATATCTGCGCATAGACTGTAATGAACCTTGCTTCAAAAATTCATTGTCAGGAGGTCATTATATGGCAGACAGAGTTTTGCCCGGTCCTGTGGACAGCAGCGCCTGTGTAAACGAGGCCGTATGTATACACACCCAAAAGGTGTTCGACAGCTGCAAAGACAAGGACTGTATTGAGGATTTGCGGGTATATCCTACCGTAACCTCGCAGACATACATAGACAGCGCCTTCAGCGTGCGTCCCCGCTGCGCGGAACTTATATATGTGGACGTGAAGGTAGAGGAGATATGCTTCAACCGGGGCTACTACACGGTGGATGTGACGTATTACTACAAGATTCGCGGAGAGGCCTATCCCAGCGGAAACTGCATTACGGGCCTGAGCGTGTTTACGAAGCGCGCCATACTCTACGGCAGCGACGGTGATGTGAAGGTGTTTACCTCAGCGGACTGCGGCAAATGTTCACACCAGGTTGACCAGCCCGTGGCGGTTGTTGAGGCTGTGAACCCAATTATACTCGCGATGAAAATAGCCGACTCCGGCTGCGGCTGCGATGACGGCGAGGGGCGGGAGGTACCGTCCTTCGTGGTGGAGCAGCTGGGAGAGGATATAGTGCGCTGTGCCACACACAGAATACTGCTGGTAACTCTGGGACAGTTTTCCATCATCCGCATGGAGCGGAACACTCAGATTCTGGTGCCTGTATACAGCTACTGCTTCCCGGATAAAGAGTGCGTTGGCTCCGGCTGTGTGGATGAGGATCCGTGCACCCTGTTCTCAAAGATTCCTTTCCCCGTTGAAGAATTTTTCCCGCCCGACGCCTGCGGCGGCTCCGGTGCGGCCTCTTCCACGGCGGAATAGCTTTCGGAAACAAACGGCAAACAGCCCGGCGAAAAACGCCGGGCTGTAAGTTTTTTATTCTACCGTTACGGATTTTGCCAGATTTCGGGGCTTATCAATATCGCAGCCGCGGTACAGGGCCATGTAATAGGAAAACAGCTGAAGGGGCAGCACACCCAGAGAGGGCATAAGCACCTCGTGGGTGCCTTCTATGGCTATAACGCTGTCTGCGGTTCCGCTGACTTTATCCAGCAGCTCGTTCGTGGTTACGGCCAGGATGCGGGCGCCCCGGGCCTTCACCTCCTGGGCGTTGCTGATGGTCTTTTCCACCAGTCTGGCGCAGGTGGCCACGGCTATCACCAGAGTGCCGTCCACCACCAGGGATATGGTGCCGTGCTTCAGCTCTCCGGCGGCGTAGGCCTCGGAATGGATGTAGGATATCTCCTTCAGCTTCAGAGAGCCTTCCAGAGAGAGGGCGTAGTCCACATTGCGGCCTATGAAGAACAGGTCCTCGCTGTTGAAGTAGCGGTAGGCCAGCTTCTGTATCTGCTCCTTGCTGTCCAGTACCTTCTGCATCTCCTCCGGCAGCTTTTCAATGCCGGAGAGTATTTCACCGTAGGCCTCGGGGCTTATGGTGCCTCTTAGCCCGGCAAAATACAGGGCCATCATATCTGTCACCACAAGCTGGGTGCTGTATGCCTTGGTGGTGGCCACGGCTATCTCGGGGCCTGCCTTGGTGTATATTACGCTGTCGGCGGCCTGAGCTATGGAGCTGCCCTCCACGTTCACTATGGCCAGAGTGTGTCCTCCGCGCTTTTTGGCCTCCCGCAGAGCCTCCAGAGTGTCGGCAGTCTCGCCGGACTGGCTTATGAGTATCACCAGGCTGCTTTTGTCCACTATTGGGTCGCAGTAGCGGAATTCGCTGGCCAGGACCACATCCACGGGGATGCGGGCCAGCTTCTCGATATTATACTTGGCGATAACACCAACGTGATAGGATGAGCCGCAGGCCACAATGAACACACGGCTCAGTCCACGGACGAAATCCGGATCAAGCACGGACTCCAGCTCCACCCGTCCGCAGTTTATGTAGGGGGCGCAGGTGCGGCGCACGGCCTCGGGCTGCTCCATTATCTCCTTGAACATATAGTGCTCGTATCCGCCCTTGTCGGCAGCGGAGACATCCCAGTCCACGGTGCAGACGCTCTTTTCGATGCGGTCCAGGAATGGGGTGTAAAACTCAACGGAGTCAGGGCGCACAACGGCGATCTCGTCGTCATCCATATATGTAACGCGCCTGGTCTCGCTGACCACGGCCATAACGTCGGAGGCGAACATATTGCCGTCCTCGCCGTAGGCCACGATAAGGGGGGCGTGGCTCTTCACGCCTATGATGGTGTCGGGAGCGTCGGAGCAGATTATGCCCAGGGCGTAGCTGCCCTCCAACTCGCGGACGGCTCTGGCCACGGCGGCCAGGAGGTCGCCCTCGTAGTAGTAGTCTATGAGCTGGGCGGCTACCTCGGTGTCCGTTTCGGATACAAATACCCGGCCGCGGTTTATGAGCATCTCCTTAAGAGATTTGTAGTTTTCGATAATGCCGTTGTGGACAATGGCGATGCGGCCGTTGTCACTCAGGTGAGGGTGGCAGTTCTCGTCGGAGACGCGTCCGTGGGTGGCCCAGCGGGTGTGGCCTATACCGGCGGTGCCGTGTATTTTTTTGCCGTTGTCCGTCAGCTCGCACAGGGCGGCGAGCCTCCCCATGGCCTTGGCAACCTCTATGCCGCTCTCGGTGTTCACCGCAACTCCGGCGGAGTCGTAGCCGCGGTATTCCAGCTTTTCAAGACCGGACAGCAGCAGGGGAGAAGCCTGTTTGGCTCCGGTGTATCCAACTATTCCACACATGGAAAGACCTCCAAAAATTTACAGTGCTGCCTTGATGCGCTCGACGGCCTCAACGGTGGCGTCGGCGTCACCGAAGGCGGTAAGGCGGATGTAGCCCTCGCCGGAGGGGCCGAAGCCTGCGCCGGGAGTGGTGCCCACGTTTGCCTTGTCGAGCACCAGGTCAAAGAACTCCCAGGAGCCATAGCCCTCGGGGGTCTTGAGCCAGATGTAGGGTGCGTTCACACCGCCGAAGCAGCACAGACCGGCGGCGGTGAGACCCTCGCGGATAACCTTGGCGTTGCGCTGATAGTAGGCGATGGTGTCCATCACCTGGGCGCGTCCTTCGGGGGTATAGACTGCGGCTGCGCCCCGCTGGATGACGTAGGGGGTGCCGTTGAACTTGGTGCACTGACGGCGGTTCCACATGGCGTTGAGCTTCATGCCGCCGCGCTCCAGGTCCTTGGGTACAACGGTGTAGGCGCAGCGGTTGCCGGTGAAGCCAGCGGTCTTGGAGAAGGAGCGGAACTCAATGGCGCAGGTGCGTGCGCCCTCAATCTCAAAGATGGAGTGGGGCACGTTCTCCTCGGTGATAAAGGCCTCATATGCGCTGTCGTACAGGATGACAGAGCCGTTTTTGTTGGCGTAGTCCACCCAGGCCTTCAGCTGGTCGCGGGTGGCCACGGCGCCGGTGGGGTTGTTGGGGTAGCAGAGGTAGATGATGTCGGCTTTCTCGGTGGGGGGGTCGGGGGCGAAGCCGTTGGACTCCACGCAGGGCATATAAACCAGCTTGTTCCAGCGGCCCAGCTCCTGCTGATAGTCGCCGGCGCGGCCGGCCATGGCGTTGGTGTCCACATACACGGGGTACACGGGGTCGCAGATAGCCACTACGTTGTCTGTGCCGAAGATGTCGCCTATGTTGCCGCAGTCGCTCTTGGCACCGTCGGAGACAAAGATCTCGTCGGCGGTGATGTCCATTCCCCGGGCCTTGTAGTCAAAGTCGGCGATGGCGCTGCGCAGGAAGTCGTAGCCCTGCTCGGGGCCGTAGCCGTGGAAGCCCTCTATGGTGCCCATCTCGTCAACGGCCTTGTGCATGGCCTCCACAACGGCGGGGCAGAGGGGGCGGGTTACGTCGCCTATGCTGAGCTTTATTATCTTTGCCTCGGGATGTGCCGCGGAATAGGCGGCTATGCGGCGGGCAACCTCGGAGAAGAGATAGCTGCCGGGCAGTTTGCCGTAATTTTCATTGATTTTAACCATTGTTCTGCACGCTCCTAATAATTATATGTATAGCTCGCCGTCGAATACCAGTTCGGCGGGGCCGGTCATGTAAACTGTGTTTGCCGCGCGGTCCCAGTCTATGCGCAGCTGGCCGCCGCGCAGCAGCAGACTGGCGCTGTCATCGCTTTTGCCCGCCAGCGCGGCGGCCACAAGACTTGCGCATGAGCCGGTGCCGCAGGCCAGGGTCTCGCCGGAGCCTCGCTCCCACACGCGCATTTTAAGATGATTTCTGTCCGCCACCTGGACGAACTCCGTGTTCACCCGCTGGGGGAACAGGGGGTGGTTTTCAAATTTTGGGCCTATGGTCTCCAGCTCCAGAGCATCCACATCGTCCACAAAAACCACGCAGTGAGGGTTTCCCATGGATACGCAGGTGATCAGGTATTGCGTACCGTCTATCTCCAGCGGCTGGAGAAGCACCCGCTCTCCGGGAAGAGCCACGGGTATCAGCTCAGGCTTCAATATTGGCCCGCCCATGTCCACGCGGACGGAGCGGACCTCGCCGTCCTCCACATTCAGCAGCAGAGTTTTCACGGCGCCGCCGGACTCCACGGTTATGGTGGTCTTGTCTGTCATGCCCCTGTCGTAGACATATTTGCCCACGCAGCGTATCCCGTTGCCGCACATGGCCCCCCTGGAGCCGTCGGCGTTATACATGTCCATTTTAAAATCGGCAATGTGGGAGGGACAAATGCATATAAGTCCGTCTGCGCCAACGCCGAAGTGCCTGTCGGAGACACGCACGGCCAGCTCGCTGCGGTCCGGGATATCCTCCTGGAAGCAGTTGACATAGACGTAATCGTTGCCTGCGCCGTGCATTTTTGCAAATTTCATAAAATTACCTCCTATTTTTATAGGGCGGAAAGGTAAAAACTAAGATAGATTTGAGAGGTGAGCTGCTTGGCTATTATTCTTATACGCACAATTATTGTGTTTCTGTCCATAACCGTATCCATGCGCCTGATGGGCAAGCGTCAGATAGGAGAGCTGGAGCTGTCGGAGCTGGTTGTAGCCATTCTTATATCCGACCTGGCGGCAAACCCCCTGCAGGATATAGGCATACCCCTTATGAACGGCCTCATACCAATTGTAGTTCTGCTGTGCTGTGAGCTTATTATATCCGGCTGCATTATGAAAAGCCTGCGCTTTCGCAGTATTGTGTGCGGACGGCCCAGTATACTGGTGGAAAACGGTGTAATATGCCAATCGGAGATGCGTAAAAACCGCTTCACCATAGACGAGCTCACCGAGGAACTGCGCAATCAGGGTGTTATGGATATTAGCAAGATCCAATACGCCGTGCTGGAGACAGACGGCGTGCTGAACACCATACTGTATCCGGAGGAACAGCCCGTCACCCCGTCACAGCTGGGCATACAGGTGCCGGACACGGGCTACGCCACCATAGTGATAAACGACGGCTTCGTGCTGGATGAAAACCTAAAACGTCTGGGTAAAAACCGCAAATGGCTGGATAAGGAGCTGAAAAAGCGGGGCGATATCCGTCCTGAGCGGGTGTTTATCATGACGGTCAACGGCGCCGACCAGATATATTTTCTGCCTAAGGAGGGGAACAAATGAAGCGAGAGACAGCGGCTGTTCTGGCTCTGATACTGCTGTGCGCCGGAGCGGCGTGGAACGTTTTTTATGTGCGCAGCCTGTCGGAGGAACTGTGCGGATATGTGGAGGCCTCCCGCGAGGCCTTTGAGGCCAAGGACTGGACAGGGGCCGAAAATGAGCTACAGCGCGCCATAGACCGCTGGCTCTCTCCCGGCAGCTACACCTCCGTGTCCATGCGCCACTCGGAGATAGACGCGGTTACGGATGATTTCTATGAGCTCCTCAGCCGCGTGAATGACAGGTCCGACGAGTGCAAAGGCGGCTACGCCCATGTGCTCACCGGACTGCGCCGGCTTGCGGACATAGAAACGCCAACTCTGGGCAGTATATTTTAATGATATACCGGTACAGTATACCACAGAAAAGCGAACAACTGCAATAAAAAATAGCTGCATTGCAGCTATTTTTTATGTTAAAGGTGCTTTTCAGTTCTTCGCTGCGGGAGCCTTTTTCAGACTGCCGGCAATGTTGATGTAGGAGCCCAGCAGTATGAAGCACACGCCCAGCACCAAATTCTTTGTGATAGGCTCGCACAGCACGAAGAAGGCCAGCACGGGGGCTATGATTGGCTTCAGGAAAAAGGCGATGGAGGCCATGGAGGGGCCGGCCAGCTTTATGGCCTCAAGATAGAAGTAATAGCCCAGGCCGGTCACGAAAATGCCCAGATACAGCAGCATTGGCGTGGTTTCCATGCTCACGCCCTTGAACACGGGGATGCCGGTGAGGAGCATGAACACCAGCAGGCCCGCGCAGCCGAAGAGAAAGCTCAGGGCGTTCTGGGTCATGCCGCCTATTTTGGCTATACGGCGCTTGCCCCAGGCGGTGTAGAGGCCGAAGGTGAGGGCGGACAAAACGGCATAGCCCAGATGCAGAGGGCTTATGTCGCCGCTGAGTATCTTTATGGGGTCTGCCACTATAACCAGACCCACAAGCATCAGAATCAGCACCACGGCCTTGCGTTTGGTGAAGGGGTCGTTGGCCACAAAGTGGGCGAACACCATGGTGAACAGGGGATTGGTGCAGATGATAACGGCGGCAAGGTTGGCGTTTATGCCCTCTATGCTCAGCTGCAGCAGGGTCATGCTCAGGCTCACGCAGGTGACGCCCAGAAACAGCAGATAGCCCAGGTCGCCCGCCGTGAGTTTATAGCCGCGCTTTTTCAGGTCTGCTGCGGCAAAGGGCAGCAGAAGCAGGCCGCCTATAAGGAAGCGCAGGAAGGTGAGCTGAATGGAGTTGAAGGTGGAGCCGCAGTATTTTACCGAGACCTCCATAGTTCCAAAGAGAAATGCGGTTGCAAGAATATCAAAAATACACTTTTTCACAAAAATTCCCCCAAGCTTATTGCAGCTGTACAGAGAAAGCCCCGACGAAATCCTCGAACGGGGCTTTTTATTGCTTGTCAGTTGGCCTTGTAGTCCATAAACTTTATAAACTTCTCAAAATCGCCGTTTTCGTCGTGTTCCGGCTCGGGAATGGTGAGCATCACGTTCTTGGGCAGATAGAGGGCTACGCCGCCCTTAATGCGACGCATGGCCTTTACTTCCTTTACGGGGATGTCCAGAGAGTGCATGCTGCCGCGGATGATAATGCTGTCGGCGGTGATGTATGCGTCGGTCTCCGGGTCGGGCTTGTGGGCCAGCGTATCTCCCAGACCGGACTTGATGGTCAGGTTGCACAGGGGAGTAAAGGTGACTATGTGCTGCAGATTGAAGATGATGAACACGGCTATGCACAGGGCGACAACCCAGGGCTTGGGATTGATGAATATGTAGCCCAGAGCGTACAGGGAGACGAACAGACGGATGATGGTGTGCCAGTTAAGTATCAGCTTGGTGGTATAGAGCCGGCGATAGGCCTCCCGCTGATGAGCCAGATAGCTGTCCAGAGTGTAGCTGTAGTTGAAGTGATATTTGAAGCTGGCGGGCACATCATCACGGAGCCTCTCGGCGTTATCCACTATCTGAGTGTGCTGAGCCTCGCGGATGGCCTCCAGAAAGGCCTCCTTGTCCTCTATGGCGGTGTAGGGTACTATGTCGGCCACGGTGCCCTTGCAGTAGATGAGGAGGGAACTGTCCAGCTCCTCATATCCGTTTATCTCCTGAAGAGAATAGACGGAGCGCAGGGAGCCGAAACGCACGGTGAGACTGTCGGAGTCCAGGCGGAACTCGTGATCCTTCCAGAAGTCCTCGGAAATTTTGCCCTGGAGCTTAAAACGCTGCAAAGTTACCGAGGCGCGGCGGTGGGTTGTAACCCGGTATATAATATTCAGGATGAAGATGAGCGCGCTCATTGCGCCTAAAATATAGACATTTTTACCGGTCACGCCGCCGGTGGCAATCAGATAGATAAGCATACCCATCTGGCCTATGGTGCATACAAAGGTTATGAGCAGGGAGATGGGACTGCGGTCTCTGCGCTTCAGCTGCTTTTGCAGCATTTCAATATAGTTTTCTTCACTAACTTTGTAACGTAGCTTCATTTTTTTCCTCCAGCTGCTTTATCAGGCTTTGTAATCAAATTCAAGGTCATAGATGCTCACGGTGTCGCCGTCACGCACGCCCATAGCCTCCATGCGGTCGTACAGACCGGACTCGCGCAAAGCGCGGTCAAAGTACATGCGGGATTCGTAGTCGCCGAAGTTAACGCTGCTCATAAGACGCTCCAGCCAGCCGCCCTCCACTATCCACACATCGTCCTCGCGGGTGATGGTAACGTCCTCCGCGCTCTCTATCCTGGGCTCGGGGGCCACATAGTCCGCCTCATACACGGTTACGGGAGGCAGCTGAGCAAGGCGCTGAGCAGTCACCTGTATTAACTCACGGACGCCGCTGTGAGTGGCGGCGGAAAGCTCAAAGAATTCATAGCCGCGCTCGGCAACATATGCTTTAAAGGCCTCCAGCTGCTCGCGGTTCTCGCCCAGCAGGTCGCACTTGTTGCCCACCACCAGCTGGGGGCGCTGGGCCAGCTCAGGGCTGTACTCCTTAAGCTCGGTGCAGATAGCCTCAAAATCGGCGATGGGGTCCCGGCCTTCGCTGCCGGATACATCCACAACATGCAGCAGCAGACGGCAGCGGTCAATGTGCCGCAGAAAATCATGTCCCAGACCGGCGCCAGCGCTGGCGCCCTCTATGATGCCGGGGATATCCGCCATGACGAAGGAGACGCCCTCCTCCACATACACCATGCCCAGATTGGGGTTCAGGGTAGTGAAGTGATAGTTGGCTATTTTGGGATGGGCCTTGCTGACAACGGAGAGCAGAGTGCTCTTGCCCACGTTGGGGAAGCCCACCAGGCCGACATCGGCCAGCAGCTTCAGCTCCAGCACAACCTCTCTGGCCTCGCCGGGCAGGCCGGGCTTGGCAAAGCGGGGCACCTGACGGGTTGGCGTGGCGAAGTGCTTGTTGCCCCAGCCGCCGCGTCCGCCCCGGCAGAGCACGAAAGGTTCGTTGCCGGACATGTCCTGGATAATTCCGCCTGTCTCCTTATCACGGATGAGGGTGCCCCGGGGCACCTTTATCACCAGGCTCTCGCCGTCCTTGCCGGAGCAGCGTTTGCCCTGACCGTCTGCGCCGGGGGAAGCGGTGTATTTGCGCTTGTATCGAAAGTCCATCAGCGTGGACATGTGGTCGTCGACTTTTACGATAATGTCGCCTCCGCGTCCGCCGTCGCCGCCGTCAGGACCGCCGGCCGCGATGTATTTCTCGCGGTGAAAGGCTACGACACCGTCGCCGCCCTTGCCGGCAATGACCTTTATTGTGGCTTTATCTACAAATGAATTGGCCATGGGTCAGCCTCCTTTTTACGTATCATGTGTCAGATTTCGGCCAGGCAGGATTCAAGAGAGGCGAGCTCCTGGGCATCCTGGGCCGAGAATGTTAAAGTTACCATATAATCACCGCTGCGGAATACGCAGCAGTGCTGCATGAGTTCAACATCGCTGACCTCCAGAGGCAGAATTATCATATCCCGTCCGGCAAGGTGCTGAGTGTAGCTTTCCCCGATAGTGTAGTTTACAGACGTGAGCTGGGCGAACTGCTCGGACAGCGTTGCCACAAAGTCCTTTACGGTGAGCAGCTTGCCGCCGTCGTGAGCCGCCAGATTTTCCACCGTCATCACAATGCTCTCGCCGGACTGTCCCTGAGCGTAAAACTCGTAATACGTGGAGTTTTCGGGCAGACTGCCCACCTCCAGCTCACTGGCCACCTGGTTGAAGTTGTCGTCAAAGCGCTGGAGAAACTCGTCCTGGTCCAGAAAGCTCCAGTCCTCGGGAAGGGTGAAGCTGAGCTTCAGATATGTATTGGAGTATACGGAGTCCTCTATAACTCCGCTTTCAAAATGCGGCTTTGGGGTGTCGCTGGGCTGGGCGGGGGTAGGGGTGGCCTCCGGAGCGCCGCAGGCGGCGCAAAGCAGGAGAGACAATATCAAAAAGAAAAGAACAGAATATCTTTTCATATAAATTCCTCACTTAGAAAAAAAGAGGGGACGGAATTACCGCCCCCTTCTTAAGGTTACTGAGCGATCTCGTAAACAGAGACCTTCTTGCGATCCTTGCCCATACGCTCGAACTTGACGGTACCGTCAGTCAGAGCGAAGAGGGTATCATCGCTGCCGCGGCCAACATTAGTGCCGGGGTGGATCTTGGTTCCGCGCTGTCTCACCAGGATATTGCCTGCGAGGACAAACTGACCATCGGCTCTCTTGGGTCCGAGACGCTTGGATTCGCTGTCACGACCGTTTTTGGTGGAGCCGACTCCCTTCTTATGTGCCATGAATTACACCTCCATGTGAGTTGTTGAAAGAGAAAACTTAAGCGTT
Source organism: Candidatus Heteroscillospira sp. (assembly GCA_050943935.1). Taxonomy (GTDB): domain Bacteria; phylum Bacillota; class Clostridia; order Oscillospirales; family Oscillospiraceae; genus Heteroscillospira. The sequence continues at coordinate 78,876 of JBMNQC010000005.1, read as the reverse complement.
GATGGTATTAATCTGAATCTTGGTGTAGGGCTGTCTGTGACCCTGAGTACGCTGATAACCCTTTTTGGGCTTCATCTTGTAAACACGGATCTTCTTGCTCTTGCCGTTCTTCACGACGCTGGCGGAAACGGTAGCTCCGGCAACGACGGGAGCGCCGAAGACGCTGCTGTCATCATCAATAACGGCCAGAACCTGGTCGAAAGTGACGGCCTCGCCGGCCTCTGCATTCATCTTCTCAACGAAGAGAACATCGCCCTCGGCAACACGGTACTGCTTGCCTCCGGTAACAATAATAGCGGTTTTCACGAAATGCACCTGCCTCTCATAAGAGTCTCGCTCTGGGGGCGAAAGCCTGAGCTTTACTTGCACAGCCCTTTCAAAGCGGCGCTACTATATTATCATAGGAACTAAATCCTTGTCAACGGAAATTTACAAAATATTTTACGAAATTTCAGCAAAAAAGCTGAAAGACAGGCCGCGGTGTTCCTCCGCGGCCTGTCCGGTAAATATAAACTCAGATAAGGGCCTTGGTATCCCGGGCGATGACCAGTTCCTCATTGGTGGGGATGACGATGAGCTTCACACGGCTATCGGGAGTGCTTATAACAACTTCCTGACCGCGCTTGCTGTTGGCATCCTTATCCAGCTCGCAGCCCAGATAGGTGAGATACTTGCAGACTTCCTCGCGGGTCTCGGCGCTGTTCTCGCCAACACCGGCGGTGAAGATGATGGCGTCCACGCCGTTCATGGCTGCCACGTAGGAGCCCACGACCTTGGCCACGTCGTAGTGGAACAGGTCCAGAGCCAGACCGGCCCGCTCGTTGCCCTTGGCCTCGGCCTCCTCCAGGTCACGGAAGTCGCTGCTGACGCCGGAGACGCCCAGCACGCCGGACTTCTTGTTGAGGATGTTCAGCATCTCGTCAATGCTGTAGCCGTACTTGTTCATGATGAACTGCAGCACACCGCTGTCCAGGTCGCCGCAGCGGGTGCCCATGGGCAGACCGACCAGGGGGGTGAAGCCCATGGAGGTGTCAACGCTCTTGCCGCCCATGATGGCGCAGATGGAGCTGCCGTTGCCCATGTGGCAGGAGATGAGCTTCAGGTCCTCGGGAGCCTTGCCCAGCAGCTCAGCGGCGCGGGCTGCCACATAGCGGTGGCTGGTGCCGTGGAAGCCGTAGCGGCGGACCTTGTCCTTCTCGTAGTACTCATAGGGCACGGCGTAGGTGAAGGCCTTCTTGGGCATGGTCTGATGGAAAGCGGTGTCGAACACGGCGACCATGGGCACGCCGGGCATGACCTTCTGGCAGGCCTCGATACCGGTGATGTTGGCGGGGTTGTGCAGGGGGGCCAGGTCGTTGCAGTCGGCAATGCCCTTCATGACCTCGTCGGTGATGAGCACGGAGGAGGAGAAAGCCTCGCCGCCGTGAACAACGCGGTGGCCCACGGCGCCTATCTCCTGCATGGAGGCGATAACGCCGTTATCCTTGTCCACCAGGGCGTCCAGAACGGTCTGGATAGCCTCGGAGTGGGTGGGCATGGGAACGTCCACAGCCTTCAGAGTGGCCTTGCCTTCAACCTGAGGCTTGTAGGTGAATTTTCCGTCGATACCGATGCGCTCGCACAGACCCTTTGCCAGTACGGACTCGGTGTCCATATCAAAGAGCTGATACTTGAGGGAAGAACTTCCGGCGTTGATGACCAGAATTTTCATGGGATCAATTCCTTTCCTGTTGTAAATTCATCAGAATAAATGTATCATAAGATAGACAAAGTTACAAACATTGTACTGTGATTTTTAGAAAAAGGCAAGAGCAAGACCGGGAAAAGATAAAAATTTTTTAATTTTAGCGGTTTTTCACGAAAGGCGGGATGTTTTTGAAAGCCGTTGGGGTAATTGCGGAATATAATCCCTTTCATTTGGGCCACGCTTACCACCTGGAAAGGACCAGAGAGGCCTGTCCTGGCCGTCCGGTGGTGGCCGTAATGTCCGGGGACTATGTCCAGCGGGGGGAGGCGGCTGTCTATAATAAGCACGAGCGCGCCCGGGCGGCTGTTCTTTCCGGCGCCGACCTGGTGCTGGAGCTGCCTCTGCCATGGGCGCTTTCCTCCGCCGAGGGCTTCGCCCGGGGCGCCGTCGGCCTGCTGGAGGCGCTGGGTGTGGTTGACCGCCTCAGCTTCGGCAGCGAGTGCGGAGATATGGATAAACTGCAAAAAATTGCCGAGGCTCTGGACAGTCCGGAACTGGACGCGGATATATCCGGGCATCTCAAAAGCGGCGTCAGCTACGCCGCGGCCCGCCACGGTGCTCTGGAAAAAATGCTGGGTAAACAGGCGCGGCTCGCGGAGAGCCCCAACAACATTTTGGGCATAGAATACCTGCGCGCTATCCGCGCCCTGGATGCTCCAATCACGGCTGTCACCGTCACGCGAACCGGCGCGGGACACGACGAGCGCGGCACGGAGGCGGTACGCTCCGCCTCTGAGATACGCAGCATCATCCGCACCGGGGAAGATTGGAGCGTCTTTGTGCCGGAGACTGTATACGATGCGTTGGGCGGCCTGTCCCCGCTGGACAGCGCTATGGCCATGTGCGCCCAGCTCTCCCGCCTGCGTATGCTGCCGCCGGAGGTTATCGCCCGCTGTCCCGAGTGCTCAGAGGGTCTGGAAAACCGGATATGCGCCGCGCTGGAGACGGAGCCGACTCTGGAGGATGTGCTGAACAGCGTAAAGACCCGCCGCTACACTATGGCCCGCCTGCGGCGTATACTGCTCTGCGCCGCTTTGGGCGTGGAGCGGGATATGAACTCCGGTGTGCCGCCCTACGCCCGGGTGCTGGCGGCCAATGCAGACGGTCTGCGCCTGCTGGCGGAGATAAGGGACACGTCGGGCATACCTATTGTAACCAAGCCCGCCCACGGCCTGCGCCTTGAGGGCAGGGCGGGGGAGTGTTTCCGGCTCACCGCCCGTGCCCGTGCCCTCTGGTCCCTCGCCCGTCCCGGCTGTCCTCCCGACAGCGACCTGCGCACCCCGCCGTTCATTTTGAAGTGAAGCATATTTAAATAGTATAGGGACGGGACTCCGCCGCACCTGAAATCCTTTCTTTCCATGACAGGGGGGCGAGGTTTAGTGAATAGTGAAGAATGAATAGTGAAGAATGAATAGTGAATAATTGTTGTGTCGCTTCGCGACGGATTTAAAAATCTTTAGCCTCAAGTTCGCTTAAAACTAATTAAGAGTGTGTAGGGGCGCGCATTGCGGTGGGCGCGGGGGGGACGGGGCGCAGTCTGCGGACTGCGTAGTGCGACCCCATTTCTTTCAAAAGAAACGGTGTCGCCCGCCAAAGAAACTTACGGTTCGCCATGGGCCATTCGTGAGCTAAAGCTCACTCATTCAAATGGCGAAGTGGTAGTGCCACCCAATCGCGCCTGAATCGATGGAATTGGGCAGTAGGTTTCAGCGTAAAGCTCACCTGACAGCTCCGCACTTCGACGCAGGCCATGGCTTGCATCTACCGCCGCACGAGCGCGTTGTGCGCGTAGGCGAGGCCCAAAAGAGTATTCGACAAGGCGGATTCTTTGGGAAGTTTGAAACCCGTTTCTTTAAAGAAATGGGTTTCAGAACACGACCCCGCAGTACGAAGCGATTTCACAGCCGCACCCGGGCGCATAAGTACACAGGCGCACATATTCAGCCAACTGCCCTGTTCAGCCACGCATTTTGGTTAAACACACAAGCGATGGTGAGATTTTCCCGGGAAACAGGGTGTGCGGCCATATTTTGGGTTGCAATTGCCGCAGGAGTGCGGTATAATATGCCACAAGAACCCAAGTACAGATGTCCGCATACAACGGACACGCTGGGCTAATCAAAAAGGAGGAACAAAAATGAAAAAGTCCATCTCCATTCTGCTGGTACTCTGCATGATTTTTGCACTCATGGCAGGCTGCGGCGGAAACTCCGCTCCGGAATCCAGCGCACCAGAAAGCGGCGCTCCCGAGAGCAGCGCACCCGAATCCGAGGCTCCCTCTTCCGGCGACAAGGTCGTCAAGATTGGCGTGTTTGAGCCCGCCAGCGGCGACTCCGCTTCCGGCGGAAAGAAAGAGACTCTGGGCATGCAGTACGCAAACCACGTCACTCCTACTGTAGAAGTGGGCGGCGAGACCTATAAGGTCGAGCTGGTCTATGCCGACAACGGCTCCGATTCTTCCAAGGCTCCCACCGCCGCCTCTCAGCTTGTCAGCGAGGGCGTTGCCATGGTCCTCGGCTCCTACGGTTCCGGCGTGTCCATGGCCGCCGGTCCCATCTTCGGCGATGCCGGTCTGGCCGCAATGGGCGTGACCTGCACCAACCCCAACGTCACCGCGGGCAATGACTACTACTTCCGTATCTGCTTCCTGGATAACTTCCAGGCTGACGTTCTGGCAAACTTCGCTATGGAGAAGTTTGACGCCCAGGTCGCCTACTGCCTGGGTGAGAACGGCAACGAGTACGACCAGGGCCTGATGGCTTTCTTTGAGCAGGTCTTCACCAAGGCCGGCGGCAAGGTCATCAAGGACTCCTATCCCAAGAACAACTCCGACTTTACCACCTATCTGAACAAGGCCAAGAGCGAGGGCGCCGATGTTATCTTCACCCCCGTGTCCATCGCCTATGCAACTCAGATCATCACTCAGGCCGCTTCTCTGGGCATAGATGTTCCCATCCTCGGCTCCGATACTCTGGATGACAACATGGTTCTGGAAGCTGCCAAGGGCACCGATATTAAGCTCTATGTCTCCACCTTCTATCAGGAGGGCGGCGCCCCCGAGTTCGACGAGGGCATCAAGGAGTTCATCAACACCGATTCCAACGCCAAGACCGCCAACGGCGGCAACGACACCATCGCAGCCGTCACCGCCATGGGCTATGATGCTTACTATGTAGCTCTGGAGGCCATAAAGGCCGCCGACAGCATCGACCCCGGCGCTATCAAGGCCGCTCTTCCCGGCGTTACCTATGAGGGCGTCTCCGGCGCCATTGCCTTTGAGCCCGTGAACGGCGACGCCGTCCGCGACACCGCCTACATAAAGACTGCCAACACCGCCGACGGCGTGTGGGCTCTGGAGACCGTCCAGACCGGCTCCGGCAACTAACTTATTAACAAGCATACCTGTTTGGCGGGGGGCTTCATCCCCCCGCCAATCGGCGTATTTTATAAGACCTGGGCTGCCTCGAAAGGAGTGCCCCACACACTCCTTTCAAGACGGCCCAAATCAAGAAAAAGGGAGGAACCCCTGTGGATTATGCGATTTCTATTCTGCTCTCCGGCATATCCGTCGGCGGACAGTACGCGCTTATCGCCATAGGCTACACCATGGTCTACGGTATACTGCGCCTTATAAATTTCGCCCACGGCGATGTTTTTATGGTCGCGGGACTGCTTGGTATTTATCTCTCCGCGGCGCTGCCCCTGTACCTGGTGCTGCCTCTGGTCATTATCCTGACGGTGGCGCTTGGCTTCGTTATTGAGCGCGTGGCCTATAAGCCCCTGCGCACCGCGCCCCGTATGTCCGTTATGATTTCGGCCATTGGTGTGAGCTATCTGCTGCAGAACACCGCCACCTACGTCACCGGCGCCCAGCCCATGACCTACCCCACAATAAAGGCTCTGGCAAACACCGTCACCATAGCCGGAACCCCCACCAAGTGGGTCGTCATACTCACTCCCATTCTGGTTCTGGTTCTGGTGCTGCTGCTTACACAGCTTATTAACCGCACCAAGATAGGCATGGCCATGCGCGCCGTGGCCAAGGATTTTGAGACCAGCCAGCTCATGGGTATAAAGATAAACTCCGTTATATCCATTACCTTTGTAATAGGCTCCGCCCTGGCGGCCGTTGGCTCTGTCCTGTACTTCACCAACTATACCGCCATCACACCCACCGCCGGCGCTCTGCCCGGACTGAAGGCCTTCGTGGCCGCGGTGTTCGGCGGTATAGGCTCCATCCCCGGCGCTGTGATAGGCGCTTTCATCATAGGCATCTGCGAGACCATAATCAAAGGTCTGCCTTCCGCCTGGGATGTGTCTGTTTTCTCCGATGCATTTACCTTCGCGCTGCTGATAGTCATCCTGGTGTTCAAGCCCACGGGTCTCTTCGGCGAGAAGGCCACGGATAAGGTCTGAGGAGGTGCTCTTATGAAACAAAACAAGAATAAAAAGGGCGCCCTGATAGCCTTCGTATGCGCTGCCGCCGTGCTTGCGCTGGTGGTGCTGCTGGAAAACCTGAGCATATTTATCCCTCAGCAGAATCTGCCAAAAATCTTACTCCCCACCAGCCAGCTGTTCACCGTGCTGAAAAAGGCCGCGGTCTACTCTCTGGTGGCCGTCTCCATGAACCTGCTCAACGGCTTTACCGGTCTGTTCTCTCTGGGCCAGGCGGGCTTCATGCTCCTGGGCGCATATACCTACGCCATACTCACCGTTCCTATGGCGAATAAGGACCAGGTTTACTACCTGTTCGGCGGCTCCGCCGTCAAGTTTTCCCTGCAGGACCTGCTGGGTAATGTTTTCGGCACCAGCGGCGTGGGCGGAGCGGTCAGCATGGTGCTGGGCGTGCTCATAGCCATGATACTTGCCGGATGCGTCGCCGCCTTTTTCGCGTGGCTCATCGGCCTGCCTGTTCTGCGTCTTAAAAGCGACTATCTGGCAATAGCCACCCTGGGCTTTGCGGAGATACTCCGCGCCATCTTCCAGTGGCAGAAGCTGGGTCCCGTAACCAACGGCGCAAATATGATAAAGAGCTTCCCCATCTTCTCCAGCTTCAACATCACCGACGGAGCCGGAAAAGTGGTGCTGCGCCTGTCGGCTTTTGTGCCTTTCCTGGTTGCCATAGTCTGCATCACCATAATAGTGCTGCTCATAAACTCCTCCTACGGCCGGGCCTTCAAGGCCATCCGTGAGGATGAGATAGCCGCCGAGGCCATGGGCATAAACCTTGCCAAGCACAAGATGCTGTCCTTCTGCATCTCCTCCTTCTTTGCAGGCGTGGGCGGCGCCCTGTTCGCCATGTACGCCGCAAACGCTCAGGCCATGGTGTATACCTCCGCCATGACCTATGAGATACTGCTCATCGTCGTAATTGGCGGCATAGGCTCCATCTCCGGCAGCGTCATCGCCACATTCCTGTATGTGGCCTGCTCCGAGTGGTGGCTCCGCTTCCTGGACAGCGAAATGGTCCTTGCCAGCGGCTTCAAGGTACCCTTCCTCCGCGCCGGCTTCCGTATGGTGGTATTCTCCGTAATCATCATGATAGTCGTGCTGTTCTTCCGCAGAGGTATCATGGGCGATAAGGAGATCACCGATATCTTCAGGCGCAAAAAGAAAGAGGAGGCGGCGAAATGAGCGAGAACGTACTTCGTGTAGAAAATGTGACCATGCAGTTCGGCGGCGTTGTCGCCGTCAATAACCTGAGCATGGATGTAAACCAGGGCGAGATAGTTGCCCTCATAGGCCCCAACGGCGCCGGAAAGACCACAGCCTTCAACTGCATCACCGGCGTGTATGAGCCTACTAACGGACGCGTCAGCTTCATGGGCCAGCCAATGGTGGAAAACCACCCCCAGGGCAAAATGGATAAGCTCTACGCCGGCGAGGAAAAGGGAAAATTCACCGCCGTCCTCAACCCCACTCCAGATAAGATAACCAAGCTGGGCGTGGCCCGTACCTTCCAGAATATCCGCCTGTTCTCCGCCCTCACCGTGTTCGAGAACGTGCTTATCGCCAAGCATATGCGCGCAAAGCAGAACTTCTTTACCGCAACCTTCCGGCTGAACGCCAGGGAGGAGCAGCGTATGCGCGACGAGGCCATGGCTCTGCTTGTGGAGCAGGGTCTGGAGCACCTGAAGGACGAGGTGGCGGGCAGCCTGCCCTATGGCCTCCAGCGCCGGCTGGAGATTGCCCGCGCCCTGGCTACCGAGCCGAGGCTTCTGCTCCTGGATGAACCCGCCGCGGGCATGAACCCCCAGGAGACGCAGGAACTCACCGATTTCATCCATCAGATCCGCGATACATATAAGCTCACCATCCTCATGATAGAGCACCACATGGATCTGGTCATGAGAATATCCGACCGCATTTATGTTCTGGACTTCGGCAAGCTCATAGCCCAGGGCACTCCTGCGGAGATTCAAAACAACAGCCGCGTGATCGAGGCTTACCTGGGGGTGGCTGAATAATGCTGAAAATCAATGATCTAAAAGTAAACTACGGCGGCATCGAGGCCGTCAAGGGCATCAGCTTTGAGGTGCCCGAGAAGAGCATAGTCACTCTGATAGGCGCAAACGGCGCCGGCAAGAGCACCACCCTGCGCGCCGTAGCAGGTCTTGTAAAGGCCTCCGGCGGCTCCATAGAGTTCATGGGCGAGAACATCACCGGAAAGAGCACCTCAGACATAGTCTCCCGGGGCATAACCCTGGTCCCCGAGGGCCGGCGCATTTTCCCAGACCTGACTGTGCTTGAGAACCTCAAAATAGGCGCCTACCTGCGTAAGGACAGCCTGGAAGAGGACCTAGAGTGGGTCTACGACCTGTTTCCCCGGCTGAAGGAGCGCCACTGGCAGGCCGGTGGCACCCTCTCCGGCGGCGAGCAGCAGATGCTGGCCGTGGGCCGTGCCCTTATGAGCCGCCCCAAGGTGCTGATGATGGATGAGCCCTCCCTGGGCCTCGCCCCCATCATAGTGCGGGGAATCTTCGATATCATCAAGGAGATAAACAAGCAGGGCGTCACCGTGCTCCTCATAGAGCAGAACGCCAATATGGCCCTCCAGACCGCCGACATTGGATATGTTCTGGAGACCGGACGCATCACCATGACCGGCTCCGGCAGAGAGCTTCTTGCCAACGATAAGGTCAAGGCCGCTTATCTTGGAACCTGAGCGGATAAACACAAAAGCCCGGATGGATATAAGGACCATCCCGCGCCAATACAACATAAATTTTTACCGTTTAACGAGCATTAAAAGGGCGTCAATTCTGGTTATTGGCCAGGATTGACGCCCTTTTGTGATATGCATAAAAGAATTCTTGAGTTTTTAAACAAATTGGAAGGCTTCCAAATCCGGGCCTGTATTTTTATTCCCGGATAAAATTTGTGAATGTCACAGGCTCCTGTTCCGGCAGGGCCACACCTGCCTTCAGACCAGCCTCCTTACATTTCAGCAGAAAGGCCATGTTCCGGGCCAGGAAACGCATACACTGCATCCCCTCCAGGTCACATTTGACCTCCTCTGGTTTGGCTCCATGCACCATGTTCCAGTAGCGGGAGGTCACAATGGGCATCTGCATCAGACCGAAATACTTGTTCATCTGATCCCAGGTGGCGGTGGTCCCGGCCCGGCGGGCGGACATGATGGCTGCGGCAGGCTTCAGCGTAAAGTTGTTGCGGCCGCCGCAGAAGTCGGCGTAAAAGGCCCGGTCCAGGAACGAGGTGATGGCCCCGGTGGCTCCGCCCCAATGGACGGGAGTACCAAAGATAAAGCCGTCATAGTTCCCGGCAATATCCAGGAACTCGTTGACCTTATCGTCAAAGACGCAGGCGTGCTTCTGAACGCAGGTCTTGCAGGCAATGCAGCCGGATAGGGGCTTGTTGCCGATCCAGAAAAAGTCGGTGTCCACTCCCTCCTGGTTTAAGGTATCGGCCACTTCCTTGAGCGCCGTATAGGTGCAGCCCTCCCTGTGGGGACTGCCGTTGACCAATAAAACCTTCATCGTAATGCCTCCTTACTGAAGCTCCAGACCGTTCACCCAGCCAACGATGTCCTGCCCGGCATCCTGGATGCGGTCACGGGAGATGGTCATGCCGTCCAGTATCTCGGCGTCCGGCTCCAACTCTGCGATGGTGCGGGGCGTGCCTGCAAAGCTGCTGCCGCCGTGGGTACCAAAGGGCACAATGGTCTTGCCGGAGAAGTCATACTCATCGAAGAAGGAGTAGAGGATCATGGGCATATCGCTCCACCAGATGGGGTAGCCGATAAAAATGGTGTCATATTGCTCCATATCCTCAACGCTGTCTTTGATGGCGGGACGGGCATTGTCGTTCTGCTCCTCCAAAGCCAGATCTACCAGAATTTCGTGGTCGGTGGGATATGGTGTTTCCGGCTCGATACGGAAAATGTCGGCGCCCAAGGTATCCCGAATAACATAGGCCATGTACTGGGTGTTGCCTAGCACCTCGCCGTTAATGACCACGGTGCTGTTGGCCTCCTCCTCGGTCATGTTGTTGGGATCGGTGGTTTCAGGAATGGAGAAATAGACGACCAGGGTCTTTCCGTTTTCGGTGGGGGTATCCGGGGTCTCCGTTGTCATGTAATTTCGCAGGAGCGTTGCTACTTGCGCGCGGGTGGCGTTTCCGCGGGGAGCAAAGCGATTGCCCTCCATGCCGTTTACTATCCCATTGGCCTGCGCCCAATCCACGGCACCGGCTGCATAGGAGGCGATGGTGCTCTCATCGGCAAAGTCCTGCCCTGCATCTGCGGCGGGGCTGCCCGTATACCGCCAGAGGATAGTGGCAATCTGTTCACGGGTAACAGGATCGTTGGAGCCAAAGCGTCCGTCTCCATAGCCGGAGACGATGCCATTGGCCGCCGCCCAATTTACCGCATCGTAATAGTAAGCATCCGAAGCCACATCGGTAAAATTGGCAGAAGCGGCGCCGGAGAGACTGCCGGAGGCGCGGTAGAGAATGGTCGCCAGCATGGCGCGGCTGGTGGTGGTCTGGGGTTCAAAGGTGGTGGCGCTGGTGCCGCTCATCAGGCCGTTATCCCGGACATACTCTACGGCTTCGGCATACCACGCATCGGCGGCCACATCGGAAAATCCGGTGTCGCCAACGGCGGCAAAGGCGGCGGTCTGGAGCGACAGGACCATGCACACGGCTAAAACAGCCACCCATAGTTTTTTCAGAGATTTCATATGATTTCCTCCAATCATGATTTTACAATTCGGGATATGATAAGAGTGTATCAACCGGTTGCAACAATCGGTCAAGACTTTTTCTCAAAAAATAATTAAATTTTTTATGAACAAAAATATAAACGAATCGAGACTTCTAATGAGGTCTCGATTCGTTCATCAGTTTATGCCCTTGGGTATAAGCTCTTATTTCTTGCTCTGGCGTTCCTGCTCTTCCTGCTTCAGGCGAGCCTTGGCCTCGGCAATGGTTTCTCCCTCATGGGTCAGGTATTGCGCTACAAACCTGTCCTCAATTTGGGTGTAGCCGCTCACCACCGCATCCTGGATTTTCTGGAAACCTCCCGTCACACTCTCTGCGATTTTCTCATTTGCTTTTACCAGTTTGGATTCAGCCATATTAATTCTCCTTTTTTAGAATCATATAAATGCCCAGCGAAGCAGTTAGAATACAAACACCTGCTCCGGTCAGAGCGTTCATAATGCCAATCTCCCGGGTGCTCATTCCTTCAAAGGATACCAGCATGGAGCGCTGCAAGGTCAGCAGGGATGCAGCTGCATCAGCACAGCCAATGTTCCGTATTGCAATCAGCAACTGGGACCTCTGTTTATGGGCTTTAACAGCATTTACGATTGCCAATGTGATTTTATAAAATGTATAAGTCGCTATGGTGATCATCATAATTTCCTGATACTGGATCGCCACATCATAGTGAAAACTTAAATAGACGGAAAATGCCAGAATAACCGAAAGCAGAATCAGCAATGCACCTAAAAGCGGTGCCAGGAACTGCTCCGAGAGAGAGGGGGAATTCTTTCTCCTGAGGTCATAGAGTACCGCGGAAAACCGCATAACGCTGAGAACAATGTAATACGCACCCAATATCAGAAACCACAGCGAGTCCCAGTAAATACCAAGGGCGCTGTGATAAAGTGCATAGGTAAGATTCAGAACAAAGCCTGTTGCCGCAGAAAATATGACTTTATCACGATGGCTCACAAGTATCTGCCTGAGCGCAGCCTTTTCTCTCAGCCGTCGAAACATGAGTGGTTACTGGATGCCCTTCGTCAGCGGAACCAGACACAGCAGTATCACGATGCCCACAAGGCCGATGACTATGCCCAGCACCATCTGTCCCCATACCATGGTGAAGCACATTCCTACGCCCAATGCAAGAGCGCCCGCGATGCCCACTACTGTGGTCAGGACAGCTTTTCCGGAGACTTTGACGGGCGCTTTTCCCTCCATTCTCCGCCAGATGATTACTGTAATCAGACCCAGGAGCAGACCCACGCAACCGAATATTACGCCTGGCTGAAAGGCGTTCCACTCCGGCAGCATGGCCATACACATACCCAGGGCAAACAGAACGCCGCTGACTGTCCCTAAAACCATTGCTATAAAACTGCTTTTCTTCATTTGAATAGCCTCCATTTTATTATCACAACACTTGTCTGTTTGTTGTAAGTATATTATAATAAAGCCACGGGATGAAAAACAATCATCAATATCAGGCCAAGTGTTGGATTAAAGAGGTTTCTGTATGAATACGAAAAACAACAGGCGAAAACGGGAGTCACGGGCAAAGATGGAATCTGTTTTTGTGGAGCTGCTGCAGACAAATGAGCTGAATCAGATCACGGTTTCCGATATCTGCAAGCTGGCCGGGGTGAACCGCTCCACCTTCTATGCAAATTATGAGGATATTTACGCCCTGGCGGATGTGGTGCGCAGCAACCTGGAGCAGGAGGTCGCCAAGCTGTATCAGGGTGAGGTGACGCTAGGCTTCAACAGCAATGATTATTTGAAGCTGTTTCGGCATATCGCGGAGAACCAGCTTTTTTATCAGACCTATTTCAAGCTGGGGTATGATAATCAGTACAAAATCGTGAAGTATGACAGGCATTTGGCAGAGACGCACTTTAATAACCGCTTTATCTCCTACCACATGGAGTTTTTTAAGGGCGGGCTGAACACCATCATCAAAATGTGGCTGGCCAGCGGGTGCAAGGAGACCCCGGAGGAGATGAATGAGATTGTCACCAGCGAGTACAAGGGACGAGCCGAATATTTCGGTGAGACATGAAAACCGTGCTGTTTCAAGAATGAAGCAGCACGGTTTTCTTATATTTCATTTGTACCCTGCATGGACATTGGCTGCCCCTGTCAGGTAGGCTCCAAAGTCCATCCGGGCTTTTCTCATGTCATCCCAGCAGGATGCCGCGGCACTCGGCCATGCCTTCGCCGCTGTAAGTGGAGCAGGGGATGACGGCGCCCTTGGGATTCAGGGACAGGATATCGGCCCTGAACTGCCCGGCGTCGAAATTGGTGTAGGGTGCCAGGTCCATTTTGTTTATAAGCACATAGTCGGCGGTCTGGAACAGCAGGGGATACTTGAGGGGCTTGTCGTTGCCCTCGGTGACGCTGCTCACGCCTATGCGTATGTCCTCGCCCAGAGTGAACTCCGAGGTGCACACCAGGTTTCCTATGTTGTCTATAACTATGGTGTCTATGCCGTCCAGGTCCAGCTCCTCAAGAGCCTGCTCTATCATGTCGGCCTCCAGGTGGCAGGCGCCCTGGGTGTTGAGCTGAACGGTGCGCACGCCCATGGCCTCCATACGCCGGGCGTCCTTGTCGGTGTAGAGGTCGCCCTCTATCACGGCCACACGGGAGCGGTCAACGCCCTCATGGTTCAGCACGGTCTCCAGCAGGGTGGTCTTGCCTGAGCCGGGAGTGCCCAGCAGGTTTATAAGGCATATGCCTTTTTCGCTGAGACGCCGGTGGATTCTCGCGGCCACCTCGTCGTTGCGGCTGAGCACATTCACATTTACTGCGATGGTTTTCATATCATTCACCTCTGAAAGTCTTTACATACATCTGGCTCGCTCCCTGCAGGGAGCCGTCCGGCTCAAGGCGGATAACGGCATCCGCCATGCAGGTGTTTTCACGGGCCACGGAGAAATAAAAGTTGAGCTGATTCTCGTTCAGACAGGAATAAGGGCCGGTGGAGACAATTATCTCATAGACTTTTTTGATGGCGTTGGCCCTGGCCGCGGCCTCCACTATGTCCATTATCTCCCGGCAGACTGCTCCTTCATGCACGCTCCGTCACCTCAGGCCTTTTTCTTGGTCTTGGCAAAGACGTTGCGCTCGTCGCGCACCATCTCGCGCACGTCGAAAGCGCACTGGGTAACGCACTGGCCGCAGCCCACGCACATATCGTAGTCGAAAACCAGCTTCTTTGCCGCCTTGTCGTAGTAGGTGGCGCCGGTGGCGCAGTACTGACCGCACTTGTTGCAGCCAACACAGCGTGTCTCGTCTATCATTTTGGGGGAGAAGAAGGATTTTACAAGCACCTTGCTCAGATATCCCTGCTGGTAGCCGCCGTAGAGCAGGCAGCAGTCGTTGCAGCAGTTGCATATGTTGATGGCCTCCTTGTCGGTGCTTCCGCCGTAGTGGAAGGTGGTGTGTATACAGCCTTTGCGCTCAAATTCCTCAATAAGGGCGCAGGCCTCCTCATAGCTGACGGCGCGGGAGATGCCGTTTTTGACCAGCTGCCTGCTGAGAGGGCCTATGTTCATGCAGCCCTCTATGGGCATATCGTAGTCGCAGCTTCCGCCGTTCATCTCCTTGTAGGTACGGCAGATGCAGTTCATAACGGCTATCTCATCCTTGTGCTTTTCCAGCAGAGAGTAGGCGTCGCCGGCGGAGAGCACCTGCTGCTCGCTGGTGAGGGGCTGGTTCAGGGCTATCTCGCGGCTGCCGCGGCTGATAAGAGTGCCCATGTGGGGAGTGCCGTTGTCGCGCTCCTTCACGCCCTTCATGTTGCTGAGCATGCGGATGGGTGCGATGTTCAGCTTTTTGAGGAGCTGCCAGAAGTCCATGAAGCGGTTTATTATGGCCCTGCGCTTCTCGTTCAGAGGTCCGGACACGCTCAGTTCTATCCAGCCGGGGAAGATGGAGGCGATGAGGAATTTGCTGTGGTCCTCCTCCCCGGGAATCATAAAGCTCATGTCGTATATCCCGGCCCAGAAGCGTTCCCACTCGGCGTCGTAATTGTCCCGGCCCTGGGCGTACATCTCGCCGTACAGAGTCTTCAGCTCCTCAAGCGTATACTCCTTGTCTCCGCAGCGCAGCAGAAAGTCCAGCACGCGCTCGTCGTCTATGGCTATCTCATAGCACTCGATAATGGGGCGCATGGGAGGAATTTTAACCTCGGTTGTGGAGTTCATTAAAGCGATGAGCTGTTTTACCTTCTCTTCGGGGAGTTTCATATGGCTTATCCTTTCATTACAGAGTTTAATTCATGTGCAAATCGAATTTACGCGATAATTAACATTCTTATATCAAATGTCGGACATTATATTAACACATTTTAAAAGTGTTGTAAATAGCTAATTTGCAGCGGTTGACACAATAAATTGAACGTGATACAATACAATTATAACAAATCGGAGGGATTGATTTTGGACAGAGAACAGGCCATAGGGGCTGCGCGCAGTTTTAAATGCCCCAGATATGAGGAGCTTCCGGATATGTGGCTGTATCTGGAGCAGGTGCTGGGATATGTGAATCAGGTGATTGCGCCCATCCATTCCGAAGCGCTCACAGGCGCCATGGTGAATAACTATATAAAAAATAAAGCCGTACCCTCTCCGGTGAAAAAGAAGTACGGACGGGAGCATATGGCCTATCTCATAGTCACCTGCCTGCTCAAGCAGGTGTTCACCGTCCAGCAGATAGCTGGGCTGTATGAGATACAGCGTGAGACCTATCCTTTGGCAAAGGCGTATGACTTTTTCTGTACCGAGTATGAAAACGCCCTGAGAGAGGCCTTCGATTTCACAGGTGCGGCTCTGCCCTGCACCGAATCCCGCCGTACTGAGCAGACTATACTCATCCGTACCATGGTTCTTGCCGCGGCAAACCGGGTATATGTTGAGAAAACTTATTTCTAAATAAAAGCAGCGGAGCTTTTTTCAAGCTCCGCTGCTTTTCTATCTTGACAAAATCGTATATACTGTATATACTGAGCATATACAGTATACTGAGGGTGAAGAAATGGATATCTTAATAAGCAATTCAAGCGGAGTTCCCATATACGACCAGATTTTTTCCCAGGTCAAGGCGCAGATATTGTCCGGCGCGCTGACGGAGGGCGAAGCGCTGCCCTCCATACGCCTCCTGGCCAAGGAGCTGCGCATAAGCGTAATAACCACCAAGCGGGCCTATGAGGAGCTGGAGCGTGAGGGCTACATCTACACCGTACCCGGCAAGGGCAGCTTTGTCTCCGGCATGGATGCCGAGCTGCTGCGTGAGGAAAATCTGAAAAAAATAGAGTCGCTGCTGCAGGAGGCGCTGGAGCTGGCAAGGGGCTGCGGCGTATCCGGAACTGAGCTGAGCGAAATGCTGAAACTGATGGAGGAAGCTTAAAATGAACGCATTGAGCATAAAGGGACTTAGCAAATCCTATCCACAATTTAATCTGGAGGGGCTTGACCTGGTTTTGCCCGCGGGCTGCATCATGGGCCTGGTGGGCGAAAACGGCGCGGGAAAGACCACCGTGCTGAAATCCATACTGAACCTGATACGCCCTGACGCCGGGGAGATAAAGGTTTTCGGACAGAGCGTGAACGCCGGAGCCATGGATAACATAGGCGTGGTGCTGGACGAGGGCTGCTTTCCTGCGGGACTGAACGCCAAGCAGATTGGCGAGCTCATGGGCCGCTGCTTCGCGCGCTGGAACCGGGAGCGCTATGAGCAGCTGCTGGACGCCATGAGCCTCTCCCGGGACAAAAAATTCCGGGAGCTGTCACGGGGCATGAAAATGAAGCTGTCTCTGGCGGTGGCCATGAGCCACGGGGCAAAGCTCCTTATTCTTGACGAGGCCACCAGCGGTCTTGACGTTGCCGCCCGGGATGAGCTGCTGGACCTGCTGCTGGACTATATAGCGGACGGCGAGAGCAGCGTGCTCATATCCTCCCACATAGTCACGGATTTGGAGAAAATATGTGACTATATATGCTTTATCCACAGGGGGAGATGTATTTTTACTCAGGAGAAAGACATACTTCTGGACGCCTACCGGGTGGTCAGATGCTCCAGGGCCGAGTTTGAGACCATGCCGAAAGAAAACATCATAGGCAGCCGCCACAGCTCCTTCGGTGCGGAGCTGCTCATGGAGCGGGACAAGGCGCCTGCCGGAATGATGGCTGAGCGCGCGGGCATAGAGGATATACTGGTGTTTTTTACGAAAGGAGATAAACAATGAGAAAGGTATTCGCGGCCGATTTTGCCGTGCTCCGATCTGAGAGCAAGCTGGTGCTGTTTCTGCCTGCGCTGTATATGATTATAGGAGTTGGCTCGGAGTTTTTCAGAATATTCAGCGCGATACTTATGGTCACGCTGGTTATAAATGCAATGTCCTATAATGAGCGCAGCGGCTTTGAGCGCTACCTGCTGCTCCTCACCGTTACAAGAAGGGATGTGGTGCTGGCCAGATATGCCGAGGCTCTGGGTATGACTGTGATAATGCTGCTGTTGCAGCTTGCTGCCAGCTCTGTAGTAAAGCTGAGCATAGTTGTCCCGTTGGGGCTGGGGGATATGGTGTTTGTCGCGTCCGTGGTATTCCTGTATGTGTCTGTGCTGTTCCCCATGCTTATGAAGACAAATATAGAAAAGGGAAGAGTGGCGTATTTAATCAGCATGGGCTGCGCTGCCGGCATAAGCTCTTTTATAAGCATTGACGGCGGCGTGCCGGGGATATTGGGCGTGGCTCTGCCGATTCTCAGCCTGCCGGCTCTGGCCGTGTCCTGTGCGCTGTCCATACGCTTTTACGAGAAACGCCAGTTCTGATGTATAATTCTGCCATACCCGGCATAGAATACCTGTTGTATCCTAAAGGAGGTATGGCGATGCGAGTTGCAATCAACGGTTTTGGCCGTATAGGCCGGCTGGTGCTGCGCGCCGGTATGGAGAGGAAGGACCTGGAGTTCGTGGGTATAAACGACCTGCTGGACGCGGAGTACATGGCCTATATGCTGAAGTACGACACCGTCCACGGCGTTTTCCCCGGAGAAGTCTCCTCAACTGAGCACAGCCTTGTGGTGAATGGAAAGTCAATCCCGGTATTCTGCGAAAAGGACCCGGCGGCCTTGCCCTGGGGCGAGCTGAACGCGGATATCGTGGTGGAATCCACCGGAGTGTTCACCACCATGGAAAAGGCGCGGTCCCATCTGGACGCCGGGGCGAAGCGAGTACTTATATCCGCCCCCAGTCGGGACGCGCCCATGTTCGTAATGGGCGTGAACAATGAGCTGTTTCACCCGGATATGAAGATAGTCTCAAACGCAAGCTGCACCACCAACTGTCTGGCCCCCTTGGCCAAGGTGATAAACGATGCCTTCGGCATCCGCTCGGGGCTTATGACCACGGTACACGCCATCACCGGCACCCAGCGCACCGTGGACGGCGTGAGCCGCAAGGACTGGCGGGAGGGCAGAGCCTCGGCCAATATCATCCCATCCAGCACGGGCGCGGCCAAAGCCGTTGGCAAGGTTATCCCGGAGCTGGACGGAAAGCTCACAGGCATGTCCTTCCGAGTGCCCACTCTGGATGTCTCCGTTGTGGATTTGACGGTGAATCTGAAAAAGCCCACCGACTACAAAGACGTATGCGCAGCCGTGCGTGAGGCCTCCGAGGGAAAATTCAGGGGCTATATAGGCTATACGGAGGACAGCGTGGTCTCCGCGGATTTTGTGGGCTGCAATTACAGCTGCGTGTTCGACGCAAACAGCGGAGTACAGCTTGACGACACCTTCGTAAAGCTGGTGGCCTGGTATGACAACGAGTGGGGATACAG
This sequence comes from Candidatus Heteroscillospira sp., assembly GCA_050943935.1. Lineage (GTDB taxonomy): Bacteria > Bacillota > Clostridia > Oscillospirales > Oscillospiraceae > Heteroscillospira. The sequence continues at coordinate 60,070 of JBMNQC010000005.1, read as the reverse complement.
CCAGCGCGTGCTGGATTTGATTGAATATATAGGCGGCGTTGTGAACAAATAAAAAAACCACCCCCGGCAAGAGCTTGCTCTTGCCGGGGGTGGTTGATTTTTAAAAGCCGCGCAGAGTTCGCGTCCGCAGACGCGAAAAAAGTTTGGTTATTTTCTGCGGCGGCGTGTACGTCGCGGAAAATACTTCTCGCGGAGCGTGCGTCGAATTGACCGCTTGCGGTCAACCGAGGCGCGAAGCGGAGTGCAGCCTTTTCAACCAAGTGGCTTAGCCACTTGGTTGATTGATTTTAGCAGGTGGCGCCGCCCTTGGTGTGCTTGGTCGCGCCGATTATCTCGTCCTTGCGCTCCAGCAGCTCGTCGGAGAGAAGCTGGCGCTCAACCTCGGCGAAGCCCAGGCGGTTCACGGTGTCGTTAAAGCGCTCACCGGTTATGCCCTGATCGCGGAACAGGAGAATGGCCTTCTCAATGACCTTCAGGACCTCCTCCTTATCGGTGAACACGGGAGACAGGGGAGTGCCCCTGGCCACCTTCTTGCCCCAGCGGCCGCCTATGTATACGCGGTAGCCGTAGGTGCCCTCGTCCACGGCGTGGAAGGGGCATTTGCCTATGCAGCGTCCGCAGCGGTTGCAGTCTGCGCCGAAATCGAGCTTGCCGTCAATGACGGAGGCGGACTTTATTGGGCAGCTCTCGGCTATCTGGCACTTGGCGCAGCCCCGGCACTTGTCGGCGTCCAGGGTGGGAACGTGCTGGCCGACTATGCCAAGGTCGTTCAGGTCGGGCTTCACGCAGTTGTTGGGGCAGCCGCCCACGGCGATTTTAAACTTGTGGGGCAGCTTTACGCCCCGGTAGCCCTTGTAAAAGCGCTGATGTATCTCACGGGAGAGGGCGAAGGTGTCTATATTGCCGTACTGGCAGGTAGTGCCCTTGCAGGACACCACGGGGCGTACCAGAGAGCCGGTGCCGCCGGGCTCAAGGCCGTAGGGGGCCAGATAGTCTATAAAGGCCTGAATGTTGGCGTAGGGTATGCCCTGGACCTCCACGGTGAGGCGGGTGGTCATGGCCACCTCGCCTGTGCCGAACTTCTCGGCGGCGTCGGCCAGAGCACGGGCCTGCTCGGAGGTGATCTTGCCGTTCACGGTGATTACGCGGGCGTTGAAGCGGTCGGGTGTGTTCTTGTCGTGGAGGAAGCCCAGAGCCTTCACGGCGGCTTTTTGCTCGGCGGTCACGGGCACGCCCACACGGCGGGCGCGGACAAAGTCCTCCAGCACTTCGCAGGCGGCGTCAACGGTGGCCATGCATCTGTAGCCGTCGGTACGGTTGTTCTTCTCCTTCAGCACACAGCAGCGGGTGTCGCCCAACTTCGCCTCAAAGGCGGCCACAAACTCCTTGCAGGCCTCCTTGAAGCCCTGGGTGGTGTGGGCGTCCTGTTCTATGAGCAGCTGGCCGATAACGGCCACGGAGCCGGCCAGGGCGCCGCAGACGTTGCCGCTGCTTATGCCGCCGCCGAAGCCGCCCAGGAGCTTTGCGCTCTCGGGGCTGAGGCCCAGCTCATATTCCTCGTTTGCACCCAGCAGCATGGCTTCGGCGCAGTTCATTCCGTTTTCAATGTAGTATTTGTATGCTCTGTCTCTAAGCATTGCGCGGACCTCCACAGTAAGATTTGTGTATGTAAATAACATTATAGCTGAATAAAACAAACAAATCAATAGAAAATATCCTGTGATGAGGCAAAAGATTCTCATAAATCCGGAAATACGAACATATACATATAATGCGACAGTACGTTTTCAGGAAAATTTTTCGGTCTGCGACTGTATCAGCTTTTGCTGTGTTCTCAGCAGCTCCTTTGCCATGAGCAGCAGATATTGCTGAGTCTCCGGCGCCAGATTGCTGAATATATCGGTAAATTCCTTTTCGTAGGGTGAAGAGGCAAACATTTCCCCTTCACCGGTGGTGAACCACAGCTCGCTTACGTTAAAAGTAGAGCATATTACCTTAATGTACTTTTCCGCAAGAGGACGGTTTCCGTTTTCAAGCATGGAATAGGCGGTTTGGGTAATGCCCAGATATTTTGCAAAGCTGGTCTGATTATAGCCTAGTGCCTTGCGGAGTTGCTTCATGCGGTAGTGCATGAGTAGTCCTCCTTTGTGATATTTTTATATCACTTTATCACAAATGACATATTTTTGCAAGTATACTGACGAAAACAACAAAAAGCCAGGATTTTTTCTTGATATCTTATTAACTTGGCAACATATAAACTTATTGATATACTATTATTACAGAGCTAATAAGGGGGAGAGAGGATGAAAGATGTACTGGTTGCTGAAACTGCTGATGTCCTGAAACGTCTGACTCCACAAAACCAGAAACTGATTATGACTATGGTCAGGGTGGCTGATGTCGCGGAGAGCAACGTGCGCAACATGGACCAGGTGGAGGCGAAAGACGAGGATACGAGTAAAAAAATATTATAGGCTTCTGCAATAATACATAAAAAATTTGGAAAGAAGGGGTAGCTTTGATTTCAAAACAGCAGCGCAATGCGGGCATGGTCTTTATGGCCATAGGCGCATATGTGATTTATTACACGCTGACAGAATTGAAGATAGGCACAATTCACAGTCCCGGCTCAGGCTTTTTCACATTTATCTGCGGTATTGGTATCTTTTTGCTGTCCGCAGCTCTTGTAGTCAGCTCATGGCTGCGCGGCACGGAGGATAGACCTCTGTGGGAAAAGGGAATGTGGATGAAGCCAATGCTGGCTTTCGGACTGACAGTAGTGTATGCAATCCTAATTCCAAGAGCGGGCTTTATTTTGGCTACAATATTGTTCCTGGCTGGCTGGCAGATGATTGTAGAGCGTGAGAAGCCGGTCAAGACTGCAATAATTGCATTGTCCGGAACTGCCGCCATGTGGGTTATATTCGAAAAGCTGCTCAGAGTTCCGCTGCCGAACGGGCTGCTGCCATGGTAGGGAGGTAAATTGAAATGATGGAAACAATAAGCGGGCTGTTCGGAGGATTTGCAGTTGCCTTCTCAGGCATAAATCTTCTGTATGGCTTTATTGGCTGCGTACTGGGCACGGCGGTGGGCATTTTGCCTGGCCTGGGCCCGGCAGCTACAATATCTCTGCTGCTTCCGGCCATGTATGGCATGGATTCGCCTGCAACGGCGCTGATATTCCTGGCCGGTATCTTCTACGGCGCCATGTACGGCGGCTCCACGACATCTATTCTGCTGAAGCTGCCGGGTGAAGCTGCCTCGGTAGTCAGCTGCATTGACGGATATGAAATGGCCAAGCGGGGCAGAGCCGGAGCGGCTCTGGCAATTGCGGCCATAGGCTCTTTTATTGCCGGCACAGTCGGCGTTATGGGACTTACATTTTTCGGTCCTCCTATTGCGTCCTTTGCAATTAAATTCTCTGCGCCCGAATATTTTGCCTTGATTCTCCTGGGCATGATGCTGGCCGTTTTCCTCACGGGCTCTTCGCCCCTGCGGGGCTGCATAATGCTGTTTGCCGGTATTCTGCTGGCACAGGTAGGTATAGATCCCATGACAGGCATTTATCGCTTTACATATGGCTCCATTAATATGATGAACGGCTTCGATTTTGTCACTATTGCCATGGGAATGTTTGGACTGAGCGAGATTCTGCTCACTCTGGAGGAAACCATTAAATCGGAGCTGGTAACAAATAATGTGGGAAAGCTCTGGTTTAATGCCAAGGAATGGGCGGAGGCAAAATGGGCCATAGTCCGCGGCTCCCTTATAGGCTTCTTTGCAGGCGTCATTCCGGGCGGCGGAGCGGTCATTTCATCTCTGGTATCCTATTCTGTGGAACGCAAGATGTCCAAGCATCCGGAGGAATTTGGCCACGGCGCCGTGGCTGGCCTGGCCGGGCCTGAGTCCGCCAATAATGCGGCGTCCAGCGCATCGTTTATCCCTCTGCTTACGCTGGGAATTCCATGCAATGCATCAATAGCAATGATTTATGCCGCCCTGCTCATCCAGGGCATCACCCCAGGCCCCCTGCTGCTGCCCCAGCACCCGGAGGTTTTCTGGGGAGTGGTTGCCTCCATGTATCTTGGAAACGTCATGCTGGTAATACTCAATCTCCCTCTGGTCAATATTTGGGTCAAGCTCCTTAAGGTGCCGTTTGCCATTCTGGGACCCATGATAGTTATTGTGACCGCCGTGGGCTCTTTCAGCCTGGAAAACAGCATGTTTAGCGTCCATTGCTTCATTGTCTTTGGAATAATAGGCTATCTGCTGCGGAAGCTGGATTTTGATCCGGGCCCGCTGCTCATGGCGTTTATTCTTACGCCTCTGCTTGAAAACTCCATGCGTCAGTCCCTGATGCTGTCCAACGGCGATTTCTCCATTTTTGTCACCCGTCCTATCTCCGGTACTATTCTGGCTATTTTCTTCGTTGTGCTGATTGGCAATGTGGTTTCAGCAATACATAAGGCCAGAAAAAACAAGAAGAGTATTTGATCTGTGTATACAGATGAAATAAAAGAATATTTAAGGAGGACAATGAAATGAAAAAGACACTTGCAGCAGTTCTCGCAGCCCTTATGCTGGTAGGGCTAATGGCCGGATGCGGCGGAGGCAATACCACTCCCGAGTCCACCGCGCCTGAGTCTACCGCGCCCGAGTCCACCGCGCCTGAGTCTTCGGCTGAGCCGGAGGCATGGAAGCCCACACAGTCCGTGGAGCTGGTAATTCCTTACAGCGCCGGCGGCTCATCCGACCTGCTGGGCCGCGCAGTCGAGTCTGTCTGGTCTAAATACTGCGACCAGCCTCTGGTTGTTACCAATATGCCCGGTGGCGGCGGTGTCACCGGCTCCATGTATGTTTCCGGCTCCAAGCCTGACGGATACACAATAGGCCTTGCCTACGGCTCCGGCTGCGATATGTCCATGCCTTATCTTCAGGAAATGGACTATGACCCCTTTGAGGCTCTGGATCCCATCTGCTGCCTCTCTGTACATACTGTTATGATTGCCACACAGGGCGACTCTGAATTCAATACCCTTGCTGATGTTGTGCAGTGGTCCAAGGACAGCGGAAAGCCCATAACCGCCAGCGTGTCCACGGCTAACGGTACGGTTGATTTGACTTTCCAGGCTCTTAAGAACTCCACCGGCGTTGATATGAACATTGTGCCTCACGATGGTACCGCCGGAGCCATTACAGACCTGCTCAGCGGAACATATGTTATTGGCGGCGGACACCCCTCTGATGTTTTGTCCTATGTCCAGTCCGGACAGCTGAAGCTTCTGGGAGTGGCTACCGATGAGCGCGACAGCGCTATGCCTGATGTGCCTACTCTGAAGGAGCAGGGTATTGACTTTGCAGCCTATGGCTCTATTAAGGGCGTCTCTGTGCCTAAGAACATGCCCCAGGAGATTAAGGATTACTATGAGGAGCTCTTTGCAAATATAGCCGCCGATGAGGATTTCATAGCTGCTATGAACAACATGGGCCAGCCTGTCATGTACATGGATACCGAGGAGTTTACCCAGTATTTTGCAGATGCAAACGCTTTCTATAAGCAGCTGATTGAAGATCTGGGTCTGGCATATTACAACAAATAACATTTCCCAATAGGCTTCTTTGCAGGTGTCATTCCGGGCGGCGGAGCGGTAATTTCATCTCTGGTATTCTGTTCTGCGAAACGCAAGGTATCCAAGCATCCGGAGTAATTCGGCCGCGGTGCGACGGATGGCCTGGCCGGACCTGAGTCCGCAAATAATACGGCGTCCAGCGCATCGTCTATTCCTCTGCTTATGCTGGGAATTCCATGCAATGCATCTACAGCAATGATTTATGCCGCTTTGCTCATACAGGGCATCACCAGGGGCTGCTCATGGCGTTTATTCTTACGCTACCTGCTGTAAAACTCCATGCGGCAGTCCCTGATGCTGTCCGACGGTGATTTCTCCATTTTTGTAACCCCTCCTATCTCCGGCGTTGTTCTGGCGATTTTCTTCATTGTGCTGATTGGCAACGTGGTTCAACAGTACAGGAGGCCAGGAAAAACAAGAAGCGTATTTGATCTGTGTATGCAGATGAAATAAAAGAATATTTAAGGAGGACAATGAAATGAAAAAGGCACTTGCAACAGTTCTCGCAGCCATTATGCTGATAGGGCTGATGGCCGGCTGCGGCGGAGGAAATACCACTCCCGAATCCACCGCGCCTGAGTCTGCCGCACCTGAATCCACCGCACCCGAATCCACCGCGCCCGAGAGTACTGCTCCCGAAGGCTGGAAGCCTGAGCAGTCTGTTGAGATAATTGTAAACGGCGGAGCCGGCGGTTCTACCGACCTGCTTGCCCGCGCGGTTGAGTCTGTATGGTCTAAGTACTGCGACCAGCCTCTGGTTGTTACCAACAAGCCCGGTGGCGGCGGCGTTACCGGCGAAGCGTATGTGGCATCCAGCGAGCCTGACGGCTACACTCTTGGTTTCAACTACGGCGGCGGCACCGATATGTCCATGCCCATTCTTCAGGAGATGGAATACGACCCTGTCTCCATGCTGGATCCTGTCTGTCTGCTGAGCGTCCACACCGTTGTTATCGCTGCTCCCGCTGACTCCGAGTTTAACTCCATGGCAGATCTGGTTGAATGGCAGAAAAAGACCGGCGAGCCCATCACCGTTTCCGTTTCTACCGCCAACGGCACCACCGACCTTACCAGCCAGGCCATAAAGTACTACAGCGGACTTGACATGAACATCGTTCCCCATGATGGTGGTGGACCCGCTGTTACCGACCTGCTCTCCGGTGCGTATATGATTGGTGCTCATCATCCCTCCGAGATCCTGACCTATGTTAAGTCCGGTCAGCTCAAGGCTCTGGGTATCGCTACTGAGGAACCCGACCCAAGCATGCCCGATGTTCCCACTCTGAAATCTCAGGGTATCGACTTTGCAGCCTACGGCTCCATTAAGGGCGTTTCCGTTCCCGAGGGAACTGATAAGGCTATCGTCGCTTACTACGAAAACCTGTTCAAGCAGATCTGTGAGGATGCTGACTTCCAGGATGCTATGGCAGAGTTGGGCCAGCCCGTCATGTATATGAACACCGCTGAATTTACTGAGTTCTTCACCGAGGCTCAAGCTTTCTACAAGACCATGATTGAAGATCTGGGCCTGGCATATTACAACAAATAACATTTGCAAAAAAACACCTGAAAAGACTTGTCGTCTTTTCAGGTGTTTTTTTATTGTTTATCTTTATTTGTCCACAATGCGGGAGCGCTGGAAAAAATACAGCATCAGCAGCAGTATGGTTATGATATTTGAGGTAAAGAAGTTGGTGATTATATTGCCGTATCCGGAGCCGGCATAGGATATCACATTCATCATTGCCAGACAGAAGGTTATGCCGGGCAGCACGAGCCCCATCCAGCTGGGCTTTTGCATAGCGAGATAATACTCGCCTCCGAAAAGAGCGGCATACAAAACAATAGCGTAAACTACAAGTCCAGCGGGCATAGCAATTCCTCCAAGCAACAATTTGCGTTTATTATACTGCCGGCGGAGCGTAAAGTCAACTTTTCGCTTGCCGAGAGGAGTTATGTGTCGCTTTGCGACGATATTCTCATCTTCCCCTGACAGGGGAGGTGACCCGCATGGACAAAGGGGTTGCCGTTACAGCATCATCTGTGTAGCGCGCCCAAGGCTAACTTGTGTAAAGGGAGCTGTCAGCGAAGCTGACTGAGAGATTGCCGCCCCCGGCTCCCCCGGCAATATGCATGGGCGCGCATTGCGGTGAGCGCGGCGAAGCAGGAGAACGTGGCGCAGTCTGCGGACTGCGTAGTGCGACCCCATTTCTTTAAAAAGAAACGGTGTCGCCCGCCAAAGAAACTTACGGTTCGCCATGGGCCATTCGTGAGCTAAAGCTCACTCATTCAAATGGCAAAGTGGTAGTGCCACCAAATCGCGCCTGAATCGATGGAATTGGGCAGCAGAGTTTAGCATAAAGCTCACCCCAACTCTCCGCATTTCCGCAGTATGCGCTTAGAAAAAGATTATAAATCGTCCGGGCTTTGCCCGGGCACCTCAATTATTCATTCTTCATTTTTCACTTTTCACTAAAACAAGTTCCGCCTATGGCGGAGCCTGTTTCGATTTATCACACTTTGTCTCCAGTCTGGAGGGCTACCAGACTGGTGCTGCCGTATTTGGCGCGGAGCCTGGGCTTCTCTATCTTGCCTGTGGGGTTTCTGGGCACAGTATCGAAGATTATCTCCCTGGGGCGCTTGTAGCGGGGGAGGGCCTTGCAGAACTCGGATAGCTCCTCCTCGGTGGCTGTGCAGCCGGGCTTCAGCTCTATGATGGCCGCGGCTATCTCGCCCAGACGCTCGTGGGGACGGCCTATGACGGCCACATCCTTTATCTTGTCGTTGGAGCGGAGGAAGTCCTCTATCTGTACGGGGTACAGGTTCTCGCCGCCGGTGATGATAACATCCTTGGCGCGGTCTACCAGCCAGATAAAGCCGTCCTCGTCCCGCCGGGCCATGTCGCCGGTGAGCAGCCAGTCGCCCCGCATGACCTCCTGGGTGGCCTTGGGGTTCTTGTAGTAGCACTTCATTACGCCTGCGCCGCGCACGGCCAACTCGCCCACCTCGCCGCCGGCAACTTCGTTGAAGTCCCTGTCCACTATCCTGGCTTCCCAGCCGTAGCCGGGTATGCCTATGGCGCCGACCTTGTTTATGTTCTCCACGCCCAGATGGACGCAGCCGGGGCCTATGGACTCGCTGAGGCCGTAATTGGTGTCGTACTGGTGCTTGGGGAAGTGCTCCTTCCAGCGGCGTATAAGGCTGGGCGGCACGGGCTGAGCGCCTATGTGCATCAATCGCCACTGGCTCAGCTCGTAGTCGGAGAGCTTCACATCCCCTCTGTCTATGGCGTCCAGCATATCCTGAGCCCAGGGCACCAGCAGCCAGACTATGGTGACATGCTCCTGGCTCACGGCCTTGAGTATCCACTCGGGGCTGATGCCGCGCAGCAGCACGGCCCGGCTGCCGGACAGCAGACTGCCGAACCAGTGCATCTTCGCGCCCGTGTGGTACAGGGGCGGCATGCACAGGAAGCAGTCCTCACGGGTCTGGCCGTGGTGGGCCTGTTCAACCCGGCAGGCGTGCACAAGGCTGGCGTGGTCGTGGAGTATGGCCTTGGGGAAGCCCGTGGTGCCGGAGGAAAAGTAAATGGCTGCGTCGTCGGAGTCCTTCAGCTCAATGCCGGGGTTGCGGCCGGTGCAGTAGGATATGAACTGATAGTAGCTCTGGGCAAAGGCGGGGGTGTTTGCGCCCACATAGTAGAGCTTTTTTATCTTGGGGATATCGTCCTTTATGGCGTCCACGCGGTCAATAAACTCACGGCCGAACACCAGCAGAGAGGCGTCGGAGAGGTCGAGACAGTATTTTATCTCGTCGGAGGTATAGCGGTAGTTGAGTGGCACGGCCAGGGCTCCGGCCTTGAGGGTGCCGAAGTATATGGGGAGCCACTCCAGACAGTTCATGAGCAGTATGGCCACCTTTTCGCCCTTCTGTATGCCGTTGGCCAGCAGCAGATTGGCAAATTGATTTGCCCGGCGGTCAAAGTCCGCCCAGGACAGTTCCCGGCGGTAGGCGTTTTCTATGTCGCCCTCCACCAGATTGAACTCGGTCCACTTGTTTTGCTGGCGTCCCTCATGCTCGGGGTTTATCTCCACCAGACATGTCTCAAAGCCGTATTCTCTTGCGTTTCTCTCCAGAAATTCCGTGATGGGCATATCAGCAGCTCCTTAAAAATTAAATAAAAAAAGCCCCCGTCCATCCAAGGACGAGAGCACATCTCGCGGTACCACCTTTGGTTTGCGCCCGCCTTGCGGAGAGCGCCTCACAGGGTTCAGATAAAACCCCTGCGCTGTAACGTGCGCCCACGTCGCAGCCTACTGAGCCGATTTGCGGCTGTTCAGTGCGCGGCTGGAGGATGTATTCACCGGAGCTTACCGTGCGCCTCTCATCAGCCGGCGGCTTTCTGTTCGGAGAGAACCGGATACTTCTTCCTCGTTATCGCTTTTTGCTATTAAAGCAAATTATACGGCTCATTGCTCCATTTGTCAAGCGCTTTAGATTGAAATTATGGGGCAAAACGAGTATAATAGCATGGCGCAACTCAAAGTTTACACGAAAATACATAAAAGCAACAGCAGATTGGTCGATTTGACGTCCGTGCAATGCTAATATATGGGCATCAAATCCACAGGAGGACAGATAAATGGCATTTGGTGAAAATCTTCAGTATCTGAGGAAAGAGGCGGATATGACACAGGAGGAGCTGGCCGAGCGCCTGGGTGTCTCCCGACAGACCGTGAGCAAGTGGGAGCAGGGAGGCAGCTACCCGGAGATGGAGAAGCTCATGCAGATGTGCGGTCTTTTCGACAGCAGCATGGACGTTCTCATGCGCGGCAGCGTGGAGCGGGAGCGGGCGGAGGACTCCGCGGGCTACGACAGCAGGATGGACCGCTTTTCCAAAGCCATCGCCGCCGGAGTGTTCACCCTGCTTTTCGGCGTCAGCCTTATGATGGCTCTGATGGGCCTCACTCTGTACGGCATTTCCGAGTTCATAGCCATGGCTGTGTTTTTCGGCTTTCTCGTAGTGTCTGTGGCCATATTCATAGTGGCCGGTATGCGACAGGATAATTTCGAGCAGAAGCATCCCTATATCCAGCCCTTCTATACCGAGGACCGGCGTGACGCTTTCAAAAGCCGCCTGGTGATGCTCATAGCCGTCCCTACTGTGGCCATACTTCTGGGCGTGCTGCTGCTCATGGTCCTGTGCGAAGTGGTGGAGCGTCCGGCGACTCTGGACCAGGAGAGCTGGGAAACTCTGGCGGCGTCTCTGTTCATGCTCATAGTGGCCGCCTCTGTCGCAACCTACACCTACGCCGGCATACAGAGTGATAAATACGATGTGGAGGGCTACAACCGCCGCCATGACCCAAGCCCAGAGGCCAGGCGCCGCCGGGATTTCGTGGGCAAATGCTGTGGATGTATAATGCTCACCGCTACCCTCATATATGTGGTTAGCGGTCTGGGATGGGAGCTGTGGGACAGAATGTGGATAGTTTTCCCCGCCGGCGGAATACTCTGTGCCATAGTATCCACGGCGCTGGAAAAAAGCTCAATATAGAGAAAAACAGACACCATAACCTTGGTGTCTGTTTTTCTACAGATTATGCATCATAATTATCTTAATTAGATAATATTACCTGTTTACTTATCTTAAAAAGAGATATATACTTAAGGCATAACATCTGTGCGGAGGAGAAAATGGAACGGATAATCCTTCATTCGGACATAAACAGCTGCTATGCCAACATAGAGCGCCTATATCATCCGGAGCTGAACGCCTTTCCCGTGGCTGTAGCCGGAAGTCCGGAAAAGCGCCGGGGGATAATACTGGCCAAGGACGAGCGCTGCAAAAAACTGGGTGTAAAGACCGGCATGGCCGTATGGCAGGCCAGACAGCTCTGTCCGGATATGGTGGTGCTGCCGCCGCGGATGGAGCTGTACAGCGAGTTTACGGAAAAGGTGCGCAAAATTTATCTGGACTACACCGACATATGCGAGAGCTTTGGTCTGGACGAAAGCTGGCTTGATGTGACCGGCTGTGTGAAAAACGGCGGCGACTGCGCCCGGGAGATACGCCGCCGTGTCCGGGAAGAACTGGGCGTAACGGTAAGCGTAGGTGTGTCCTGGAACAAGGTGTTTGCCAAGCTTGGCTCTGATTACAAAAAGCCCGACGCCGTGACCGTCATAGACAGAGACAGCTACCGCAGCATTGTCTGGCCCCTGCCTGCCAGAGAGCTGCTGTATGTGGGCAGAAGCACCTCGGCGCGTCTGGGCTCTCTGGGGGTTACAACCATAGGGGCTATTGCCAAAACCGACCCGGCGGTGCTGCGCCGCCGTCTGGGCAAGGCGGGGGAGATGCTTCACGCCTTTGCAAACGGCCGCGACTGTTCCCCTGTGCGCCGCCAAAGCGCCATGCCGGAGGTCAAAAGCATAGGCAACGGTACCACCACTCCCAGGGATATGGAGACGCCCTCCGATGTGTGGACAACGCTTATGGCCCTGTGCGAGAGCGTGGGTGCGCGGCTCAGGGAAAAAAAGCTCATGGGCGGTGTGGTGGCCGTGGATCTGCGCGGCACCAATCTGGAGTGGACTGGACATCAGATGAAGCTGACCCGACCCACGAACATAAGCCGTGAGATACTGGAGGTGGCTTTTGAACTGTTTTGCGAGGCGGGATCGCCCCTGCCCCTGCGCAGCATAGCCGTGCGCTGCGACGGGCTGACGTCCGACGATATGCCGGAGCAGCTTGATCTCCTCTGCGACCAGGATGAGCGGGACAGGCGCCGCAGCCTGGACGCCGCCCTGGACTCCATACGGGATAAATACGGCTATGCCAGCATCCGCCGCGGCACTCTCGCCGCCGATACGGACATGGGAGGAATAAACGCCAGAGAAGAACACGCCGTCCACCCGGCTGGGTTCTTGAACGGATGTAGGATGGATGAGATTATTGGGGGGAGTGAAGAGTGAAAAATGAAGAATGAATAGTGAATAATTGTTGAGGCGCTTCGCGCCGGATTTAAAAATTTTCCTCCCCTAACAGGGGTCGGGGCGTTAAGAAAACGTACCGGTGGCACGTTTTTAGCCGCCGAATTTGCTTTAAGCTTATTCTGGGCATGTAGGGGCGCGCATTGCGCGCCTCAGGCTCCCTTGTGTAAAGGGAGCAGTCAGCCGCCAGGCTGACTGAGGGATTGACAACCCCTCCGCCCTTGCGGGACACCTCCCCTTACACAGGGGAGGCTTTGGTGAAGCGTGGCAGGGTTACGTGGCGCAGCCTGCGGACTGCGGGGTCGTGTTCTGAAACCCATTTCTTTAAAGAAACGGGTTTCAGACTTCCCAAAGAACTTGCCTGAATCGAATACTCTTTTGGGCCTCGCCGACGCGCACAACGCGCTCGTGCTGTGGCAGACGATAGCCCTGGCCTGCGTCTAAGTGCGACGCTGTTAGGTGAGCTTCACGCTGAAAACTACCTCCCAATTCCATCGACTCAGGCAAAAAAAGTCCCCGACTTTCGTCGGGGACTCGGTATGTATTCAGATAAGATACTTAACCAGCAGCAGGAGCACCACGCCGGGAACTCCCAGAACGCCCGCTACCAAGGCGTTTATAAAATTCAGCCCCAGGGATATCTCAAAAAAGCTGCCCAGAATGTTGAAAACAAACAGAAATACAAAGCCGGATAGGGCGTTGAGCAGCAGCTTGAAGGCAAGCCCGATGGGCTTTTTAAGCAGCTTGAAAAGGATGGACAAAATGCCTGTGGCAATGCCCAGAATGATGATGAAAAATACAATGAGCATGGGAATAACTGCCTTTCATTTTTACAGAAAATAAGACCGCACCCCCTTTATCACATGGTCGTACCTTGCTCGGAGGGCGTTTATCTCATATATGCAGGCCTCGGTAAGCGCCGGGTCGGAGGTGTTGTTGAAGGTGACCCAGGCGCGGTTCAGGTCGTGCCGGATGTCGCTGAGCTCCCTGTTGGCTCTGGCAAGCTCCATTTTGCGCGCTTTGGCCTCCCGTCTTTTTGCAAACATTCCAAATCTCTCCAGTACAAATATATTGGCATGAAGCCGATATTATTCTGCGCCTTTTCTCAAAGCTTTATACAGAAATTACCGCTGTATTTTGAGAACAGTATGCGCTATACTAAGAGCGGACGGACAAGAGCTCCGCCGAGAGAAAAAGAACGCGGACAAGGAACGTGCATATACTATTGTATATGTTACTGTTCAAACTCATGTCTGTCAAGTATACGACGCAAAAACCGTCGATATGCGGCGAGGGGATACTGTGTATCCCCTCGTTTTTTGTTTGCAATTAACTGGATATTCAGTTATAATAGTATATTAGGAAAATATATTTACTGAGGAGTTCACAGATAGATGAGCAAACGCAAGACCGCACAATACGGCAACGACAGCATCACCCAGCTGAAGGGTGCGGACCGTGTCCGCAAGCGCCCGGGCGTTATTTTCGGCTCGGACGGCATAGACGGCTGCCAGCACGCAGTTTTTGAGATACTCTCCAACGCCATAGACGAGGCCAGAGAGGGCCATGGAGATATTATCACCGTGACCCGCTTTGCAGACCGCTCCGTGCAGGTGGAGGATTTCGGCCGCGGCTGCCCTCTGGACTGGAACAGCACCGAAAACCGATACAACTGGGAGCTGGTGTTCTGCGAGATGTACGCGGGCGGCAAATATGCCAACGACGCCGGAGGAGACTATGAGTATTCCCTGGGCCTCAATGGTCTTGGCTCCTGCGCTACCCAGTACGCCGCCGAGTATATGGACGTCACCGTGTGGCGCGACGGCTTCAAATACAGCCTGCACTTTGAAAAGGGCGAGAATATAGGCGGCCTGAAAAAAGAGCCTGCCGACAGGAAAAAGACAGGCACCACAATACGCTGGAAGCCCGACCTGGAGGTTTTTACCGATATAAACATCCCCGAGGAATATTTTGTGGATGTGCTGCGCCGTCAGGCTGTGGTGAACGCCGGAGTTACCTTCCGGTTCAGAAATCAAAAGGACGGCAAGTTTGAGACAACGGACCTTTTCTATAAAAACGGCATCCTGGACTATGTAGCCGAGCTGGCGGGGGAGGATAGCCTCACCCAGCCCGTGTTCATAGAGTCAGAGCGCCGGGGCCGGGACCGCGCGGACAAACCCGAGTATAAGGTGAAAATGTCCGCCGCCTTCTGCTTTTCCAACAAGGTCTGCCTCACCGAGTATTACCACAACTCATCATGGCTGGAGCACGGCGGCGCGCCAGAAAAGGCTGCCCGCAGCGCCTTTGTCTCCGCCGTGGACGCCCAGATAAAAAAGGTGGGCAAGTACCAGAAGAACGAGAGCCGCGTGGGCTACCAGGATGTGGCCGACTGCCTGGTGCTGGTGACCAACTGCTTCTCCACCCGCACCTCCTATGAGAACCAGACCAAAAAGGCCATCACCAACAAGTTCATACAGGAGGCCATGACCGAGTTCTTCCGCACCCAGCTTGAGATTTATTTCATAGAGCACAAGGCCGAGGCCGACAAGGTCATAGACCAGATACTGGTGAACAAGCGCTCCCGGGAGCAGGCCGAAAAGGCCCGCCTGAATATAAAAAAGAAGCTCTCCGGCAGCATAGACATAGCCAACCGCGTGCAGAAGTTCGTGGACTGCCGCACCAGAGATGTGGATAAGCGCGAGATATATATAGTGGAGGGCGACTCCGCCCTGGGCGCCTGCAAGCTGAGCCGGGACGCGGATTTCCAGGGCATTATGCCCGTCCGCGGCAAGATACTCAACTGCCTGAAGGCCGACTACAACAAGATATTCAAGAGCGACATCATCACAGACCTCATTAAGGTGCTGGGCTGCGGCGTGGAGACCCAGAGCAAGAAAAACCGAGAGATAGCCAGCTTTGACCTTAGCTCCCTGCGCTGGAACAAGGTCATAATCTGTACCGACGCCGATGTGGACGGCTTTCAGATACGCACCCTTATCCTCACCATGATTTACCGCCTTATGCCGGAACTTATCCGCCAGGGATACGTCTATATAGCAGAGTCTCCACTATATGAAATTACCTGTAAAGAGAAAACCTGGTTCGCCTATTCCGAGCGTGAAAAGGCTGATATACTAAAGGAACTGGAGGGACAGAAGGTAAAGGTGGACCGCTCCAAGGGACTGGGCGAAAACGACCCGGAGATGATGTGGCTCACCACCATGAACCCGGAGACCCGCCGCCTCATCCGCGTCATGCCCGAGGATGTGGAGCGCACCGCTCAGATATTCGATCTGCTCCTGGGCGACGACCTGCCCGGGCGCAAAAACCACATTGCTGAAAACGGCTACAAATATATTGACCTGGCCGATATTTCATAAAAACATTTAGGAGGAAAAATCATGAAAAAGCTCTTGTGCGCCTGCCTGTCTGTGATCCTGCTGCTGGGCTTGTGCCTGCCCGCCTCTGCAGTTGAGGATTTTGACCCGCCCCTGTGGGAGGAGTACGGCTATTCCTCCATGCAGGAGATGCTCACCGATTGGGGAATGACCGCCGAGGACTATGACCTTATGGTGGAGGAAGAGCGTATTGCACGAAACTGGCACTACGACGAGGCCACCGGCGACTTCGATCCTCCCCTGTGGGAGTACTACGGCTACTCCTCCAAGGACGAGATGCTTACCGATTGGGAAATGACCGAGAACGAATACTACGAGCTGGTCGAGGAGGAGCGCCTCTGGAAGGAGCAGGAGAACTGGACCGATGAGCAGTGGGACGCCTATTTTGCCCAGCAGCTTCAGAGCGAGAAAAACGCCCTGGGCCTGGTGTACGACATAAATGTCATGCTGCGCAACCAGCCCTTCGCCTTCACCGACGCCGAGCCCGAGATAGTCAACGACCGCGTTATGGTGCCCCTGCGCGCCGTAATGGAGAACATGGGCGCTCAGGTGGAGTATGACGACGCCGAGCGCACCGCCACCATCACCGACGGGGACAAGAGCCTCAAGTTCGTCCTGGGCAGCGATAAATTCACCTGCACCGAAAACGGTGAGGAGAGCGTCATTGAGCTGGACAGCGTGCCATACATAAAGAACGGCCGGGTGTTCGTGCCCGTGCGCTACGCCGCCGAGGCTCTGGGCTGCGAGGCTCTGTGGGACAATGAGTACCGCACCGCCGTGCTCATGGACAGAGAGGACATAGTTTCCGAGATAAACGAGAACTTCACCATTGCCAACAAGGTGCTGGCCATGGACGCGGGCCTTGACCTGACCAAAAACTACAAGACCAGCGCCAATATGGACGTGAAGGTCACCGCCTTCGACAGCATTAACGGCGACAAGACCTATACCGGCGGCATGGACGTCACCGTGCTTCAGAACAGCAAGAGCGCCAAAATGACCCTGAAGTTCGATGTGCAGGCTGTTATGGATGTGCTCAAAGCAATTGCGGAGAAGAATCACTCTGAGGAGGACGAGTACTTCCTAGAGGCCATGGAGCTGCTGAAGGTCCTCAACGACGACTCCATGGAGCTTATCCTGGATCTGGACGGCGGCATGGCCTATGCACGCAGCAAGCTGCTGCCCTACTTCATGATGGATGAGTACGGCGTAGAGTTCGACGCTGAAAACTGGATATCCATGGATATCGGCGAGCTGCTGGGAGAGCTTGACCTGAGCGAGCTTATGGCCGCCGGCGGCACCGCCACCGTGGGCGACCTCATCTATGAGGTGTACGCCGGCGAGTGGAGCGCCATCTACGCCTATGACTCCATGATCACAAGTCAGGACCTCAACGGATTTGACGACAGCAACTTCACCAAGCGCGGCGGCAATTACTACTTCACCCAGGAGCTGGGCGACCCTCTTGACGCCGGCAGCTACAACACCACCGAGGGCAGTCTGAACGCCGAGATAGTCATGAACGGCGACAAGGCCAGCCGTATCCGCGGCGATATGAATATGTCCACCGACTCCAGCCTGTTTGCCATGGAAATGAAGCTGAAGTTCGATGTGGGCAATATGGACGGCACAATGAGCGGCAGCATACATGTGAAAAACACCATTCTGGCGGAGTTCTCCATGAGCGTGAAGTCCGAGCGCACCAGCGCCCAGGTTCCCTCCGCACCTCCCGCAGGAGATAACGTTGTGTCCGCAGAGTCCCTTATGGAATCCGCGGCAGAGTAAATTTAAGGATTGATTAGTTAATGGCAAAGAAAAAAGCCCCCGCTGAGGGGGCTAAGAAAGTAAGTAACCCCAACGTGTTCGGCCTGCGGGCCGAGGTGCTTGAGCAGCCGATAACAGAAACCCTGGAGACCAACTACATGCCCTACGCCATGAGCGTCATAGTCTCCCGCGCCATCCCGGAGATAGACGGCTTCAAACCCAGCCACCGCAAGCTGCTCTACACCATGTATAAGATGAACCTGCTGTCTGGGGCGAGAACAAAGAGCGCCAACATAGTGGGCCAGACCATGCGCCTCAACCCTCACGGCGACGCCGCCATATATGAGACCATGGTGCGTCTGGCAAAGGGCAACGAGGCTCTGCTTGCCCCCTTTGTGGACAGCAAGGGCAACTTCGGCAAGGTCTATTCCCGCGATATGTCCTACGCCGCCTCCCGCTACACCGAGGCCAAGCTCACCCCCATCTGCGCCGAGCTGTTCCGGGATATGGATAAGGACACCGTGGACTTTGTGGACAACTACGACAGCTCCATGAAGGAGCCGTCCCTGCTGCCCACCACCTATCCCAACGTGCTTGTCAGCGCCAACGCGGGCATAGCCGTGGGCATGGCCAGCCAGATATGCGGCTTCAACCTGGGCGAGGTTTGCGACACCGCCATAGCCTGCATAAAGGACCCACAGCACAACATAGCCTCCACCCTCATAGCTCCCGATTTTCCAACCGGCGGCGAGCTTATCTACGACTCCAAAGAGATGGAGCAGATATACCAGACGGGACGGGGCAGCTTCCGGGTCCGCGCCCGCTGGCGCTACGATAAATCCGGCAACCTCATAGAGATATATGAGATACCCTACACCACCACCAGCGAGGCCATAATGGATAAGGTCACCGACCTTATAAAGCAGGGCAAGATACGCGAAATAAGCGATATGCGCGACGAGACCGACCTGGGCGGCCTGAAGCTCACCATAGACCTAAAGCGGGGCGTGGACCCGGAAAAGTTCATGCAGAAGCTCTTTAAGCTCACCCCCCTGCAGGACAGCTTCCCCTGCAACTTCAATATTCTCATAGCGGGCAATCCCCGGGTAATGGGCGTGGGCGAGATACTCACCGAGTGGCTGGCCTGGCGCACCGAGTGCGTCCGACGCCGGGTGTATTTTGACCTGAGCCGCAAAAAGGAAAAGCTGCACCTGCTCAACGCCCTTAAAAAGATACTCCTGGACATAGACAAGGCCATCAAGATAATCCGAGAGACCGAGCTGGAGGCCGATGTTGTGCCCAACCTGATGATAGGCTTTGGCATAGACCAGGTCCAGGCCGAATATGTTGCGGAGATAAAGCTGCGCAACATAAACCGCGAGTACATCCTCAAGCGGGTGGATGAGACCGGCCGCCTGGAGGAGGAGATAGACGACCTGGAGGACCTGCTGGGCAGCAAACGCCGCATCCGCAAGGTGATCACAGACGAGCTCAGCCAGGTGAAAAAGAAATACGCCCAGCCCCGCAGGACCGGCGTGGTCTACGCCCATGAGGTGGAGACCTATTCCGAGGAGGAGCAGGTGGAGGACTATCCCGTACACCTGTTTGTATCCCGTGAGGGCTATTTCAAGAAGATAACCCCCCAGTCCCTCCGCGTCAGCAGCGAGCAGAAGTACAAGGAGGGCGATGGAGCCAGCCAGTATTTCGAGGCCCGCAACAGCGACGAGCTGCTGGTGTTCACAGACAGACAGCAGGTATATAAATGCCGCGTCAGCGATTTTGAGGACGCAAAGGCCTCTGTGCTGGGCACATATCTGCCGGGCCAGCTGGGCTTTGACGAGGGAGAGAGCGTGTTCTCCGTGGTCGTGGCGGGGGATTACAGCGGCCAGCTAATATTCTTCTTTGAAAACGGCAAGGCCGCCCGTGTGGATATGGCAGCCTATGCTACCAAGACCAACCGCCGCAAGCTCACCGGAGCCTATTCCGACAAGAGTCCCCTGCGCTCTCTGCTGGTGCTAACCGAGGAGCGGGAGATAGCTGTCTATTCCACCGAGGGCCGCGCCCTTATCATCAATTCCGCCATGCTCTCACCCAAGGCTACCCGCAGCACCCAGGGCGTGGGGGTTATGACCATGAAGCCCAAGTACCGTCTGGACAGGGCCTGCTTCCTGGAGGAGGCCAGTATAAAGAACCTGTCCCGCTATCGTATGCGCAGCATTCCCGCTGTGGGCGCCCTGCTGCGTGATGAGGACAGGGGAGAGGAGCAGATGACGCTGCTGTAACAGCGTTTGAGAATAGCAAAATGTGTCAAAAGTCTCTGCGCGCCTATGCGCGTATGTACGCCAAGATACTCATAGGCGGTATAATCTTCGCCTTCGGCTTCCGGGTGTTCCTGTATAACAACGGAATGTTCAGCGGCGGCACGGCGGGCTTGGGCATGATAGTAAACCAGCTCACCGACCTGCCCATAGGTATGCTCACCCTGGCCTTCAACATCCCCCTGTTCATGCTGGCCTGGCGCAAGCTGGGCTTCCGGTTCATGGTGGATTCCACCGTGGCCATGCTGGTCTGCACCAGCCTTATGGATATAATGAGCCTTGTGCCCATTCAGCCCACAGAGGATATGCTTCTGGGCGCCATCTATGGCGGCATACTGAAGGGCGTGGGTCTGGGACTTATTTATTCAGAAGGGCTGGCCACCGGCGGAGGAGACGTAACCGTGCGCCTGCTGCGTCGCAAGTACCCCTATGTGAACCTGGGCACCATCATGCTCTGCATAGACGGCGCCATAGTCATGGTGTACGCCCTGCTGTTCATGCGCTTCGACAAGTCCATGTATACCATGATATCCATGTTTGTGGCCTCAAAGGTCATAGACATTATCCTATACGGAAGCATGAACGCCAAGCTGTGCTTTATAATATCCGACTGCAGCGACAAAGTGCAGGAAGCCATCACAAATGAACTTCACCGGGGCGTGACCCTGCTGGACGGCCACGGCGCCTATACCGGCAACGACAAAAAGGTCATATTGTGCATAGTGAAGAAAAACCAGATGGTGGAGGCCCGCAGCATAGCCCGCGCCATCGACCCCGCCGCCTTCTTTGTGGTCACCGACGCTCAGGAAGTATTCGGCAAGGGATTTTCGGACATAATGTCCAATGATTAGAAAGGAAGAACAGATGATGGATATTCAGAAAACTATAAAGAGCCTTGAGGCTCGCGGATACATAGTACACTTCTTTGAGACCGAGGCCGAGGCTGCGGACTATCTGGTGGAGAATATCCGAAATACCACCGTGGGCACCGGCGGCAGCATGACTCTGGACGCTCTGGATATTCTGGACCGTCTGGAAGAGACAAACACCGTATACTACCGCAACCGCAGCAAAAATCCCGAGGATGCCCGCAAGGCCATGTTCGCTCCCGTATACATTACCAGCGCCAACGGCGTGTCCGAAAACGGCGAGATAGTGAATATAGACGGCGCTGGCAACCGCGTGGCCGCCGCCAGCTACGATAAGGAGCGCCTGTACTACGTCATAGGTGTGAACAAGATCTGCCCGGACCTGGAATCGGCCATAGAGCGCGCCCGCACCATAGCGGCGCCTCTGAACGCCCAGCGCCTGAACAGGAATACCCCCTGCAATGGCAGGCCCGGCAAGTGCTATGACTGCAGCGCCGCAGACCGCCTGTGCCGGAATATCTCCATCACCCTGGGCAAAATGCTCACCATTGGCAGCGTTGAAGTCATAATCATCAACAGGGAACTGGGCTACTGAGTTTTTAGGAAAGGGGCGCTGAGCGGCCGTGAAGAAAATACTGTGCGCTGTCCTTGCGCTCGCCATGGTTTTCATGTGCGGCTGCTCCGCCTTTCTGGAAAAGGAGTACCTGTCCATAAGCGATTATGACTCCGGTGTGGACGAGCCTGCCGAGCCTGAGATAAGCGCCATAGAAAGCTACGCCGGACTGCGTGCAGCCCTGCAGAATATGGTGCAGCAGCATCAGGAGTCCGCACAGCTCCAGTTCAGCAACTACGCGGGCAATATCAGCGACGACCTGGCCGAGGCCAGCTGGCAGGTCAAATCCGCCAGCGCTCTGGGCGCCTATATGGTTGACTATATTTCGTATGATATAAACCGTATAGTCACCTATTACCAGGCTACTGTGTATATCAATTACACCCGCAGCGCGGAAGAAATGGAGAAGATACACTCTATAGGCGCCAATAAGATAGCAGAAACTGTGGTGGGAGCTGTGGCTGCCGGGGAGGGGTCTGTGGCCATGCAGGTATACACCTCGTCCATAGACGGTTCCGCCATGGCCCGCAGAGTGGAAGAAGCTCTGCTGAATGCCCCCGCGGATATCCCCGTCATGCCGGATATATCTGTGGATGTGTACTCCGGCTCAGACCTGCGGCGTATATTCGAGGTCAAGTTTGATTACCGCGAGCCTGAAAAGGATATAGCCCTTATGCGTGCCGAATTGCAGGACGCCATAAGAGCTGCGGGAGCGCGCATACGCCCGGATGAGGACTACAGTATAGCTATACTGGCTGCGGATGTATTGGGGGACATTTGCCGTTATAATGCCGGGGACGATACCGGCACAGCTTATGATGCGCTGCTCGGGGGTTCGGGCGGCAGCCGGGCTGTTTCTATGGCCTATGCAGCCGTATGCGCGGCGAGGGGACTGGAGACAAAGCTGGTATCTGGTCTGAAAAATAATGAAAATTACTGCTGGGCCATGGTAAAGGTAGACGGCTTCTGGTATCATGCCGATGCGGTGGAGGCTATCGGTCTGCCTGCCGAGACACCATTCCTGCGCAATGATTCCGAGATGGTGCGCACTTTCAGATGGGATGAAATGGACTATCCCAGCTGTGATGGTCCCAGCTTTTTGCCCGTCGCAGAGAAAAACGAGCAGATTTCCCAGGAAAACTGAAAAAATGTAAAAAAGTGCTTGACTTTTCTTATCAGTCTGCTATAATAAACAAGCAACTGAAATGCGGGCGTAGCTCATCCGGTAGAGCGCCACCTTGCCAAGGTGGAGGTAGCGAGTTCGAGCCTCGTCGCCCGCTCCAGATTTTGAAAAGCACTTGCTTAAAAAGCAGGTGTTTTTTCGTTTAATGCAAGAACTCGCTGCCTCCACCTGTGCCGGCGGCACGTTAAATCATGGAGGTGGGGCCCCGGCGAAGCGAAAGCTTCGATGGGGTAAGATAGCGAGTTCGAGCCTCGTCGCCCGCTCCAGATTTTGAAAAGCACTTGCTTAAAAAGCAGGTGCTTTTTCGTTTAATGCAAGAACTCGCTGCCTCCACCTGTGCCGGCGGCACGTTAAATCATGGAGGTGGGGCCCGGCGAAGCGAAAGCTTCGATGGGGTAAGATAGCGAGTTCGAGCCTCGTTGCCCGCTCCAAAAAAACAACCACACCGATAGGTGTGGTTTTTTTTTTTGGCTTCGGCGGCAAGCCGCCTTGCACCGCGTCGGAGCGCATTGCGCTTCCGCAACAAAGGACCGCCCATTGGGCTGGTTCTTTGTCTTGTCCGCTCCATGGCTCCTCCTTTCAAACTCAAACCCGCTTCGCTGGGCTTCGAGTTTGGGTTGCGGAGCGCCGCGCCACTCGGCGCGGCCGCCGGAAGGCGGCTGGGGTAGGCCTCTTGCGGCGGATGATTTTCGTTGCGCACAAGAACTAGCTGCCTCCGCCTGTGCCTATTCGCTCAGATAGCAGAGCACGCAGGCACCGGGACCGGCGTGGGTGCCGATGGCTCCGCCAACGGAAGTGACGGTGTATTTCTGAATGTTGCGGCGCTGGGTGGCCAGCTCTATTAGCTGGGTGCAGCGCTCGTCATGTCCGGTGTAGCCGAAATAGCAGTTGCTGCCGGGGACTATGGCTGCGCCGTCGTCCGATATATCCAGCAGCTTTTCAATGGTGTTTTTTGCTCCTCTGCCGCGGCCGAGCAGCTTGACAGCTCCGTCGGAAATTGTGATGATGGGCTTGAAGCCCAGCAGCGTGCCGGCAATCTTGGCAGTACGGGAGAGGCGTCCGCCCTTGTAGAGGTACTCCAGCGTGTCAACCATGGCCAGCAGCACCACACGCTCGGCCATTTCGCTCAACTTTTCAGCAATCCCGGCGGCTGACAGCCCCTGGGCGCGCATTTCCAGAGCCTGGTCTACCAGCGCCTGTAGGCCTACGGTGACATTTTTACTGTCCACTATGTGGATATCTGCGCAGCCCACCATCTGCCTGGCAATCGTGGCGCTCTGGCAGGTGCCGCTGAGAGCGCCGGACAGCAGTATGACCACGGCGCTGTCGCCCTTTTCCTTTATCTCGGTGAAAAGGGGAATAAAGGCCTCGGGAGAGGGCTGGGAGGTGGTGGGCAGCTCCTTGGAGGAGGCAAGCTTCTGATAAAACGCATCGGCGCTTATCTCAACACCATCCAGATAGGAGGTGCCGTCAAAAGTGACGGTGAGGGGTATTACCTGTATGTCCAGTTCCTTTGCGCGATTAAGGGTGATATCCGACGAAGAGTCGGTGATGATACGAACCATTTTGTTCCTGCCTTTCAGTTCAGGGCCTCGTCCGAGACCCGCTTGATGATTTTTTCCAGCTCATCTATCTCTTCCTGCGTGAAATCAGCGCGGATATTCTCCATCATGGAGCGGATAAAGCCGGCATTGTTTCCGTAGTAGCCCAAAAATCTGTCCGTGACCTGAAGCCTGTATTCCCGCTTGTCATCGGAGGAGCTTACGCGGACAACGTGTCCCTTGGCTGTCAGAGAGTTTATCTTATAGGTGGCATTGGACTGGGAGATATTCAAAAAATCGGCAAATTCCTTTACCGTGGGCTGTCCCAAAAGATATATGACTTCCGCGGAGAGAGCCTCTGTGGCGCTCAGGGAGCCGGACTTCTCCCGGATGCGCTGGAACAGGTCGCGATAATGCAGCAGTCTGAATTTCAGATACAGCCGCTCAAATTCTTGTTCAAGCATACGGAACTCCTTCTAAAATTTTAATTAAAAAATTTGAAGTAATCATATCACCATCCAGCCGCTTTGTCAAGCGGGAAGAAAAATTGAAATTTCTAAAAAATAGTATTGACAAGAAACGACTTTGGTGATATTATAACTAAGCGCTGTTCAGTACGGCGCAAACAAAATGCGCGAGTGGTGGAATTGGCAGACTCGCTAGATTCAGGTTCTAGTGTGCATTACGCACGTGCGGGTTCAAGTCCCGCCTCGCGCACCAAGTCGGAGCAAAGTTCGCTTTGCTCCGACTTTTTTTGTTTGTGGCAAAAAAATGTCACCCGCCCGATCCCTTGCTCCTCATAAGCTGATACTGTATCGCTGCTCGAACCCAAAAAGACATCCTTCAGGATGTCCTTTTTTATTTTACTTACCGGCGCCTTGCTCATTGCGAAAGTATAAGTTCGCCGGGCTCAATTTACTGAAGCATTGAAACAGAGCCTTGTTTATGCTAAAATAACAAAAGCAAACAGAGAAGCCGGAGTGCTTCCGCATATAAATATAATAAAATTGGATTGTCCATCCTGCGGAGGAATAATTGTGGAAAAAGATATCTGGGATAATACCGTGCCGGTAGAAAAGAGTCCTTATTTGTGCGATAATGAGATTAAATATTTTGGCCTTGACACCTTCAAATATAAGTCTGATAAGCTTGCCATGCTGGACCTTTTTTGCGGAGCCGGCGGGTTTGCCGTTGGGTGTGATTGGGCGGGCTTCCAGTCTGTATTCGGTATAGACCATTTGGAGCCGGCCATGAAAACATGGTGCAAAAACCATCCGCATTCAATTGGATGTCTTGGGGATATTACGCAGCTGAAACCGGAAGATATAAAAGAACTCCTTGAGTCAAAGGGTGTGACGCAGGTGCATCTGATTACCGGCGGCGTGCCATGCCAGGGCTTCTCAATTGCCAACAGAAAGCACAATGATAATGACGAGCGCAATTTTTTGTTTCTGGAGTATATGAAATTTGTGGAGGTTTTTCAGCCTGACTATATAATTCTTGAAAACGTTTCAGGTATGCGAAGTACCGCGGGAGGGCAATTTGAAAAAGATATTAAAAAATATATGTCGGACCTGGGGTATGAGCCTACTGTTGAGCTGGTGAACGCCGCCGATTTTGGCGTTCCCCAAATTCGCCAGCGGCTGATTTTCGTGGGAGTCAAAAGAGACCGCGGTCTTACTGTGCCCTACGCTTTCCCGGCCGGAAGCTTTGCGGGAAAATACAGAACGGTTTCCGATGCCATATCTGATTTGCCTGAGCTTGGAAATAACGAGACAAAGACTGATTATATGGGGGAGCCACACTCCGAGTATCAAAAGCTGATGCGTGGGTATGGAGAAATTAAAGGGATACCTGTGTCTGCAACGGTCAAAAATCACGTTTCCCCAAACCATCCCAAGGAGACTATTGCCAAGATAGCCAATACTCCTCCGGGACAGGCTATGTATAAAAAGTTTAAACAGAGAATTCGATTGAAAAATGACGCGCCAAGTCCAACGCAGATGGCGGGAGGAATACGCCCTCAATTTCAATTTGGGCATCCCGACCAGTCCAGAGGGCTTACCATAAGAGAACGGGCGAGGATACAGAGCTTTCCGGACAGCTATGAGTTCTGCGGAGGCATAGTGCAGTCCCGTGTCCAAACCGGAAACGCGGTGCCTCCGCTGCTTATTTATCATATAGCTAAACCTATTGCGGATGATATAAGGCGAAAGGACGGGAAGGACAATGTACAGAGTTTGGTATAGCACAGAGAGCTTTGCTGACTATATTATTGAACATACCTTTTTGGCAGGGGCAGGGATGTGGTCAAAAATGCGATGTACGAGAGCGATGCCAGCAAGCCGAAAAAATTCCACAGAGCCCCGGACCATATCAGAAAGATACTTTATCTTGACGCCTGCGATTTGATTGTGGAAAAGGATAATGAGCCGGTGTTCTCCGTAGAGGTATCCACGGAAGCGGGAACCGGCCACAATGCGTTTCAGAGATTTGCGCGTATTGCAGCGTCTGTAGAAAATGGGGTTCCGGCGTTTTATATTTATCCCGAGGGCGCAATTATTACACGCAAAAACACGGAGCCGGGCTGGGACAGAATCAATCCTCTGATTTTCCGTGCTCTGGAAGCGGTAATGAGCATTTATCAGATACCGGCGCTGCTGTACTATTTCCCGTCCGATATTGACGAGTATTTTGAGTGTGCCTCGCTGTCCCCGCGTCTGAATCAAAAGGGGCTTAGATTTGACGGGAATATTATAGACTACCCCGGCTGTCCGGATGCGGAAGCCGCCAGTATGAAAAATATGTTCAAAGCAATAAACGAGGTGCTGCTTACTACCGAA
The DNA here is from genome assembly GCA_050943935.1 of Candidatus Heteroscillospira sp. Classification (GTDB taxonomy): domain Bacteria; phylum Bacillota; class Clostridia; order Oscillospirales; family Oscillospiraceae; genus Heteroscillospira. The sequence continues at coordinate 32,921 of JBMNQC010000005.1, read as the reverse complement.
AATCTGGGAGTCAGGCCGGCCAGAGAGCAGCTGCTGAGCAATGATATTATAAAAGCTCAGAGGACATATATGCTGGAGCAGTATACCCGAAAGGCCAGGGGAAAAGGGGAGGACAGCATGTCTCCGCTCACGGCGGTGCGCAGAGTCAGGACAAGTTATCTGCTCAACTGCCTGGCGCGGTACGAGAGCGCAGATTATCAGGTGGGGGAATTGCTGCGCTCAAGGGAGTACACAATTATCTATCAGGTAAACGCGCGCTTCAGAGGCGACCCGTATCCGGGCGCGCTTGCGGCCATTGACTATATGAAATGCCGTGAGGGAAAAACCTTTGAAGAGCGCAGGGATAATCTGGTGCTGATGTTTGGCAGCATGGAAATAGACGATGAGTATGAGAGCATATATGTTAATGACCAGCATGGCTCTACAATCAACGACTTCTTCCGCGATGTAAAAAACTGTGCGAGACACAATTTACTTACAAGAGACTACCATGAACTGGAGAGCGGCGATATTCCCAGGTATTTAATGCAGGTCAGGTATGGCTCAACTTACTCCAAGGTCAAGCACATTCGAGTTTATTCATATTTTGCCGACGCTATTCTGTTTCCGGACGGAGCGCTTTGGAGAGACGCCTGATGAGGGAAGAGCAGGTGACAAAAGCGCTGCTCAGGTGGCTGACTTCGTGCGGCTGGGAGATAGTGTGCTTTGACTTTCCCCAAAGCGGCACGGGTCGGCTCCTGCACCCCAATGGGTCTGAGGAAAAGAACAGGGATGCTATAAATCCGGATATCGTAGCGGTGAGAGCGGGAAAATGCGTGTTTTTTGAAAATAAGGACAGGTTTTATCGCCCTGACTATTTAAAGCAGAATAAGCTGATTGAATGTAATAATTATACGGACGCCATAGGGAAGCTGCTTGAAAGCTATACGGTTGAGAGTATCTATTATGGAATAGGGCTGCCTCTTGAAAAACACGGCGGCAGCTCGGAGAAGGCCGCGGAGCTGGTAGATTTCATCGCAGGCGTAAAACGTGACGGGAGCGTCTGGATTGTTCATTCCAGACAGGATGATATTTTTGATTAAGTAATCCTGTCTTCCGCTGGCCCGTGCTTTTTACATAATGGTATGCTGTAAAAATATTTCAGGAGTGTGAAATGCAGATGTTTCAAAAGGCGTTGTATGCTCTGGCGATACTTTGGTTGGGATATTCCTGGTTCAGGGACAGCGCAAAGACAAAGCTGGCTCTGAAAAAGGCCTGGAAATCCTTTGAAAACATACTGCCGTCGGTTCTGGCGGTGCTTCTCCTCATAGGACTTATTATGACTTTCCTGGACGCCGAGACCGTATCAAAGCTCATAGGCGCAGATACTGGATTTGCGGGACTGTGCGTCGCTGCGGTGATTGGCTCCATTACTCTCATACCCGGCTTTGTGGCAATGCCGCTGGCAGCCGCTCTGCTGGAGTCAGGAGCGGGATATGCCCAGATAGCCGTGTTTATCTCCACTCTCATGATGGTGGGTGTGGCAAGCTTCCCATTGGAGGCAAAATATTTTGGCCGGCGTGCCACGCTTAAGAGGAATCTGCTGTCCCTGGCTGTGGCGGCAGCCACATCTCTTGTGATAGGGGCGGTGATGAAATGAATATGCGGGAGCTTCTGAAGCGCTACAAGGCTTTTTTCTTCCTGCTTATGGTGAATATATTGCTGCTGGCTGCTGAGCCGGAGCTGGGCGGACAGTCTGTGAAGTCGTCCTGTAAGACTTTTCTCGAAATGCTCGCAATACTCCCGCCCGTATTCGTAATTATGGGCCTGATGGACGTGTGGATACCCAAAAAGACCATGATGAAATACATGGGCAAGGACGCAGGCGTTAAGGGCGGCCTTATTGCATTCCTGCTGGGCAGCTTTTCCGCAGGACCGCTGTACGCCTCTTTTCCTATGGCGGCTGTTTTTATGAAAAAGGGCGTGTCCCTGACTAATGTCTATATATTTATATGTGCCTGGTCGGCGGCAAAAATCCCCATGATGATGTTTGAGGTGACTCAGCTTGGGGCGAAGTTCACTATGCTCCGCTTCTGCCTGAACCTGGTGGGAATAATCCTTATACCATTTATAATCGACAGGACCTCAAGCGAGGAGGAATACAGGGAGATTCAGGAGACGGCCTGCGCACAGATAGAAAATGAATAGCAAGTAATTAAGCCGGCGCCAATTGGCGCCGGCTTAATTTTCCATGTACTGCATATTACAGCTTTGCAAGGCCATAGCTGTTTGCCAGAGCATCTATCTTCTGTCCGGCGGCGCACAGGGGGCAGTCCTTGTAGGAGTGAGAGCCGTAGCCCGGCACATCCATGGGGGTGAAGAGACTGTAAACGGGGGTGTTGGCCACCATTCCCATTTTGCTGAAAACAGCTGCTATGTGCCTGGGGCGTCCGCCGTAATAACGCACGCACTCAACAGCGCAGCGCGCGGTCTTGCCGGAATTGACAGTAGAAATAAGAATGAGCACATCTTTGCCGGAAATCATGGGCATCAGGTTTTCCCGGAAAATGAACTGGCCATTGGAGTTGTATTCGGGAGTTACCACATTGATGTTCTTGTTCTGGTTTACGGAATAGCTGTCGTCTTTGGAGAGGTGACGGGCAAGGAAAGCGCCTATAACCTCGCTGCCGTCCAGGCATACAATAGTGTCCACTTTTTTGTCGCTGGCATAGCACTGGGCCAGAGTGATGGCGGCCTCTCGGGCCATGGTAAATTCATGCTTCATGCGGGTGATATCCAGATAATGGGTATTGTGCGAGTGGCGGGTTGCAAAATGACCGGAATATGCCACAAGCTCAAGGTTGGGGTTGGCTGCGGAGCGGATAACTTCGCGGTTCATATTCATACCTCCCGTTTAAATCCATTTTGTTCCTGTTTCTATAATTAATATAGCACAATCTACATATAAATTCAATGGAATAATCAATTATTTATTAAAAATATCTACAATACAAATGACCGCTATTGGGTGGGCGCGTCGTTATAGGCCTTAGCAAAACCGGCGGACACGACTGTGAAGGTATAATTTATACTTGCCCTGTCGGACTGTTCTATATGGAATTCTACGTTATCGTTTGCCAGAAGTTCGGCGATAATAATGTCGCTGCCGCTCTTGTCTATGAAGATTCTGCTTTCGCCGCAGTACATGGTTCCGACAAGTGTCTGCTCGCCGGCGCCGGAACTGCGTATTGTAATGTCGTATTGCACAGGGTTTTCGTCGGAAGAATTTTTCAGCTGTATAGTTTCGTACTTGTATAGAAAAATGGAGATGTGCTCCTGAAAGTCGTATATAAACAAAACTGACAGAGGAGAGCGATTTTCGGTACAGCTGCTGAATTGACCGTTTAGATTTCTGTAAATGTACCATTGCCCGTCTATACTCCGGCCAAATCTGTTTGTATGCTCGGCTGTTTTCCAGCTGCCGGCGGCTTCGCTGCAGGCGGGCAGAGAAAGAAGCATAAAGGCGCTCAGCACTAAAGCAAAAAGCTTTTTCATCTCTTTTACTCCTTTGACATATATTTTTTTGCCGTTGTCCTGTTATAGGACAACCTTACACAAACCATAGTCTACTCTGAAACATGTCCTATGTCAAGACAAAAGGAGGAGAGAAACATGGCGCGCATCATTGACGGAGAAGAGATGAATATGATAGGCGGCAGGCTGCGGGAGCTGAGGATTGAGAGGGGGCTGAGTCAGCAGGCTTTGTCCAACAAGCTGGAGACGCTGGCGATTTACGTCTGCCGGGGATCAATTTCTCGCATAGAGGATAAGCTGCGCACAGTCACAGATATAGAGCTGTACGGCCTTTCAAAGGTGCTGGAGGTTTCCATAGACAGTTTGTTTGAGAAAAGAGATGTATAAAAAGCGAAATCCGGAGTCAGCCGACTCCGGATTTCGCTTATTTTTTCTTTCGTCTTTGTGTGACCAGACTGCGCAGTTTGTCCATACCGCGGCACAGCACAAAAAAGGTTGGACAGCTGAGCAGGGCGAACACAGCAAGCACAAGCTTGGAGGCAAAGTTGAGCGGCGAGATGGTAAACAGCTCGGGAAACAACATGAGGCTAAGCACAAAAAGAGCAATCATGGCGCCTAGCAGAAGCCTGCGCAGGGCGTTCAGCGGCAGACTGGTGCGGTAGAGCATCATAAGTCCAACTATGCTTATCACCACGGCGCATATGGTGCTCATCATGTCCTCCGGCACATCAAAGGCCAGATAGAACAGCAGCACGCCCAATACCATGAGCAGATCCGTCAGCGCGGCGGGCAGGGCACGGTACAGAACGTTGCGCAGGAATTTTCCTGTGATAAGGCTTTCGTTTGGCTCCAGCGCCAGGATAAATGAGGGAATGCCTATGGTAATGGTGCTCACCAGACTGAGCTGGGATGGGGTGAGGGGGAAGGGCAGGGCGCAGAACAGGGATATGAGCGCCAGACTGAAGGCAAAAATGTTTTTTACCAGAAACAGAGAGGCTGAGCGCTCAATATTGTTTATGACCCGCCGCCCCTCCATGACCACGGCGGGCATGCTGGCAAAGTCGGAGTTCATAAGCACAATGTGGGCTGCGCGGCAGGCTACGTCGCTGCCCGAGGCCATTGCCACGCCGCAGTCGGCCTCCTTCAGGGCGAGCACATCGTTTACACCGTCTCCCGTCATGGCTACTGTGCGTCCGGCCTCCTTCAGGGCGCGCACCAGGCTGCGCTTCTGCACGGGGGTAACCCGGCCGAACACCGTGTAATTCACGGCGGCCCGGCGGAGCTTGTCCTCGGTATCCAGAGTGCGGGCGTCTATAAACCTGTCTGAGTTGGGTATGCCCGCCCGTCTGGCCACTTCAGATACTGTGACGGCGTTGTCGCCGGAGATGACCTTTATATCAACTCCCTGACGGGTGAAAAACCGGAAAGTGCCGGGCGCGGTGGCGCGCACCTTATTTGCCAGCAGTATGAGAGCTATGGGCAGCTGGCCGGCGCGTGGGGGAAAATCCTCCAGACTGCCGTCGTACAGGGTGAGCAGCAGTACCCGGCAGCCCCTGGCGGCGTAGCCGTCGATTATAGGTGCGTATTTTGCGTAGCTGCTGCCCAGTATCACATCGGGGGCGCCCAGCAGATATGTTTCGTCGGGGCTGAAGCGCACACCGCTGTATTTTTTGGCTGAGCTGAAGGGCATGGCGCTCATTGCCGGCTGCTCCGGCCGGCCGGAAAAGTGACTTTTCAGAGCGGACATGGTGTCGTTGTCGTTTTCAAAGGCGGCGGCGTAGTCCCGCATAATGAGCCGTATGTCTGATTCCACATACCGGTCCGGACAAAGCGGGTGTATGTCCTCGACTGTCATTTTGTTCTCGGTGATGGTGCCGGTCTTGTCCACACACAGGGTGTCCACCCGCGCCAGCGTCTCTATACAGGCCATGTCGTGTACAAGGGTTTTGCGCTGCATGAGCCGTATTATGCTGGCAACCAGCGCCACGCTGGTGAGGAGATACAGTCCCTCGGGTATCATGCCCACAAGGGCGCCAACGGTGGATACAACACCGTCCTGAACGCTGCGCTGCAGCCAGTATATCTCCTTCACGCACAGGGCTGCGCCCAGGGGGATGAGGGCTATGCCTATCCATTTGACCAGCTTGGAGAGAGTGCGCATCATCTCGCCCTCACCTGCGCCGGTCTGCTTTTTGGCCTCTATGGTAAGCCGCGAGACGTAGGAGTCTGCGCCTACCCTGTTCAGCTGGGCACGGCAGCTGCCGCTTACCACAAAGCTGCCGCTGAGAAGCGCTTCTCCGGGCCTTTTGCGTATTTCGTCGGCCTCACCGGTTATGAGGGCCTCGTTCACCATGCACTCTCCGGACACTACCGCGGCATCGGCATATATCTGATTGCCGGCCGAAAACACCACTATGTCGTCCCGTACCAGCTCGCTTGTTTTCAGCTTTAGCTGCTTTCCGTCACGTATCACAACTCCGTTGGGCGAGGTGAGCAGGCTCATCTTGTCCAGAGTGCGTTTGCTCTTGAGCTCCTGAACTATGCCCACCAGAGTGTTGGAAAACACAACGCCAAGAAAGGTCAGATTGTACCAGGAGCCTACGGCTATTACGCAGGCGGCCAGGATGAAGAATACTATATTAAAATAAGTGAAAGTGTTTGAGAGAATGATCTCCTTTACGGTCTTGGTGGGAGGCTCCACGGCGCGGTTGTCATATCCCGCAGCCATGCGCTCCTCCACCTGAGCGGAGCTCAAACCCATTTCGGGCGAGGGCTGTGCTATGGGTATATCCGGACGGATATGCTCCGGCTCCGGTTTGGGCCTCTTGAGAAATTTCAGCTCCATTTGGCTGCCTCCAGAATCAAAAGCCGCACAAGCGCGGTATGCTGATGCCATTATAGCATAGACTCTGAGGAATTGTGTGATATTTTGTAAATTATTGCGTATGCGCTGCGGATTGGATTTCTCAGTTTCACTCAAAATAAAATCCTAAGGCGCAAAATTAAAAACTGCCGTTACCCTGCTTCACTAAAATTCCGGAACAGCTGGGCCACCTCTGCCCGTGTTGCGGTGGCCTTTGGCGCGAAGCGTCCGTCAGGCAGGCCGCTGAGTATACCCGCGGATTTTAGGGCGTATACTGCCTCCCGGGCGTAAGGTGAAATATCGGAATGGTCATTAAACCGCCCCGAACTTTTGGGGAGTCCGGCGTAACGATGGAGCATCACGGCCATGTCCTCACGGGTGATGCTGTCCCCGGCGCGGAAATCCCCATCTTCCACTATGCCCATGCTGCGCGCCCACTTCACGGCGTTTGTGTAATACTCCCCGCTTTCGGACTCGGGCACGCCAGCCAGCCGGGACAGAGCGGTTATAAACATACCGCGGGTCATCCGGGCGTTGGGTGAAAATGATGAGCCGGAGGTGCCGTAAAACAGGCCGCGTTCATATACATGGCTGACTGCGGAACGATACCAGGCGTTTTTGGATACGTCGTAAAAAGGCAGCGCGTCCCGGCAGTTGCTGCAGGTGTCACCGTCTATGGGCACGGCGCAGCTGTGGGTGTATTGAACCTTGTCCCGATTGGGATTGCGGTACAGCACATAGCCCCGGTCGAAATATCGGCTCTGAAAAGTTTTCAGGCTCTGGGGACCCAGGGTGCCGTAGCCGGTGGTTTGAGTTATGCCCGGCGTGGCCTCCATCACTTTAAGTCCGGCCACACGGCCGCTGCTGTCCAGGTCTACCGCCGATATAAGCACCACATGGTTGTAGGCGAGGTTCAGCGCGTCGCCAACTTGAATGGCGTTTATGCTTTGACTGCTCACCCTGTCGGCGTATTCCGGTATAGCGCCGGTGGTGAGCCGCCATTTCGTCTGCCAGGCGTAGGAGAGATAGCCGCTGCAGTCTATGGCGTAATAGGGCGATATTTTGTTGTACCAGGAATAGGAGCTGTAAAATCTGCTGCTCCTGTTGCTTACCGCCTCCAGAAAGGTCTCCAGACTTATATCCCAGCCCACATAGCCCTTGGTGTGTACAGGCTGACCATAGGGGAGCCCAACATATGTAGTTCCTGCCTTGAACACGCCGCTGTAGTTCCATTGGTACACGTCCTGCAAAGGTGTCCACTCAATCTCGCTTAGCTGCCGCGCCCGCTTTACGATGTTCTCCTGCCCCTCCGACAATTTTGGGGAATAGGCCTGTGCCGAAAGCGTGAGCAGCAGGATAACGGCGCACAGCACCAGTATTCGTCGTATATACCGCATATGGTCCTCCCGTGAATTGATGGTGCCAATTCTAACATTATCCGCCCTTCAATTCAACAAATATAGCCTGCCAATAGCTGGAAGCGCAAAAAAAGCCCGAATTTTCGGGCTTTTTTCTGTCAGTAAAATTCTGGTATATACTCCTCTCCGGCAGCGGAGAGGTCCTGGACGAAGCCGTTTTCTATGCCGCTCAGCTCCAGATAGCTTATGACCCTGTCGTATTCCTCACGGGTGACGGGGCGCTGAAGCTCCGGATAGGGCATACCCGGCATGGGGGTGTATTGAGCCATGAGGCTGAACAGCACGCCTCCGTCCGGAAAAGTGCCGTCTACCCAGTCTATGACGTCCAGAGTGTTTTCTATCTGCCCCGGCATGATCAGGTGACGCACCACCACTCCGGAGCGCATGATGCCGTTCTCGTCCAGCACGGGAGAGCCAGACTGACGGTACATCTCAAGTATGGCGGCCACGGCAGTATCGGGGTAGTCCGGAGCGTGGGAATAGCGGGAGGCCAAAGCGGGGGAGAGGTATTTCAGATCCGGAAGCCATATCTGCACCAGCCCGTCAAGGGCGCGCAGGGCGTCGAGACTGTCGTAGCCGGAGCTGTTCCACACCACAGGTATGGAGAGTCCGGCTTTTTCCAGAGTTTTTGCAAGCTGAAAGGCGTAGTGGCTTGGAGTGACGAGGTTAATATTGTGTACGCCCTCCTCGTCCTGCAGGCGGCGCATCTCGTATATAAGTTCGTCCTCCGTGAAGGCTTTGCCCTTGCCGCCACGGCTGATGTCGTGGTTCTGGCAGAACACGCAGCCCAGATTGCATCCAGTAAAGAAGATTGCTCCTGAGCCGTCCAGTCCGCTGATACACGGCTCCTCCCAGAAGTGGGGCGCCGCCCGGGATATGACATAGCCCTCCGGCACCCGGCAGAAGCCGGACTGTCCCGCGGCTCTGTCAGCGCCGCAGGCTCGGGGACAGGCGCGGCAGCTCATGCTGAGGCCTCCGGCAGCTTACATACGTCCACCCACTCCAGCGCGCCGGAGAGCTCAAACAGTTCCGCGCAGCTGAGGCCGATGGCGCTGTTGGCGCTGCCCACGGCGGGGTAAACAATATCAAAACGGCGCAGGGACTCATCCAGATACACGGGCACTCCGGGCTTTATGCCGAAGGGACACACGCCGCCCACAGCATGACCGATAAATTCCAGCACCTCGTCGGGGGAGAGCATTTTTGCTTTGGTGTGGAATTTGTCTTTGAACTTGCGGTTGTCGATACGGGCGTCGCCCGCCGCGACTACGAGTATGCCGCCGTCGCCAAGCTTAAAGGAGAGGGTCTTGGCTATCATGGCCGGGTCACAGCCCACGGCCATGGCTGCCAGTTCCACCGTTGCGCTGGATACCTCGAACTCCAGCACTCTCTCCTCCATGCCCCGCGCCCGGAAAAAGGCGCGGCCTTCCTCTATGGACATAGTTATCGCCTCAAATCATGTTTTTTCGCCTATTTTAGCACATACGAATACCACAGTCAAATATTCACAATATTCAGTAAATTATGTATAATTATAGGGTAATACCTAATTAATATGCATATAATTCTGCTTGTTTTTGCAGTTTGCCTATTGCAATGCAAAAAAAATGGTGGTATAATCAGTCCATCAATTGAGATGAATATTTTTTCGGAGGTTTTTCCAATGAGTGAGATAAAGAAAGTTGTACTGGCCTATTCCGGCGGACTTGATACTTCCATCATCATCCCCTGGCTGAAGGAGAACTACAATAACCCTGAGATTATCGCTGTCTCCGGCGACGTGGGCCAGGGCACCGAGCTGGACGGTCTGGAAGAGAAGGCCATCAAGACCGGCGCTTCCAAGCTGTATATCGAGGACCTCACCGATGAGATGGTGGATGACGTCATCATCCCCTCCATGATGATGGGGGCCAAGTATGAGGACTACCTGCTGGGTACCGCCTTTGCCCGCCCCATCATTGCCAAGCGCCTTGTTGAGATTGCCAAGGCCGAGGGCGCCGACGCTATCTGCCACGGCTGCACCGGCAAGGGCAACGACCAGGTGCGTTTTGAGCTGGCCATCAAGCGCTTCGCCCCCGAAATGAAGATAATCGCACCCTGGAGAGAGTGGGACATTAAGGGCCGTGACGAGGAGATTGACTACGCCGAGGCTCACAATGTGCCTCTGAAGATTTCCCGTGAGACCAACTACTCCAAGGATAAGAACCTCTGGCACCTGAGCCACGAGGGTCTGGATCTGGAGGACCCTGCCAACGAGCCTATGTACGACAAGCCCGGCTTCCTGGAGATGGGCGTTTCCCCCGCCATGGCTCCCGACGAGGCAACCTATGTGACCATCGACTTTGAAAAGGGTTGGCCCGTAGCTGTTGACGGCGAGAAGATGAAGGCCTCCGATGTTATCCGCAAGCTCAATGACCTGGGCGGAGCCAACGGCATAGGCCTGCTGGATATCGTCGAGAACCGCCTTGTGGGCATGAAGGACCGCGGTGTCTATGAGACTCCCGGCGGCACCATCCTTTACCGCGCCCACGAGGTCCTTGAGATGATCACCATCGACAAGGACACCAAGCACATGAAGCAGAAGCTGGCCGTGGACTTCGCCGACCTGGTGTACAACGGCAAGTGGTTCACCCCCGTCCGGGAGGCCCTGTCCGCTTTCGCTCTGGACACTCAGAAGTTCGTGACCGGCACCGTGAAGCTGAAGCTCTATAAGGGCAACATCATCACCTCCTCCGTCACCTCTCCCTGCACCCTGTATTCCGAGAATCTGGTGACCTTTGAGGAGAGCGACTATGACCAGAAGGACTCTCAGGGCTTCATTAACCTGTGGGGCCTGCCCGACAAGGTACAGGCTCTCCGGGAGCAGAATAAACTTTAAAATTACTTACAGAAAGGCCGCCCTTTGGGCGGCCTTTTTTGTACCGGTGCGTTTTGCGGACGGTTTTGTGTTGGGATTATGCACAACTAAATTAGCTACATCTTATTGAATCAATAAGATTTTTCTGATATAATGACGCCATAAACATCCCGGGAGGAGAAAATTATGGCTAAGACACCTATTATTACCGATATGCAGGTTATACCTGTTGCTGGATATGACAGTATGCTAATGACCCTGTCCGGCTGCCACGCGCCCTGGTTTACCAGAAATCTGGTGGTGCTCCGCGACAGCGCCGGACACGAGGGCATAGGAGAGATACACGGCGGAGATTACACCTGCGACTGTCTGAATTCTTTCAGAGAGCTGGTGGTGGGGCAGGAGATAGGCCGTTACCGCAGCGTGCTGCAGGCGATACACAGGCTCACCGGCGGAGAATGCTGCGGCGATATTCAGACTCTTGATATTTCCAAGCTGAAATACGTGGTAAAAAGCGAGTGGGCTATAGAGTGCGCCATGCTGGACCTGCTGGGTCAGCACCTGGGCGTGCCAATGGCGGAGCTGCTGGGCGAGGGCAAACAGCGCGACAGCGTGGAGGCCCTGGGATATATGTTTTTCGTGTCCGATAAGGACAAATGTCCCTATGACGTAATGCAGTATCTGGACGAGTCGGACAGCGGCGACGCCTGGTTCCGCTTCCGCCGAAAAACCTGCCTTACCCCTGACGCCGTGGTGCGTCAGGCCCAATTGCTCCATGAAAAATACGGCTTTAGCAATTTCAAGCTCAAGGGAGGCGTTCTAGACGGAAAGACCGAGATGGACTGCATCCGTGCCGTGAAGCGCACATTCCCTGAGGCGAGAGTGAATATAGACCCCAACGGCGCCTGGTCCCTGCGGGAGGCGGTGGAGCTGTGCAGGGATATGCACGGCGTGGCCACCTACATGGAGGACCCCTGCGGACCCGAGAACGGTTACTCAGGCCGGGAGATAATGCGCGAGTTCAAGGATGCAACCAATTTCCAGGTGGCCACCAATATGATCGCAACGGACTGGCGGCAGTTTTACCACACCGTGTCCCTCCACGCCTGCGACATAATTTTGGCCGACCCCCATTTCTGGGGCTTTGAGGGCAGCGTGCGCATGGCCCAGCTTTTGGAGAGCTGGGGCCTCACCTGGGGCATACACTCCAACAACCACTTTGATATCACCCTGGCGGCCTTTGCCCAGGTGGGCTGCGCCGCGCCCGGAAATCCGGCGCCCCTGGATACCCATTGGATATGGCAGGACGGACAGAACCTCCTGCTGGATACTCCCGAGATCAGGGACGGACGCATAATCCTGCCTGAAAAGCCCGGATTGGGCGTCACCCTGAACATGGAGGCCGTCCGCCGCGCCAACGAGCTGTACAACAGCCTGCCCACCCATGACCGCGACGACAGCACATATATGCAGTACCTCATCCCTGGATGGAAATTCGACTGTAAAAAGCCTGCGCTGGTGAGATAATATAGCAAAAAGCACCCCAAAAGGGTGCTTTTTGCTATATTATTAGCTTCAGCGCAAAGGCGAGGCAGTCCAGGGAGAAAATTCCCAGCATGACACGGGCGTATTTTCTCACCCGGCCTTCGCCTATGGCGTTCAGTATACGCTCAAACAGGGGCTGAAGCGCATACAGGAAAAGCAGTCCGCCCAGTCCGAAGCGCAGGGAAGGGGAGAGGGCTATGCGACCCTGAAAATTCCATCTGTAATCCCTGTAGGTCTGCCAGGGCCAGGCACCGGTGGCGGCCTCCAGCATATAGCTGGCTGCAAGCTCAAGGGCTGTGGCTACGGCCATGCAGCCGAGAAACAGTCCCAGCACACGCAGCGCGTTTTTGGGGAAAGGCAGCTTTGCCCGCAGCGTCCGCGAGAAACACAGCAGAAGCAGCATTGCGCCTACTCCGTAAACCGGACACCACGGACCAAACAGCACGCCTCTGTCGCTGTAGCCCCAGCGGTATACTATAACCTCCAGAAACACCTCATAGCACCAGCCCAGTATGGAGTACATCAAAAAACATAAAAACATCCGGTCAAACCGGCTGCGGTGAAAAACTGCCGTCATGCTTGGCTCCTTCTACAAAAACGCTCCCGGCGTTTCGCCGGGAGCAAGCTTTTATTTCGCGTGGATCTTCACAATGGCCTTCACCACAGGCACAGGCTCGTCGCCTATGCGCAGCTCCGGCATGTGGACGTCGCCGGTGAGAGCCATGGCGAACATACCCTGCTTCAGCTCAACGCGGCTGCCCACGTCGCGGTAATATACGCAGTCGTCGCTGAGATTATCGCCCACGCGCTCAAGGTCATCGCCAAAGGGGGCGTAGCAGAAATACTCGCGGCCGCTGACGATATACTGCAGATCTATGCAGTTTTCGTGCTTCTCAAACTTGCAGTCCTCAATGGGGCGGGAATCGTAGCGCTTGACCTTAAAAGGGGTTTCAACGCCGTCTATCATGGTGGAATAAACGCCGGCGGGCATGCCGGTAAAATCGGTATTCTTCAGGAACTCAAAGGCATCCTCAAATTTTTTGCCCATGCCGTAGTATTGGCGGGAATTTTCCAGCTTGTCGAAAATCATGACTGTCCTCCAAAATATAATTATTGAGATAGCATACATGACAGAACAACAGATATTAAAATCACTCTAACATCTTTAAGTGTAAACGTCAATAAAATTTTCAAAATAAAGTCTGTATGCCGCGGCACTTGAACGAAAAGAGGCTTTGTGATAAACTGTCCTTATTACGCAGCAGGAGGCGCTTATGGGCTTTACGATAAAAAACCTGGTATCCTCACCGGAATTGGCCGGCCTGTGTCTGGCAGCGGGGGAAAAGGGAGCAAATAACCTCATCCGCAATTGCAGCGTGGTGGACTGTCCCGACGGCTTCGACTGGATGCTGCCGGGTGATTTTGTTTTAACCTCCGGTTATATTTTTCAGAATGACACTCAGCTGCAGCGCCAGCTTGTGCGCAGATTATCAGAATTGGCCTGCGCCGGCCTGGGAGTCAAGGCGGATAAATACTGGGACGCTGTTCCGCCGGTTATGCTGGAGGAGGCCAACAGGCGTGACCTGCCGCTGGTGAGCATACCGCTTCACTGTACGCTGAACGAGATACAGCAGCACATCTTTCGCAGAACCTGCGAGCAGGAGGATACCCTGCTGCAAAAATACTTTAAAATACACAAGAAGCTTATCAGCTGCGCTCTTACCGAACAGACTCTGGATGCTATAGTGGCCAATACTGCCGAACTTATAGGCAATCCTATCATAGTGGCGGATAAGCACTGGCGGCTGCTGTCCTGGTCGGACAATAAGGAAAATACCATACCGCTGGACAGGGAACTTAATCTGAACCGCAATGAAAATGTATTCCCGCAGGAATTCTTCGAGAAAATACCCAAGGATATAAAAGATTATAAAAAGGCCATTAAGCGCACCTATCAGGGCGGCTTCGGTACTGTGATATTTTCCATTTTGCCTATACGGGCCAACACGGATGTATACGGCTATCTTATAGTCTGCGAGACCGTGCGCAAGCTGCGCAGCGTGGAATATATGGGACTGGAGCAGGCCGCCATCACCATTGCTCTGGAGCGCATAAAGACTCAGCGCGTGGATGAGAGCCGCCGAATCATGCGCCAGGACTTCTTCACCGACCTGCTGGAGGGAAGAATAGAATCCAGGGCTTCGGCCTACAGTCTGGCTGAGGTGAACGGTCTGGCGGCCAACAGACGTTATGTCTGCGCGGTAATGCGTGTTGACCGCTTTGGCCATAGCGGGAAGTACGAGCAGAGACCCGATGTGCTGGATATGGACAAAATGCAGCGCAGAATAACACGGCTGTGCTCAGAATATTTTCAGAGCAGCCACATTAACACCAGCGTGTTCTCCAGAAGCAACTACATAATATCCCTCATCACTCTGGACGACAGAGATGATTTATCCAACCTGGAACCGGACTACCAGGAGCTGATAAGCGGTCTGTACGATGCTGTAAAGTCCATGGCGGAAAAGCCGGATGTGGTAATAGGCGTGGGAGGCGGCTGCGCTGATATACTGGAGCTGAAAAGAAGCTTCAACGAGGCTCTGGAGGCCATACGCATTTCCGGATTCATGGCCAGCCCCCAGCCTGTGAACTGGTTCGAGAAACTCATGGTCTATAATATCCTTGGCTCCGGCGTACCGCAGGATGTACTGCAAAAATTCTATGAGTCGTCCGTAGGCCAGCTGGCCTCCTACGATAAGGAGAACAATACCAACCTGCTTGAGACGCTTGAGGTGTATCTGCTTGAGAACCGCAATATAAGCGCGGCAGCCCAGAAGCTGTACATACACCGCAACACTATGAATTACCGCATAAACAAAATAAAGCAGGTGCTGGGCACGGATTTTGACGACTCCGAAAAGCTCCTGAAGCTCCAGATTGGCATACGCGTGATGCGTATTATGAACCATCCCGGAAATTAAAACAGATGTAAATTGTGCATGACACACAACAACACTTGTGCAAATTTGTGAGAAAAAATAGAGGCTGCCGTCAGCGGTGCTGGGACTCAACCAAAGCAAAATAATCGCGGATGGTGGGCGAATAAAAATCTGTACTCTGAAAATTTGTTGTTATATACCTAAAAACGACCGTCGGCATGCCGCTTTATGCAGAATGTTGACGGTCTTTTCTATAAATGCAAATGGTGTTTTTGCTCAAAACATATTGATAAAAATTGAACAAATTGACGAGGTGCTAGTTGGGGGATTGTCGCAAAATTCACATTATTGTGCTCGATGCACAATGAACTTTGCGCCTTTTTATTATTCGCGACCATGACAGATACTTATTGCATGGCTATAATTTGATTATAGCAACTGGCAGATATAACAACAAAACCAAAAAACTGGAGGTCAGATATATTGAAACTTTTGCTGAAAGGCGGTCATCTGATCGATCCCGCCAACGGACTCAACGGTCAGTTCGATCTGCTCATTGAGGACGGCAAGGTCGCGGCGGTAGCGCCCGCCATTGAAGACGCCGAAGCAGTAGTTGAAGATGTTTCCGGCAAGATAGTTGCTCCCGGCTTTGTGGAGATGCACGCACATATGCGTGATTTCAACGAATGTGACCGCGACACCTTCTACACCGCCTCATGCAGCGCCATATGCGGCGGTTTCACCTCCGTCTGCATCATGCCCAACAGCGACCCTGTTGTGGATAATGTTGAGATGATAGAGCGCGTGAAGCAGCGCGCCGCCGAGAGCGCAGTCACCCGTATCTATCCCTTTGCCGCGGTTACCGTGGGACGCAAGGGCGAGCAGATAGTGGATATGAAGGCTCTGGCCGATGCCGGCGCCGTGGCTTTCTCCGATGACGGCAACTCCTTTAAGGAAGCTACCATGATGCGCGATATTCTGGAGCAGACCAAGCTGGTGGACCGTGTGGTCGACCTCCACTGCGAGGACAAGGCCTACACCGGCAAGGGAGTTGTAAACGCAGGCCCCCTGGCCCAGGAGCTGGGACTGCCCGGTATCTCCTCCGTTGCCGAGGATATCGAGATGGCCCGCAACCTCATCATCCAGGAAGAGGTCAAGGGGCATATGCACATAGCCCACCTGGGCTCCGAGCGCTCCGTTGAGCTGGTCCGCTTCTTCCGCAACCGCGGCGTGGACTTCTCCTGCGAGCTCATCCCCCACCAGTTCAGCCGTACAGAGGATATTGTCCGCACCCAGGGCGTCCGCGCCAAGGTGAAGCCCCCCTTCCGGGGCGAGAAGGATATGAACGGCATCCGCGTGGGTCTTCACGACAAGCTGGTAGACGTTATCGCCTCCGACCACTGCCCCTACACCGCCGAGGAGCTCTCCGGTGGCCTCACCGGCACCAATCTGTTTGGCATCTCCGGTTTTGAGACCACCCTGCCCCTGGCTCTGGACATGGTTCGCAAGGGTGTTGCTGATATGGAATATATCATCAGCTGCCTCACCATCAACCCCGCCCGCATCCTCCGCCTGCCCAACCGCGGCCACCTCTCCGTCGGCGCCGACGCGGACGTCACCGTCTTTGACCCCGACAGGGAGTGGGAGGTAACCACCGAGACTCTGCACAGCAAGGGTCCCAACAACCCCTACATAGGCGAGACAATGAAGGGCCGCGTGGAGCTGTCCATCATAGGCGGCGAAATAGTCTGCCGCGACTGGAACATACTCAAGCAGGTAGAAAAGCCCTTCTGAGCTTCAGATAAGTAAAACACCGGCCCAGGCCGGAAAAATAAGAGGACAATATTTAAAGAAAGTAGGTAGAATCATGTTCAACTTCTCCAAGAGAACCATCGCTATTCTTCTGGTCGTCGTTATGGCTCTGTCTGTACTTGCAGGCTGCGGCGGCGGAGAGAAAGCTCCCGAGTCCAAGGCCCCCGAGGGCGGCAATACCAGCGCTCCCGAGAATTCCGGCAATGCCGGCACTCCTGAAGTAGTTTACAAGATTAACTGCACCCAGGCCGTTGACCTGTTCGAGCAGCTCCAGCAGGAGTTCGCAAAGAACGTCACCGAACTGTCCGGCGGCCGTATCGGCTTCGAGTTCATCCCCACCGGCTCCATCGGCTCCAGCAGCGAGTGCCTGACCGCCTGCCAGATGGGTACTCTGGACTTCGTCAACGGCGGAAGCGACGAGCTGGGCTCTCTGGTTCCCAACTCCGACTGGGCTCAGCTGCCCTTCTTCATCAGCAGCCGTGAGCAGGCCGACGAGGTATATATGAACGGATTCATTGGTGAGTTTGCCGACAAGCAGTATGCCGAGAGCGGTCTGGTATCCGTCTGCCGCGTTGACAACGGCTTCCGTACCATAGGCCTCAAAAAGGGCGGCGTAGAGAGCGCCGAGGACCTGAAGGGCCTGCGTATCCGCGTTCCCAACCAGCCTCTGGCTCTGCGTATGTATGAGCTGATGGGCGCTCTGCCCGTCGCCATTGCCGCTCCCGAAGTTCTGATGGCTCTGGAGCAGGGCACCGTCGACGGCGCCGACAACGCTTTCATCCTGTTCGAGAAGTTCAACCAGATGGACAGCTTTGAGAGCATCGTCCTTCTCAACTACGGTTTCGGTACCGTAAACCTCTTCTGCTCCGCTGAGACCTGGGCTACCATGTCCGAAGAGGACCAGGCTATCATGAAGGAAGCCGGTCTGAAGGCCAGAGAGTGGTACACCGCCGAGCGTCTGAAGCAGGAAGAGGAGATCCTCGAGGCTCTCAAGTCCAGCGGCAAAACCGTCATCGAGCCCGACGACGCCTGGAAGGCTGAAATGGCCGAGGACGCCGCCGTTATCTGGGAAGAGGCTCTCAGCTCCGGCAAGTACGATAAGGAGTTTATCGACCAGCTGTATGCCCTCTATCAGGAGAACACCGGTAACATGAAGTAACAGCAATAACAAGTAAAAAGCGCACGGGGCGGGGTGTACCCGCCCTGTGCGGCCCGAATTCCTGCATACAGATTTTAGGAGGATACCGTGGAAAACAACAAGAAAAACTCAGCCGCCGTGGCGCTGATGAAGCTGAACAAGTTTGTTTTCAATATTGAAAAGATTGCTCTGATTCTCATCATGTACGGCCTGGTGGCGGTCCTGTTTATCAACGTAGTATATCGTTTTGTTCTGTTCATTCCAAGCGCTTGGGCCGATGAGCTATCCCGTTTCATGTTCACCTGGTGCGTCATGCTTGGCGCTTCTGCCGCCATGTACCGCTGGGAGCATATTGATATCAACCTGGTCGATACTCTTATTGCAAAGTTCACTAAAGATAATACGGCTCTGTACGAAAAAATCCTCGAAGGCGTCAAGAAATTTGCCGTCATTGCCTCTCTGGTCTATCTTGTCTACCTGCTGGTAGTATACGGACAGTATCTGGCAAAAATAAAGAAACTCGGCTCCATGTCCATGTTCCTGGGCTGCAGCCTGCTGGTGCCTATGAGCGCCATTTATGTCTGCGCGGCTCTGATGATCTTCCATGGCGTATGCTATCTGGTCATTCCCAAGAGCGTTAGAGAACAGGAGGACTAAGCACTATGATGACATTGGTAATTTTCCTTGGGTTGTTTTTCGGCCTCTGCCTGTTCCTGCGTGTTCCGGCGGCCTTTGCAATGGGTATCGGCGCGGCGGGAGCCTTCCTGTATAATGGTTTCCCCACCACTCAGATGTGCCAGGCGCTGTATAACCAGCTGGACAGCGCTCCGTTCATAGCCATACCGCTGTTTATTCTGGCGGGCGCCATCATGGAGCACGGTCAGATTTCAGAAGTACTCATCAACTGGGTGCGCTTCTTTGTCGGCAAGTTCCGAGGCGCTCTGGGCGTTGTGTGCATAGTTGCCAGCGCCGCCTTCGGTGTTATTACCGGCTCCGCCATGGCTACCATCTCCGCCATAGGCCGTATCATGGGCCCCTCCATGGAGAAGAACGGTTACAGTAAGCCCTATATCGGCGCCCTTCTTGCTTCCTGCGGATTCCTGGGTATAATGATTCCTCCCAGCATCCCCGGCATCATGTATGCCAGCGCATCCGGAGAAAAGACCTCCGAGGTATGGCTGTCCACCATCGGCGCGGGCTTCGTTTTCATTGCTCTGTACTGCGTCATCAATTACTTCAAGGTTGGACGCTTTGAGAAGGTGGAGAAGTCCCTTAAGCTCACCCCAAGTGAGTATGTTATGACTGCCGCAAAGACCACCTGGAGCGCCCTGCCCGCCATACTGATGCCCGTCATAATCTTCGGCGGTATATATTCCGGCGTGTTTACCCCTACCGAGGCCGGCGCGGTCACCTGCATGTATGGACTTATCTACATAATCGTTAAGCTCATCATCGGCCGGGCCAGCGCCAACCGCAGAGCTCTGGCTGAGTCCGCCATCGCCGCCGGTATCTCAACCGGTACCGTCTGCATTCTGGCCGCTTTCGCAAACGCCGCAGGACGTGTTATCACCCTCGCCGGCGTATCCGCCGAGCTTACAAACTTTGTCACCACCAATATAGGAAATCCCTATCTGTATCTGCTGCTGGTCAATGTCATTTACCTCTTTGCAGGTACCTTCCTTGAGTGCAACTGCGCCATTCTTATTCTGGTTCCCCTGCTGCTGCCCCCCGCCAAGGCCCTGGGCATCGACCCTGTCCACTTCGGCGCAATCACTCTGGTAAACCTCAGCGTAGGCAACCTGACTCCTCCCTTCGCACAGGGTATATTCATGGCCTCCAAGGTTGTGGGCGCGTCCTTTGTCGAGATAGTAAAGGAGATATGGCCCTTCCTGATAGCCTCTTTTGCTGTTATCCTTATAGTAACCTATTTCCCCGCCCTGTCTCTGTTCCTTGTACGCTGAACTAACTGAAGGCGCCGGCTTTTGGCCGGCGCCTTTTGTGCGGCTAAAAATTGTCTTGACATTCATCTGGCAAAAACTTATAATAATATAGCTATATCCGGGTGTAGCGCAGCTGGTAGCGCGCCTCGTTCGGGACGAGGAGGCCGTGGGTTCGAATCCCGTCACTCGGACCAAAAGCAAAAGGTAAAAAAGATTTATTGCCTACAAAGCCAGTAAATCCAAGCCTTTCAAGAGCTTCCACGATGAAAAGTGGAAGCTCTTTTTTCGTAGATTTATTGGGGTAAAAGCTTCACTCTGACAGGACTCAAACCTACAAGTAAAAACATTCATGAGCAGCGCCCTTTTTAGTACAGAGCGAAATGAAAAAGGGCGCCACTCAAAATACAATCAGATGAACAAGCTGAAATCAAAAAGGGCGCCGATTTTTACGGCTGATTGAAAGCCGATAAAGTTAGCGCCCTTTTTTTATATATACACCAAAATCACATTAAAATTGAAAGCATCGGAAAGCCGGAGAATCGGAGTGCAGGAATGCACTTTTATTCTCCGGCTTTTTTGTTTTCTGGAAAGGAAAGGTCATGCTGGTACACTATAAAAGAAATAAACAAACCGCCTGCTACGATTCAAACAATCTCTCCACTGTAGGTAGAATACCCCCGGCTGAACGGCCACGCGGCCCATTCCAAAGTTGCGGCGGCTGCCCATACCCGTCCCACGGCTTCATCTGCTACAGCGCTGAGGGAGATTGCCTTAGAACGGATATGCAAAAAACTGCAAAACGCAGAAAGGAAGGTGCAAGATGAAACATGGAAACTGATTTAACAAAGAGGTATCCGATCAAATCAAGGTACTACTGCTATATAACGCCATGAAAAAGTGGTGCGACGGAGCTGTTTTTGTGTAATCACAAACCAATATTTACAGGGAGGTATTCAAATGAGCGTTAACGCCAGAGAAGAAGAATATGAACACATAGAATTGTTTGGAAAGCCAGCACTTTTCACCAATTCCCGCATCGACCGAACCACGGTGCCAGAGGGTTTTTACTGCTACGATTTGCGCGGCTCCGACTGTGATCCAGGCAGGCCGGTGACCATAGAAAATCAGGTTACCGTTAACCACGCCGGAGCCGTTTTGACACCGGAGCCGGTCACCATCCCCAAGGAGGGCTTCCGCAGACTGCGGGGCAACATCAATTTCCTCAGTGAGTCCCTGACTCTCGCAGACTTCTGTGATGAGCACAAAATTACCCTTGCATCCGAATTATCCAATCCAGATGAGTCAGGCATGAAGATGGGAGGAATGACACTTGGATAAAGGAAAAATCTTTGAAGTAGAACTCAGCCGGTGGAACCCTTCTGGTGCAAATCCGTCGGCACAAATCGCACTCCCCGCCACACCCTATGAGCTGGCGGATGCGTTAGAAAAAGCGAGAATTACTGAAGATAGTGTTTATTCTGCGGAGGTTTTAAGCTGTAAGCTGGACTATCTGCCGCAATTTATCGTCCCCGATATCAATCTGTATGAGCTGAATCACCTCGCCCAGCGGCTGTCTTCCCTAAGTGCATGGGAACTGGACTGCTACGAGGGCATGGTGATGATGGATGCCGTTCAGACTCAATATGCTCCCATATCAGTGGAGCGGCTCATCAATATGACACACAGCACCGAGCATTGCCAGATTGCCTATGAAGCCCATGACGATCCGTCTCTCGGAAAATTTTATGCGGATAATGATTTTGTACCGGCACTGGAAAGGGTATCGGATGAAGTCTACGAATATCTGGACTTCGCCAAAATCGGCAGAGAGATGCGCGAGGGCGAGGGCGGCGTGTTCACGCCCCATGGCTATGTGGTGCAGAACGGCGAGATTGCCGCCGAATACCACAGTGGAGATGCCATTCCCCTTGAAAAGCCGGATTTCGCTGTGCTTCTCCGCATCACCAAGAGGCATTTTAACGATACCGCCTATGACAATGAAACGGCTGTCTTCCTCAAGCTCCCTGCCGGGGATGCGGCGCTTTTGCAGGCGGTTGATGCTGTCGGAGCGGCCTCCCCGGAGGAATGTGCATTTTCGGCGGAGGACTGCATGGCGCCAAGCCTCACTGAAAAAATCAGCGACGCTTTGTATGCATCCGAGGGCGACTGCTATGGTCTGGTGAATGAGCTGGCAGAGCAGCTCCGGCAGATTGAGACGGAAAACCGGCTGCTGACCTACAAAGCAATGCTGGCGGAAGCTCCCGGTGATATATCTTTGGAAGAAGCCCTCGACCTTGTGTCCATGACGGAGGAATTTGAGCTTTTGACTGATACTGCCTCTCCCGCTGAGTACGCAAAAGTGGAAATCCAGCGAATGCTTTCTTTGGCAGGCGATAACGGACTGAGCCTGTTCTGTAATCTGGATAACTACGGGCGGTATCTTTTGGAGCAGCGCGGCGTTGCTGAAACATCCTATGGAATGCTGGAGCCGCAGAACGGCATGACGGTGGATCAATGCCTGAACCGTTCCGGTCAGAGCCTCGGCATGGAAATGAAATAAGCGAAATTTTGTTGGCATTTGGTATAGCTTTTTCTCCGAAGCTGTGGCATTGTGTTGTGCTGAAGGGAGGCGAAGAAGATGGACGAGAAGCTCATGGACTTGCTGGATATGGCTCTGGCGGAGCGGTTTCAGCTTGCGTATGCTGCCCTGCGTGAATCAGACCCTCAGTCGGAAGAACTGGCACGGGAACTGCTCGAACTCAGCGCGAGCATTCAGAACAGCGCTGAAATTCCGCAGCGCACAAAGGATAGGATCGACAATTACCTGACCGAAAATTCAGATATGGAGGTGAAATTTCAAAAGCACCTGTACATTCAGGGCGCCAAGGACTGCGTGGCAGTGTTAAGAGAGCTTGGCGTAATCCAGTAGCGCAGGCAGAGATGCCTGTGCTTTTTTAGACCCCACATCAAAACCGGGCCGTTTCCCCATACAGGAGGCGGCCCTGTTTTTTTGCGCCCTTTTTGCCTTTCTTTCCGGGGAAACGGCCGGAAAGGAGGACCCATGCAGAAAGAACAGCTTGCAGAGCATCTGCGCCGGTATCACCACGGCGCACAGCACGCCGTTACCAGCCGGGAGCTGGAGCGCAGCTTTGGCGTTTCTGGCAAGGAGCTGCGGGATCAGGTCAACGCCCTGCGCCGGGAGGGTGTTCCCATTGCCAGCGACCAGAACGGGTATTTTTATGCGAAATCTGAAGCGGAGGTGCGCCTGACCATCCGGCATATGAGAAACCGCATCAGCGGGATCAGCGCCGCCATCACCGGACTGCGCCGCTCCCTTGCAGCCTTTGAGCTACGCCTGCCGCTGGAGAAAGGCGGTGATGAACCCTGAACAGCTTCATGTCTTGGATTGGCGGCAAAAAATCCCTGCGGGAGCTGATCGTCACCCTGTTTCCCCTCTATTATGAGCGGTACATTGAGGTGTTCGGCGGAGGCGGCTGGGTGCTGTTTCACAAGCAGCCCGGCAACGATTTTGAGGTCTACAACGACTTCAATGGCCTGCTGGTCAACCTCTACCGCTGTGTGCGGGAAAAACCACAGGAGCTGATGGCGGCGCTTGCCTACTGCCTCAACTCCCGCGCGGATTTTGAGCTTGTGAAAAACGCTCTCGCCCGCGATTCTCCCGCATCGGATGTGCAAAGGGCGGCATGGTTTTACCAGCTCATCCGCTACAGCTACGCGTCGGGGCTGACCAGCTACGGCAGCCAGCCCCACGATATCCGCAGCAATTTCCCCCTCATTGAGCAGGCCCACCGGCGGCTTGCAAAAGTGGTCATCGAAAACAAGGATTTCGAGAAGCTCATCGGGCAGTATGACCGCCCCGTCAGCTTTTTCTACTGTGACCCGCCGTATTTTGAAACCGAAAGCTACTACAAAAACGTGGGCGAGGACGGTTTCACGGAAAAAGACCATGTTAGGCTGCGGGATGCGCTGCTGCGGATTGACGGCAAATTTCTGCTGTCCTACAACGACTGCGAATTCATCCGCAGCCTCTATGACGCGCCGGGCATTCAGACGGAAGCCTTTACCCGCATCAACAACATCAAGCAGCGATACGACAACGGCGCGCAGTTCCCCGAAATTCTCATTGCCAACTACGATCTGCATGAGCGTGAGAAAAACGCTCCATCACAGCTGAATTTGTTTGGGGAGGAGGCTTCATGGAATAGATAAAACCGATTTTTGTCACAGCCTTGCGTAAATCTCAAAACCAATCTTTTATAGGAGGAATCCCGTTTATGAAAAAGAATCAAATGCCCCAAATCGGCCTCCCTGCCGACGCCTGTGAACGGTCCGGCTTCACCGACAAGGACACGCTGGAGCTTCATGCCGGACAGAACGCCCTTGTATTTATGAAGGACAAAATGACGGCGCTGGAGGTGGCGAACGCCATCCAGAGTCTCAGCGCCATCGCCTCGGATTTGACAGTCGTCCTCGCCTCCGCCTGCGGACTGTGCGACAACTGCGGCGAGGGCTGCGAAGATGACTGCCCTGCCGGATGTATTTCCAATTGCTCTCTCTGCCATGATCTGCTGGATGAAAGCCAAACTGTCAGCATCCCCGGCTATCTGCTGGAGGAAGCGGGTATCCCCGCCGACGCCAAGCTGGAAGCCTATACGGATGAGGACAGCGGCGAAATCACGGTGACAGAGGCCGACATCCAGCAGGACATTACCGATGTGCCGCCCGGTATTCTCGCAGTGCTGGCTCAAAGCGGCGTGTGCCTTGCGGAGCTGGATGAGCTGATTATGCTGGACAGCGTCATCTACGGCAACTAACCTCTGGCTTGGATTCCCAATACACGATCCGGGAGGTGAGCATATGCCGGGAATCACCCTGAAAAACGGCCTCATTTCCTACTACGGAAACCCGGCCGGATATACAGAAAAAGAAAAAGCCGTGGTGGACAGCATCTTCCGAAACGACGAGCTGACCGCATGGCTCAAAAGCCGCAGCCTGACCCCGCAGTGGACGGATGGCGTGATGGAACGGCTTGCTGCGGGAGAACAGATGGGCGGCATAGACGAGTCCGCCGCACCGCTGAAAAATGTCCGCATCTGGCAGCTGAAGCCGGATACGGATGTGTATATGAAGTTTATTTCCTACGAGGAAACGGTGCGGCAGTTCGGGGAGCCGTCCCCGGAGCATTACCGCGTCGCCTATGACGGGCAGCTGGATACCAACGATCTCGAAGCCATCTACACAAGGTGCAACGTGAAGCACCCGCCCGGCTATGACGGGCACTCCCTGTCCATGTCGGATGTGGTGGAGCTTTATGATGAAGGCGGCAGCGAGTTCCACTACTGTGACCGCTTCGGATTCCAGAAAATCAGCTTCGGGGAACCGGAGCAAACCCAAACCATGGGCATGAGCATGTAGGCAGCCGTCGGCTGTCTTTTTTCATGCTCTCATTTTATGAAGGAGGCCAAAATGAAGAATTTATTTTGCAAGCTGAAGAACAAGCTCGGTGCGGCTGCTGTCAAAAGCCGCTCTATCCTCACGGGGAATGCCGGGGAAGGCTACATTGACACCGCGATCAAAATCCTGATTGCCGTGGTTTTGGGCGCTCTGCTCCTTGCGGGGCTGTACGCCCTGTTCGGGGAAACGGTGCTGCCTACCCTGGTACAGCGCATCAAAGAGATGTTCAACTACGCCGGTTAAGGATGCCGGACATTTTGAGAAGGAGGAAAAAATCATGCCTAACAATACGACACCGGCTGTTCCCAAGTACGATGTGAAAATCCGTTCCATCCGCCCGGAGGGCAGCTGCAAGGCCACGGCCTCGGTCAATGTCTACGGCGATTTTGCCGTGCGGGGCATTAAAATCATGGAGGGCTCCAAAGGGCTGTTTATCTCCATGCCGAGCTACAAAGCCGGAAACGGTGAATACAAGGATATCTGCTTTCCCTGCACCAAGGAGGCCAAGGCAGAGTTTGACAAGGCGGTTCTCGGCGCCTATCAGCAGGCGCTGACCCAGGGACAAACCACCGCACAGAAACAGGAATCCCCCGCCCAGCAGCAGGAGCAAGGCCAGCCTGTCATGGGTGGGATGTAGGAGGTGCCTATGAACAAGAAAATGAAAAAGCCGCTGGGTCTTGTCCTTGCCGTCTGCCTTTTGCTTTCCCTGCTGGCGGGCAGTGCCTATGCGGTAAACCGGTATTTTGAGGATGCCAAGGGGCATTGGGCGGAGGAAGCCATTCAGATCCTGACGGAAAAAGGCGTCATCAGCGGCTACCCTGACGGGCTGGCACACCCGGATGAAATCATTACCAGAGGGGAATTTGCCGCTCTGGTTGCCAGAACCATGGAGCTGCCGGAGCCGGAGGAAAGCGAGGTTACCATTCGCTTTACCGACATTGCCGGTCACTGGTCGGAGCCACACATTGAGGCGCTCATCATCGCGGGAATCATCCAAAAGGATGATTTTGGCACAGAATTTCAACCAGATCAGCCCATCACCCGTATGGAGATGATCCGCATGCTGGTGCGTGCCATCGGCAAGGGCGAGCATGACGCCTCCTGCTCCTGCGTCACCGGCTTTTCCGACGACGATACGCTTTCCGAAGCGGACAAATCCAGCATCTGCACCGGCAAGGAATACGGTATCGTAGACGGCTACCCGGACGGCACGGTCAAGCCGGACGGAAAGGCCACCCGCGCCGAAGCCTTTGAAATGCTGGTGGATACGGAAAAGGCCAAAGAAAAAATCAAGCAGGAGGAACCGCCCAAGCCGACTGTTCCCGACAAGCCGGAGGATCAACCCTCCGATGGTGGAAATTCCGGCGGGGGCAGTTCTGGCGGCGGTTCTTCCTATGTTCCTGCTCCGCAGTTTTCATTTACCTTGCCCAAAACCGCCTACACCGCCGATGAAATCAAGATTAAGCCGGAAAGCCGGTATGTGAGCGGTGTGACATGGTCCGCCCTGAAAAACGGCCTGCCCGTGGAGCTTTCCGGGCTGACAGACGGTACCCTTGACCACAACGGCGGCAAGGTGAAATTCACACAGACCGGCAGCATCACCCTGATTGCCACGGCCAAAAACAGCCGGGGCGTCACGGTGACCCATGAGCAGACCATCAGCATCTATCCGGTGGTGACAGCTGCTTTCACACTGCCTGAAACCACGCATACCGACAAATC
Source organism: Candidatus Heteroscillospira sp. (assembly GCA_050943935.1). GTDB lineage: Bacteria > Bacillota > Clostridia > Oscillospirales > Oscillospiraceae > Heteroscillospira. The sequence goes on along the minus strand of JBMNQC010000005.1, from coordinate 5,699 downwards.
CGTGGCGGTGGAGCTGACGACCGAAAACCTCGGTTCCAATGCGGTGGTGTGGTCGCTTGAAAAGGACGGCACTGCCGTCGATATCGAAGCGGCTCTCACCGGAACGCTGGATTCCACCGGCGGCACGGTGCTGTTCAAGGAAAAGGGCGTATACAAGCTGACCGCCTCTATTACAGATGAGATGGGTAAACCAGTTATTGTCGAAGATGACATCACCGTCTACCCTGTGGCGGAGGTCAAGCTGACACTCCCAACCGTTTCCCATACGGATAAAACCGTGGAACTCAAGACAGAAACAAAAGAAGCGGACGGTCTCACGGTGACCTACACCCTGACCCGAAACGGCGAGCCTGCCGAAATTAGCGCTTTTATTGAGGGGACGCTCTCGGACGGCAGTATCCGTTTCAAGGAAAAAGGTGTGTATGCGCTGACCGCTTCTGTCACCGACGCCACCGGCAAAGTGTTTGCCGATACCGCCCATATTACCGTCTACCCGGTAGGCTCCGCGGGCTTTTATCTGCCAGAAATCTTCCACACCGACAATACCGTGACGGTGGAGGCGGTGTTCGGGGAAATCGGCAGTCATACCGCAAAATGGACGCTGCTCTGTGATGGAACAGAAGTGTCCCTCGCCGATACGGTGGAAGGCACGCTGGGCAACAACGGTGGGGAGCTGAAGTTCCGCACCAAGGGCAGCTATGTCCTGAAAGCGGAATTCACCGACGATGGTAGCAGAACCTACCGCTACGAGCAGGGCTTCAAGGTGTATCCTGTGCCTGCCGTCCGCTACAGCCTGCCGGAGTATGTTCACACCGATACGGATATTGCGGTCAAAACCGAAACAGCCGATCTGGACGGTCTCACCGTTGAATGGCTGGTGGACAACACCTACGGGTTTCAGGACTGGCCGACCTATGTGGACGGAACGCTCACAAACGGCGGCGGCACCATCCGCTTCAAACGGGCCGGTGTCTATGAGCTGACAGCCAGAGTTACCGATGAAACCGGCCGGGTGTTTTTGTATGAAAGTAAGGACAAATGCGAGGTTTTGCCGGTACTGACCATCGGCTTTGAGCTTCCCGAATTTGCCTACACCGACACCGCCATCGACCTCAGAACCCACGGCAACAATCAGGTTCTTCCGGTGGAGTGGTCCGCGACAAAGGATGGCAAGAGCCTTCCGCTCTCAGAGGCATTCAGCGGAGAAATCAACGCGCAGGGCGGCAAAATCACCTTCAAGGATGACGGCGAGTATGTTCTTACCGCCGCCATGACCGATTACCTGAAACGCAGCTATTCCCACAGCGAAAGCATTCGCATTCTTCCTGTGGTGCAGTATGCATTCTCCATGCCGCAGTCTGTTCACTATGGCACGGAGTTTGAGGTTGCGGCAAAGGATGTTCAATATCTTGGCAGCTATGCCGTGGCTTGGACACTGGAAAAGGACGGCAATCCCGCACAGTATCAGGGTACCCTCGGCAATGACGGCGGAAAAATCTCCATCCGTGACACCGGTACATTTACCCTGACCGCCTCTGTCACCGACAGCGAAGGGCGTGTCACCACTCATTCGGAGAACATCACGGTCACCAACACTGCACCGAATGCTCCTGTGGCAGATGCCGTTCCCACCCGTACTGCCAAGGACGGTAAGTTCCTTGTGAACATCACCGCCAGTGCCACAGACCCCGATGGGGATGCGGTAACCTTGGAGTATGCGGATACCGCAGCCGACAGCTACTATGCGCCGGGAACCCACACCATCCGTGTCAGAGCAAAGGACATTGCCGGAGCATATTCGCCATGGGTGGAAAAGACCTTCGCCGTGACCAATGCTGCACCCACCGTGACCCTGACTGCCGAGCCGACCCGCACGGTGAAAGATGGCAAATTCCTCGTCAATATCAGCGCCAAGGCAGCGGATACGGATGGCGACGCCACCACGCTGGAATGGGATAACAAGGCGGCGGACGGTTACTATGCACCTGGCACCCATACCGTAAAAGTACGTTCAAAGGACATTGCCGGGGCGTATTCTCCTTGGGCGGAAAAGACGTTCACCATCACCAGCTCCGCACCAACGGTCACCTTGACTGCCACCCCGACTCGTACAGCGAATAACGGCAAATTCCTTGTGAATATCAGCGCAACAGCCGCCGATGCGGATGGTGACGCCACCACGCTGGAATGGGACAACAAGGCAACGGATGGCTACTATGCCGTTGGCACGCACACCGTCCGTGTTCGCGCCAAAGATGCTACCGGGCTGTATTCCGATTGGGTATCCAAGACCTTTACCGTGGCAAACGCTGCGCCGACAGCACCGGTGATTACCCGAACCCCAAACGGCAACAGTGTAGCGCCGGGAACTTCGGTCACCATCACGGCCACCAGCTCCGACCCGGACGGCGACCCAGTCACCCTCGTTTGGGAGGGCAGAAACGCCGAAACCCAGACCTATCCCCGAGGAAAGAACGTGGTGCGTGTCAAAGCGGTGGATTCCGCAGGCGCCGAGTCCCCGTGGGCCGCTATCGTTTTCTTTGTGGCGGATTCCAACGGCGGCGGTGGCATGACGCTTACCGGCCCCGACTCCGTCATCATGGAAAACGGCATCGAAGGCGCCACCATCACCGAATACACCTTTACCGTGCCGCCTGTCAGCGGACACAGCGGCTCCGACTTCGGCAGGGTGCGCGGCTACAACAAGCTGACCGGCCAGTGGGATCAGCTGGACTACGGCACCACCTCCAACGGCATCACCTTTACCCGTACCCTCGGCGCAGGCGTATACACGCAGCTGGAGTTTTATTATTATACCAACCACTCGTGCATGTACAACAAATCCAACATCACCTACTCGGTGACGTACCATTTTGAATAAGGGGGAACATCCATGAAGCATCTCATTTGCAAGCTGAAAACCAAGGCGGCCACGACCGCCGCCAAAACCCGCCGCGTCCTTTCCGGCAGCCGCGGGGACGGCTACATTGACACCGCTATTAAAATCCTGATTGCCGTGGTGCTGGGCGCTCTGCTCCTTGCGGGGCTGTATGCCCTGTTCGGGGAAACGGTACTGCCGACCCTGACCGAGCGTATCAAGGAAATGTTCAACTATGGCGGCTGATAGCACCCTTCAGGCGGTGCTTTTTTTCTGTCTGCTGCTGGCGGCTTCTGTGTGGGATCTCCGCAAGCGGATTATCCCGGACAGCATCTGCCTCCTGATTGCACTGACGGGGCTGATTACATTCAGCCCCGTCAATCTTTTGGGCATCCTTGCCGCATTGCCCCTGCTGATTGCCGCCCTCTGCAAGCCGGAGGGCATCGGCGGCGGGGATATCAAGCTCACAGCCGCCGCAGGAACTGTAATGGGCTTTGGGGGATGTACGGCCGGGCTGCTGCTCGGCCTGACGGCATCCCTCTTTTTTTATCTCATAAGCCAGCTCATCAGACGGCTCCGCAGATTAGAGCCGCAGAAAGCGTCACAGGTAGCTTTGCCTATGGCGCCGTTTTTGTCCCTCGGCTTTCTTGCCGTAACCATTCTAAATATAGGAGGAATTGTCTCATGAAAAAAATCCATATCAGCAGAAAAAAGACCCTCATTGTTGCCGGTATCGCCGCCGTTGCGCTGGCCGCCGCCCTGATCCCCAAGGCAATGAAAGCGGTGAAACACCGCAGATATAGCTCCAGCTTCTAAAATCACCTTGAAATTAAGGAGGAAAAATCTATGAGCCTTTTTAAGAACCGCACAGTCGTCGGTGTGATCTGCATTCTTTTGTCTCTGCTCATCTGCTTCGGCGTGACGCCGCTGTTTAACAAATCCGTCAGCCAGAAAATCGAAATCGTCCGCGTCGTGAAGGAAATTAAGGCAGGCGAGGAAATCACCAAGGAGATGGTGCAGACTGCGGAGGTGGGCGGCTTCGGACTACCTGAAAACGTCCTCCGCCAGAGTGAATCCGTCGTGGGCAAGTATGCCAAAGCCGACCTTTCCGTTGGCGACTATATCCTAAACACCAAGCTGTCCGATACGCCTGCTGCGGAAAATACCTATCTTTACAATCTGGACGGCACCAAGCAGGCCATGTCAGTCACCATCAAGAGCTTTGCCAATGGTCTTTCCGGCAAGCTGGAAAGCGGAGATATTGTGTCGGTGATTGCCACGGACTACAAAAAGCAGGGTTCCACCGTGATCCCCGCCGAGCTGAAATATGTGGAGGTCATCGCCGTCACCGCAGGCAGCGGCTATGACGCCAACACCGGAGAGCAGACAGAAAATGAAGCCGGGGACGAAAAGGAGCTGCCCTCCACTGTGACCTTGCTGGTGTCCCCCGAACAGAGCAAGGCGCTGGCGGAGCTGGAATCGGATGGCAAGCTCCACCTGTCCCTTGTTTACCGCGGCTCACCCGCCAACAGCGCCAAGTTTATCGAGGCGCAGGACAAGGTCGTTGCGGCACTGTATCCCGCGGAGCCGGTGCAGGACAGCGCTTCCGAATCCCAGGGATCGGAGGAAAACACGGCATCCGAAGCGCCTGCGGAAAGCGGGGTGCAGTGATGCTGAATTTCAAGAAAAACGGTATCTTCACCCGCCAAGCCCCAAGGGAGGATGCCCCGCCGCCGCAGGAGCCGCAGGACGGCATTCTTGCCGTTTGGGGCTCCCCCGGCAGCGGAAAGACCGTTACTGCCGTGAAGCTTGCAAAGCACCTTGCCGACCGGAAGAAAAACGTGGTGCTTCTTCTCTGCGATATGACCGCCCCCATGCTGCCCTGCATCTGCCCGCCCTCGGAGCTTCAGGGTGAGCATTCGCTGGGCAGTATTCTTGCTGCCGCCCATGTGACGGAGCCGCTCATCAAGCACAATCTGGTGACGCTGAAAAAGCACAAATACCTCACCGTCCTCGGCATGAAAAAGGGTGAGAACGAGTACACCTACCCGCCCTATGAGCAGACCCAGGCGCAGGAGCTTCTGGACAATCTGCGGGAGATCGCCCCTTTCGTGGTGGTGGACTGTGGCAGCTATATTGCCAACGATATTCTTTCCGCTGTGGCGCTCATGAAAGCCGACAGCGTCCTGCGCCTTGCAAACGCTGATCTGAAATCTGTAAGCTATCTCTCCAGCCAGCTCCCGCTGCTCCGGGATTCCAAGTGGGATGCGGAGAAGCAGTATAAGGTTGCCAGCAACGTGAAGCCTCGGCAGGCCGGGGAGCAGATCGGGCAGGCGCTGGGCTCTGTGGCCTTTACCCTGACCCATTCGCCGGAGTTGGAGGAACAGTATCTGGCGGGAAATCTGCTGGCGGATTTGTCCCTCAAGGACAGCCGTCAGTTTAGAAAAGAAATCGAAAAAATCGCAAAGGAGGTGTTCGCCGTATGAGTTTGGGCAAAAAGCGAAGTGGCGCTGCATTTTCAGGAAAGAAAAAGAGGCCGCAGGCGGAGCAGAAAAAACAGCCGCCGATCCAGCCGTCCGCGGCTCCGGTCGTTCCCAATTCGGAGAATAGCAAAGTAAACTCCGCATTGAACCGCCCGGTGGATTTTGCAGGGGCAAACCGTGCCCATGCACTGTTTTTCACCCCCGAAGCCGGGGGAAAGGACTTCTCCTCGGTGCTTACCGACGTGCAGGCATACATTTCCGGGCATTACAGCACCCTGCTCACCGAAGGCGGTGAGGACGCCAAGGCGCAGATGAAGCGCTACATCCAGAAATTCCTG
>JBMNQC010000004.1:0-178639 GCA_050943935.1 Candidatus Heteroscillospira sp. | reverse complement strand
TTCGCGGAAGTGGCTTTGCCACTTCCGCGAAGGGGGAGCGGCCTGCCGCGCGCACTTCGCACACTTGCAGGCAGGGCGGTATTTTGTCCGACGTACACGCCGCCGGACAAAATGATCTTAGTTTATTTTGCCGCTGCGGCGGCAAAACTCTGCGAGGCTATACTGCTTACTTGAACCGCTGCGGGTCTTACGCGGCGGATTTTTGTTGTTTTAGCTAAAAACTAACTAATATTTTACATAAAATGCCGAAAATAAAATTGGCCTTGCCTTTTGGCGGGAATGACTTTATAATAAAATCAAATACGGTATATTGTATACAATATGCTTTGCGGCGCGATATTTCGCATGGGAGGATATATTATGAGTGTAAAGGTGAAATACGGCCACAGCGACCTGACTGTGGAGACTGTGAATGATAACTATGAGGTGCTTATCTCGCGCATAGATGAGCTTCAGCCCGGCATGACCGGCGCTGAGCTGGTGAAGAAGGCCATGGAGAACCCCATAGCCAGTCCCCGCCTGTGCGAGCTGGCGAAGGGCAAGAAAAACGCCGTGGTGATAATAAGCGACCACACCCGCCCGGTTCCGAGCAAGGACATTCTGCCCTTTATGCTGGCTGAACTTAGGGAGGGAAGCCCCGATATAGATATTACCCTGCTGGTGGCCACCGGCTGCCACCGCCTCACCGAGACTCAGGAGCTGCGCGCCAAGCTGGGCGACGAGATTTTTGAGAACGAGAAGATAATAGTCCATGACTGCCGCGCCAACAATGTTAAGATAGGCACTCTGCCCTCCGGCGCAGAGCTGGTTATAGACCGGGTGGCCCAGGAGGCCGAGCTGGTCGTGGCCGAGGGCTTTATTGAGCCCCACTTTTTCGCGGGCTTCTCCGGCGGACGCAAGAGCATTCTGCCCGGCGTCTGCGATAAGCAGACCGTTATGGGCAACCACTGCAGCGCCTTCCTGGCCGACCCAATGTCCCGCAGCGGCGTGCTGGACGGCAACCCCATCCACCGTGACATGATAGCCGCCGCCCGGATGGCGGGACTTGCATATATTGTAAACGTTATTCTGGACGGCAGCCACAAGACCGTGGCGGCCTTCGCGGGAGACGCCATACAGGCCCACCGGGCAGGCTGTGACGAGCTCATGCGCTGGTGCGGCGTAAAGCCCGAGCGCAGGGGCGATATCGTCATCTCCACCAACGGCGGCGCTCCCCTGGACCAGAACCTCTATCAGGCCGTCAAGGGAATAGTCACCGCCGAGGGCGTAGCCGCCGAGAACGGCGTTATTATAATGTGCTCCGAGTGTGCCGACGGCAGCGGCAGCGATGACTTCTACACCGCCATGCGCGACTGCCCCAGCGCCCAGGCCATGCTGGACCATGTGCTCTCTGTAGCCCAGAACGACACCCCCGTGGACCAGTGGCAGTATCAGATGCTGGTGCGCGTGCTGGTGAAGCACCGGGTCATCATGGTCACCCGCCCCGAGCTGGCTCAGATGGTGGCTGACCTGAAGATGGAATATGCCCCCAGCCTGGAGAAAGCTCTGGAGATGGCCTATGCCGACAGGGGAGAGGACGCCCATTTGGTTGTCCTGCCCGACGGAATTGCCGTCGTACCGGAGGATTAAAAAATAATTTGTCAAGATTGACTACATACTCGTTAAAATTTTGTTAACTATTGGGACTTGGAATTGTACTCGGGCTATTGTATACTGTAGACAATGAAAAGCGCGTGAGAGCTGCGTTACAAGCGTCAATCAACAAACTGATTGGAGGTTCTCAGTTGGATAGCCCCATCGTGATAAATTCTACAATTCAGGAACAGGTATATCAGATAATCCGGCATGAGGTAGTAAACCGCGTGTTCCATGAGGGTGAACAGCTTAAGGAGGCCGAGCTGGCCCAACGCTTTAATGTAAGCCGTTCGCCTGTGCGCGAGGCTCTGCATCGACTGGCCGGAGACGGAATGCTCACCATAATCCCCAACCGCGGCATATTCGTCAAGGAATTTGATGAGAAGTACATTATTGATGTTCTTGAGCTGCGCTCCCTGCTGGAACAGCGTGCAATAGTCCAGTCCCGTCATAAGCTTAACCCTGTGCTGACCGACAAAATGAACGATATGCGCTGCGAGATGACAAAGCTTATTGAGAATAACGACATCAGCCTGGACAAGCATGCAGCTCTGGATACCGAGTTTCATAACTTTATAATGGATATCAACGACAACACCTTTATAAGCGAGGTGGCGGCCAAGATATCCGCCCTTAACTCCATGTTCCGCTATATATCCCTGAAGAATGGGGACCGCGCCATAGAATCACAGCGTGAGCACATTGCCATGATAGACACCATGCTCTCCGGTGATACGGAACAGGCCACAGAAATTTATAAAAAGCATATTGAAGGAACTAAGCGCCGCGTGATGAAGGAATTTGTCCGCCGCCAGAATAACCGATAGGTGTGCTGATAAATCCCCCCACATGCGGGGGATACACCTTTGACAGAGATTGTATACGATATTCAATACTCAATGTTAAAGCGTAAGAAATCCGCAGATGCGGTTTTCATAAAAAGATTTATGGAGGAACTAAAATGAAGCTCAACAGAACTCTCGCACTGATTCTTGCTGTTGCCATGATGCTGACCGTGCTGGTTGGCTGCGGCGGCGGCAACAAGGCTCCCGAGTCCACCGCTCCCGAGTCCACCGCTCCCGAGTCTACTGCTCCCGAGTCTACTGCTCCCGAGACCCCCGCTGAGGATACCCACGAGGTCGTATGGCCCGAGGGCTTCCCCAAGAAGGAAATCACTCTGATCATCCCCTTCGCTGCCGGCGGCGCCTTCGACGTTATGGCCCGTACCCTGCAGCCCGTCATCAAGGAGATGTATGATGTTGACGTTATCGTCACCTGCGTTGCCGGCGGCGGCTCTGCCGTTGGTATCACCCAGGCTCTCACCTCCAAGCCCGACGGCTACACCATCGCTTTCGGTTCCACCTCTTATCTGGGCCTGATTGCTCAGGGCCGTATGGAGGCCAAGGTTGAGGATGCCGACTTCCTGTGCCAGATTTCCAAGGATCCCATGGTCCTGGTTGCCAAGGCCGGCGGCGACTACGACACCCTGGAGAAGTACCTGGATGCCGCTAAGGCCAACCCCGGCACCATCACTCTGGGCAACCCCGGCACCAACAACACCAACCAGGCTACCGCCAAGTTCCTGGACATGGCTATGGGTGAGGGCACCTTCCAGCTGACTCCTTACTCCGACGGCGACGCCCGTGTTGTCACCGAGCTCCTGGGCGGCCACTGCGCTGCCGGCGTTCTGAAGCCCAACAGCTGCATGAGCCAGATCAAGTCCGGCGAGCTGGTCATCATCGGCACCTTCACCGAGGAGCGCCTTGAGGCTTTCCCCGATGTCCCCACCTTTGCTGAGTATGATCTCGATGTCTTCCCCTACGGCGATGTTGCTCAGACCGTCTGCTTCGCTCTGGCTCCCGCTGGTCTGGATCCCGAGATAAAGACCGCTCTGTCTGAGATGCTCTACAATGCCACTCAGTCCGAGGAGTTCCAGGCCCTGGCAGCCGCCGGCGGCTTCGAGGCTCCCGGCCTGCACGGCTCCGAGCTGGACACCTATGTTGTTGACACCCTGTTCGCCGGCGCTCAGGTTCTGGCTGAGAAGGTTTTCACCGCTTAAGTTAACAACTGACACAAGCTTACGCAATTACCCGAGGGGTCGGGGCTCCGGCTCTGACCCCTCCTTACTTTTGAGCGTTAAATTAATTAACGCCTCCTCCATCAGGCGGGAGGCATCAGAAATAGAAATGCGCACCCGCGCACGGAGGTTTATATGGCAAATAACAAGCAGAGAAACAACAAGATACTGGAACTTGCTGTTTCCGTGTTTTTTATCCTGGTCTCCATCTACATGATTTATGTAGCACAGACCACCGGCATGCCGACTACTGATGGCAGTATGTCGTCAATGGCCTTCCCCAGAGCAATGTATATCGTTATCATTCTGCTGTGCACCTACCTTGTGGTGATGAACCTCATGTGGTTCAAGAAGAACCCCAAGGACCCCAATGCGGAAAAGGTGTCATTCATTCCCCGCAAGAGCGTGCTGACCTTTATTTTCATCTGCGTCTATGCCGCTCTCTGGAATGTTATCGGCTTTACTGCAAGCACCCTGCTCTTCTTCCTGGCTGAGGCCTACATGCTGGATCGCAAACGTCCCTTTTGGCTCACTCTGCTCATTGCCGTCTGCGCCTGCGTACTCATGTATGTGGTTTTCGGCATGATGTTTAAAGTTGCGTTCCCGGATCCGCTTATGGATATGCTCCGCGGATTTTAATGAAAGGAGTCAGGAATAATGGCTGAAGTATATATTTCCGGTATCATTGGTACCATCACCGATCCCCTGACCCTTGTGCTGGTCTTTGTGGGAACCTTTATGGGTCTGGTCTTTGGCTCTCTGCCCGGACTGACCGCTTCCATGGGTATTGCCCTTCTCATCCCCCTGACCTTTACTCTGGACCCCGTGCCTGCTATAGGCATGATGATAGGCTGCTATGTGGGCGGCATGGCCGGCGGCGCAGTTCCCGCCGTTCTGCTGAACATCCCCGGCACCCCCTCCGCAGTCGTCACTACTCTTGACGGTTATCCCATGGCCCAGAAGGGCAAGGCGGCCAGCGCTCTGGGCTGGGCGGTATTCGCATCCGGCGCCGGCAGCCTTATAAGCTGGCTGGTTCTCGTTATTGCGGCTCCCGCTCTTGCATCTCTCTGCACCAGCTTCTCCGCTCCCGAGTACGCCTCCCTTGCTCTGTTCGGCCTGACTATTATAGCCGCGGTCTCCGGCAAGAACCTGGCCAAGGGCCTGGTGGCCGGCTGCCTCGGACTGGCCATGTCCTTTGTGGGCGTTGACCCCATCTGGGGCGAGCTCCGCTTCACCTTCCACAATGTTAACCTCATGAGCGGCATCAACCTGCTGCCCGCCCTGATTGGTTTCTACTCCATCCCCGAGATCCTCTCCAGCGTTGCCGAGAGCAGCGACCGCGCCGCCGCCCGCCGCGTGGACGACCTGCGCCTTAAGAACTTCATCCCCCCCTTCAAGGAGTTCTGGGATGCCAAGTGGAACATCATGCGCTCCAGCCTTATAGGCACCGCCGTGGGTATTATCCCCGCAGCCGGCGCCAATATCGCCGCTTTCCTGTCCTACGACCAGGCCAAGCGCTTCTCCAAGGATCCCGACAGCTTCGGCCAGGGCAACTACAACGGCGTTATTGCCTCTGAGGCCGCCAACAACGGCTGCTGCGGCGGCGCCATGGTGCCTCTGCTCACTCTGGGTATTCCCGGTGACGCAGTTACCTCCGTTCTCATCGGCGGCCTGATGATTCAGGGCCTGACCCCCGGCGCTCTGCTGTTCAGCGAGCACATGGACGTTGTCATCGGTATTTTCACCACCATGTTCATCGCCACCATCCTGATGGTCGTCATCCAGCTGGTGGGTATGAAGCTGTTCGTCATGGTTCTGAACGTCCCCACCAACTATCTGAACGCCTCTCTGGTAATTCTGTCCCTGGTGGGCTCCTTCGCCCTGCGCAACAATATGTTCGATGTAGCCATCACCATAGTCCTGGGATTCCTGGGCTACATGATGACCCGCGGCGGCTTCCCCATGGCTCCCGCTGTTCTGGGCCTGGTGCTGGGCACCATGTTCGAGCGCGAGGTGCGCATGGCCCTGCGTGCCAGCCACAACGACTGGAGCATATTCATCACCCGTCCTGTGGCCTGCGTGTTTGTCATCCTCTCTGTTTTCTTCATGGCCAACTCCCTGTACGGCGCCTGGAAGGAAAAGAAGGCCGCCAAGGCTGCAAACTAAGCTTCGTATTACCTCCAATATATAGAAGCACTCCGCACTATCAGTAGTGCGGAGTGCTTCTTTTTGCTGTTTATAAAGCCAGAAATTTTCGTTATATTTATAACATCTTTACTTTTTCGACTTTTTTCTTAACTTTATATAGTGGAATGTATATTTTATAATGTATGCATCTTAGGATATGCAGCAGCCGCGCTCAAGGAGGTAGTCATTGGAAAGCCAAACCATATGCTGTTCCAGCATACAGGAACAGCTGTATAAAATACTCCGTCAGGAAATAGTCACCTGCGCTCTGCGCGAAGGGGAGCAGCTCAAGGAACAGGAGCTTGCGAGCCGGTTCAATATCAGCCGCTCGCCTGTGCGGGAGGTGCTTTACCGTCTGGTTGGTGATGGTCTGGTAACTTTGATTCCCAACCGCGGCGCATATGTTAAAAAATTTGATGTGAAATACATGCTTGATGTTCTGGATTTGCGGGAAATGCTGGAACTGCGAGCCATAGAAATCGCTCCCTTGACAATGTCTCCGGAAGCTGTGGCGAGGTTTGAGGCGCTGCGCAAGGAGATGGTGAAACTTCTGGCAAGCGGCGAGGCTGATGTGCACAAGCACGCGGACCTCGACATCCGCTTCCATGGGCAGATTATGAATCTTAACGACAACGCTTTTATAAAGGATGTTTCAGAAAAAATTGCAGCTATGAACTCCATGTGTCTGTATATTTCTCTGCAAATGGGCTCGCGGGCCGTGCAATCCCAGCAGGAGCATATAGAGACGATTGACGCGCTTTTAGACGGGGATGTGGACCGGGCGGCGGAAATATATAAAACGCATTTAAGCCGCACGAAGCAGAGGGTGATGAATGAATTTGCCCACCGCAGCCTGCATGCAATATCCTAGAAAACTTCTCCCTTCGGGGAGATAAAGTTTTCACACAGGTTGTATACATTGTGCATTATTCAATCTACTAAAAATCAGCTGAAATCCGCAGAAGCGGTTTTCATAAATAGAAATGGAGGAATAAAAATGAAACTGAACAGAACCCTCGCACTGATTCTTGCTGTTGCCATGATGCTGACCGTGCTGGTTGGCTGCGGCGGCAACAAGACTCCCGAGTCCACCGCTCCCGAATCCAGCGCTCCGGAGTCTACTGCTCCCGAGTCCTCTGCTCCCGGTGAGGACACTCACGAGGTCGTATGGCCCGAGGGCTTCCCCAAGAAGGAAATCACCCTTATTGTTCCCTTCGCTGCCGGCGGCGCCTTCGACGTCATGGCCCGCAATATCCAGGCCATAGTTGCAGAGATGTACGATGTTAATATCGTTGTCACCTGTGTTTCCGGTGGCGGCTCTGCCGTTGGTATCACCCAGGCTCTCACCTCCAAGGCCGACGGCTACACCATCGCTTTCGGCTCCACCTCTTATCTGGGCCTGATTGCTCAGGGCCGTATGGAGGCCAAGGTTGAGGATGCCGACTTCCTGTGCCAGATTTCCTCTGACCCCATGGTTCTCGTTGCCAAGGCCGGCGGCGAGTACGACACTCTGGAGAAGTACCTGGATGCCGCCAAGGCCAACCCCGGCACCATCACTCTGGGCAACCCCGGCACCAACAACACCAACCAGGCTACCGCCAAGTTCCTGGACATGGCTATGGGCGAGGGCACCTTCCAGCTGACTCCTTACTCCGACGGCGACGCCCGCGTTGTCACCGAGCTTCTGGGCGGCCACCTGGATGCCGGCGTTCTGAAGCCCAACAGCTGCATGAGCCAGATTAAGTCCGGCGAGCTGGTCATTATCGGCACCTTCACCGAGGAGCGCCTTGAGGCTTTCCCCGATGTCCCCACCTTTGCCGAGTATGATCTCGATGTCTTCCCCTACGGCGATGTTGCTCAGACCGTCTGCTTCGCTCTGGCTCCTGCTGGTCTGGATCCCGAGATAAAGACCGCTCTGTCTGAGATGCTCTACAATGCCACTCAGTCCGAGAAGTTCCAGGCTCTGGCCGCAGAGAGCGGCTTCGATGCTCCCGGCCTGCACGGTTCCGAGCTGGACACCTATGTTGTTGACACTCTCTATGCCGGTGCCGAGGTTCTGGCCGAGAAGGTTTTCACCGCCTGAGTCCAAAGCGCTTAAAAGTTTAAAAGGAGGGCGGGGGATCGCCTTCGCCCTCCCAAATTTGAGCGTGACCATCGACCGACAGGAGCATATACCCGGAATATACGCAGGTGTGTGCCCCTGTAGGCCGCTGGTCAGGCAGTATTTTAAGGAGGTCAAATATGGTCACGTACAAAGAGAGGAACAAAAAGTATTTTGAGCTGGTATTCATTCTGACGCTGATGGCCGTATCGGTATTTATGCTCTATATTGCGCAGACTACGGGCATGCCCACGTCTGACGGCTCCATGTCATCCATGGCCTTTCCAAAGGCGGTTTATATTGCTATCCTGCTGCTCAACGCATATCTCCTGGCTGTTAATATTGCATGGCTGAAGCGCCATCCTGTGGACAAAAGCTCTGAAAAGGTGCCGCTTGTGCCCCGCAAGGCCGTGCTCACTTTCCTTTTCATATGTGCATATGCGGCAATGTGGAATGTTATTGGTTTTACCCTGAGCACCTTTATCTTTGTCCTTGCTGAGTCCCTGATGCTGGACCGCTCCCGTCCCATGAAGCTTACTGTGCTTATCGCCGTAATTGCCTGTGTGGTGATGTATGTAGTTTTCGGCGTGTTCTTCAAGGTTTCCTTCCCTGACCCTCTGATGGACATGATTCGCGGTATTTAATGAGAGGAGAGAGAAGAGATGTTTGAAGTTTATGTAAGCGGTGTGCTCAACACCATAACTGACCCTCTGACCATGGTCATGGTCTTTGTGGGAACCTTCATGGGTCTGGTGTTCGGCTGCCTGCCCGGCCTGACTGCATCAATGGGCATAGCCCTGCTTATCCCCCTGACCTTTACTCTCGACCCCGTAACCGCCATAGGCATGATGCTGGGCTGCTATGTGGGCGGCATGGCCGGCGGCGCAATCTCCGCCATCCTGCTGAACATCCCCGGCACCCCCTCCGCGGTTGTAACCACAATTGACGGCCACCCTATGGCCCAGAACGGCCAGGCCAACAAGGCTCTGGGCTGGGCTGTTTTTGCCTCCGGCGCAGGAAGCCTGGTGAGCTGGCTGATTCTGGTGACTCTGGCTCCGGCGCTGGCCTCCCTCTGCACCAGCTTTTCCGCTCCCGAGTATGCCTCCCTGGCTCTGTTCGGCCTGACCATCATAGCTGCTGTATCCGGCAAGAACCTGGCCAAAGGCCTTGTGGCAGGCTGCATCGGTCTGGTAATGTCCTTCGTGGGCGTTGACCCCATCTGGGGCGAGCTCCGCTTCACCTTCCACAATGTTAACCTCATGAGCGGCATCAACCTGCTTCCGGCCATGATAGGCCTCTACTCAATCCCTCAGATTCTGGCCAGCGTTTGTGAGGAAAGCAGCAATGTAAAGGCCAGGAAAATTTCCGATTACAGTCTGCGCTCCTTCATTCCTCCCTGGAGTGAGTGGAAAGAGGCAAAGTGGAACATCATGCGTTCAAGCCTCATAGGCACGGCTATCGGTATTGTTCCCGCAGCCGGCGCCAATATCGCTACTTTCCTGGCCTATGACCAGGCCAAGCGCTTCTCCAAGGATCCCGACAGCTTCGGCAAGGGCAACTACAACGGCGTTATCGCTTCCGAGGCATCCAACAACGGCGTATGCGGCGGCGCTCTGGTGCCCATGATGACTCTTGGTATTCCCGGCGACGCAGTTACCTCCGTCCTGCTGGGCGGCCTGATGATTCAGGGCCTCACTCCCGGTTCTCTGCTCTTTACCGAGCACATGGATGTTGTCATCGGTATGTTCACCACACTGCTTGTGGGCACCATCTTCATGGTCCTTATTCAGCTGGTGGCAATGCGCCTTTTTGTTCGCGTGCTGGATGTGCCTACCAACTACCTGAATGCCTGCCTGGTAGTTCTGTCTCTTGTAGGCTCTTTTGCCCTGCGCAATAACCTCTTTGATGTGGCCATCACTATTTTCCTGGGCCTGGTTGGATATGTAATGGCCCGTTCCGGTTTCCCCACCGCGCCCACCGTTCTGGGCCTGGTGCTGGGCACCATGTTCGAGCGCGAGGTCCGTATGGCCCTGCGCAGCAGCCACAACGACTGGAGTATCTTTATTACCCGTCCCGTGACCTGTGTGTTTGTAGTTCTCTCCTTCATCTTTGTGGCAAACTCTCTGCTCAGCGCCTGGAAGGAGAAAAAGGCTGCCAAGCAGACGGTTGCCAACTGAGCTTTCAATTACCTCCAAAATAAAAAACTCCCCGGCAGCTCCGATAAGAGCTGCCGGGGAGTTTGATTTTTAACGGTTAAGAGCACAGGTGATGTAGTAGTTGAAGCGCCTCTCGTGCTCCAGCGTGGTGGAATCCATGTGGCCGGGATATACCTCGTAATCGCCGGGCAGCAGAGCCAGACGCCGCAGCGAGGCCATAAGAGCGCCCATATCGCCGCCGGGCAGGTCGGTGCGGCCGCAGGAATCCCGGAAAAGGGTGTCTCCGGTGAAGAGCACATTTCCGCACTGCAGAGTGACGCTTCCCGGAGAGTGGCCGGGCGTCTCCAGCACCTTGAAGTCCAGGGAACCCATGTGGATAACGGCGCCCTCGGAGTAGAGCACGGAGCCGTCGGGAGGAGAGAAGGCGAACTGGACAGTTTCCCCGCTTACATGGGTGTCTTTTTCGTTTATGCACACCTTGGCGCCGGTCTCGGCGGCCAGCTCGTTCACGGCCATAGTGTGGTCAAAGTGGCCGTGCGTAAGGAAGATGAAGCGGCAGGTGAGCTTGTGCTCCTCAAGATAGTCCAGAACGGTGTTGGCCTCATCGCCCGGGTCAATTACGGCACATTCCATTGTGGCCTCGTCGGTGACCACATAGCAGTTGGTCTCCAGCTGTCCAAGCTGAAAGTCTTTAATAAGCATGAATATTCCTCCTGTCAAAGTGTGTCGGTATCCAGAATAAGGGTCACGGGACCGTCGTTTACGGAGGAAACCTGCATATCTGCGCCGAAAACTCCGGTCTCCACATGGAAGCCATTTTCCCGGCAGCGGGCTATGACCCGCTCATAGAGGGGGACGGCGGTTTCCGGACGGGCCGCGTCGGTAAAACCGGGACGGCGTGAGCGGCAGTCGCCGTACAGGGTGAACTGGCTGATTATGAGTATTTCCGCCCCCGCGTCGGCGGGGCCTATATTCATTTTGCCGTTTTCATCCTCAAAGATGCGCATATGGCATATCTTCTCTGCTATTTTGTCGGCCTGAGCCTGGGTGTCGGACGTATGCACGCCCAGCAGCACCAGAAAACCCTTCGCTATTTTTCCGTGTATGTCTCCGTCAATGGCGACGGAGGCCTCTTTTACTCGTGTGAGTACGGCTCTCATTGGTTCTCCTTCTCCTCATGAATTGCTTCCCTAAGCTTCTGTATGCCGGTCTGATGCCCGGCGCGGAGCACCTCTACAACGCCCTTTATGGTGTTCAGGCGGTTTATGATGGTGCGTACTTCGTCGGTGTTTTTTACCTCCACGGTGACGCTGGCAACCGACAGGCCCTGAGCGGGCAGATCCTTGGCGTTTACGCTGCGCACCTGGGCGTTGAGGCTGTTGAGCACCGTGGCCACATCCATTATGAGGCCGTTGCGCTGAACCGAGGATATGTGCAGGGTACAGGAATATTTGTCGCCGGAGGTGTCGTCGGCCCAGGAGACGCTTATCCAGCGTCCGCTGCCGGAATCGGTGGAATTTGTGAAGTTGGTGCAGTCGCGGCAGTGGACGGAAACGCCGTTGCCACGGGTGATGAAGCCCACCACCTCGTCTCCGGGGATGGGTGTGCAGCAGCGGGAGAATTTGATGAGGCAGTTGTCCAGGCCCTCCACAAGTATACCGTGCACGGCCTTCTGGGGCTTCTTCTGGCGGCGGTCCGCCTGCTCGTTCAGCTTGTCCAGCACGGTCTTGTGCAGGGGCTTGTGGGCGCGTATCATTTCATCCTTTATGCGGTTTACGACCCGGGTGGAGGTGATGCCGCCGTAGCCTATGGCGGCGTACATATCGTCCATGCTGGCGAAGCTGAGCTTTTTGATTATCTGGGGCAGCAGCTCGTCGTCCATAACTGCGCTGACGGAGATGGCGTTTTTCTTCAGCTCCGACTCGAACATGTCCCGGCCGGTGACTATGTTTTCTTCGCGCTTCTCCTTTTTGAACCACTGCTTTATCTTGGTGCGGGCCGTACCGCTCTTTGCAATGTTCAGCCAGTCACGGCTGGGTCCGGTGGAGTTCTTTGCGGTGATGATATCCACTATATCGCCGTTTTGCAGCACATGGCCGATTGGGACTATGCGGCCGTTTATCTTTGCGCCCACCATGCGGTTGCCCACGGCGGAATGGATGTTGTAGGCAAAGTCTATGGGAGTTGCGCCGGCGGGCAGATTTATAACGTCGCCCTTTGGGGAGAATACGAAAACCTCGTCGGCAAACATATCCACCTTCAGGTCGTGGAAAAAGTCCTGAGCCTCGGATTCCTGCTGGGTTTCCAGCAGACGGCGCACCCAGGCGAACTTCTCCTCGTCGCCGGTTCTTACGCCACGGGAGCCGCTCTTGTATTTCCAGTGGGCGGCTACGCCGTATTCCGCTGTGTGGTGCATATCCCAGGTGCGTATCTGCACCTCGAAGGGTATGCCCTCGGTTCCTATTACTGTGGTGTGTATGCTCTGATAGCCGTTGGGCTTGGGGGTGGATACATAGTCCTTGAAGCGGCCGGGCACGGGGTTGAACATCTCGTGCACATAGCCCAGCACGTTGTAGCAGTCGCCCAGCTCATCCACTATCACCCGCAGGGCGCACAGGTCGAATATCTCCGAAAGGTCCAGATGCTGGGTGTACATCTTGCGGTATATGCTGTAGATGTGCTTTATGCGGCTGTATACGGTGGACTTGATGCCGTTTTCCTCCAGCCGGGCCTTAATCTTGTCCTCCATGCCGTGCATGAACTTCTCCAGCTCCGGGCGGCGGGACTCCAGAGCGTCGGTTATCTCCTTGTAGCCCACGGGATCCAGATACAGCAGGGAGAGGTCCTCCAGCTCCCACTTTACCCTCTGCATACCGAGACGGTGGGCGATGGGAGCGTAAATCTGCATGGTCTCCCGGGATTTGCTGCGCTGCTTCTCTGGAGTCTGGTACTCCATGGTGCGCATATTGTGCAGGCGGTCGGCGATCTTTATAAGGATAACGCGGATGTCCTTGCTCATGGCCATGAGCATTTTCCGCATGTTCTCCATCTGCTCATCCTCTTTGGAGGTGTACTGCACTCTCGTCAGTTTGGTGACGCCGTCCACTATGTCGGCAACTTCTGTGCCGAACTGGCGGGCTATGTCGTCGTATTCCAGACTGGTGTCCTCTATGCAGTCGTGCAGAAGGGCGGATACTACGCTGTCCTCGTCCAGACCCATCTCGGCGGCTATCTGGGCCGCGGCGATGGCGTGGGTTACATATGGAGAGCCGTCCTTGCGTTTCTGGCCGGAGTGTGCCCTCTCGGCGCAGTCAAAGGCGGCGTGAACCCGGCCCATATCCGCATTGGGATTGTATTTAAGTACGGTCTTTTCCAGGTCCTGATACATTTCCGGTACTGTTTTACTGATTGCCATAACTGATACCCCCTGTGTTCGCTGCGGCGCTTAGCGTTTTCATAAAAGGCGCGGCGTTTAAATCTGCCTTGCCGCGGGTGTGAGCCTGAGTGATTTCTATTTTGTCTCCGTCTATGTTCAGGCGGAGAAGTCCAACCTCTGAAAAAACACGCAGTACGGCGCAGAGTACGGCCGACGGCAGTCCCAGCGGGTGCAGGACATAGTCTATCTCGCCCTGAGCACAGCGCAGATGGCCGCCAAGGCTTTCCAAATATCTCCAGCAAGCGGCAAAATCCCGGCGGCCGGGCAATATGTCACCGGCCTCGCCATATTCGGGAGCGTAGCCTTGCAGCAGGCGGCTGCACAGCTTTTGCTGGTCGCTGGGGCGGATGTCCGTTAGTATCAGCTGAACGGAGACTCTGGAGCGGTACTCATTTATCTGGGGATAAAAGGCGATGTCCACCAGCTCTCCGGCCTTGAGGCCCAGCTCCTTCTCCGTGTGGGAGAAAAACACGCACTCCAGCCGCTGGCCGCGCTTGGTTATACCGAGGCGCAGATGCCGGCCTCCTCCCATGGGAATTATGCTGTCCAGCCTGGCGTTCACTATGCACAGTCTTGGGCGGGGATTGCCGTTGCCGCAGGGCTCCAGCATATCCAGAGAGCGAACGCAGTCTATACTCAGCATCTCGGGGTCGTCTATACGCAGGTCCAGCTCCAGACTGGGCGGCTCTGCAGGGGGATTGTCCCTGTAGTAATCGGCCAGCGCCTGCTCAAAGGCGGGTATGTTTTCCCGGCTTATGTTCAGTCCGGCTGCCAGGGCGTGACCGCCGAAGCTCTCCAGATAAGGGGAACAGGCGCTCAAAGCGTCAAAGAGATTGAAGCTGCCGCAGCTGCGGCAGGAGCCCTTGCCTCTGTTGCCGTCCAGACATATCATAACCGTGGGCAGGGAATAGGTTTCGGCCAGACGGGAGGCCACTATGCCCACCACGCCCTGATGCCAGTTTTCGGCCACCAGCACTATGGGCCTTCCGGCCGGGTGAGATTTCAGCATTTCCCGGGCCTGATTCCATATCTCATGCTCCATGTCCTGACGGGAGCGGTTGAGCTCACACAGCTCGGCGGCCAGTCTGGCGGCGGTGTCCGAGTCCGCGGCCATCAGCAGCTCGGCGGCGCGCCAGGCGCAGCCCAGACGGCCCGCGGCGTTGAGCCGTGGTGCCAGAGTGAAGCCCACGGTAGTGGCGCTGGCCCGGCGGGCGTCCATGCCGGTCTCGTGCAGCAGGGCGCCTATACCGGGGCGGGGATCGTCCGAGAGCTTCCGAAGCCCGGCCTTAACAACGGCGCGGTTGAAGCCTGTGAGGGGCATAACATCCGCCACCGTGCCAACCGCAACCAGGTCGGCATATTCTTTCAGCATGGCCTGAGTGTCGCCGCTGAGGGCGCAGGCCAGACGGAAAGCCACACCCACGCCTGCGAGAGCATGGCCCTCGTGACAGCTGCCGTCCCGCTTGGGGTCCACAACGGCGGCAGCGTCCGGCAGATGCTCCTGACACTCGTGGTGGTCTGTTATTATCATGTCCACACCGAGGCTTTTGGCATAGGCCGTTTCCTCCATGGCGGTTATGCCGCAGTCCACGGTGACTATGAGTTTTACGCCCTGCTCAGCCAGAGATTTCACCGCTGCGGTGTTCAGACCGTAGCCCTCCTCTATACGGTCGGGGATATAGGAGATGCAGTTCAGTCCCATGTGATTGCGGAGAAAATCCGTCATCAAACAGGTAGAGGTTATGCCGTCCACATCGTAGTCGCCGAATACGGCGCACTTTTCGCCGTTCCGGACAGCCAGGCGTATTCTGTCACAGGCCTTGTCAAGATCCGTGAAGTCCATTTCGGACAGGGAAATGCAGTTGGCGCCGTATATAAAGGCCAGGGCCTCCTGCGCGCCGGTTATACCCCGGCTGCACAGCATGGCGGCCAGCAGAGGGTTTAGCCCTGCGTCTGTAAGCTCCCGGGGAATGGCCGTTTCCCCCCGAGGGATGTTCCATTTAATTTTCTGCTTCATGCTCTCTTTTCCGTATATTATATATAATAGTTTATTTTACTCTAAAAATCGCCCGTTTGCAACGAAAAATATTCCCCGCCGTCTCATTGCGGGGTGCCTTGACGGAGTTTTAAATAGGTGTTATTATAAGACCAACGCCGGAGTGGCGGAATAGGCAGACGCCGCGGACTTAAAATCCGCCGGGAGCAATCCCATGCCGGTTCGAACCCGGTCTCCGGTACCACGTCGGAGCAAAGTCCGCTTTGCTCCGACGTCTTTTTTGTCAAAAAAGACGTCATCCGCCCGCTACCTTGCTCCTCCTTTCCAAATCACAACCGCTTGCGCTGGGTTGCGATTTGGTTTCGGGTGTAATCCTGAAGCTTGCGGCATCTATACTGTTGCGATGTTCCACGTCGTCGCGGACGTCATATCGTTCGCGACGGCGTTTTCTTTACTATATAGTAAACGGACACGGTATTTACCGTGTCCGTTTCAGTTTGTCTCTTGATTTTTATACCTTGGGAAGCATATCGCGATACTTTTCAAGCTCGCTGTCTGTGGGGATATAGTCGCTCATCTGGCCGTCGTGGAATTTTTCGTAGGCCACCATATCGAAATATCCGGTGCCGGTAAGGCCGAAGAGAATGGTCTTTTCCTCTCCGCTCTCCTTGCATTTCAGAGCTTCGTCAATGGCTGTCCGTATAGCGTGTGAGCTTTCGGGAGCGGGGAGGATGCCCTCCACTCTCGCAAAGTATTCCGCCGCTTCAAATACATCGGTTTGCTTCACGGAGACGGCCTCCATAAGCCCGTCGTCATAGAGCTGGGAGAGAACGGAGCTCATGCCGTGATAGCGCAGTCCGCCGGCGTGGTTGGCCGAGGGGATGAAATCGTGGCCGAGGGTATACATCTTTGCCAGCGGGCAGACCATGCCGGTGTCGCAGAAATCGTAGGCATATACGCCCCGGGTCAGACTGGGGCAGGATGCCGGCTCAACGGCGATGAAGCGGTAGTCGGCCTCGCCCCTCAGCTTTTGGCCCATAAAAGGAGCTATAAGACCGCCCAGGTTGGAGCCGCCGCCGGCGCAGCCTATTATAATATCCGGCTTCACGCCGTATTTGTCCATGGCTGCTTTTGCTTCAAGTCCGATTACGGACTGATGAAGCAGAACCTGATTGAGTACGCTGCCCAGAACATAACGGTAGCCGTCGGAGCTTACCGCTTTTTCCACGGCCTCGGAGATGGCGCAGCCAAGGCTGCCGGTGGTGTCCGGATGCTCGGCGAGAATCTTCCTGCCGACCTCGGTCTCCATGGACGGGGAAGGGGTTACGGAGGCGCCGTAGGTGCGCATCACCTCGCGGCGGAAGGGCTTCTGCTCATAGGAGCATTTTACCATGTATACCTTGCAGTCCAGTCCCAGATAGGCGCAGGCCATGGACAGCGCCGTGCCCCACTGTCCGGCTCCGGTCTCGGTGGTAACGCCCTTCAGGCCCTGATGCTTTGCGTAATAGGCCTGGGCGATTGCAGAGTTCAGCTTGTGGCTGCCGCTGGTATTGTTGCCTTCAAATTTGTAGTAAATTTTTGCGGGCGTACCCAGCTTTTCCTCAAGGCAGTATGCGCGGACAAGAGGCGAGGGACGGTACATCTTGTAAAAGTTTCTGATATCTTCGGGGATATCAAAGTAGGGAGTGTCGTTGTCAAGCTCCTGCTTTACAAGCTCCCGGCAGAACACGCCCGAGAGCTCTTCGGCCGTCATGGGCTGGAGGGTGCCGGGATTCAGCAGAGGCGCCGGCTTGTTTTTCATATCGGCGCGGAGGTTGTACCATGCCTTGGGCATCTCCTTCTCGTCAAGATAAATTTTGTAGGGGATTTTCTCGTTAGACATATTTCTGTCTCCTTTCTGAATGTTCGGGACAGAAAACAAAAACATCCTGTCCCAGATAATAATCTGCTGGGACAGGATGTTAAATACAATCCTGCGGTGCCACCCGGCTTGACGTATCCTTATAA
This sequence comes from Candidatus Heteroscillospira sp., assembly GCA_050943935.1. Classification (GTDB taxonomy): domain Bacteria; phylum Bacillota; class Clostridia; order Oscillospirales; family Oscillospiraceae; genus Heteroscillospira. Next base: position 161,044 of record JBMNQC010000004.1, on the reverse strand, counting down.
TACGCCCACTTTGCGCATACCAACATATGCAGACCTTTGTTCACGGAGAGTCATGCTCCGTCTCGCATACTAAATTGTTCCCGAAAACAATTTTTCTGCTCGCCCTCAGAAGTCCATTCAGCAACACGCCTTACATCGCAATTCCACCATCTGCGACTCTCTGGAGAAAAACAATGAAGCCTACTCACTCTTCCTCAACGGTTTGGCACATTTTACACCCTAAATCAGAAATTGTCAATACAGTTTTTTGACTTTTTTTGTCTGCTGCGGAGCGGGAAGGCTCCACGCAACCCGGCGTTGCGGAATTTCCAGCCGCGAATGGTTGTCCGCAACCGCATTTTGCGGTATTATTGGGACATAAAAACCGAAGGAGGGCGGATATGAAATTCTGCGAAAAGCTGCTTAAAGCCCGGCGGGAGGCGGGGCTTTCCCAGGAGGAGCTGGCCGCACGGCTGGGCGTGTCACGGCAGGCTGTAAGCAAATGGGAGACAGGGGAGGCCCGGCCCGATGTGGATAAGCTGGCCGCTTTGTGCAGGGAGCTGGGGCTGAGCATGGACTGGCTTTGCCTGGATAAACAGCCGGAGGAGAAATCTGCGCCGCCGGCCCCGGGCAAAAGATACGGCCTGCTCATATTGTGCGCCGCGCTGATTTTTGCCCTGGGTGTTTTTGCGGGCCGCGCGGTATTTCCGCGTACGGTGACTGTGACGGCGCAGCCACCGGAAGATATAGTGCTGGCGGACGTGCAGATAAGCTGGGATTGGAACGATAAGAATCAGCGGGTGTGGAGCGTAAAGCTTATGCCGGAGCGGCCAGCGGAGGGGCTTGTGGTGCGCGTTATGGTAGACAGCACACCGGGAGTGAAGCACACAGAGTATGAGCTGCTTGAGGAGGGGGCCTATTTTTGCGCAGAGATACCCATAATATACGGGACTCAGACCTTCACCGCGGAGCTGGAGCTGGATGGCGCAAAGCAGCGCATACCGCTGTGCAGTATGGATGGCATAGACGAAACCGGCTACGGCACGGAATGGTACTGGACAAGACCGGACTGATATGATATTCTCAGAGAAAAAAGAGGTGGTTCACGTTGATAAGAAAAGCTGAGGCGGCGGATATTGACGCTGTGGAGCAGGGCTATATTGAGCTGCTCACCTATGAAAAAGCCAACGGCGGCCACTCCAACTGGCAGCTCGGCGTATATCCCACCCGTGAGCTGGCCCAGCGGGAACTTGAGGCGGGCAATCTGTATGTCCTTGAGGAGGACGGGCTGGTGTGCGCCAGTATGCGCCTGAACCGGGAGCAGGGTGTTGGCTATGAGAATATAGACTGGATATACCCTGCCGGAGACGATGAGGTTTTTGTGGTGCACACCCTCTGCGTGCCTCCAAGCTTTGCCCGGCGGGGAGCGGGAAAGCGCATGATGCTCTGGGCGCTGGATGAAGCCAGACGCCGGGGCGGCCGGGTTATGCGGCTGGACACCGACGACGGCAATTCACCGGCCACCGGCCTGTACCTGAGCCTGGGCTTCCGCATAGCGGGCATCCAGTCCGTGATGCTGGAGGGCCTCATTCCGGAAGTGCAGAAGTTTTTTGAGATAGAGCTGTAAGAAAACAGTAAAACAGGAAGGCTTTATAAAGCCTTCCTGTTTTGCTGTTTAGAGGAGAGAGTGTTTGCCTTAGTAATTTTTTGCTCCGTTGCCGGTGAAGAAGGGATTTGAGTCGCTGGAGTTGGAACTGGACTGAGTTTCGGTAGTGGGGTGCGCCTCATCAAAGGTGAGGCTCAGCGTAATGGACTGGCTGTCCCGGAATACGGTGAGCTGAACGATGTCGCCGGCGCTGTAGTTTTTCTTTGCGGCCATCAGGTCGGAAGTGCCGGTAATGGTGTGGTCATCCATGCTGGTAATAATATCGCCAAGCTGCAGGCCTGCCTTCTCGGCGCAGCTGCCGCTTTCAATATAATACACATAGGCGCCGGTTGGCACGCCATAGTAGCTGGAAACATTCTGGGGCATGGTCTGTACGGTTATGCCCATATAGGGCTTGCCGCTGACATAGCCCTGGGTGATAAGGTCGTTGGCTATATCGATGGCGTCGTTAATGGGGATGGCGAAGCCAAGGCCCTCGGTGCCGGTCTCAGAGGATTTGGCGGTTACAACGCCCACAACCTCGCCGCGGCTGTTGTAGACAGGGCCGCCGGAGTTGCCGGAGTTTACGGCTGCGTCTATCTGGAACATATTGGTTGTGCTGGTTACGGTGTTGCCGTACTGGTCATAGGAGGCGGTGGTTATCTCGCGGTCAAGAGCGCTGACCATGCCGCGGGTCATTGTGTATGTGAGCTCGCCCAGGGGGTTGCCCACGGCGTATACCGTCTCGCCCACAGCCAGCTCGCTGCTGTCACCTATTGCAGCGGGAGTGAGGCCTGTGGCGTCTATTTTAAGAACGGCGATGTCGCTGTCGCTGTTTTCGAAGCCCACTATCTCGGCCACATAGCTGTCGCCGTTGTAGAGTATGACATTCACATCGTAGCCGCCTTCATAGGCGTCCTCTATGACGTGATGGTTTGTGATTATATATCCGTTCTCAGAGACGATAAAGCCGGTGCCGGACACGGCGTTGGTAGTGGGCTGGCCCCAGATGTTGTAGCCGGTTATCTCGGTGCGGATACCGACCACCTGGCTCGTGGCAATGCTGTAAATGTCGGTGGCGGATTTCTCGTCGCTGCTGCCGCTGCTCACTGTGAGCATGGGGGTGGGCGTGGGGGCCGCAGTAACTGCGGGCGGTACGTCCGCCTCCGGCGCTTCTTTGGGATTGATCATGCCCATTACGCCTACGCCTATGGCTGAGCCCATGAGCAGGCCGGCCAGAACGCCGGCCATTACCTTGCCGAAGGCGCCGGACTTTTTCCGGGGACGGTCGGACTTTTCGGGCTTCGGCTTTTCCTCGCGCTCGGGAGGAGTATAGTAGCGGCGGGGCGTGGTGGGTGCCTCGTCCGAGAGTATATAGCCTGCGTCCGCATAGCTGGGGTCGTGGTCAGGCTCCATGTGCTCAAGCTGCTTTTCCACATGCTCGGCTACGGAATCGGATACGGCGCTCTCGTCAAAGCTCTCGTCATGGTTGAGATTTTCATTGGGGTCGTACATATTTAAATCCTCCTTGGGGAATCGTTTTATTGTGCTTATTCTAACCAAGAAATATTAAGAAAAAATGAATAAAGAAAAAATAAATTGAACAAAAATTTTTGACTATTTGTAAAAATGCGCCCGCCTTGACCGGGATGGGCAGAAATTATATAATTAATACATATAAACCCTGACTCAGTAAATCAGCAATTGGGGGAAAAACCATGTATGACGCGGCCTTTATACCTTGCGCGAATTATGATATTGATACTGTGCGCCGTAAGCTTGGGCTTGCGTTGGAAAACGTAACGGATTTTGCGTGGCTTCGGCCGGGGATGCGCGTGGCGGTAAAGGTCAATCTGGTGTCGGGCGCCCATCCGGACAGGGCCGTTACCACCCATCCGGCGGTAGCCTGCGCCCTGTGCGCCATACTAAAAGAGAGGGGTGCGGATGTGGTGGTGGGCGATTCCCCCGGCGGAGTATATAATGCCGCCTGGGTGGAGCGCGTATACGCCCAGTGCGGTATGTATGAGGCGGAAAAATACGGCGCTGAGCTGAACCGGGATTTTTCCGAAAAGCACGTCAGCGATAAAAACGGCGAAAAATGCCGGGAATTTGACTGCACGGCTTATCTCGAGGAGGCTGACGCAGTTATCAGCCTGTGCAAGCTCAAGACCCACGGTATGATGAAGCTCACCGCGGGAGTGAAAAATATGTTCGGCGCAATACCCGGGGCTAAAAAGCCCGAGTATCACTTCCGCTTCCCAAGGCATGAGGATTTTGCCGATGCGCTGGTGGATATATGCGGGCATTTCCGTCCAGTGCTCACCATATGCGACGCTGTGGAGGCCATGGAGGGCAACGGGCCCACGGCGGGCACGCCCCGCCATGTGGGATATCTGGCCGCGGCGGTGAATCCCCACGCTATGGACGAGTGCCTCGCCAGGCTCATAGGTCTTGAACCGGATTCGGTGCCCACGCTGGCTGCGGCGAAGCGTCGGGGGCTTATACCGGATAAGCTCAGCGTCCTGGGCCGGCCGGAGCCGCTGAGGGACTTTGTCCTCCCGGCTGACGGCGGCCTGCTTTTTGAGGGGCATGGGGGCATCTGGGGCAGACTGCGCAGCACGGTGATGTCCCGGGTGCTGCAGACCCGACCGGAGCTGGAAAAGGGCAAATGCGTGGGCTGCGGAAAATGTGCGGAGATATGCCCCGCCAAGGCCATAGCCATGGGCGGGGGACGCCCGTCCATAGACCGGAAAAAGTGTATACGCTGCTTCTGCTGCCAGGAATTCTGTCCTGTGGGAGCGCTGTATGTGGGCAGGACGCTGCCCGCGCGGCTGGTAAACAGGGAAGTGCGCTAATATTCATATTCAAAGGCGGCGAGAGGGCTTTCAAGGGCAAAGAGAGTTTCGCCGTCTTTTTCCATGCTGTAAAAGGCCCGGCAGGATACGCTCTCGTGTATGGTGCGCCCCATGCGGCCCATGTTGGGCGCGGCCAGGGGGCGGGAGTTCTCCTCCAGCAGCCGGGCGCGCAGTTTTAGGCCGCCCCGGCGTATTTCCAGCTCTCCGGGAGCGGGGCGGCGGAGGGCTGCGCCGTTGTAGGTGGCCAGCCGGTACTGCTCGCCCCGCCAGCTCACGGCGCTGATGACGCCGGTGAAGCCAATGGGGCCTATAGGTATGTCCGCGGCGGCCAGCATGAGAGCGCCCTCGGGCAGAGGGCACTGGCTCCATGCGTAGCGCCGGGGGAAGGAGCGCCCCCTGTCGCCCTCGATGTAGCCGCAGTCGTCGTCAAAAACGTAGTCCGTGCCGTTTACCCGCAGCCTGCCGCTCACCATATGGCGCAGACTATACAGGCTGTGACGGCACTCCATAAAGGGCACATGGCGAAACGGGCCCATTATGTCCGGCTTGAAGGGGCTGAGTCCGTGAAAGCGCAGCTCACCTTTGGCGGCAAGCCCCGGCGCTTCCAGATGCAGGCTGACTCCCTCCGGAGAAAAGAGATTTTCACCCAGCGCTGCCCTTGGCTCTGCTGGGGAGACAAAAGAGCCGGGGGCGGACACAGGCACGCTCCAACTGCCCGTGCCGGTTATGAGCTGTATGGAAAAGCTCCGCCCGTGGGCGGCCGGTATGACGGCGAGGCTCCTATTTTGTGATACGCAGCGGAAATACCAGCCGCAGAATAAATCGCCCATTGGTGCTGCTCCTCTCGTGATTTTAAGGTAGTTTGCCCAAGGGGCGGAAGGTTTATAAAATATAATGAAGAATGAATAGTGAAGAATGAAGAATTGATGTGGCGCTTCGCGCCGATTGAAAATTTTTTCCATACCTCCCTAGAATCCGCTCCCCTAACAGGGGAGCTGTCGCGGAGCGACTGAAGGGTTTAACCTATCAAGTCAGCTCAGAGCAAATTCGGAGGCTTAAACCCTTCCGGCCCTGCGGGGCCACCTCCCCTTACTCAGGGGAGGCTTTGACGTGTAGGGGCGCGCATTGCGCGCCCACGATGTCCGCAGAGAGAACGGGGCGCAGCCTGCGGTGGGCGGTGTGCGACCCCATTTCTTTCAAAAGAAACGGTGTCGCCCGCCAAAGAAACTTACGGTTCGCCAATGTCCGTAAGCTGAGCCTTCGGCTCACCTTACTCAAATGGCGAAGTGGTAGTGCCACCAAATCGCGCCTGAATCGATGGAATCGGGCAGTAGGTTTCAGCATTAAGCACACCCCAACACTCCACACTACCGTAGAATCCGCTCCCCTAACAGGGGAGCTGTCAGCGAAGCTGACTGAAGGGTTTAACCTATCAAGTCAGCTCAGAGCAAATTCGGAGGCTTAAACCCTTCCGCCCTCTGCGGAGGGCACCTCCCCTGTTAGGGGAGGAAAAGCCGGGGCACGGCAGGCTAACATCCACCACCGCACGAGCGCGTTGTGCGCGTCGGCGAGGCCCAAAAGAGTATTCGACTTAGGCAGATTCTTTGGGAAGTTTGAAACCCGTTTCTTTAAAGAAATGGGTTTCATATCACGACCCCGCAGTACGAATCGATTTCACCGCCGCACCCGGGCGCATAAGTACAGGGGCGCGCAATGTGCCCATGGGTGAAAAGAATGGCCTGTAATGAAAAAAACATTGACAGGTTAGGTGAATATGGGGTAAAATGTATCCTAAGCGCGTTTGCGCCCATGGGCGAATTATGCCCAAAAAGCACAGGTCAACTACTTCGGCCAAAGGCCGATGTTGAGTATTGTCGGGGCTTTGAATCTCATGCCCCAGAACACTGCAAGGAGGTGTAACACATGCTTCGTACCTATCAGCCCAAGAAGCGTCAGCGCCAGAAGGTGCACGGCTTCCGCAAGAGAATGGCCACCAAGAACGGCCGCAAGGTCCTCGCCCGCCGCAGAGCAAAGGGCAGAGCTCAGCTGAGCTACTAATTTCGTCCGGGGAGAGAGTTCCCCCAAATGCCGTTGCGGGGTGAGGAAGCTGAAATCATCTGTTTCAATCAAGAATAATTATGAGTTCCGCCGCCTGTACTCCAAAGGCAAAAGCGCCGCGACGCCCTTTCTGGTGGTATACTGCCGGAAAACACGCCGCGACCACAACCGCCTGGGTATAACCGTAACAGCAAAGATGGGCAAGGCCGTAGAGCGCAACCGTATTCGCCGCCGGTTCAGAGAGATCTACCGGCTGAATGCGGATAAGCTGAAGCAGGGTTACGACATCATAGTTGTGGCCCGTATGCGCAGCCGCACGGCCGAATACCGCCAGCTGGATGAGGCCTATCTGGCCGCCTGTTCCAGGCTGGGCCTGCTGTCGGATGCGGAAAAGCGGGTGGAAAAGTGAAAGCTGTGCTTATAGCTCTGGTTCGGTTTTACCGCCGCGCCATCTCCCCCCTTTTTCCGCCCTCCTGCCGCTTCGTGCCTACCTGTTCGGAGTACGCCCTGGAGGCTCTGGAAAAATACGGCGCTAAAAAGGGCCTGTGGCTCACCCTCAAGCGCCTGAGCAAGTGCCATCCCTTTCACAGGGACAAGAACCACGATTTTTACGATCCTGTCCCATAAGGACAGCAAGACAGATTGGAGAATTCAATGTCCATTATAACCGTGCCCTTTTCGTGGCTGCTGCTGAAGCTTTATGAGCCGGTGCAGAATTTCGGCGTCGCCATTATTCTGTTCGCCCTGGTTGTAAAGCTCGTTCTCCTGCCTTTCCAGCTCAAAAGCAAGCGCAGCATGATGCGCATGAGCAGCTTGACTCCTATGCTCAAGGAGCTGGAGAAAAAGCATGGCGGCAACAAGCAGAAATATCAAATGGAAGTGTCCAAGCTGTATCAGGAAGAGAAGATTAACCCCATGTCGGGTTGTCTCTGGACTCTCATTCCATTTCCCATACTCATCGCGCTCTACAGCGTTGTCCGCTCCCCGCTGACCCACGTTATGCGCCTGAGCCAGGATGAGATCTCCGCTATTGCCGAAAAGCTCGGCGAATACGGTGTGACACTATCCGGCGGCGTTTACGGCGAGCTGGAGATGGCCAAGCATGTTGGAGCACACTTCGAGGAGCTCAAGACTGTGGCTCCCGGCCTGCTTGACCTCAACTTCGAGTTCCTGGGTATGAACCTGTGCGATTTTCCCAAGCTGAACTTCTTCAGCCAGGTGGACTGGTCCCTTGCCGAGAGCTGGGCTCCCGCCCTGGGGCTGTTCCTCATCCCCTTCGTCTCCGCTTTCCTGTCCTGGCTCACCATGAAGGTCAGCAGCAGCGCTCAGACCGCCGCCGCTCCCGAGCAGGCGGGCATGATGCGCAGCATGAATATTATGATGCCGCTTATGTCTGCTTACATCGGCTTTATTATGCCTGCGGCCATGGGTGTATACTGGATAGCCAACAGCGTTTTCGCCATCATCCAGGAGATCATTCTGAACAGCCATTTCAAAAAGGTGCTGGATGCTGAGGCTGCCGAGCGCAATGCACGTATTGAGGCCCGCATGGCCGAGGCGGAGCGTAAGCGCGAGGAGGCCGAGCGCAGAAAAGCCGAGGGCGAGATACTGAGCAACAAAAACACCAGCAAGCGCAAGCTGGACGCCAAGGCCCGTACCCGCGAGGCAGAGCGCCGCGCCGCAGAGCGCGCCGCCGAACGCGCGGCATCAGGACTGCCTGAGGATAAAAAGCCCGAATCCCAGGTGGGTTCACGCCGCTATGCCCGAGGCAGAGCATATGTCTCTGACCGCTACGGCTATGCGGGAGAGGTGTCCGACGTCGATAACATCGGCGATGTTGAGGATGAACAGACAGAGAGCGTCTGCGACGCTGTCGAAACTGCCGCCCCCGCCGAAGAAGAATAACGGGAGTATAACCTATGATAGAATCTATCCAAGTAACCGGCAAGACTGAGGATGAGGCTATTGCTGCAGCTCTCAAACAGTTGGGGATGGAGCGCGACGAGGTAAACGTGGAGATAATCGAGCGCGCAAAATCCGGCTTTCTCGGGCTGGGCGCATCTCCTGCCGTAATTAAGGTCAGCTACGAAAAGACCGAATCCCAGAGGGAAAAGGTCGAGACTTTTATCCGCGGCCTGCTCCGGCACATGGGCGCCGATGCTGATATCACCATTACCGAGCGTGAAAAGGGCCTGAACGTCACCCTCACCGGCGACAGCATGGGCGTCATCATCGGCCGCCGGGGCGAGACTCTGGACGCCATCCAGCACCTCACCAACTACGCCGTGAACCGCGGCGCCGAAAAGCGCCTCTACATCAATGTGGACGCAGAGAACTACCGCTCCAAGCGTGAGGACTCCCTGGTCCACCTGGCCGAGAAAATGGCCGCCAAGGTGGTCAAGTACCGCCGCAGCATGGCTCTCGAGCCCATGAACAGCTATGAGCGCCATGTTATCCACACAGCCCTGCAGGACTTTGAGGGCGTGACCACCAGCTCTACCGGCACCGAGCCAAACCGCCGCGTGGTGGTGTCCTACGTCCGCCCGGAGCCAAAGAAGAGCAAGCCCGCCGTCCGGGAGTGGAGCTGAATTAAACAGGGGGAATACAGATGATCTTTGAACGGGTATGTGAACTGATCCGTTCCCAGCTGGATGTCAGCGGCGATATAACCGCCGGCACCGATATCATCGCAGACCTCGGCGTCGACTCTGTCGACCTGGCCGAACTGGTTGTCCTGGTGGAAGAAGAATTTTCGCTGCCGCCCACGGCCCGGGCTATGCAGGATATCCGCACCGTCGGTCAACTGGTGGCTCTCATAGAGAGCGTGAAAAAATAGCAAAAAGCCCTGGTGTCTGTCTATCAGATGCCAGGGCTTTTCTTGTATGGATAAGTGCAGATGGCCCACAAAGGCTCCCTTGTGCAAAGGGAGCTGTCAGCGAAGCTGACTGAGGCCTCCCCCCGCCTCCCCTGCGTAAGGGGAGGCGAGGGGAGGGGTTGCCGTTACAGCATCATCCGTGTAGGGGCGCGCATTGCGCGCCCGCGATATCCGCAGCGGGAGAACGTGGCGCAGTCTGCGGATTGCGGTGAGCGACCCCATTTCTTTTAAAAGAAACGGTGTCGCCCGCCAAAGAAACTTACCGGTTCGCCATGGGCCGTAAGCTGAGCTAAAGCTCACCTTACTCAAATGGCGAAGGGTGAGTGCGGTGTCAGTCGCGCCTGAGTCGGTGGAATTGGGCAGTAGAGTTCAGCATAAAGCTCACCTGACAGCACTGCATTTAGACGTAGGCCAAGGCTTGCAGCAACCGCCGCACGAGCGCGTTGTGCGCGTCGGCGAGGCCCAAAAGAGTATTCGACATAGGCAGATTCTTTGGGAAGTCTGAAACCCGTTTCTTTAAAGAAATGGGTTTCATATCACGACCCCGCGGTACAGGCCGGTTTCACAGCCATACCTGGCGAATAAGTATGCGCCCACCGCAATGCGTGCCCCTGAACGCTTCGAATGAGTTTTCTGCAAATTCGGCTGCAAAAGGAAAAGACCGCTTCGTATGAAGCGGTCTTTTTGAAAATCACTTAGATCTTTGCGTTGATCTTCACACCGGGGCCCATGGTGGATGCGGTGACGCAGGAGCGGATGTACTGGCCCTTGGCGGCTGCGGGCTTGGCCTTGATGATGGCGCCCAGCAGAGCGTTGTAGTTCTCATTCAGCTTCTCAGCGCCGAAGGAGACCTTGCCGATGGGGCAGTGGATGATGTTGGTCTTGTCGAGACGATACTCGATCTTACCGGCCTTGGCTTCGGTGACAGCGTTGGCAATGTTGGGGGTGACGGTGCCGGCCTTGGGAGAGGGCATCAGACCCTTGGGGCCCAGGACCTTACCGAGACGGCCAACAACGCCCATCATGTCGGGAGAAGCGATGACGGTGTCGAACTCGAACCAGTTTTCCTTCTGGATCTTCTCAACCAGCTCCATGCCGCCGGCGTAATCAGCACCGGCTGCCTTGGCCTCTTCCTCGCGCTCGGGCTTGCAGAACACCAGCACGCGGACGGTTTTGCCGGTGCCGTGGGGCAGGACGATGGCGCCGCGGACCTGCTGGTCGGCGTGGCGGGAATCGACGCCCAGCTTGACGTGCAGCTCAACGGTCTCGTCGAACTTGGCCTTGCTGGCCTTAATGACCAGGTCGAAAGCCTCGGCGGAATCGTAGAGTGCCTGCTTATCTATGAGCTTTGCGCTCTCTTTGTAATTCTTACCTCTGAACAATTTGATTTCCTCCTTGTATTGTGGTTCGTCGGATGACTGCCCCGGGGGCATATCCTCCCACGTTCAGGCAGGGGAAATGAAGTCCCCGCCCCAAGAGCCGCTTTTTACTCGGCGGCGACGAGAATGCCCATGCTGCGGCAGGTGCCGGCCACCATGCTCATAGCGGCCTCGATATCGCTGCAGTTGAGGTCGGGCATCTTCTGCTCGGCGATTCTGCGGAGATCCTCGCGGCTGAGAGTGGCGACCTTGTCGCGCTGGGGCACGCCGGAGGCAGTCTCTATACCGCAGGCCTTCTTGACGAGAAGGGCGGTGGGGGGAGTCTTGGTGATAAAGGTAAAGCTGCGGTCGGCGTAAACGGTGATGACAACGGGAATCATCATGCCCATGTCGCCCTTGGTGCGCTCATTGAAGTCCTTGGTGAACTGAGCAATGTTGACGCCGTACTGACCGAGTGCGGGACCTACAGGGGGGGCGGGAGTCGCCTTGCCTGCGGGAACCTGGAATCTAACGTATCCAACTACTTTCTGTGCCAATGTAAAGCACCTCCTATTATTCTGTTACGGGTTCTACCTGGTCGAGCTCAAAGTCGACGAGGTTCTCTCTGCCGAACATGGAAACAACAACGCGGACCATGCCCTTGTCGGGGTCCAGCTCGTCCACGATGCCGAAGAAGCCATCCAGGGGGCCGTCAATGACCTTGACCTTATCGCCAACGTCGAAGCCGAGCTTGTACTCCCGGCGCTCAACGCCCATGTCCAGAATTTCCTGTTCGGTGAGAGGGATGGGATCTCCGTCGCTTCCGACAAATCCGGTAGCGCCGCGCACGTTGCGCACCAGATACCAGCTCTCGTCGGTCATGACCATTTTCACAAGCACATAGCCGGGGAACACCTTGCGCTCAACTTCCTTGTCGCCGGTGTCGGTGTGCTCCACAACGGTCTCCAGAGGGATGTTTACCTCCAGGATGAGATCCTGCATTTTACGATTTTCGGCCGCCTTGAGAATCGCGGCGGCAACGGCATTTTCATAACCGGAGTATGTGTGAACCACATACCATTTAGCATTTCCTGCCATGGCAGATTAACCTACGAGCTTGATGAGAGCCTGAACTGCGTTCTGTGCGATCTGATCAAATCCCCAGATCACTACCGCAGAGACTGCCATGACCAGCAGGGCGACGCCGGTGTTGTTCAGCGTCTGCTGACGGGTGGGCCATACGACCTTCTTCAGCTCGCTCTTCATTTCCCGGAACCATTTCTTGGTACGCTGGAAAAATCCGAGCTTTTCATTACTGTCGACTTTCTTCACGGCGGCGCGATCCACCTTGTCGTATGCGGGAGCGGTGGTCTTCTTTTCTTCAGCCATTTTTACGCATCCTTTCTGAAAGCCTTACTTCGTTTCATTATGCACTGTGTGCTTGCGGCAGAAGGGGCAATACTTCTTGAGTTCAAGACGGTCAGGGGTGTTCTTCTTGTTCTTCATAGTATTGTAGTTTCTCTGCTTGCACTCGCTGCATCTCAGGGTAACTTTGACTCTAGCGCCAACAGCCATTTTTCGGCACCTCCTTGTTTTATTCGCCCGCTGTACGGGACTTTTGTTGCCTCCCTGCGTTACGCCGCATGGGCAAAACCACTTAATGCGCATTTGGGCGCACAAAAATAAGGCCCTACGGCCACAGGTAGAATTAATATAACACAGGAAAAGCCCACGGTCAACAGGTTTTTGCGGATTTTTATATAATATTGTAACCATCTTTTTCCTGCGTGCGCGATAATCTCCTCCTCTAACAGGGTAGGTGACCTTTGCAAGGGGCGGAAGGGTTTAAGCTTTCAAATTTGCTGAGGTCAAATTCAGAGCGTGCAGGGGCGCGCAATGCGCGCCCATGTGAGTTGACATTAGAGCACGTGGCGCAGTCTGCGGCGGGCGGGGGTCGTGTTCTGAAACCCATTTCTTTAAAGAAACGGGTTTCAGACTTCCCAAAGAACTTGCCTAAATCGAATACTCTTTTGGGCCTCGCCGACGCGCACAACGCGCTCGTGCGGCGGTAGATGTAAGCTCTGGCCTGCGTCTTGGTGCAAGAGTAACAGGTGAGCTTTATGCTGAAACTTACTGCCCAATTCCACCGACTCAGGCGCAATTAAGTCGGAACTCACCCTTCGCCATTTGAATAAGGTGAGCCGCAGGCTCAGCTTATGGCCCATGGCGAACGGTCAGTTTCTTTGGCGGGCGACACCGTTTCTTTTGAAAGAAATGGGGTCGCACACCGCCCACCGCAGGCTGCGCCACGTTCTCCCTGCGGGCGCGCAATGCGCGCTTCTACAAGTTCTGAATTAGCGCTCTGCGGATTCTACGGCAGGTGCGGAGCGCAAAATCGTCATAATTCTGACAAAGCGATGCCTTATCTATTGCAACTGCGGTTCGGTAATGATATAATACCACGCAGTAAGCGCTTTAATCATTCCCGGCTTGATTTACCGCGCAGTTTTTCAGAGGTGAGACACAATGGATATAAACGAGGCGCTGGACTATATACACAGCGTGTCCTGGCTGGGCTCCGTGCCCGGACTGGAGCGGGTGAGCGAGCTGCTGCACCGTTTGGGCGACCCCCAGAAGCAGATCCCCGTGGTACATATCGCAGGAACCAACGGCAAAGGCTCCACGGCCATGACGCTTTCCAATATTCTCACGAAGGCGGGCTATGTGACCGGACTTTGCACCTCTCCGTATATTTTTAAATTCAACGAGCGTATGCAGTGCTGCGGCCGGCAGGTGACAGATGAGGAACTGTGCAGGCTGACGGAGTTTATAAAGCCCCATGCGGACGCCATGGAAAATCCGCCCACGGAGTTTGAACTGGTCTGCGCCATGACCTTCCTGTATTTCGCCTGGAAAAAGTGCGATATCGCGGTGGTTGAAGTCGGCATGGGCGGCAGGCTGGACGCCACCAATATTGTGGAAAAGCCTCTCTGCTCCGTTATTATGAACATCGGGCTTGACCATACCCGTGAACTGGGCGACACTCTGGAAAAGATAGCCGCCGAAAAGGCGGGCATCATAAAGCCCGGCTGCGACGCGGTCATGTATTATCAGACGGAGAGCGTTATGGACGTTGTCCGCCGCCGCTGCGCCGAGACCGGCTCTCTGCTTACCATAACCGATCCCGGACAGCTTGAAGTGCTGCCGGGAGATGTGGGCAGACTGGAGTTTATATATCGCGGCGAAAAATACGCAACGCCCCTGCTGGGCGTGCATCAGGCAAAAAACGCCGCCGTTGTGCTTGAGATAGTTGACAGGCTGCGCATAAAGGGATACAGTATACCTGATGAGGCTGTCCGCGCCGGACTGGAGACCGTCAATTGGCCCGCGCGCTTTGAGATAATCGCCAAAAAGCCCTGGTTTGTGGTGGACGGGGGACACAATCCCCAGTGCGCCGAGACCGTGGCTGATAATATACGCCGCTATTTCCCCGATACCCGGACCGTGCTGCTCACCGGCGTCCTTGCGGACAAGGACTACGGCGCGCTGACGGATATACTGGACACGGTGGCCCACGAATACGTCACCGTCACTCCCCAGTGCCCCCGGGCGCTGAGCGCGGAGAATTACGCGAAGCATCTGGAGAAATACGGCAAGCCCGTCACAGCCTGCGGCAGCATAGCCGAGGGCGTGGAAAAAGCCCGCGCCCTGGCCGGAGAAAACGGCCTTGTGGTGGCTGTAGGCTCGCTCTACATGGCGGGACCCATCAGGGATTGCTTCGGCCTTGAATAGGCCGGAGCCGGAAGCTGAGAGCAAAATCCACTTTTTGAAATTGAGGTGATAAGGACTTTCCAACAAAACTGAATGACAGAGTAGGAACGGCGCGTTAAGTGTCGGCGGATGGGAAGTTGCCGCCGGACGAAAGCCCTTGCCGGTGTTGGTCGCACCGGAATGACGCTGCGGTGCCGTATCCGCATCCGCTGCCACCGGAGGAGAGTCCTGTAAGTTCTCCTTTCGTGGCACATCAGAATTGATCGTGGTAAAACGCGAAAGGAGAATTGAATAATGAAAAAAATGAACGTGAGAATGCTCACTCAAATTTCCATGCTCATTGCCCTGCAGCTGGTGCTCAGCCGCCTGTGCTCCATCAACACCGACAGCCTGCGTATAGGCTTCGGCTTCGTGCCTATGGCCATGTGCGGCCTGCTGTTCGGGCCTGTGTGGACTGCCGTGGCCTACGGCGTGGCCGACTGCATAGGCGCGTCTGTTTTCTACGGCAGCATCAACCCCGGCATCACCCTGTCCGTTATGGTCTGCGGCTTCTTTTACGGCCTGTTCCTGCACCGGGAAAACGTCCGCTTCTTCCCCGACGTGGTGTTTGCAGCCGCCGGCAGCTTTCTGTGCAGCATGCTCATCACCACCGGCGCCCTCTCCCTCATGTACGGCAGCCCCTTCTGGGTTCAGCTTGGTATCCGCATGCCCCAGGGTATAGCCTGCATGATAGCCGAGCTGGTGGTCATCCCCGTTCTGGTTCAGCTCAGCAGGTCCCTTAAAAAGCACGGCCTGGTGGCCGCGGCTTAATCCCGCTTATTTTTGGAGGTTTTTTATGCGTGTGCTGGCAATCGACTACGGTGACGCCCGCATAGGTCTGGCAGTATCCGACCTGCTGGGCAGTATCTGCGGCGAGGCGTGGACCCTCAACGAGTGGAATATGCAGCGCGCCGCGGAGTCCATAGTCCGCGAGTGTAGTGAGCGCGGAGTTTCGGAGCTTGTCCTGGGACTTCCCAAAAACATGGACGGTACCGAAGGCCCCCGAGCCGAAAAAAGCCGCGAATTTGCCGTTTTGCTGGAGAGCTTGGGCTCGCCAAAGGTGATACTCTGGGATGAGCGCCGCACCAGCATAGACGCCCACCGCATCCTCCACGACTCTGGGCTTAAAATGAAAAAGCACCGTCAAAAGGTGGACGCCGTGGCCGCCTCCCTTATCCTGGAGGGTTATCTGGGAAGCAGATGAATGAAAAAACCACCCCCAACAGGCGGCGGCTAATAAAACAGTAATCCGTATTTAACAGGGAATGGCATGGCCTTTGGGTCATGCCGTTTCCTGTTTTTTTAGTTCATCCAGCGGGATATAGCCCACAAGGTCATAGCGGATATGGATTCTCTGTACCCTGTGCCCGCTTGACTTGTCCGGGGCCTCCACATAAACCGCCTTTACCAGCTCATGCAGAGCGTAGGCCGTGAGTTCAGTCAAGTCCGTTTCGTACCCTCTGGATAAACGATTCAAGGTCATCAATCTGTCGTTCCTATACTTCGATTTCTTCCTGCAAACTAACCGTTTTCGCTTTCAGCTCGGCTTGCTCGGCATCGTAGTTTCTGCTCATCATAGCGAAACGCTCGTCCGCAAGCTGGCCGCTGGCGTTGTCCTCGTAAATCTTGATGTAGAGACGGTCAATCTCAGAAATGCGCTTTTCGGCCTGTGCCAGCTGCGCTTTCAGCAGTTTCAGCGTGTCCGCACTCTGCATTTGCAGTCTGCGCTCCATCCATCTGCGGAAATGATCTTCATAACGGCTGACATAGTAAATTACTGCGCTGATATGCGCCCATACCATTTCTTCCAGAACCACCGCCCGGATGAAGTGTGCCGAACAGGTTCCCGTGTTGCTCCGGTAGTTGGAACAAACAAAGTGGTCTTGCCGCTTCTCAAAATAGCTGGTGGTGCAGTAGTGCATTTTCGCCTTGCAGTCATGGCAGAACACCAGCCCGGAGAACGGATTGCTTTTGCCCGTTTTCGCCCGTCTGTGCCGCTGCTGACGGATCTGCTGTACCTTGTCAAACACTTCCTGTTCCACGATTGCCGGGTGCGTACCGTAAAACACGAACTGGTTTTCGGGTGCGTTCTGGCGTGTTTTCTTGTCCCAGATGGAGTTGGTATAGGTCTTGAAATTGACGGTGCAGCCGGTGTATTCCTGCCGTTCCAAGATGCGGACAACGGTATTGGTTCCCCATTGGTACGGGTCTGCGCTCTCTTTGTTGGGCGATTTGCGGCCCTTTCTGCGCTTGTAGGCGGTAGGTGTCAGCACCTTTTCTTCTTGCAGCAGCTTCGCAATCTGCATGGGGCCTCGGCCCTCCATACAGAGGTTGAAGATCCGTTTGACTACTGCCGCCGCTTCTTCGTCCACCAGCCAGCTTTTCTTGTTCTCCGGGTCTTTCACATAGCCATAGGGGACATTGGTGGTCAGACACTCGCCATGCTCTCCCTTGGACTTGTTGACCGCCCGGATTTTGCGGCTGGTATCCCGTGCATAAAACTCGTTGAACCAGTTCTTGATGCCCGCAAAATCGTTGTTGATGCTGTTGGGGCCGATGGTGTCATAACCGTCATTGATGGCGATAAACCGCACCCCATGCTCGGCAAAGGTGAAGTTGATATACATTCCCGCCATAGCCGAGTTTCTTGCGAAACGGATGAGGTCTTTGACAATGACCACCCCCACCCGGTCAGCCTCAATCTCGTCCAGCATAGCCTGAAAGCCGGGGCGTTCAAAGCTGGTTCCAGAATAGCCGTCATCGGTGAAAAAACGAAGGTTGAAAAAGCGGTTTTCCCGTGCGACTCGTTCCAGC
The DNA here is from genome assembly GCA_050943935.1 of Candidatus Heteroscillospira sp. Taxonomy (GTDB): domain Bacteria; phylum Bacillota; class Clostridia; order Oscillospirales; family Oscillospiraceae; genus Heteroscillospira. Next base: position 143,650 of record JBMNQC010000004.1, on the reverse strand, counting down.
ATCATGCGCTGATTGCCGATGGAGTTGCTCTCGCCCTCCAAATCGTCCTCTTGGGAAAGTCTGCAATACAATGCGGTGATTTTATCAGTTGCCCTTAACATTTCTGTTTCCTCCTTCAATGGGGCAACTGTCTGTACAGGATTAGGTGCTTCTATTATATCATACGCCGGGGGGGAAGTACAGCTTGCATCATAAGGAATCCTCCATGTTCCGGGCCATGATACGGCAGATTTTTCGGTCGAGGGGTTCCGTCCCCTCATAGCTGCCATCCACGATATACAGCGTCCCGCCGATCTCCCGTTGTAGCGTCAGATCAGGTAGCCAGTAGGCGGACAGGTTTCGGACGCAGAGGTGTCCCTCTGCGTCACGGTAGCAACCCGTAACATTGGCTTTCGTTGGTTCCATAGTCGGTTTCTCCTTTCATCGTTCCTGTTCGTATTTTCGGTTCTGCGCCTGTTCGCTGCGCTCCTGCTCATGGCGGGCGCTATCGACGGCGTACTGGATTTGCCGCAAGCTTTTCAAATCGGCAAGAATGGGCTTGTATGCCTCGCTCTCCGCCGCATACTCCTGTTTCAGCCGGGTACGCTCTGCCTCCCATTGGGCCACAGGCAGCTTGCCGCCCTCCTCCAGATAGGGTTTCAATTCCCGGCGGGCCAGATAGAAGTGCGCCCTTAGTATAATTACACTAAGGGATAAAGACAGCTTCACTGGCAAAGCCTTCTGGGCAACAGGCTCTCATCGACAAAAGCCAGTCATGAAATCATACTGAGATCAGTCTATCCCCACAGTTATGTTTCATGATTTGGCCGGTTGGGGTCTATTTGTCTATTTCGGGATTCCGTACGAGGATATATCACACTATTTCAAAAAGAAATCCCTGTAACCATTAACGGGAAGAAGGATAGAATATGAGAAACGAACGACGTTTCTACATCTCAATTGGGCTTGACATCGGTGCTGATTTTAGCCTCATGGCGGTGCCTCTTCTTAAAAATAAGTAAGCCAAAAGAAACCAACTTGTTACGGTTGGCCGCTTTTGGCTTGTTTTTTTATTTAGTTTTGTCTTATCATTCTTTTGAGTGTAGTGTAATTGCGATACCCTCTTTTTCGTGCTATTTCTAATACTCTAAGAGCTTCTTCCTTATCTCCAATTTTAGCTATCATCATGGCGTAGTTCGCTGCGTATACTGCGTTATCTGCTCGTGTTGCTCCTCCTACTTCAAAAGCTTGTTTGCAATATTGATACGCAAGCTGATAATTATTACATGAAAACTCGAGAACCCCAATATTTGCAATCACATCAATAGCACCAGGTTTTATTTCAAGTGCCTTTTGGTAACACTTTCTTGCTTCGTCCAGATAGCTTAATGCCCTATAAGCTCTACCCAATTTGTTCCATACTATATAATTGTCCGCATCATATCTCAAGGCCTCTTCGAGGTAACTTATTGCTTTGCCTATGCTATTTCTATTATAGGCTGCGTCAGCTTTTTCACATAACGCAATAGCTTTTACCACATCAAAATTTGCGCTTGATTCCTCCCCTCTGATTACAGAACCGTAATACTCGCATTTGCCTGTCATATGAAACATTTCTGGTGGTTGGGCAGCAACATCGGCATCTGAAGTTTCCTCCCAGGTCGCTTCAAGCACATCTTCCTGCAATGCGGGCGTCGGCGCGGTATTCTGCACGATATCGTTTCGCCCCTTTAGCGCAATTCCGAAGGGGAGCTCCTGCTGCAGCTCGGCCACGGCCTGTTCCAGTGTCCCTTCTGAAAGCCCTGAGACCTCCCAAAGCACATTGTCTGGTAAAACAAACTGGATAAATTCGTCTCTATAATGTGTAGAAAGGAATATGCGGCACCAAAGCTTTGCACCTCTCTGTCCCTTTTTATAACGGGAGAGCGTTTTGCGCATGGCTGCATCCAGCACTTTGGTCATCACGCCCTTTGTCGTCGCTATAATAGCATAATCCCCAAAGTCGATTGTCGAGACTTTTGATGCAAGAGGGATCATGTCGAATACAGCGTGTTCCAATTCCTCTTCATCAAGCGACATATCCGCCGCAGAGATGCCTGTGTGCTCTTCAAACAACTCCAGTAGCACCGCATGATAGTCATCGAACAGCACGCACGTCGTCGCTTGCTCCTGCCTGTCGGCTTGGGGGGCCACCGCAACTGTATCCAAGGCCATCAGTTCCCGCACCCGTTCAACAGAATACTCCATCCCGCAGGTTTTGCATGTGGCGCTTTGGCCGTCGGCGCCCATAATAAGTGCGCCACCGCACAAATCACACTTTGCAGCCACGTTTCACGCCCCCTTATACATTGTAGCGAAACTGACGGATTAAGTAATCCACATCCCTATCGCCCGAGCCATACCGCGCAATCATGTCTGCCTGAATTTGCCTCAAAAGCTCCCGTGCGCGAGATGCCTCGCAGTCATTGGCCGCCTTAATGGATGCAAGGTATTTGTTGTAATCGCTGGAATTCATAATTCATTTCCTCTCCTTTTGTTTTAGTCCTCCGAATTGTAAATTCAGCAGGCTTGCTTTTTAATACCAGATACGTCCGTTTTTCATCTTAGCGCCGGGGGCCGTGTCTGCCAAGTGGGACAGCGCAGCGCAACGTACCCATTCAATCTCCATATTGTTGAGGAAGATGGGGGCTTTTCCTTCTTCGTTGGTTATCTCATTGTAGCTGTATTGGAAAGTGTGTCCCGGTGCCGGAGCATTGGAAAAACGGAAATCGAAATTCACCTGACAGGCAGCAAAGTTTATACTCGCCGACTGGAGACTGCCCCCGCGCTTTTGCACCATCTGCCAAAGGCCGCTGGTGCGGTCAAAAAGCTGGGTTCTTATACAGGCAGCTGCCCAGGTGGCGATGAGGTTCAAAAGCGCTTCCCGATCGCTGGTGGGATTTGGGTTGATTTCCCTTCGCAAGGCTCCGCCTGGCCGGTAGTTGTCCAACTCGTCGGTGGATTTAGATGATTTGGGTGGATTTGTGGGCGTGGACGATTTTGCTGCTGCCTTATCCTTTGCCCCGCTGTCGTGCCGAAATTTATTTCCACATTTAGGACAGTTCACCTCAATGATTCCCCTGTTGCAGGGAACCCGAAGTTTGGCGCCGCAGCGCTTGCACGAGATCACTGACTTGAAAATGCTCTGAATGTCGCTGAAACTTGACGCCTTATTTACGCTGGCGCGATCCACAGCATGGCTGCGGAAGGCTGTTGCAGTTTTCTTCCGATTCACTGCGCGGCCAATCGTTTTGGCCAGCCAGAAGAAAAACACAAAAATGATCGCGTAGCCGAACAGTATTGCTACAATCTTCATGGTGCATGTCCCCCAACAAAAATGTGTACCTTTCTGCAAGGTGAAAACGCACATTTTCCTGTTCACTAAATCGTGAATGATTTCGCCATTTTTATATAGAAAATCTTGTTGCGTTGTGCTATAATAACTGTGTTTAAATTTCTGTGATGATTTACAGAAAGGTACACATTCCTGTAAATCCCCCCCCTTTACAACAACTTGGCATTTTCGTAAATCTCCGCCCGGTAGCGGAAGGTAGCCAGCGGCATTCCGCATTCCTTTGCTGCCGCCGTCCCGGTGATTTCTCCGCTCTTCCAACGCTGATAGGCAGAATGAAAGTTTTCAGGCAGCGGCTTGGGTGGCCGCCCAAACCGAATGCCCTTGGCTTTCGCCGCTGCGATGCCCTCCGCCTGTCTCTGGCGAATGTTGGTGCGCTCGTTTTCCGCTACAAAGGACAGCACTTGCAGCACAATATCGCTGAGAAAAGTCCCCAGCAAATCTTTTCCCCGCCGGGTGTCCAGCAGGGGCATATCCAGCACCACAATATCAATGCATTTCTCTTTGATAAGGAAACGCCATTGCTCTAATATTTCTGTATAGTTGCGTCCCAGACGGTCGATGCTCTTAATGTAGAGCAGATCGTCTTTTTTCATTTTTCGGAGCAGCTTTTTGTACTGCGGGCGGTCAAAGTCTTTGCCGGATTGCTTGTCCCTGTAAATATTTCTGTCCGGTACGCCGACTTCCCGCATGGCGATGACCTGCCGATCCTCGTTCTGCTCCTTGGTGCTGACACGAATATATCCGTAAGTAATTCCTGCGATATTATCTGCCCTCCCTGCGTTTGACCCAAACGAGGTCATACCCCAGCACATCGGCCAGCTCCACGGCCTCGCCGTAGCGGAGAGAACCACGCTTGAGTTTTCCGGACAGGTTGGGGACGCTGCTGCTCCAACCGTATTCGTCAGCCAGAATGTCTACCACCTCGCTCATGGTCATACCAGCCCGGACGATGTAGGCTTTGATTTCGTTTCTGTAATTCTCGTCATTCTTCATACTGAAAATCATCCTTTTTTCGTAGTCTCCGCAGTGAACCGGATATGCCCAACGGCAAGCTCTGTTCGCTGTGGAGCGTTGTTTTTCTGAAAGTGAATTTCCGCTCAGATTGCCGCCCATGATGCCCTGTCCAGTAGGGCGGTCTTTCGGTTTCACAGTTTTGTGTGAAGTCATGCGAAACGGCGAACATCCACGCCGGATGCCGTACCGTGTGCGCTGTTCGGCGCAACGCTCTTTGGTGTGGTTAGCAATACTCAGATTGCGGAATGTTCGCTGATTTCACATGGCTTGATTTTGAGTTGCATTTTTAAGTGCCGTTCTTCCCGAACGTCGTTCCTGCCCGGGAATCTCACCCCGGCGTATCCCCGGCCTTGGCACGCTCTTAGCTTTGGGACAATTTGTCCCGAAGTCACCTCTGGTCACGGTGACCAGAGGTAAGGTCTTGGCGGTGCTTCACCAGTCGGCATATCTCATTCGGACGGTCATGTGGTTTTCAAGCTGCAATGTCTGTTGACAATTACATTTTAGCGAAAATATATGACCGTTCCCGTATATCCAAAAGGTCGGAAATTGGCATCCAAAAGCGAATATTTCCACGCTTATGGACAAGCTGTGATATAATGGAAATAACGAACAATACCAACGGGCGCAAGGGGGACACGGTATGAATACGACCTTAACCATACAGGAAAAATTGAAGGATTTGCGGGTGGAGCGCAGACTGACGCTGGAACAGCTTGCGGAGCAGACCGGGCTTTCCAAGTCGGCTCTGGGCAAATATGAAAACGACGATTTCAAGGACATCAGTCTCTTTGCTATCGTGACGCTGGCGAAGTTCTACAGTGTATCCACGGATTATCTGCTGGGCATGACGGAACAAAAAAATCACCCAAACGCAGAGTTGAACGCTCTGCATTTGAGTGATGATGCGATTGATGTTTTGAAAGAAGGAAAGTTCAATAAGCGGCTGCTGTCAGAAATTATATGCCACAAGGATTTTCAGCGCATGATGCTGGACGGTGAGATTTTCGTGGATCGGATTGCGGATATGAGGATCAACGACATGAACGTTGTTCTTGAATCTGTCCGTCAAATGGTGCTGTTGAAGCAGGAGGGAAACGCTGACGATCTGCATCTGCGGACTTTGGAACTGGCGCAGGTGCGGGAGGATGAATACTTCGGTCATGTGATCTCTGAGGATTTGACGACCATACTCCGTGACATTCGGGAGGCTCACCGGGACGATACTACCACGGCAGACGCCCCATCCGTTGCCCTTGAAGCCCAAAAGCAACTGCAAGAGGCCATGAACTATGAGGGCAGCGACGATGAAAAGCGGGCAAGGATTTTTCTTCGGCAGTACGGTGTGGACTATGACGCCATCTCAATGGAGCAGTTTGTGACCTTGATTGAGATTTTGAAGCTGTCCAAACACTTGAAAAATCCGATGAACCAGCGGGGAAAAGCAAGCATGACCCACGGAAAAGGGAAACACAAATAAGCGAAAAAATATGCTGGACACGGTTGATTTCAACCATGTCCAGCATATTTCATTCACCTAACCCCGTATGACAGTCACCCATAAACGATGTGTTGTTCATTTGCCTGTTTTATGGACGACTGCCAACAGGGGGTGGTTTTTAGTGAATAGTGAATAACCGGGGGCGTTAAAAAAACGTGCCGGTGGCACGTTTTTAGCCGCCGACCGCAGCGGCTGTGCCGCGAGGAGGGAACTATAGTGTGCTAAAGCTCACCTTATTCAAATGGCGAAGTGGTAGTGCCACCAAATCGCGCCTGAGTCGATGGAATTGGGCAGTAGAGTTCAGCGTAAAGCTCACCTGACAGTACTGCACTAAGACGCAGGCCAGGGCTTGCAGTAACCGACGCACGAGCGCGTTGTGCGCGTCGGCGAGGCCCAAAAGAGTATTCGATCTAGGCAAGTTCTTTGGGAAGTTTGAAACCCGTTTCTTTAAAGAAATGGGTTTCAGAACCCGACCCCGCAGTACGAATCGATTTCACCGCCGCACCCGGGCGAATAAGTAAAAGCTGGGCGCGCAATGCGCGCCCCTGCACGCTCCGAATACGCTTTCAGCGAATTCGGAGCCGCCCTGCGCGGAAAGTTCAACAGCCTGTGTAATAAAAGTAAAAAAGCCCGGAGAGATTACAGTTCTCTCCGGGCTGTGATGGGCGTTTGCTTATTTCTTTACAATGACGCCGGTGGGATCCTTGCCAAACAGAGAGGCGGCGTTGATCTCATCGTAGTCAACGTGCATGAAGGTGGCGTAGCTGGGGCTGACGCGGCAGATGACCTCGTCGAAGATGAGGGCGCGCTCGCCGCCGACCTTGACCTGAACAATCTCCTTGTCGGAAACGCCGAACTTCTCGGCATCCTCGGGAGTCATGTGGATGTGGCGCTTGGCGATAATGCAGCCGCGCTCCAGCTCAACGGAGCCGCAGGGGCCCTCAACGGTGCAGCCGGGAGTGCCTTCCAGCACGCCGCTCTCGCGTACGGGGCAGCTCAGGCCTATGGCGCGGGCGTCGGTAAAGCTCAGCTCAATCTGGGTCTCCTTGCGGCAGGGGCCAAGGATGGACATTTTCAGGCTGCCCTTGGGACCGGTGACGGTGACCTTGCAGCTGGTGGCAAACTGGCCGGGCTGGCTGAGCATCTTCTTCTGGTCCAGCTCGAAGCCCTTGCCGAACAGAATATCCAGATGCTCGCGGGTGACGTGGATATGACGGCCGCTGCCCTCGATGATGACGGTGTTTTCAGACATAATGAATTCCTCCGTGAATTATTTGTTATTAACGGTATTACGATACCATTTTTACGCAATTTGTCAAGCAATTTTGTGTAAAAGCCGCTCAGACGCTTATTTTGACCAGTCCGTTCTCCACCCTGAGCGCCCCTGTGCAGTAGAGAGCTACGGCCTGGGGTAGTATGCTCCACTCGGCCTGCTCCATTACCCGCTCCTGCAGAGAGGCGGGGGTGTCGTCCTGCAGTACGGGCACGGCCTGCTGAAGAATGATGGGGCCGCGGCGGGGGACCTCGCTTACAAAGTAAGCGGTAGCGCCGCTTATGCGCACGCCCGCGGCTATGGCCGCCTCGTGGGGGGCGGCGCCGTCCATGCCCTCGCCGGAAAAGGCGGGCAGCAGGGAGGGGTGGACGTTTATTATGCGGTTTCGCCAGGAGTTTATTATGGCGTCGGACAGGCGGTGGGTAAAGCCTGCCAGCACCACCAGCTCTATGTCCAGGTCACGGAGCTTGTGGTACAGAGCCTCGTTAAAGCTCTGGGCGTTGGGGAAAATCTCCCGGTCCACCACAAAGGCGTCTATACCCGCGGCGCGGGCTCTTGTGAGGGCGTAGGCCTCGGGATTGGAGGAGATGACGGAGGCAATATCGCAGTTGGGTATCTCGCCGAACAGGCGGCTGTCTATTATGGCCTGCAGATTCCGGCCTCCGCCGGACACAAGCACAGCAGTTCTGACCATAGGGTTCCTCCCTTATTCATTCAGAAGCCGGAGCGCCTCGGTGATGTTCACGCTCTCCAGCTCACGCAGGCGGCGTATGCGCTCTGAAAGCTCTTCCCCGTCGTCCCACAGGGCCAGGGCCCTACGCACAGCGTCCGTGAGGCCTTCGGATGTTAGCTCACTCAGGTCTATGCAGGCGGTCTGGCCTATATAGTGCAGAAAGGCGTTCACCTTGGGGTCGTAGCTCACGCCTATGAGGGGCACACCCTGCCCGGCGGAGAAAATGAGCCCGTGCAGGCGCATGGATATTACGCACTGCATCCTGGCCAGCACGCCTATTGTCTGCCCAACCGGCAGCACGTCCCGGGCAATGTGGGCCGGGGAGGCCATGTGCCTGGCTATTAGCTCGGCGGCCAGGGCGTCATTTTTATGGTCTATGGAGAGAAACACGGTCTCAAGGCCGTATTCCTCATACAGCGCGTCAGCGCATTGGGCAAAGCAGGGGGCCTTGTCCTCAAAGCCGGGCCACTTCCGGGGCACCACGCAGAGATATTTTCCCCGCGGGTCGAGACCCAGGGCGCGCATACACCCGTCCGTCTCACTATCGGGGGCGGGGGACAGGGTGAGGGCCGGGTCGGAGGCCACCAGCATTCTGGGCTTTTTCACCCCAAACTGCCGCAGCTCCCGGAGGCTGTCGTCCTCACGGAGGGTGATGGAGTCCGCGAAATTATCTATCACAAAGCGGGCCAGGCGGCGGTTGTAGGGGCGGCTCACCGGGCCTATGCCGCAGCCGTACATGATGACCCGGCAGCCCAGCAGCTTTGCGGCGGCTATGGTGAAGAGATAATAATACAGGCTGCGGCGGCTGGTGACATCCTGTATGAGACTGCCGCCGCCGTTTATATACAGCCGCGAGGACAGCATCACGCGCAGGACGGCGGGCATATTGAACTTGTATACGGCCCGGACACCGTGGCGCTCCTCCGTCTCCTTAGGTGAGCGGGACAACACCGTTATGGGTACTTCCGGCTCGGCCCGCCGCAGAGAGAGAATTATGGCGTCCAGTATGGCCTCGTCCCCGGCGTTGCCGTGGCCGTAGGAGCCGCAGATGAGCACGCCACGGCGCTTATTCTTTTTTGTGCGTGCATCCGACAAGAAGAACTCTCCCTTGCAAAAACGGTGAAAGTATTATACAATAAAAATTGATTTTCCGATTATTTATTATACCTTTCTATTGATATAAGGTCAAGTTTTTCCGAAGGACGAGGATAGATGAAGTCGATTGCAATATTTCAGTCCGATCTGCGGGTGGGCGGCATCCAGAAGGCGCTGGTAAACGTTCTCAACGAGATAGACTACGACAAATGCCGGGTGGACCTCTACCTGTTTGATAAAGAGTGCTTTTTCGAGCTTCCGGAGCACAAAAATCTCACGGTGCACTTTCTGAAGCCCTATTTCTGGCTGAACCGGCTGGTGTATTTTGATGTGCTGCGCCGCTTCATGCCTGTGGATGTTCCCCACAAAACATATGATGTGGCTATAGACTTCAACAGCTACCGCAACGAGTGCTCCGTGGCGGCCGTCACCGTGAAGGCGAAAAAGCGGGTCATGTGGATACACAACGATGTGGAGATAAAGCTCAGAAATGAGCCGAAATACCGTATCCTGTGGCATTTTTTCCACAAAAAGCTGCAGTATTTCGATGAGTTCTGCGCCGTATCCCCCGGCATAGTGGAGGGCTTCCGCCGGGTGTCCGGCATCTCGGACAAAACCATAACACCCATCCCCAACCATGTGGACACGGAGGAGATATTCCGCAAGGCCGAAGAGTCCACCGGAGACTTTAAGACCGACCCCAACTGCTACAACCTCTGCTCCGTGGGCAGACTCTGCCACCAGAAGGGCTACGACCTGCTGCTGGATATGCTGGCGCCCGTATGCAAAGAGCGCCCCGATATGCGCCTGTACCTTATAGGCGACGGTCCGGACAGAGAAAAACTGGAAAAGCAGATACACAGCCTTGGACTGGACGGCTTTGTAACTTTGCTGGGCAACCAGCACAATCCCTTCGCCTATCTCCGGCAGATGGACGGCTTTGTGCTTACAAGCCGCTATGAGGGACAGGGTATAGTCATACTTGAGGCCAAGGCCGTGGGACTCGAGCTGTTCCTCTCCGAGAATCTTGAAAAATACAATCCGGGCATCCCCGCCACCGCGGATATCCCCGCCGCGCTTATGAAGGCGCAGCGGCGAGGGAAAGTGCGCGACGACCTGCATGAGTACAACGCCGCCATAGGCCGCAGTCTGAACAGGGTGCTTGAAATAGACTAATACCGAGCGCCGTTTTCCGCGGCGCTCTTTGAATCAGCATTTCCAAAAAAGGAGACCGAAATGACCAAAATTTATATTATTCGCCACGCTGAGGCGGAGGGCAACCTCTATCGCCGGGTGCAGGGACATCACGACGGAAAAATAACCGGCCGGGGCTACAGGCAGATAGCCGCTCTGGCCGAGAGATTCAGGGACATACATGTGGACGCCCTGTACGCCAGCGACCTGAGCCGTACCCAGACCACGGCCACGGCCATAACAAAATACCATGACCTGCCCATACAAGTAGAACCGAGGCTCAAGGAGGTCTGCATGGGTGTGTGGGAAAACCGGACCTGGGGCGACATAGGCAGGGAGGACCCCGAACAGCTTGCGGCTTTTTCAAGCGACCCGGACAACTGGCATGTGTCCGGCAGCGAGAGCTTCCGGCATCTGGGCGACCGCATGCTGGAGGTGGTGCAGGAGCTGGGCGAAAAGCACGAGGGACAGACCATCGTTCTGGTGAGCCACGGCATGGCCATACGCTCTCTTCATTGCCGGGTTCTGGGCGTGCCCTCCCGGGATGTGGAGAGCATACCCCACGGCGACAACACCTGCGTTAGCCTGTATATCTGGGACCGGGGCGCACTCACACCCGAATTTCGCAACGACAACAGCCATCTGGACGAGACAAACAGCACCTTCGCCCACCAGACATGGTGGAAAAAGCGCACGGGAATGGATAACAACAACCTGCGCTTCGAGAGGCTGGACCTGAATAAAGAGAGTGATTATTACACCGGCTGCTACGCCGACGCCTGGAAAACCGTGCACGGCACTCTCCGGGGCTTTGACGGCGCTGTGTATCTCTCTAACGCCAAAAGGCGGGCCTCCGAGCCGGACTGCCTGGTGAAGGTGATTTCCGGAGACAGGGCCATAGGCATAGTGGAGCTGGATATGCTCCGGGGCAAAAAAGAGGGCTACGGCTGGATAAGCCTGTTTTATCTGGACGGTGAGCACAGAAACCTGGGCTTCGGCGCCCAGCTGCTGGGCTACGCGGTGACCGCCGCCCGGGAGCGGGGCTTCGGCGCTCTGCGCCTGCACGCTGCCGACTGCAACGAGCACGCCGCGCAGTTTTACAGACACTACGGCTTTAGGGAAATAGGCCGGGATATGGGCGTGCTGGGTATGCTCGTACAGATGGAGATGATACTTGATTGAGCGGTGAGATAGAGAGACTGACGCTGCCTCCCGGGCGGCGGATACTGGTCATATCGGATATCCACGGCAATCTCCCCTATCTGAAAGGCGTGCTGGATAAGGCAGGCTTCTGCGACAGCGATGTGCTGATAATAGACGGAGATTTTCTGGAAAAGGGCAAATACAGCCTGGATACCCTGCGCTATATCATGGAGCTGTGCCGCAGGGGCAGCACCCATGTGGTGCGGGGCAACTGCGACGGCTGGCACATGATACTCCATTGGGACGAGGAGATGGCCGGGCGCACTCTGCACTATATGGACCTCCGCCAGAACTGCCTGCTGCGGCAGATGTGCCGCGCCGTGGGCGTGGAGACCGACGAATGGTCCGATGTGGAGCAGGTGCGCCACATCCTGCGGGAGCACTACGCCGATGAGATGGCTTTCCTGGAAAAGCTGCCAATAATAATCGACACGGAGCACTACACCTTCGTCCACGGTGGAATATCCGCCCCCTCGGCGGCGGAGGCTGAACCCCAGAAGTGCATGAAAAACGACAATTTCCTCGGTCAGGGACTGAGCTTCCGCAAGTGGCAGATAGTGGGCCACTGGCCCGTGGTGCTCTACCGGGAGGACAAAACCGACGCGAACCCCATCATCCTCCGGGACAGAAAGATAGTGAGCATAGACGGCGGCTGCGTGCTGAAGGACGACGGGCAGCTTAACTGCCTCATCATCCCCGAGCCGGGCAGCGAGGACTTCGCCTGGGTATACTATGACCCCTTCCCCACGGCAGAGGCGCTGGACAGCCAGGCGGAGAGCGTCAGCTCCTATTATATCCGCTGGGGCGATAATCTGGTGGAGGTCCTGGCTGAGGGCGAGGAGTTTTCCAGGTGCCGCCACATACGCACGGGCTATGAGATGGATATACTCACGGATTTTCTCAAAAGAACGCCGAATGGAATAACCACAAACGATTGCACGGATTACCGCCTGGGCGTTGAAGCCGGGGAACGTCTTTCAATTGTGCGGCGGACCAGCCGGGGATATCTGTGCAAGAAAAACGGCGTCAGCGGCTGGTATACCGGCCGTCTGGCAGAATGAATTAAAGGAACAACAGCTATGGATAAATGGGATTTTCTCCCTGTTTCAAAAGAGGATATGACGGACAGAGGCTGGTACTGGTACGACTTTCTGGTCGTCACCGGCGACGCCTATGTGGACCACCCCAGCTTCGGCACGGCGGTGATCTCCCGCCTGCTGGAGAGCGAGGGCTACCGTGTGGCGGTGCTGGTCCAGCCGGACTGGCACGACTGCTCGGCCTTCACAGCCATGGGAGCGCCCCGCCTGGGTGTGCTCATAGGCGCGGGAAATCTGGACAGCATGGTGGCCAAGTACACCGCCGCCAAGAAGCCCAGAAGCGAGGATTTTTATTCTCCGGGCAAAAAGGCGGGTCTGCGTCCCGACAGGGCCACTATCGTGTATGCGAACCGGGCCAGGGAGGCCTTCGGCAGCCAGATGCCCATAGTCATAGGCTCTCTGGAGGCGTCCCTGCGGCGCTTTGCCCATTACGACTACTGGGACGACAAGGTGCGCCACAGCGTCCTGTCCGATTCCGGCGCGGATATGCTGGTGTACGGCATGGGCGAGTACGCCACCCGTGAGATAGCCCGGCGCCTGAAGAAAAAAGAGCCCATTTCATGTATGCGCGATATTCGGGGCACGGCCTTTTTCGCCGCGGAGCCGGAGGCCTGCGCCTTTCCCGACCCCATCATCCTGCCCAGCTACGAGCAGGTTTGTGAGGAAAAACGCTTTTACGCCGACGCCACCCGCATTGAATACGAGGAGCACGACCCCATCCGGGGCCACGCCCTCATACAGCAGGAGGGTGAGCGCTGCCTGATAGTCAATCCCCCCGCCATGCCCCTGAACACTCAGGAGCTGGACGCGGTGGCGGCCCTGCCCTACACCCGTGAGCCGCACCCCATGTACGATGAGCAGGGGGGAGTGCCCGCCATTGAGGAGGTGCGCTTTTCCGTTATCCACAACCGGGGCTGCTTCGGTGCCTGCAACTTCTGCGCTCTGGCCTTCCATCAGGGCCGCATGGTCACCTCCCGCAGCCACGACAGCGTCTGCGCCGAGGTGGAGAAGATGACCCACCACCCCCTGTGGAAGGGCTATGTCTCCGATGTGGGCGGCCCCACGGCAAACTTCCGCCGTCCTGCCTGCAAAAATCAGCTTGAGCACGGCCTGTGCAAGGGCAGAAAATGCCTCGCCCCCGAGCCCTGCAAAAACATAGACGCCGACCACTCGGATTATCTGCGCCTGCTGCGCCGTCTGCGCTCCATACCCGGAGTAAAGCGGGTGTTTGTGCGCTCCGGCATACGCTTTGACTATATGCTATGTGACAAGAGCGGGGATTTCTTCTCCGAACTGGTGCGCTACCACATCTCCGGCCAGCTCAAGGTCGCCCCGGAGCACTGCATAGACTCGGTGCTGGACTATATGGGCAAGCCCCATGTGGAGACCTATGAAAAGTTCATTGAGCGCTACAGGCGCCTTAATCAGCGCTACGAGAAGGAACAGTATGTGGTGCCCTATCTCATGTCCTCCCACCCCGGCAGCCGCCTGAGTGACGCCGTGGCGCTGGCGGAGTATCTCAACCGCACCGGCCGCCAGCCGGAGCAGGTGCAGGATTTCTACCCTACTCCAGGCACCATCAGCACCTGCATGTACTACACGGAAATTGACCCCTTTACCATGAAGGCTGTGTATGTGCCGAAAACGCCCCATGAAAAGGCAATGCAGCGGGCTCTGCTCCAATGGAAGCGGCCCGAGAACCGCCGCCTGATCATGCAGGCCCTCCACGAGACCCACCGGGAGGACCTCATAGGCTTCGGCAGGGAGTGCCTGCTGCGTCCCGAGCGGGCGTACAGGGATAAAAAAGAGAAAAAGGAGCCCCCCAAGGCTCACGAAAAGCCCAAAAAGCGGGGACAGGGCTGGGCAAAGCCCAAGCCCAAACCTCAGAAGGGGAGAGGCAGGCGATGAAGGAATTTATGGACAAGCTGCCCATAGTTTATGTGGCCGTCATGACCCTCATAGCCTTCGCGGCCATGGGCTGGGATAAGTTCTGCGCCAGGCGCGGGGCGCGCCGGATAAGTGAAAAGACCCTGTTTCTCCTGGCAATACTGGGCGGAAGCATAGGCTCTGTGGCCGGGATGTACGCCTTTCACCACAAGACCCGCCACTGGTATTTCCGCTTTGGTCTGCCCGCCATTCTGGTGCTGCAGATAGTGCTCATCATAGCGGTGAAGTGGTATTTGCTTCAAAACGCATAAAAAAGAGCGGGCCGCGAAAAGCGGCCCGCAAAAACAGGGTTGTGGGATAAAGATATGAGCTGGGTCTTACGCCAATCCTGTCGGGTTTGGGTTTGACCAATTGGATAAGCTGTGCTTAGAGCATACCAGAGCTTTGACGTTTTGTAAAGAGCGAAGAAACACTAGTTTTGTCGAAAGGATAAATCTGTATGAGAGAGATAAGCTGCCGTGAGATTACGGAGGCAATTGAAAGCCTGTGCATGAAGGCCTGCACCCTGCTCCCGCCGGAGACGGCCATGCTCATAGACTGCGCCGTGGACTCCGAGGAATCCCCAACAGCCCGGGAGGTTTTGAAGGACCTGTGCGAGAATTTCGTCTACGCGGGGCTGAATCAGCTGCCAATATGCCAGGATACGGGCATGGCGGTGGTGTTTGCCGAGATAGGCCAGGAGGTGCACATCACGGACGGCCTTTTCGCCGACGCCGTGAACGAGGGTGTGCGCCGGGGCTATGTGCTCCTGCGCAAGAGCGTGGTGCGGGACCCTCTGCGCCGGGTGAACACCGGGGACAACACCCCTGCCGTCATACACACGGAGCTGGTGGCCGGTGATAAGCTGCGCCTTACCCTCGCGCCCAAGGGCTTCGGCAGCGAGAACATGAGCGCCATGAAGCTGTTCCTCCCATCCGCCGACAAGAGCGAGGTGGTGGACTTCATAGTGGATACCGCCGCGAAGGCCGGCTCCAACCCCTGCCCGCCCATTATAATGGGCGTGGGCCTGGGCGGGACCATAGAGCAGGCGGCGCTGCTGAGTAAGCGCGCCCTGTGCCGCCCCATGGACAAGCGCAATCCCGACAGCTTCTACGCGGAGCTGGAGCGGGAGGCGCTGAAAAAGGTGAACGACCTGGGCATAGGCCCCCAGGGCTTCGGCGGACGGACTACCGCCCTGGCCGTGAACATAGAGACCTACCCCACCCATATCGCGGGCATGCCCTGCGTTGTGAATATGAGCTGCCACGCCACACGGCACGCGGAGATAGAGATATAGAAAAACCGCCCCCTGAAAACAGGGGGCGGTTTTTAGTGAAGAATGAATAATGAATAATTTAGGTGGCGCTTCGCGCCGATTTAACTCTTTCCTCCCCTAACAGGAGTCGGGGCTGCGCTCTCTTTTCCTCCCCTAACAGGGGAGGTGGCCCCGCAGGGCCGGAAGGGTTTAAGCTATCAAATTTGGTGGAAGCGTATTCAAAACGAAAGTGCAAGGGCGCAGCCTGCGGGCTGCGGTGTGCGACCCCATTTCTTTTAGAAAGAAACGGTGTCGCCCGCCAAAGAAACTGACCGTTCGCCATGGGCCGTAAGCTGAGCTAAAGCTCACCTTACTCAAATGGCGAAGTGTGAGTTCCGACTGAATCGCGCCTGAGTCGGTGGAATTGGGCAGTGGAGTTCAGCGTTAAGCTCACCTGATACTATCGCCCACCTCAGGCTGCGCCCCGTTCAGACTTCCATTTTACTTACGATTCGTCAGGAATCAACGTCAAAATATGTAAAATGATTGACGGCGTCCGGCAGAATATAGTATAATATGTGCAAAAGGGGGGCGGTGGAGTGAAGAACAGGCGTGTAAAGTGCTTCTTGCTGCTTTTGTGCGCCGTCTATTTATTGCTGCCAATCGTTTTGACTTTTTCCGACCCCAACGCCTCGAAGCTGCCCTTTCATGTCTTTCATCTGGACGACTCCGTTGAGAAGATAGAGGTGTGCAAAGGCGGCGGGAAAAGCGTAGTCTACACAGGGGAAGAACTGGATAAGCTGGTGTCCCGGCTTAACCATGTGCACTATATGTTCTGGTGGCGGCGGCTTTTCCCGCGAGGCGGCTGGACTTACGGTATCTATGTGTACGGAGACGGAAAAAACGGCCCGCCCTACACTTTTGGAGAAAACTTTGTGCGGATAGGCGAGATGACGTTCTTCTCTGTAGGCAATGAATTTACAGAGCTGCTGGACGAAACGGGCATAAGATAGCATATAATTTTAGGCGGAGAAACAAAGGGGGGCGGCGACTGTGGCAGAGACAAGAAAACGCTACTGGCAGCTCAGCGCCAATATCCGAAATCCGGTTCTGCTCATCGCTTTTTTCCTGAACCGCCAGCTCACTCTTGAATGGGCGGTGGGCTTTCTGCTCATTGCGCCGCTTGTGTTCACCGCCATACATACCCTGAGAGCCCGGGAAAAGTTCAGCGGCACACGGGATAAGCTCCTGTATATCATAGCCGCCTCGGCCATGATATGGCTGCTGGGCGCGCTGTATCTGGTGCTCATCATGTGGATAAGATACCGCCGGTTTGCTCCTTCAGAGCCCGACCCGTCGCGGGTTATAGCACCTGAGTTTGACGAATATTTGTTCCAGTAAATAAAACAGCGGACGCCAAAAGGCGTCCGCTGTTTGTAGTATATGGGGGAGTGGATAGTGAAGAAGTAATAGTAAATAATTGTAGTGGTGCTGGCGCGCCGTACCAAAAACTTCCCTCCCCTAACAGGGGAGGTGCCCTCCGCAGAGGGCGGAAGGGTTTAAGCCTCCAAATCAGTTCCAAGCTAACTTGATAGGTTAAACCCTTCAGTCAGCTTCGCTGACAGCTCCCCTGTTAGGGGAGCAGATTCTACGGCAGGCGCAAAATTCTTCATTTTTCACTATTCATTCTTAATTTGTCTTTACATTCCCCGCTCTTTTTTTACGGCTCTTATATCCCGCCCGAAAAATTCCAGGGCCTCAAACTCTCCCTCTATGCGGGAGGCTATCTGGGGCGTGTAGCGGCGGCGAAGCTCCTCGGGGCTGAGGTTGGTGCTCATTATCATGCTGCCCTTCGTGGATATGCGCTTGTTCAGTATGGCGTATAGGGCGCCGGAGGCGAAGCCGCCGGGCATCTCCGTACCCAGGTCGTCCAGTATCAGCAGGTCGCAGGTGAGCATACGCTCCACCCGGGCCGCGGCGTCACAGTCCTCATAGCGGGAGAATTTCTTCTCCTCAAAGGCCTCAAAGGCGTCCCCTGCGGACTCGTATACCACGGAGTATCCCTTTCCGGCAACCACCCGAGCTATGCAGGCGGAGAGGAAGGTCTTTCCCAGGCCGGGGCCGCCGCGCAGCAGCAGGTTTATGCCGCCGGGGGCGAAATGCTCCGCGTAGGTCTTGCAGAAATTGAACACAGCCGCCATGCACTGGCGGGGGGAAACGCCGGTCTTGTAGTTCAGAGCGTCGTCATATAGGCTCAGGTCGAAGTTCTCAAAGCGCTCGTCGCCCATGAGCATGAGGCTGGAGAGGCTCTGGGCCACCTGACGGTCGTACAGCTCCTGCAGGCAGGAGCACATATGTCCCATGACATAGCCGCTGTCCCGGCACTTGGGGCAGCTTACCAGCTCGTCCAGATAGTCCGGGCCGAAGCCCATGGCGGTGAGCATTTCCGCCCGCTGTGCCTGGAGAGAGAGGCTCTCCTGTTCCAGGGCCTTTATGTCCCCGCCCTGACCCATAGCGGCGCCGAACACCTCCACCATGATCTCCTTCAGGCGCTTGTCCATAAGGCGCACCCGGGGGGCGCGGCGGTATACCTCCGCGCGGCGGCGCGTGGCCTCGTCGGTATTGTGCTGTTTAATCTGTGCCAGCTCTTCTCTGGCCTGGGCCAATAGCTTTCCGTCCATGGTGCTACCTCTCGTTTTTTATCTTGTCCATCAGCCGCTCCATGCGCTGAAGCTGGTTCTGTCCCGGCGCGGCGGCGTTCCGGGCGGGGGTGTGCAGGGGGGACAGGGTGTCGCCCTCGCTTATCTCTTTGGGGGTGTGCAGGCCCTTGCCGTGCCAGCTGGTTATTATGGAGTTCATATACTTCCACTGGAGCCGTCCGGTCTTTACCACGGTGCGGTCGTAGGCCATGGCCAGAGCGTCGGCGTCGAAGCCCATGGCTATCCAGCTCTCTATGTATTTGCGCTCGGTGGCGCTCAGCTCCCGGCCGGAGATGCCCACGGCGGCCTTGGCCTTTTCAGTCTCGCTCTCCATGCGGGCCAGATTCTGCAGGTGCGCCTCGGCCAGCTCAAGGGTGTTTATCTCCCGGTTGGCCCAGGCGTAGGCCTCGCGCTCTATGGTGCGCATGGAGGGGCGGCGTCCCGCGCCCTGGCGCTTTTCCGTGCGCTCCATGCAGTAGCCCACCAGCATACATATCACCTCCGGCGGCAGGGCCAGATAGTCGTATATGCCGAACAGGAGCTTCAGCTCCGTGCCGGAGAGCACCCGGCCCATGGCCGACTGCACCTCCATGGCGAGGGCTGCAAATTCCTCGCTGTCCATGGTGCGCGTCTGCATGTCCTGGGTGCTGTATTCGGGCAGCTCCTGGGCAGGCTCCGGTATGCCGCGAATTTCCAGCAGCCCCATGCTCTGCAGAGCCTCCGCCGCGGCGCGAAGCTGCATGGCGGAGATCCCCAGACGCTGAGAGGCCTCCTCCATGCGGAAGGAGCCGCCCCGGCGCAGGAGATACAGATACAGCAGGGCCGCCGTACCGTCCCGACGGTCTATGAGCCTGTCCGCGTCCTGGGCGGAGACGCACAGGGCCTGCTCCCGGGCGATTATATAGTTTACCTCGTTCATGTCTTTATCCTCGGTGTTTGGGCTAAAATGTGAATGAATTGAAAATAATGCGAACCGGGCTTTATTATACCATTAAAAAGACCTTGTGGCAATCACAAACAATGTGGTATAATACCGTGACATAATATTTAAAGAGGGAAAACCATGCTTGAAATCCTTTCTCCCGCCGGCTCCCCCGAGGGCATAATTGCCGCCGTGCAGAGCGGTGCGGATGCCGTATATATGGGCTTCGGCGGCTTTAACGCCCGCCAGGGCGCAAAAAATTTCACAGACGAGGAGTTTGCCGACGCTGTGCGCTACTGCCGGGTGCGGGGCTGCAAGGTCTATGTGACCCTGAACACCCTGGCCTCTGACAGGGAGCTGAGAGCGGCCTCCGAGCTTGCCGTGCGCGCCGCCGACATAGGCGCGGACGCCATACTGGTGCAGGATCTGGGCCTCGCCCGGGTGCTGCGAAGCCTGCTGCCGGATATGCCCCTGCACGCCAGCACTCAGATGAGCGTCCACAATCTGGACGGCGTGCTGGCCGCGGCCGAGCTGGGCATGAAGCGCGTGGTGCTGGCCAGAGAGCTGAATATGAAGCAGATAGAGGCCATATGCGCCCGCTCCCCCGTGGAGATAGAGGTGTTCGTCCACGGCGCTCTGTGCTTCTGCCACTCCGGCCAGTGCTATATGAGCGCCCTCATAGGCGGACACAGCGGCAACCGGGGCATGTGCGCCCAGACCTGCCGCATGGATTACAGCCTGGGCGGGCGCATGGACAACAAGCCCATGAGCCTGAAGGACAACTGCCTGCTACGCTATGTTGAGGAGCTGGAGCGCATAGGTGTGGCCTGCGCCAAGATAGAGGGCCGGGCAAAGCGACCCGAGTACGCCGCGGTGGTTACCGAGATTTACGCAAACGCCGTGAAAAACAAAAAGGCTCCCACTCAGGCGGATATGGACAGGCTCACTCTGGCCTTCTCACGCCAGGGCTTTACAGACGGCTATTTCACCGGCAAGGTGGGACCGGATATGTTCGGCGTCCGGGAGGAGCCGGACAGGGGCGCCATGGAGCGCATGTTTGCCGAAGCCCACAGGAGCTACATAAACAGCGAGTTGCGCAGGGTGCCGGTGAAATTCTATGCCGTGGTTGAGGCAGGCAAGCGCGCCCGCTTCGCCGTTGAGGACATGGACGGAAATCACGCCACAGCCGAGGGAAGCGTGCCCCAGGCCGCCGCAGCCAGAGAGCTGACCGGACAGGCCGTGGGAGAGCAGCTTTATAAGACCGGCGGCACTCCATATTCCGGCGTGGAGATAAACTGCAAGGTGGACCCGGGGCTGTATCTGCCGGCTTCCGCTCTGAATGAGATGCGCCGGGAGCTTATATCTAGGCTGACGGCTATGCGGAAAAATCCGCCTCAGCGCACCCTTGGGGATTTTCCCACGGCGCCCCTGTCCGGAGCGGCCTCCGGCGCGCCGCGGCTCATATATCAGGTGACACGTCCGGAGCAGCTCAGCCCCGAGCTGGCCGCTACCCGTCCCAATTACCTCTATGTCCCCCTGGAAATGCTGGGCAGCGACGAGAGCGCCCGGCGTATAGCCCCATTCATTCAGGAGGGAGCCGCCGTTGCCGCCGTGCTGCCCCGGGTTATCACCGATACGGAGAGCGAGACGGTGCGCCAGCTGCTGCACAGGGCAAAATCCCTGGGCATAACCGAGGTGGTGGTGGGCAATCTGGGCCATATCGCCATCTGCCGCCAGCTGGGCTTTGCCGTGCGGGGCGACTTCGGGCTGAACGCCTACAACTCCCACGCTCTGGAGATGCTCCGCTGCGCGGGACTTATATCCGCTACCGCCAGCTTTGAGCTGCGGCTGAGCCAGATAAGAGACATGATAAAGCCTCTGGACACCGAGATGATAGTCTACGGCCGGCTGCCGGCCATGGTGTCCGACCAGTGCATCATCAAAAACAGCGCGGGCAGATGCAACTGCGAGAACAATCCCCAGCTTGCCGACCGACGCGGCAGCGTGTTTCCCGTCATAAGGGAGTTTGGCTGCCGCAACGTGGTGCTCAACGCCCACCGGCTGTATCTGGCCGACAAGCGGGGCGATTACGAGAGCATAGGCCTCTGGGGCGCGAGGCTCCTGTTCACCACGGAGAGCGCACGGGAGTGCGTGCTCACCGCTCAGGCCTACATGGGCCAGACGGATTACAGCGCTACCAATATTACCCGCGGACTGTATTACCGGGGAGTGAAGTGACAATGCGTATTATACTGGCCTCCGGCTCACCCCGGCGGCGTGAGCTGCTGGAAATGCTGGGAGTAAAGAACCTGACCATACACCCCGCCGTGGGCGAGGAGATAATTCCTCCCGGAGCAGGCCCCGAACAGACCGTTATGGCTCTGGCCGCAGGCAAATGCTCCGAGGTGGCCGCCCTATACGGCCCGGAGGACCTGATAATAGCCGCCGACACCGTTGTGGCGGCGGAGGGAAAGATACTGGGCAAGCCCCGTACGCGGGAGGAGGCCGTGTCCATGCTCGGCAGTCTCTCCGGGCGGGAGCACCGGGTGTTCACCGGGCTTGCGGTGAAATGCCGGGGGCAGAGCGTGTGCGAATACGAGGAGACCGCCGTCCGCTTCCGCCAGATGACCGGGCGGGAGATAAGCGCCTACGCGGACTCGGGTGAATGTATGGACAAGGCCGGAGCCTACGGCATACAGGGTAAGGGCGGTTATTTCGTAAGCGGGATAACCGGAGATTACTATAACGTGATGGGCCTGCCGCTGTGCCGGCTGGGCGTCATATTGGGCAGATTGGGTGTTGATTTGATTTGAATTTCAAAAAATTTCTCCGCAGATACGGAACGCGGCTGCTGGCCATGGTGCTGTGTGTGGTGCTCATCGTGGGCGTCAGCGCGCATTTTCTGCAGGGCAAGGCGGGCGTTGTTACAAACACCGCCGGCGTTATAAAGGCTCCGCTTCAGGGCGCCGTCAGTACGGTGATAGACTGGTTCGAGAGCCTGTACGGCTATATCTATGAATATGACAAGCTCCAGGCTGAGAACGAGGCGCTGAAGGCCCAGCTGACCGAGGCACAGGAGGAGGCCAGAAGAGGCGCCGAGGCTGTGGAGGAGAACGAGAAGCTCCGGGAGCTGCTGAACCTGAAGCAGAAGCACTCCGACTTCACCTTTGAGTCCGCCCGCGTGGTGAACTGGAACAGCTCCAACTGGTCCAGCAGCTTCACCATCAGCAAGGGCGAGAGCGCCGGCATAGCCGTGGGCATGCCCGTGGTGACTGAGGCAGGTGAACTGGTGGGACAGATCTCCGAGCTGGGCGACAACTGGGCAAATGTCAAAACCGTCATAGATGTGGACACAAACGTGGGCGTGCTGGTTGGCGAGGCCGGAAACGCGGCCATGGCCATAGGCGATTTCGCCCTGATGCAGGAGGGCAGATGCAAGCTCTTTCACATGACTGAGGGCACCAGCCTCCTTGAGGAGGATGTGGTGCTCACCTCCGGACGGGGCGGAGCCTTCCCCCAGGGGCTGGTGGTGGGCTATATAGAGTCCGTACTCACCGAGGCGGGCGGCCAGATGCCCTATGGAGTGCTGCGCCCCAGCTGCGACCTGGATACGGTATCCCAGGTGTTTGTGGTCACGGCCTTTGAGGTCGTGGAGTAAGGAGAGGGCAATGCTGCTTGAAGTAATAGATCTGGATAAGCTCCGCCGCGCTCTTATCTATTCCGGCATAATGCTGCTGGCCCTGCTGGTACAGGAGACGGTACTGTCCCGTATAAGCCTGTTCGGCGTGCGGGCCATGATACTGCCCATATTTCCGGTGGCCCTGGGGATGCTCCAGGGCGGCTGGTGGGGCATGGGCTTCGGTCTGGCCTGCGGCATGCTCTCGGACGCCATGTTTGCCGAGACGCAGGTGCTGTTTACCATACTCATGCCTTTCATAGGCTTTCTTGCTACGGCGGGGGAGAGATTCCTCCTCAGCCGCCGGCCGGTGGCGTTCTTTTTCGCCTGCCTATGCGCCCTGCTGCTGTGCGCCCTGGCCCAGGCCCTGCGGGTGCTGGTGCTGTACGACGGCGAGCTTATGGCTATGCTGAGGGTGGCGCTTTTACAGACGCTGTATTCCACCCCGTTTGTTTTCGTATTTTATTATCCGTGCCGCGCCCTCGCCGCGAGAGCGCTGGACTGAGCGTTTGAAAGGACCTGCAAATGGACAGATTTTTCAGCCGCGGCAGACTGGGCTTTTTGAGTCTGCTCCTGGCTCTGCTGCTGGGCCTGTACCTTGTCACTCTGTATAAGCTGCAGATAGTGGACGGTGCGGCCTACTATGAGAGCAGTACCAATTCCATACCTACAACAAAAACAGTAAAGGCCGCCAGAGGCGACATACTGGACCGCTACGGACGGCTGCTGGTTTCCAACCGGGCGTGCAGCAACATAGTGCTGGATACCGACGAGCTGTTTGAACAGGAGGACCCCAACGCCATCATCCTGCAGCTCATAGAGATATGCGAGAGCTACGGCGAGAAGCACACGGACACCATGCCCGTGACCATGGAGGCGCCTTTTGAGTATGTTTCAAATATGACCAGCCTCCAGAGCTACTTCCTGAAGGGCTATCTGGCTGCCAAAGAGCTGCCGGAGGACACCAGCGCCGTGGAACTGCTGGCTTACTGCCGCAGCCGCTACGACATAGACCCCAGCTACGACGGCCGCCAGAGCCGCCTTATAGCCGGAGTGCGCTATGAGCTCAACGGCCGCTACGACGTGCCCACCGCACCGTATATTTTCGCAGAGGATGTGGGTATAGACCTTATCACCAAGCTGCTGGAGAGCAATCTGCCCGGCTTTGATGTGGAGGTTTCCTATATCCGCGAATACAAAACCGACTACGCCAGCCATATTTTGGGCTATATTAACGATATGAGCCCGGAACAGTACGAGGTCTACCGCAAGGAGGGCTACGATATGGACGCCCAGGTGGGTCAGGACGGCGTGGAGAGAGCGTTTGAAAGCTATCTCCACGGCTCTGACGGCGAGGCGAGGATAACAAAAACAGCCACAGGCGTGGTTACAAGCACCGTGTATACAGAGGAGCCGGAGCCGGGCAACCATGTATATCTCACCATAGACATAGGCCTTCAAGAGGCCGCCGAGCAGGCGCTGTCTTCCTATATTGCGGAGGAAAACGCCCAGCGTGAGGTGGACAACGCGGAGTTTGAGGCCCTGGGCCAGACCGAGGATATAAAGCAGCTTATAACCGGCGGCGGCATAGCCGTTGTAAAGGTTGATTCCGGCGAGCCGCTGGCTGTGGCCAGCTATCCCACCTTCGACCTGTCCTCTGTTATGGAGGACTGGAACGAGCTGCTGGAGGACGAGAATAATCCCCTGTTCAACCGCGCGCTGAACGGTATCTACGCCCCCGGCTCCACATTCAAGCCCGCCGTTGCCATAGCGGCGCTGAACGAGGGAATAATAACTCCCACAACAACTATCACCGACGAGCTGGAGTTTACAAAATATGCCGACCAGGGCTACGCCCCCCGATGCTGGATATACGGCAAGGGAACCCACGGCACCATAAACGTCACAGGCGCCGTGGAGGTCTCCTGCAACTACTTTTTCTACACCGTGGGCGACTTTCTGGGCATAGACCGGATAAATAAATATACCAGGGAATTCGGCCTCGGCGAGCCCACCGGAATAGAGCTGGTGGAGTCCGAGGGCACATTGACTACCGAGGAGTTCAAAATGAACTTGCTGGGCGAGCCCCTGTATCTGGGCGATACCCTGCAGGCGGCCATAGGCCAGGGCTGGCATCAGTTCACACCGCTGCAGCTGGCAAACTACACCGCCACGCTGGCAAACGGCGGCACCCGGTACAGCTGCAGCATGCTGAAATCCGTGCGAAACTACGGCTATTCCGAGAGCCTTTATGACCGTCAGCGGGAGGTACTCAGTACCGTAGACGCCAAGCCCGAGTATTTCAAGGCCGTAACCGACGGTATGTACGCCGTTGCGAACAGCGTTATGGGTACTGCTTATGAGACCTTCGGCAACTATCCGGTGAAGGTGGCTGCCAAGACAGGTACGGCCCAAATGGGTGAAAAGGTAACCAACAACGGTGTGTTCGTCTGTTATGCCCCCGCCGAGAATCCAGAGATAGCCATTTGTGTGGCCGTTGAAAAGGGCGGCGCCGGTTCTGCAATAGCCGAGATAGCGCGCAATGTGCTGGACTATTACTTCAGCTTTAAGAACAGCACCGTCACTCTGGAGACGGAGATGAGCCTTTTGAAGTGAGAGTTTTGACGATTTATGCTTTCTTCACACAAAATTTCAAAATTTCTCGTTGCGATTTTGGTGTGAATCGTGTATAATGACATTCTGAATAATAATTAATATAGAAGGTGAGCGACCGATATGAATATAGCATTGATGGCCCACGACGGTAAAAAGGAGCTGATGGTTCAGTTCTGTATTGCCTACTGCGGCATTTTAGCCAGTCATAACATCTGTGCCACCGGAACGACGGCGCATCTGGTGAGTGACGCTACCGGCCTGCCGGTTACTCAGTATTTCAGCGGCGACCAGGGCGGCATACAGCAGATAGGCGCCAGAATAGCCTATAACGAGATAGACCTGGTGCTCTATTTCTGCGACGCCAGCGGACGTACCGACTGCAGCGGAGTGAACGAAATAGCGCGTATGTGCGATACTTACAATATACCTTTTGCATCCAATGTAGCCACGGCGGAGGTCCTTATCCAGGGTCTGAAGCGCGGCGATCTGGACTGGCGCGATATAGTCACCTCCAGAGATAGGGCAAGAAGGCAGTGAGCAGGCAGGAGTAACCGGATTGTTCAGGGCTTACAGGGAAGAGCGCCGCGACTGAGAGCGCTCCGGTCCAAGCTCCGGTGAAGACAGCCTGTGAGCCGGCGTATAAGGCTTAGGCCGAAATCGCAGTCAGCTCCGCTTTAAGGAGCGCACCGAGGGCGCTGCGCGCCGAACTTGGGTGGTACCACGATTGCAATACAGTCGTCCCAATTGGGGGACGACTGTATTTTTTTATGTAAGATGATATGTAAGATGAGTTGAAAGGAACAGAAAAAATGGAAAGAATCAAACCCCGCACGCTCTCCGGCTTTATGGAGCTTCTCCCCAGGCAGCAAGCCCAGATGGAGCGCTTTATGGAAAAGCTGCGCGAGACCTATGCGCTCTATGGCTTTACCGCTCTGGACACCCCCGTAATAGAGTCCGCCGAGGTGCTGCTTGCCAAGGGCGGCGGCGAGACCGAAAAGCAGATATATCGCTTTCAGAAGGGCGACAGCGACCTGGCCCTGCGCTTTGACCTGACCGTGCCTCTGGCCAAGTATGTGGCCCTGAATTACGGCCAGCTCTCCTTCCCCTTCCGCCGCTATCAGATAGGCAAGGTGTATCGGGGCGAGCGTGCCCAGCGCGGCCGCTTCCGGGAGTTCTATCAGGCGGATATAGACATCATCGGCGACGGCAGCCTGAGCATAATAAACGAGGCTGAGATACCCTCCGTCATTTACCGCACCTTCAGCGCCCTGGGCCTGCGCCGCTTCTGCATCCGGGTGAACAACCGCAAGATACTCAACGGCTTCTATGCCATGCTGGGCCTCACCGAAAAGAGCGGCGATATCATGCGCACTGTGGACAAGCTGGACAAGATAGGCGCCGATAAGGTCAAGGCCCTGCTGGTGGAGGATGAGATAGGCCTCACCCCAGAGCAGGCGGACGAGATTTTGCGCTTTATCGCCATCACCGGCTCCAACGCCCAGGTGCTCGAGGCTCTGGAGGGCTACCGCGGCAGAAACGAGCTGTTCGACATGGGTCTGGAGGAGCTTACCGCCGTGACCCGCTATCTGTCCAGCTTCGGAGTGCCCGAGGAAAACTTTGCCGTTGACCTGACCATAGCCCGGGGACTGGACTACTACACCGGCACCGTATACGAGACCGCCATGCTGGACCACCCGGAGATAGGCTCCGTCTGCTCCGGCGGACGCTACGACAATCTTGCCGGCTACTACACCGACAAGACCCTGCCCGGCGTGGGTATATCCATAGGCCTCACCCGACTGTTCTATGTGCTCTCCGAACAGGGACTCATATCCGACGAGATGGTCACCGCCCCCGCCGACGTGCTGGTGCTGCCCATGACCGATGACCTGAGCTACGCCATCCAGGCCGCCACCGCCCTGCGTGAGGCAGGCGTGCGCACCCAGATCCACTGCGAAAAGAAAAAATTCAAGCAGAAGCTATCCTACGCCGATAAAATGGCCATCCCCTTCGCCGCTTTCGTGGGCGAGGACGAGATAGCCGCGGGCGTTATAAGCCTCAAAAATCTTGTCACCGGCGAGCAGGCTCAGTACACCGCTCAGGAGGCCGCGGCTGTTATTACAGCAGAAGTAAACCGGCGCAACTCCGGCAGCCTTATCCGCGAGGGCTGAGTATGCGCAGAATAATATCACTTATCCTATGCGCCGCAATGCTCACATCCTCAGCCCTGGCCATGGAGCCGGTGCGGGAGGACAAGGGCTTTGCGGACGCGGAGCTGCACTGGTCCCGGGACTATGTCTCCGTCTGCTGGCAGATGGGGCTTATGGAGGGCGTGTCCGACACCTGGTTCGACACCGAGGGCAGCCTCACGGGCTACCAGTGCGCCGCCCTCGCCGCCCGGCTCCACGCACGCATCACAGGCGGGACGCTGCCTCAGAGTACTGAGCCATGGTATCAGGGCTATGTGGACTATCTGGCCGGGCTGGAATGTCCCATGCCCGAAAATATGGACGCACCCTGCACCAGGGCTGAGTTTATAGCGATGATGGACGCCGTTGTGCCATCAAGGCTTCTGAACCCCATAAATGAGGTTAACCGCCTGCCGGACAGCTCCGATGAGGCTGTGCTGCGCTTTTACCGGGCGGGCATACTCACGGGTATGGACGATTACGGTACCTTCCGGGGCAGCCGCACTCTCACCCGCGCCGAGTGCGCCGCCATGGTTGCCCGCATAGCCGACGAGAGCCTGCGCCTCAGCTTCCGCCCCAAGCGGGGCGACGGCAGCGAGGCCATGAGCTGCCTCTTCGTGCCCGCGGATACGGAGGTCATGACCATAGGCGGCTATACCGTCACCGCCGGGCTGTATACCGCCGCCCTGACAAGGGAGCTGGAGCTGCTTGAGGCGGAAAGCCAGCTTAGTGAGTACCCGGAGCTTGAAAAATACCTTACAAGCTGGAGCCTCGGCCCCTGGGCTGTGGATTTTCGCCGCTATCTCTCCGAGAGCTGCGGCGAGAACCGCTGGGCGGACACCGACTGGAGCACCGCGGATGTTGAGAGCGCAGATGCGCGGGCCATGGACTGGCTGAAAGACCATGCCGCCGTGCGGGTGCTTGCAGATAAATACGGCATAGAGCTGACCGATGAGGAGCTTGACGCCGTTGAGAAATATCTGGAGGAATGCAAGATAGAGGGCGAAAGCCGCCTTCTGTACGCCGCCGCCGAGCTGGAGGACGAACTGCTCACCGTACATCTGGCTGAGAAGCTGCGCCCGGAGGAGCGGGAGATAGTCTCCCGCATAGCCTCCGGCGACTGGCTCTGCGCCGAGTTCGTGCGCTTTGAAAAATACGAGCTTAAAACAGGGGAGCGCCTCACCGAGGCCCAGCTGGACTTCGTGAGGGACGGCGCTGAGATGTTCGCCCAGGAGCTGTCCGGCCGTGCCAGCCACTATTTTCTGGAATATCAGACCCGCGATCTGACCTGTGCCTACACCGCCCCCAGATGCACTCTGTACTCCCGTGAGGAGACAGAACCGCGGCTGTGGAAAATACTGGACTCCCTGCGCCCCCTGGGCGTCAGCCCCGTGCTTGAGGACGAGGAGGGCGTGTACGTCTATCTGGTGGCCAACCCCTCCGCCGATGAGAGCCTCATGGAGGAGCTCATAGCCAATTGCGGCGAGGACGAGGCCGCGAAGGCTCTGGACGGACAGGTAAAAAACGCCGGGGTTACGGAGGGCGATGCTGTCCGGGAGCTGGATATCAGGGATTTTGCCGAAAGAGTAATAAACGAGAATAATTAAAAATATTGGAGCTGAAACTGTTATGACACATTACCGTACACACAACTGCGGCGAGCTGCGCCTCGCCGACGCGGGCAAGACCGTAAAGCTGGCCGGATGGATGGAAAACGTCCGGGAGGTCAGCGCCGCTCTGGCCTTTGTTGTCCTCCGCGACTTCTACGGCACCACCCAGATAGTGGTGGAGTCCGAGGAGATGATGGAGCAGATAAAGAGCCTGAACAAGGAGAGCACCATCGCCGTCACCGGCCTTGTCCGGGAGCGCAGCAGCAAGAACCCCAAGCAGGCCACCGGCGAGATAGAGGTGACCCCCACCGCCATCGAGGTACTGGGCCGCTGCCGCTACAACGAGCTGCCCTTTGAGATAAACCACAGCCGTCAGGCCGACGAGACTCAGCGCCTCAAGTACCGCTATCTGGATCTGCGCAACCCCGAGGTGAAGAACAACATCCTCCTGCGCTGCAACGTGGTCGCCGCCCTGCGCCAAGCCATGACCGAGCACGGCTTTCTGGAGATAACCACCCCCATACTCACCGCCTCCTCCCCCGAGGGCGCCCGCGACTATCTTGTTCCCGCCCGCAAGCACCCCGGCAAGTTCTACGCCCTGCCCCAGGCTCCCCAGCAGTTCAAGCAGCTGCTGATGACCGCGGGCTTTGATAAATATTTCCAGATCGCCCCCTGCTTCCGGGACGAGGACGCCAGAGGCGACCGCAGCCCCGGCGAGTTCTACCAGCTGGATATGGAGATGGCCTTCGCCGGCCAGGAGGACGTCTTTGCCGTTCTGGAAGATGTGCTGCCCCCCGTGTTTGCCAAGTACGGCGCTTACAACATTGCCTCCTCCGCCCCCTTCAAGCGCATCCCCTATGCCGAGAGCATGGAGAAATACGGCTCCGACAAGCCCGACCTGCGCATTGACCTGACCGCTGAGGACGTCACCGAGCTGCTGTCCGACTGCGGCTTCGAGCCATTTGCGGGCAATGTGGTAAAGGCCGTGCCTGTGTCCGGCTGCGGCCTCACCAGAAAGCAGATTGACAAGCTCCTGGCCGACTGCGAGGTCCTCTCCGGCATGAAGAGCTACTGGTTCAAGCTGGACGACACCGGCGCCATCGCCGGCGGCGTTGCCAAGTTCCTGCAGGATAAGAAGGACGAGATAATTGAGAAGCTGGGCCTGAAGCCCAACACCCTGGTGCTGCTCACCGCCGGCAAGCGCGGCGCCGCCCAGAAGGCCGCCGGCGCTGTCATCAAGACCTTCGGCGCCGCCGTGCCCGGACACATGGACAGGGAGCGCTATGAGTTCTGCTGGATAGTGGACTTCCCCATGTATGAGATAGGCGAGGAGTCCGGCGAGCTGGAATTCTGCCACAACCCCTTCTCCATGCCCTCCGGCGGCCTTGAGGTGCTGCTGAAGGCCGAGAGGGGCGAGGTCGACCCCCTCACCATCACCGCCGACCAGTACGACCTGGTGTGCAACGGAGTGGAGCTCTCCTCCGGCGCTGTGCGTAACCACGACCCCGAGATAATGATAAAGGCCTTTGAGATGGTGCGTCTGGGCGAGGACGACGTCAAGGCCAAGTTCCCCGCCATGTATAACGCCTTCTGCTACGGAGCTCCCCCCCACGCGGGCATCGCCCCGGGCGTTGACCGTATGGTCATGCTCCTGGCGGGCGAGGACTCCATACGCGAGATCATACCCTTCCCCATGAATAAGAACGCCCAGGATATCATGATGGGCGCTCCCGGCGAGGTCACCGAGGCCCAGCTCAGGGAGCTGCATATCGCCGTCACGGACGGGGAGAAGGAATAATGGTATCGGCCATCCGTTCCCTGGGCTTTCAGGGGGTGGGCGGCTACCCGGTGGGCGTTGAGTGCAGCGTGGCCAACGGCCTGCCCCGCTTTGATATAGTGGGTCTGCCCGACGCCTCCGTAAAGGAGGCGCGGGAGCGGGTGTACGCCGCCATGCGCAACTGCGGCCTCAGCTTTCCCGCCACCAGACTCACGGTGAATCTGGCCCCGGCGGATACGAAAAAGGTGGGCACGCTCTATGACCTGCCCGTGCTGCTGGGCATACTGAGCGCCAGGGGCGAGATAGACAATCCCCGCCCCGAACAGGCCTTCATAGGCGAGCTGAGCCTTACGGGAGAGCTGCGCCCCGTGCGCGGCGCCCTGCCCATGGCCATGGCCGCGGCCAGAGCCGGGATAGAGGAGCTGTATCTCCCGGCGGACAACGCGGCGGAGGCCACATTTGCCCGGGGACTGCGGGTGTATCCCGTCCGGGATGTGCCCCAGCTGCTGCGCCATCTCCGGGGAGAGGAGCTTATGGAGCCTGCGCCCCGGCAGGAGGTGCGCCGGGATGACGTTCCCGTGCCCGACTTCTCCGAGGTCAAGGGACAGGAGAATATAAAACGCGCCCTTGAGGTGGCGGCAGCGGGCGGACACAATGTGCTGCTCATAGGCCCGCCCGGTTCGGGAAAATCCATGCTGGCCAAGCGCCTGCCCTCCATCCTGCCGGAGATGACCGAGCGGGAGATGATAGAGACAACGGAGGTGCACTCCGTCCGGGGCCTGACCACGGCGGAGCATCCCCTGGTGAGCACCCGGCCCTTCCGTGCGCCCCACCACACCGTGTCCTCCGTGGCGCTCTCCGGCGGCGGCACGAACCTGATGCCCGGCGAGATTTCCCTGGCCCACAACGGCGTGCTGTTTCTGGACGAACTGCCGGAGTACGCCAGGGCCGCCCTGGAAACCCTGCGCCAGCCCCTTGAGGACGGCTGCGTCACCGTGGCGAGAGCCGCGGGCAGCGTGCGCTATCCCAGCGGCTTCATGCTGGTGTGCGCCATGAACCCCTGCAAATGCGGCTGGTACGGTACCGGGCGCTGCACCTGCTCCGATTCCGCCGTGCGGGCCTACCGCTCCAGAGTGTCCGGCCCTCTGCTGGACCGCATAGACATTATTCTGGAGGTGCCCGCTCTCAGCTTCGAGGAGCTGAGCCGCCGCACGGCCGGAGAGAGCAGCGCGAAGATACGCGGCCGGGTGAACGCCGCACGGGAAATACAGAACAGGCGCTTTTCCGGCACGGATACGGGCTGCAACGCCCGCATGGGCCAGAAGGCCCTGAGCGAGTGGTGCGCTCTGGACGATGAGTGCCGCTCGCTCATGAAGCTGGCCTTTGAGCGCATGGGCCTCACGGCCCGCAGCTATGACCGCATACTGCGGGTGGCGCGCACCATAGCCGACCTGGCCGGCAGCGAAAAGCTGGCCGCGCCCCACATAGCCGAGGCCATACGCTACCGCACATTTGATTTTGGAAACTGACAAGAGGTGAAACCCCATGAATGATATGATACTGCTGAAGCAGGGAGAGATGGTCCTCAAGGGCCTGAACCGCAAGTCCTTTGAGATGAAGCTCATGGCCAACGCCCGCCGCCGCCTGCGGGACCTGGGCGAGTTCAAGGTCTACGCCGTGCAGTCCACCATATATGTGGAGCCGCTCAGCGACGACTGCGATATGGACGAGGCCTTTGAGCGCCTGAAAAAGGTGTTCGGCGTGGTGAGCCTGAACCGGGCCATGGCCTGCGAAAAGGACCTGGACGTTATATACAACACCGCCGTGGAGTACCTGGGCGAGGCCATGGAGAGCGCAAAGAGCTTCAAGGTGGAGACCAAGCGCAGCGACAAGAGCTTCGGCAAGACCAGCATACAGGTGTCCCAGTATGTGGGCGGCCTGCTCTCCGAGCGCTTCCCCGACACAAAAGTGGACGTACACAGCCCCGAGCTCACAGTAAATGTGGAGATACGCGACTACGCCGCCTATGTCCATGGCAACGCCGTTCAGGGCGCGGGAGGTATGCCCGTGGGCTGCAACGGACGGGCTGTCACTCTGCTGTCCGGCGGCATAGACAGCCCCGTCAGCAGCTACATGATAGCCAAGCGCGGCGTGCAGGTGATACCCGTGCACTTCTTCTCCTTCCCATATACCTCCGAGCAGGCCAAGGAGAAGGTCATAGAGCTGGCGCAGCTCCTCACCGAGTACTGCGGACGGCTCACCGTGGAGATAGTGCCCTTCACCCACATTCAGGAGGAGATAAGGGAGAATTGCCCCGAGGAGCTGTTCACCCTCATAATGCGCCGCTTTATGATGCGAATATCCCAGATGGTGGCCGACTCCAACGGCTGCTCCGCCCTTATCACCGGCGAGAATCTGGGTCAGGTGGCCAGCCAGACCATGCAGGCCATGGCCGTCACCGAGGAGTGCGTGACACTACCTGTGCTGCGCCCCCTCATAGGTATGGACAAGCGGGATATAGTGGAGATAGCGCGGAAAATAGGCACCTTTGAGACCTCTATCCTGCCCTACGAGGACTGCTGCACCGTGTTTACCCCACGTCACCCCCGCACCAAGCCCCATCTTGACGAGATTCTGGAGGCCGAGAAGGCTCTGGATGTGGAGGCTCTGGTGGAGGAGGCCTTTAAAAATATTGAAAGGGTGAAGCTGCTGCCGTGAGTAAAGTATATACAGCCGAGCTGCTGGGCGTGGGCACCGAGCTGCTGCTGGGCAACATCGTGAATACAGACGCCCGGGATCTGTCCGTAATGCTCTCTGAGCTGGGCATAAACGTCTACTGGCACAGCGTTGTGGGCGACAATCCCCAGCGCCTGCGCCAGGCTGTGGAGATAGCCCGCAGCCGCGCGGATATCATCATCACAACCGGCGGACTGGGCCCCACCTGCGACGACCTGACCAAGCAGACCCTGGCAGAGTGCTTCGGTCTGGAGATGGAGTTCAATCAGGAGGCGGCAGACCGTATGCGGGAGCATTTTGCCGTCCTGAACAGGCCCATGACGGAGAACAACCTCCAGCAGGCCTGGCTGCCTGTGGGCTGCACCGTGTTCCAGAACCTCTGGGGCACAGCCCCCGGCTGCGCCTTCAAGTCCGGGGACAACATAGTCCTCATGCTGCCCGGTCCGCCCCGGGAGTGCAACGCCATGTTCCGCCACTGCGGCATGCCCTATCTGCGCTCCCTCAGCGACGAGACCATAGTTTCCCACAACCTGCGTATCTTCGGCCTGGGCGAGTCCGCTGTGGAGTTCAGGCTCCGGGAGCTGATGAACGAGCTTAAAAATCCCACTCTGGCCCCCTACGCCAAGGAGGGCGAGTGTATGCTCCGGGTGACCGCCAAGGCCGCCACAGAGGCTGAGGCCGAGGCCATGATGGTGCCCGTTATAGAGCGGGTGCGGGGCGTGATAGGCGACTATATCTACGGCGTGGACGCCGGGAGCCTTGAGGAGGCCGTGTTTGAGCTTATGAAGGAAAAGGGCGTCACCCTCTCCGTGGCTGAGAGCTGCACCGGCGGCTTTGTAGCTAAGCGCCTTACCGATATTCCCGGCGCCTCTCAGGTGTTCCCCGGAGGCGTCACCGTGTATTCCGACATGGCCAAGGCGAAGCTACTGGGCATAGACGCGGGCCTTATCGCCGAAAAGGGCGCCGTCAGTTATGAGGTGGCCTGCGAGATGGCTGTCCGTGTCCGCGAAGTAATGGGCACAGACATAGGCGTGGGCATAACCGGCGTGGCCGGTCCGGATACCGACGGCAGGCACGAGGTGGGTGATGTGTTCATCTCCCTGGCCGACGAGAGCGGAGTTTATTGCCGCCTCTACACTCTGGGCAAGACCAGAGCGCGGGTGCGCCTGTCCTCCGCCAACAACGCCTTCGACCTTGTCCGCCGCCGCCTGAGCGGACTGCCCATGGAACATAGGGACTAGGTCTTGATTTTTCAGCAAAAGGTTTATATAATATGTCTGGCGTTTTACGCCGAAATACAGCCGAAAGGCAAAATTTTTGGGAGGATTTCTAACCATGCTTACCTATGAGATAGACGTCGCCGGTCTAAAGCGCGAGCTTCCGCTCTGCCGTGTCAGCGACGATCTCTACATCGGCGCCTTTGTTATTTTCGGAGACGTCGAGCTTACCGTCCACTGTGCAGCCGAGCTTCTCAAGCGCGCACCGGAATATGACTACCTCATTGCTCCCGAAGCAAAGAGCATCCCTCTGCTCTACGAAATGGCACGCCAGAGCGGAGCCGAGAAATACTTCCTTGCACGCAAGGGCTCCAAGCTATATATGCAGGGCACCTTCGAGGTGGATGTGAAGAGCATCACCACCGACAAGGTACAGCACCTGGTGCTGGACGCTCAGGACGCCGAGCTGCTCCGGGGCAAGCGCGTGCTCATACTGGACGACGTTATCTCCACCGGCGAGAGCCTGCGGGCCATGGAGGAGCTGGTGAACGAGGCCGGCGCCGTAATAGCCGGAAAAATGGCCATACTGGCCGAGGGCGCGGCCGCCGACAGAGACGATATCATCTTCCTGCAGAAGCTGCCCGTGTTCAATCCCGACGGCAGCGTGAAGGAATAGCTTGTAAATATCCACATAGATACTTGACAAAACAGGCGTGATGTGGTATATTTTAACCAGAAAGGCAGTCAACAAACCGATATGCGTATTACGGAAAGGACGGTGGGTCCCAAGCAGGATTCAGCCAGTTAACGTGAGCATAGTTGGCAAACCCGTAAGACTGTTATTCCGGAAAACCCAAGCCCCCTTTAGAATCCACGATACATAAAAGACTTCAAACCGCGCCCCTCCCATCCGGGAGGGGCAGTTTTTATAGATTCGAAAAAATTTCCGGCAGCTGCGATATTTCCGCCGAAAACGCGTCTTAGCAGATGAAAGTACTTTCACAGGAAGGGAGCGCCCCATGGAGGACAGAGATATTATAGACCTGTATTTTGCCCGCGACGAGCAGGCCATACGGGAGACGGACGGCAAGTACGGCCCTCTATGCCGCAGCCTTGCCATGAACATATTGGGCGTACATGAGGACGCGGAGGAGTGCGTCTCCGACGGCTACCATAGAGTCTGGACCAGCATACCGCCCCAGCGGCCTGTGAATTTCCGGGCCTTTCTGGCGCGGATAGTCCGCAACCTGTCCATAAGCCGCTGGCGCAGCCGCACCGCGGAAAAGCGGGGCGGCGGCCGCAGCGATGAGCTGGTGTCGGAGCTGGGCGAGTGCCTGGTGTCAAATGACGGCGACCCCGCCGCTGAAATGGAGCTGCGGGAGCTCACCGCCGCCATAGACACATGGCTCTCGGCCCGGAAGGAGGCCGACCGTATCATGTTCGTGCGCCGCTACTGGTACGGCGAGGCGGTTTCGGAGATAGAGCGCGCTCTTGACCTCCGGGGCTGCGCCCAGCGTCTGCACAGGCTGCGCGCCTCTCTGCGCGGCTATCTGGAAAAGGAGGGATTTTTCCTGTGAGAGCAGAGGATATTTTTGAGGCCATTACGGATATTTCCGATAAAAATCTTGAGACAAAGCCGAAAAAGCGAAAACATTGGCGCAGCCTTGCGGCCATAGCCGCCGTATTGGCGCTTGCGGTGGGACTGCTCCCCCGCATGGGCGGCTCGGGGGGCGGCGGAGGAGTGAATGAGGGCTCCGCAGGCGGCTCGGGGGGCGGGGGAACGACCTTCATGTCATACGCCGGGCCTGTATTCCCACTCAGCGCCGCGGAGTCCGGGCTGAGCGCGTCCCGGGAGCTTAGCTGGGATTTCTCCCCCTGGCAGCCGGTGTGGTACAGTATAGACGATATGCTTGCCGAAATGCACCCGGATACAACTCCCGAGGAACTGGCCCAGGCGAGAGCACAGTATGAGGAGTGGTTCCCCGAGGGCGGCTATGAAAGAAGCAGCAGCGACGTGCTGGTGCGGGATAAGTATACTTTGACCGGAGAGGGGGAGTATACCCTGGTCTATCCCTTCACATCGAGCATCACGGAGCTTGAAAGACTGCGGCCCACGCTGAGCCTGAACGGCACGGAACTGGAATGTGAGCTGTCCGCAGGTAACCTGGGAGATTTTTATGAGTGGTCGGATTACGAGGCCGGACTGGAAAACGGCGAATATATGACCGAGGCCCTGGAAAACGACCTGAGCGCGGAGGACACTCCGGTTATAGTCTACCGGGCGGTGGACATAGCTGCTCCCGATGATTCGGAGCAGAATGTGAACCCCACTCTGGAATGGGGTTTCGATATAGACTACGACAAAACACGGGTGCTGTCCTACGGCTTCAACGGCGCCACTTACGACAGGGAGGGCGGCAGAATGTACCGCAACAGCTCCGTGGGCCAGGCCAGATGGCGCAGCGAGCCACATTTCCTGATAGTAATCGGCGAGGATATAGGGGAGATCACCCAAAACGGCTACAGGACGGGCGACACCTCGGCAAATAACGCCCTTGAGGGCGTTTCCGCACGCATAGTCCGGGAGGAGACAACTCTGGGCGCCGCCCTCCGGGAGGCTGCTGAGGATTTCGCCCGGATGCGTGAGGAGCCGGAGGACGCGGATATGCTGTACGGCGTCCTGCTGCGGGGCATAGAAAGCGGCTGGATGGAGGGCGCCTTTGACGATCTGGAGAGCCAACTCTCCGACGCTCTGGGGCGCAGCCGGGTGTTTTACCTCAGCGTCAGAGTGAACGTCCGGGAGGGAGATGTGCTGGAGGCCGCCATGCTCAAGGAGGCCAGCTTTGATTTCTACTGTGCACACACGGAAAACCGTGGCGTATACGGCTATGATATGGCCACACAGCTGGGCAGCAGCCTGAACTTCACCTCCCAGACGGCGGCTGTGGAGAACTTTGAAAACT
The DNA here is from genome assembly GCA_050943935.1 of Candidatus Heteroscillospira sp. Taxonomy (GTDB): domain Bacteria; phylum Bacillota; class Clostridia; order Oscillospirales; family Oscillospiraceae; genus Heteroscillospira. The sequence continues at coordinate 105,581 of JBMNQC010000004.1, read as the reverse complement.
GCGCCATAGTCCGCCAGAACCTGGGCCTGGACCCGGAAAAGGGGATATTCAGCGTGGAGCTTGACCAGAGCGTGCCGCATTACTATCTGGAGGTCAAACGAGCGGAGAAGTAGAGCGGAGAACGCCGCACCAGAACTTTCCTCCCCTAACAGGGGAGGTGCCCGCCGCAGCGGGCGGAAGGGTTTAAGCCTCCGAATTTCTCTCAAGCGAATTGGATAGTTTAAACCCCTCAGTCGCTCCGCGACAGCTCCCCTGTTAGGGGAGCGGATTCTACGGTTAGAGCGGAGTGTATACTAGTTCTTCCGTAAACACAACAGCTCCGTCCCCCATGGGGGACGGAGCTGTTTTCTATCTCATTTTCTGAAAAAATTCCCTCAGCAGTTCGGCGCTCTCGTCGGCCAGGACGCCGCCGTAGATGGCGGGGCGGTGGCCGTAGCGCTCCTCAAACAGGTTCAGCACGCTGCCGCAGGAGCCGAGACTCTCGTCCCTGGCGCCGTACACCACCTTGGGTATGCGGGCGTTTATTATGGCTCCGGCGCACATGGGACATGGCTCAAGGGTCACATACAGGGTGCAGCCCTCCAGCCGCCAGTCGCCGGTGCTGCGGCAGGCCGCCTCTATGGCCTCGCACTCCGCGTGGCTGAGGGCGGAGCGCTTTTCCTCCCGCATGTTCCTGCCGCGGCCTATGATATTGCCGTCCGCGTCCGCTATGACGCAGCCCACGGGCACCTCGCCGTGCCGGAAGGCCTCCCGGGCCAGTTCCAGAGCCGCGCGCATATAGCGCGCCTTATCCGTCACGGCGTGTCCTCCCGCAGGAGCCAGCCGGAGCAGACCACCTGCTCGCCGATGTAGCCTACAGCGGCCTGGCCGGGGGTGGGGGCCCGCGTTGGCTCGGCAAAGTGAATCACAAAGCCATCGCCATCCGGCACTATCCGGGCCGGGGCGCTCACCCGGGAGTGGCGCACCCGCACCCGGCAGTCAAAGCCATCGGGGGGAGGGGTGATGAGCCAGTTGGCGTTTTTTGCCCTGGCCTGAGTGACGTACAGGTCATCGTCGTCCGACAGGGTCACGGTGTTGTTTATCGGGTCTATGGCGGATACGAACACCCGGCGGCCAAGGGCTATATTCAGCCCCCGGCGCTGGCCGAGGGTATAGTGGTGTATACCTTTGTGCCGACCAAGCACGGCGCCGTCCGGAGCGATGAAATCTCCCGGCGGGGGTACTGTGCCCCGGCTCTCGATAAAGGCGGCGTAGTCGCCGTCGGGTATGAAGCATATCTCCATGCTGTCCGCCTTGTGGGCAACGGATAGCCCCAGCTCTTCGGCCTTTTTGCGTATCTCGGTCTTTTCCATGCCGCCCAGAGGGAAAACGCAGCGCTTAAGCTGCTCAAGCGTGAGGCGGGAGAGCATATAGCTCTGGTCGTTGGCGCTTTTGCCCTGATACAGGGCGCCGTTTTCACAGCGGGCATAGTGGCCCGTGGCCACCTTTTCCGCGCCCAGCTCCTTTGCCAGACGGAACAGAGACGGAAATTTTACGCTGGGATTGCAGAGTATGCAGGGGCTGGGGGTCTCGCCCCGGAGGTAGCCCTCGGCAAAGGGGGCGCAGACCGCCTTTTCAAGCTCCGGCCGTATATCCCGCACGGTGAGGGGAATACCCAGATCATCGGCGGCTCTGACGGCGTCGGCCTTGCCGCCAAGACCCAAATCCAGATACAGGCCGTGCACCTCATAGCCCGCATCCCGGAGCAGGGCGGCGGATACGGCGCTGTCCACCCCGCCGGAGAGGCCCAATACTATCTTTTCTCTCATAGGCGCTCTAGGGGCGAGAGACCATGTATCCGGTCTCACGGTCAACGGGGGTGACAAGGGGGCGGCCCTCGAGAAAGGCGGAGAAATTCTCCTCAAATATCCGGCCCGTCTCCTCAATTATCCAGGGGCTGTAGCTGCGCCCGGCGGTGTGGGGGGTGAGGATGATGTTCTCCTCGTCCCACAGGGGGTGCTCTTTGGGCAGAGGCTCGGTGTCCAGCACGTCCAGAGCCGCGCCTGCGAGCTGGCCGCTTCGCACGGCGTCCAGCAGAGCACCGGTGTCCAGAGCGCTGCCACGGCCCACGTTCAGCAGAACGGCGCCCTTTTTCATGGCGAATATCCGCTCTCGGGTCATTATGCCCCGGGTGTCCCCGGTGTCGGGCATACACATGGCCACCACGTCTGCGTTAGGCAGCAGCTCATCCAGCTTGTCGGGGGTATAAACCCCGTCCACGCAGTCGGGGCGCTCCCCGGCATTGCGGCGCAGTCCGGTGATGCGGCAGCCGAAGGGGCGCAGCAGTTCGGCAAAGCTGCGGCCTATATCGCCCAGGCCCAGTATGAGCACATTAGCGCCGGTTAGGGGGCGGTTGAAGCCGCAGTACTCCCAGAGCTGCCTGCGCTGCTTGTCCCGGTAGGCGGGCAGATGCTTATACAGGGACAGGGTATAGCCCAGCAGTACCTCGGCTATCTCCCGGCCGAAAATTCCGGTGGCGCAGCACAGGGGGACATCCTTGGGCACCACGGGGTTGTGCTTTTCCGCGCCGGAGGAGCAAAGCTGCACAAAGCGCAGGTTTTCGGCGTATTTCAGCATATCCGGCTCGGGAAAACCGAATATGGCCCCGGCTGCGGCGAAATCGGCCTGAGCCGGGTGCTCGTTATAGATGAAGTCATGCCCGGGGAAGGCTGCGGCAAAGCGGGCCTTCATACTCTCCGTGACGGGCTGACAAACCAGTATGTTCATTTATGTTCTCCTTGTCTTGTCTCCAGCCAGACCATCAGGGCGGCTATGTCCGCGGGGGACACGCCGGACACCCGGGAGGCCTGACCGAAATTTTCCGGCTGTATCTTCTGAAGCTTTTGCCGCGCCTCTATGCGCAGGCCGGTGATGGACGAGTAGTCCAGCCCGGCGGGCAGGCGGCGCGCCTCCATGCGGGAGAACTCCTCCACCTGCTTGAGCTGGCGTTTTATATAGCCCTCGTATTTGAGGGATATCTCCACCTGCTCTGTTACGGCGGGGGAGAGATTGGGGCGCTCCGAATCAAAGGGGGCGAGGTCCGCGTAGCTGAGCTGTGGGCGGCGCAGCAGGGCGGCCAGGGATATGCCCGTGGTGGGGGCGGCGGTGCCTTTGTCCTCGGCCAGGGCGCACAGCTCCGGCGTGGGGGCGAGATGGGTGTGCTCAAGACGGCACAGCTCCTCATACACCTGACGGTATTTCTCCCGCACAGCGGCCAGCCGCTCATCCGATACCAGACCTATGCGGTTTCCTATGGGGCACAGGCGCTCGTCCGCATTGTCCTGGCGGTGGAGCAGACGGTATTCCGAGCGGGAGGTCATCATGCGGTAGGGCTCGTTGGTGCCCTTGGTAACCAGGTCATCTATGAGAGTGCCTATGTAGCCGTCAGAGCGGCGCAGCACCAGCGCTTCCCGCCCCAGAATTTTCAGCGCCGCGTTCACGCCGGCCACAAAGCCCTGGACGGCGGCCTCCTCATAGCCGGAGGAGCCGTTGAACTGCCCCGCGCCGTAGAGACCGGCTATGGACTTGAACTCCAGAGTGGGCAGCAGCTCCGTGGGGTCCACGCAGTCGTACTCTATGGCGTAGGCCGCCCGGGTCATCTCCGCCTTTTCCAGACCCGGCAGGGTGCGCAGCATGCGCATCTGCACATCCTCAGGCAGGGAGGAGGAGAAGCCCTGGATATACAGCTCCTCGGTGCCGAGACCCATGGGCTCAACGAATATCTGATGCCGGGGTTTTTCCGCAAAACGCACCACCTTGTCCTCTATGGAGGGGCAGTAGCGGGGGCCGACGCCCTCGATAACGCCGGAGTACAGGGGGGAACGGTGCAGATTTTCCCTGATTATCCTGTGAGTTTCGGCGTTGGTGTAGGTGAGATAGCACACCGCCCGGTTCTCCGGGGCCTTTTCGGTGGTGAAGGAGAAGGGTATCACATCCTCATCTCCCGGCTGCAGCTCCATTTTGCCGAAATCCACGGTGCGGGCGTTCACCCTGGGCGGAGTTCCGGTCTTGAAGCGGCGCAGAGGCACGCCCTTTTTCAGCAGGTTTTCCGTCAGCTCCATGGCGGCGGCCAGACCGTCCGGCCCGGACTGACGGGCCACGTCGCCCAGTATGGTGCGCCCGCCCAGATATGTTCCGGAGGCGATAACCACCGCCTTGCAGGCGTATACTGCGCCGGTATAGGTGATGACGGAGGTGACATGGCCGTTTTCCACGCCTATGTCCACTATCTCAGCCTGCTTCACCCGCAGGTTTTCCTGCTTTTCCAGGGTGTGCTTCATTATCTCCTGATATCTGCGCCTGTCGGCCTGGGCGCGCAGGGAGTGGACGGCGGGGCCTTTGCCCCGGTTGAGCATACGATACTGTATGCAGGCCTTGTCGGCGGCTTTGGCCATCTCGCCGCCCAGAGCGTCCAGCTCCCGGACAAGGTGACCCTTGCCCGTGCCGCCTATGGCGGGATTGCAGGGCATATTGCCCACGCTGTCCAGATTCACGGTGAAGCAGACGGTGTCCAGCCCCAGACGGGCGGCGGACAAAGCCGCCTCTATCCCCGCGTGTCCCGCGCCGATAACGGCAATATCACATGTTCCGGCTTCAAAAAGCATAGGTGCATCTCCAATAATGAAATGAATAGTGAATAATTGTAGTGGCGCTGGCAGCGCCCAAGGCTCCCTTGTGTAAAGGGAGCTGTCAGCCAACAGGCTGACTGAGGGATTGCCAACCCCGCTTCCCCCGGCAATATGTAGGGGCGCGCATTGCGCGCCCATGTACTTCTGCGCCATGGGTACGTCAGTAAAACCGGCCTGTACCGCAGAGGTCGTGTTCTGAAACCCATTTCTTTAAAGAAACGGGTTTCAGGCTTCCCAAAGAACTTGCCTAAATCGAATACTCTTTTGCGCCTCGCCGACGCGCACAACGCGCTCGTGCGGCGGTGGATGCAAGCCTTGGCCTGAGTCTGGGTGCAACGCTGTCAGGTGAGCTTCACGCTGAACTCTATTGCCCAATTCCATCGATTCAGGCGCGATTTGGTGGCACTCACACTTCGCCATTTGAATGAGTGAGCTTCAGCTCACGAATGGCCCATGGCGAACCGTCAGTTTCTTTGGCGGGCGACACCGTTTCTTTTGAAAGAAATGGGGTCGCATCACGCAGCCCGCAGGCTACGCCCCGTTCCCACGTGCCAAATCACGCGGGCGCGCATTGCGCGCCCCTACACACATCTACTGTTAGGGGAGGTGAGGTTTCCCTACAAGATTTTACGCTATTTTTCCGCTGTTTGCAACAGCTTTGCTTGCTGGAAGAAAAAGCGTGCTTTTTTGCGCAAAAATGGAAAATTAGGATTTATTATTTCCGGCAAGTATTGTATAATAAGCTATATAAGCGGCTGAGAGGAGTGACTAAATTGGATTATGTCATAGAAATGCTGAACATAACCAAGGAGTTTCCCGGAATAAAGGCAAACGACGATGTTACCCTGCGCCTGAAGAAGGGCGAGGTGCACGCGCTCCTGGGCGAAAACGGCGCGGGCAAATCCACCCTTATGAGCGTGCTGTTCGGCCTGTACCAGCCCGAACAGGGCGAGATACGCAAAAACGGCCAGACTGTAAAGATACGCAACCCCAACGACGCCACGGCCCTGGGCATAGGCATGGTGCACCAGCACTTTAAGCTGGTGGAGATCTTCTCCGTGCTGGACAATATCATTCTGGGCATGGAGCCTACCAGCGGAGGATTTCTGCAGAAGAAGGAGGCCCGGGAGAAGGTCCTGGCCCTTTCCGAGAAATACGGCCTGAAGGTGGACCCGGACGCAAAGATAGAGGATATCTCCGTGGGTATGCAGCAGCGCGTGGAGATACTCAAAATGCTCTACCGGGACAATGAGATACTCATTTTTGACGAGCCCACCGCCGTGCTCACTCCCCAGGAGATAAAAGAGCTAATGGCTATCATGCGCTCCTTCACCGCAGAGGGCAAGAGCATACTGTTCATCACCCACAAGCTCTCGGAGATAATGGAGGTGGCCGACCGCTGCACCGTGCTGCGCAAGGGCAAGTATATAGGCACGGTGGATATAAAGGACACCACCAAGGAGGAGCTCTCCCGGATGATGGTGGGCCGTCCCGTGTCCTTCGCCGTGGACAAGGCCCCAGCCAAGCCCGGCGAGGTGGTGCTGGACGTGCAGGGTCTCACCGTGCCCTCCAAGGTGCACAAAAACAACGCCGTGCGCAATGTGTCCCTGCAGGTGCGCGCCGGAGAGATAGTGTGTCTGGCGGGCATAGAGGGTAACGGACAGACGGAGTTCGCCTACGCCCTCACGGGCCTTGAAAAGCAGAGCGCCGGCAGCATCACTTTGAAGGGGCAGGATATCAGCCACGCCCCCATACGGCAGCGCTCCAAGCTGGGCATGAGCCATATCCCCGAGGACAGACACAAGCACGGACTGGTGCTGGATTACACCCTTGAGGAAAACATGGTGCTACAGCGCTATTGGGAAAAGCAGTTCCAGCACGGCGGATTCATAGACAGAAAGGCCGTGCGTGAATATGCGGACAGGCTCATAGAGCAGTACGACGTCCGCAGCGGACAGGGCGGACAGACCGTAGCCCGCAGTATGTCCGGCGGCAACCAGCAGAAGGCCATAGTGGCCAGGGAGATAGACAAGGACCCGGAGCTGCTCATAGCTATTCAGCCCACCCGAGGCCTGGACGTGGGCGCCATCGAATATATCCACAAGCAGCTTGTGGCCGAGCGTGACAAGGGCAGGGCGGTGCTGCTCATATCCCTAGAGCTGGACGAGGTCATGAACCTCTCCGACCGCATACTGGTAATGTACGAGGGAGAGATAGTGGGCCAGCTTGACCCGAAGAATACCAGCCCCGTGGAGCTGGGCCTGTATATGTCCGGCGCCAAGCGCGACGGAGAGAGGGGGGAGAGCCGTGAATAAACTGGGTAAATTCACCCGCAGCCAGGGCTTTATGAGTTTTCTGGCCTCGCTGGTGTCTGTAATCTGCGGCCTTGTGTTCGGTTATGTGCTGCTGCTTATCTTCAACTCCGAAATGGCGGGCTACGGCCTCAGGCAGATGCTCACCGCCGGAGCCAGCAGCCCCTCCCGTTTCGCCAAGGTGCTGTATCAGGCGGCGCCCCTGCTCATGACTGGCCTGTCCGTGGGCTTTGCCTTCAAGACCGGCCTGTTCAATATAGGCGCCTCCGGCCAGTATACCGTGGGCGCGGTGTGCGCCCTTATCTGCGCCATCGGCTTTCAGGCACCCTGGTGGATATGCCTGCTGGCGGCCATGCTGGGCGGCGCGGCCTGGGGCTTCTTCCCCGGCTTTTTCAAGGCGGTTTTCAATGTGAACGAGGTCATCACCTCCATCATGTTCAACTGGATAGGCCTGTTTTTCGTAAACCTGCTGGTGGCCAATATCCCCAATATGCTGGCCAGCGCCTGGGGCGACTCCCAGAACGACCGCACCGCCTCCCTCATGAAGGCCAACCCCGAGGCCATCATCCCCAAACAGGGGCTGGACGTCATGATGGACTCCAACTATATGAACATCAGCATTTTCATCGCCATTGCCTTTGCCGTGCTCATGTATATCATCCTGAGCAAGACCACCTTCGGCTATGAGCTGCGGGCCTGCGGCCTGAACCGCAGCGCCAGCGTCTACGCCGGAATAAACGCAAGGCGCAACATCATCCTCTCCATGGTCATCTCCGGCGCCCTGGCCGGCGTCGGCGGCGGCCTGTATTACCTGGCGGGCACCGGCCAGTTCACTCTGGGCAAGGTGCTGCCCGCCATGGGCTTCAACGGCATACCCGTGGCGCTGCTGGCTATCTCCAACCCCATCGCCACCATCTTTTCCGCCATATTCGTGTCATATATCCAGGTGGGCGGCGACGCCATGCAGCCGGAGTTCACCAAAGAGATAATAGACATGATAATCGCGGTGATAATCTATCTGGCGGCCTTCTCCCTGCTTATGAAGACCGTGCTTATGAACGCCTTCAGCCGCATTGGGCATAAGAACGCCGGAAAGGAGGAGGCGGACAAATGAAAATACTGGCCGATATCATAAGCGCTACCATAGTGTTTGCAATTCCCCTGCTTCTGGTGGCCCTGGGCGGTATGTTCTCAGAGCGCAGCGGCGTTATTAACATCGCCCTTGAGGGCATAATGGTGGTGGGCGCCCTGTTCTCCTGCCTGTTCCTGTCCGCCATGGACGCAAGCTGGGGTCCCGAGCACCCGCAGCTTGCAATGCTGTGCGCCATACTCATAGCGGGCGGCACGGGCATAGTGTTCTCTCTGCTGCTGGCCTTTGCCTCCATAAATCTCAAAGCCGACCAGACCATAGGCGGCACGGCGCTTAACATGCTGGCTCCCGCCTTTGCCATAGTGTTCACCTGGGCTGTGCAGGGGCAGGGACAGACCACAATACTGCTGCCCACATGGATACGCATCGGCGGCATCACCAAGGATTCGGGCTTTTTTGAGCGTGTGATATTCAAGAGCCTGTATCTCACCACGCCGGTGGCCATAGCGCTGCTCATAGCGGCAATAATAATCCTGTATAAGACCCGCTTCGGCCTGCGGCTCATGGCCTGCGGCGAGCATCCCCAGGCGGCGGACAGCGTGGGCATAAACGTCTACCGTATGCGCTACGCAGGCGTCATGATATCCGGCTTCCTGGGCGGCGTGGGCGGACTGGCCTTCACCGTGGCCGCGGGCAGCGGCTTCCAGTCCAGCGTGGCGGGTTATGGCTTCCTGGCCCTGGCCGTCATGATTTTCGGCAACTGGAACCCCGTGCGCATACTGGGCGCGGCCCTGTTCTTCGCCCTGTTTAAGGTAATAGGCTCCTATGCCTCCAGCATACCCTTCCTGCCGGATTTCGACGGGATAAAGCAGTCCTCCAACATTTACAATATGCTGCCCTATATAGTCACCATGGTGGTGCTGGTGTTCACCTCCAAGTCCTCCAGAGCTCCCAAGGCCGAGGGCATACCCTACGACAAGGGCAGCAGATAACAAAACAATACGGCAGAAGGGACGCCCGCAGGCGTCCCTTCAGGAACTGTCAAAAAGCCCCTACGGGCTTTTTGACAAAAGGCTGCGCTGCGCTCTGCGCCTCGGTTGTTCGCCGGCGGCGAACAATTCGACGCTCACTCCGCGAGAAGTGTTTTCGTCCACGTACACGCCGCGGCCGAAAACAGATTTGATTTTTTCGCCGTCTCGGCGGCGAACTCTGTGAGACTTTTTTACACGCTGAGAAGGGACGCCCGCAGGCGTCCCTTCATACATCTGAAAGCGAGGTTTATTATGCAGGACCAATTCATCCGCACCCGTATGCTACTGGGTGACGCGGGTATGGAAATACTTAAAAACGCCCATGTGGCCGTGTTCGGCCTGGGCGGCGTGGGCGGCCACGCGGCTGAGGCTCTGACGCGCAGCGGCGTGGGTGCGCTCACACTTGTGGACAAGGACAGCGTGTCCCTCTCCAATCTGAACCGTCAGACCATAGCCCTGCACAGCACCGTGGGCCTGCCCAAGACGGAGGCCGCGGCCCGGCGGCTGCTGGACATAAATCCCCGGCTGCGCCTGTGTCTGCGTCAGGAGTTTTACACCACGGATACCGAGGAACTCTTCCCGCTTGGGGACTACGACTATGTGGTGGACGCCGTGGACACCGTTACCGCCAAGCTGCTGCTGGTGCGCCGGGCCAAAGAGGCGGGCGTGCCGGTCATAAGCTGCATGGGCACGGGCAACAAGCTGGACCCCACCCGTCTGGAGGTGGCTGACCTGGCCCAGACCAGCGAGTGTCCCCTGGCCCGGGTCATGCGCCGGGAGCTGGGCAGACTGGGGATAAAGCATCTCAAGGTGGTCTGTTCCCGTGAAAAGCCCCTTGAGCCCGCTGACTGCGGTGAGACGCCCGACGAGGGCCGGCGCAGCATCCCCGGCAGTACCGCCTTCGTACCCGCGGCAGCCGGCCTGATACTGGCGGGAGAGGTCGTGAGGGATTTAATTAGGAGTGAAGAATGAATAATTAAGAGTGAAGAATTGTGGTGTCGCTCCGCGACTGATTGAAAAATTTTTTCTCCCCTGGCTTCTATTGGTGGAGTTGGGGTGAGCTTTAAATCCCTAATCTACAGCCCAATTCCATCGACTCAGGCGCGACTAACACCGTACTAGTCCTTCGCCATTTGAGTAAGGTGAGCTTTAGCTCAGCTTACGGCCCATGGCGAACCGGCAGATTCTTTGGGAAGCCTGAAACCTGTTTCTTTAAAGAAAGGGGTTTCAGAACACGGCCCCACCCACCGCAGGCTGTGCCTCGTTCTCCCATTCCGCTTCGTCGCGGGCGCGCAATGCGCGCCCCTACACGCTCCGAATTAGTTTAAGCAAATTTGATAGTTTAAACCCTTCAGTCAGCTTCGCTGACAGCTCCCTTGTTAGGGGAGCGGATTCTACGGTAGTGCAGAAAAAAATTTCATCCCTCGCGCAGCGACACCACAATTATTCACTAATATCAAAAAGCCCACCCTTTTGGGGTGAGCTTTTCAAGCCTTATTCTTCCTCAAACATATCCTTGCCAACAGAGCAGAGGGGGCATACCCAATCCTCGGGGACTTCTTCCCAGGGAGTGCCTGGCTCAATGCCGTTGTCGGGATCGCCGAGGGCCTCATCGTAAACGTAACCGCATACGGTGCATACATACTTCATAATAAAAAACCTCCAAGAATGTATTTATAAGTCATCAGATGCGCTCAAAATCGTCGCGTCCGTGCTTGCAGATGGGGCAGACAAAGTCATCGGGCAGCTCATCGCCCTCATAGACATAGCCGCATATTTTACAGCGCCAGCCGCCGGAGGCTTTGTCCTCGGGCTTGGGCTTTATACTGCTGTGGTAATAGGCGTAGGTGGCGGTCTCCGCCGGGGAGAGCACCGCGGCGTCCGTCACATCGGCCAGGAACATGGTATGAGTACCCAGGTCAATGGAGTGGAACACACGGCCGCTGAGCCAGCTGTTGCAGGCGCCCGTGACGGCAAGGAGATCGTTTCCCGTGCGCAGGACGTGGTCAAAACCCACAAACTTGTCCGTATCCCGGCCGCTGGCAAAGCCGAAGCGCTTGAACAGACCAAAATCAGCCTCCTGAGAAATGATGGAGACATTGAATATGCCCGTGCGCATAAGAACCTCGTGGGTGTAGTTTGCCTTGTTTACGGTAATAGATACGCGCTGCGGCGTGCTGGTTATCTGGATAAGTGTATTTATAATACAGCCGTTGTCCCTTTCGCCGTCTCTGACGGTGAGAACGTAGAGACCGTAGCCAATCTTCTGCATCACCTTGGCGTCCATGGGCGGTTCTCCTTTAATGAACTTTTCGATTTAATTATACCCGATTGCGGCCGTATGTCCATTGAAATTTGCAAAGCACATTATCTGAATTTTGCATTGAATTTTTGGGTATAATTTCCGGATGTTACGGTTTTATTGCAGGTGGGCGTAAATTGTTGATTTTATCTCGGAAATATGATATTCTTTACCGCAATAAGGACGAAAGGAGCCCTTTTATGGAAAAATTCATACCCTATGGAAAACTCTCCAAGAAAAAGCGCAGAGAGCTGGACACAGCCCGCAGGGGCAGCTGGGGCGGAATTAACCCCGTGACCAGAAAGCCCGCAAATCCCAAAGCATACAACAGACGAAAGGCACGCAAATGGAGCGACGGCTCCGGTTTGCGTGCCTTTTGATTTTATATAGGTTTCGGAAGCGGTGGGACGAACGCGGGCGTCACGGTTTGCAGGAGCTGCAGGGCTCAAAGCCCTGAGCTATGAGCATCTCCCGGGTGCCGGTGTAATCCTGGCGGTTTTTCGCGCTCATGGACTGGGCGCCGGAGCAGTCAGGCAGGTGGAATTTTTTGGAGCTAGTGTTCAGCACATAGTCGTGCTGCTCACCCTCTGTGAAGGCGGCCTCGTCCATGCTGCTCTCGCCGGTGGCATAGTCCAGGATAACGCCGGGCTGGACGTTGTAGCAGTAGACGTTAAAGCTCACGCCCTCGCCCTTGTCCTCCACGGACATGGCCTCAAGCTGTACGCCCCGGGCCACCAGCTCGTCTTCGGAGAACACGGGGGTGACGCGGTAGAGCACATGGTTTCCCGTCTCCTTCACATAGTCGGCTATCATGTTTTCAAAGGGGAGCATGCCCTCCACATTCAGGTAGCGGGTGCCGGTTATGAGGTTCAGCTCGTTGGCGTTCTCGCCGGTGAGCTGAAAGCCAATGAGGTGGCAGCGGTTGTAGAGGCTCTTGCCGTCCACAAAATCGTGTTTTACGCTGTGCCAGCCCGTGGGCTTCACGCTGCCTATCTCGCCCCGGGGTTCGGTGGGCATGAGGTCAAGGCCAACGCTGGCCATTGCCGTGCCGCAGCGGCCCAGATGATCCAGACGGCCGTAGAGCTCGTAGGACTCGGCCGTGAGCTCCTCCTCGGTGAATTCGGGCACGTTGCCGTTTAAGGGCGCCCAGGCCTCGCCGGAATACTCCGGCACGGTGCTCAGGTCGAATACGGGCCTGTCGGCCTCCTGGGGCTTGGCAAAATAGCTTGCTATGAGTACGCACAGCAGCACTATAAGGCTTATGAGGGAGCGGAGCTGCTTTTTATTCAGTTTCAACGGACATAGACCTCCTTGGATATCTTTTCGTGGGATGTGCCGAGAAATTCCGCGGTTTCCATGAGCCGCCAGCCGTCGAGAGAAATGCCGAAGCGGAGGTCGGCGGGGTAGCGGCGGTTCCAGCGGTAAATCACCAGCTTTTCGATTTTACCGGCAAAGGGCGTTGGGGAGAGGTCCTCAATAAAGCACCAATCGCCGGCGCCTGCCTCGTCCAGCGGAGCTTCGCTCACGGTGATGCCGTCTTTTAAGTCAAACTGCCCGGCTGAGTAGCCGTTCATATACAGCTTCGCGCCTTCGGTCATGGAAAGCATGTCCGCGCGCAGGGCGCTGTCCCGGCTCTGGCGGCGGTGGTTGAACATCATGCCGTCCATATCGTCCAGACAGACTATGAGATACATGAAAAGCCCTCCTTATATACAAAAAAGCCTCAAGGCTTACCGCCTAGAGGCTTATCTTCGTGCTGGTGACCCAGCGGAGATTCGAACTCCGGACACCCTGCTTAAAAGGCAGGTGCTCTGCCGACTGAGCTACTGGGTCATGCTGGCAGGGATGGCTGGACTCGAACCAGCGAATGCGGGAGTCAAAGTCCCGTGCCTTACCGCTTGGCTACACCCCTATATGGGGGAAAATAAAAGTGGGGTGGGTAATGGGGCTCGAACCCACGACACCCGGAACCACAATCCGGTGCTCTACCAACTGAGCTATACCCACCACATATTCTTGCCTCGCAGACTCAAAAGGCTTTGGCACGCCAGAAGGGACTCGAACCCCTGGCCTACTGCTTAGAAGGCAGTTGCTCTATCCGGCTGAGCTACTGGCGCGTATCGAATACGGGAAACTTTGTTCAATTTTCGCTCCGCGATATTCTCGTGGAGCGGGTGATGGGAATCGAACCCACGTATCCAGCTTGGAAGGCTGGTGTTCTACCATTGAACTACACCCGCAAGCTTGAAAAGTATAACATTAATTCGCATTTTTGTCAATAGATTTTTTATCGTCAACTAAAATTAATTTTAGGTTGACAATACGGGCGCTCTGTGGTTTAATAAGCTGGAACTTTCAAAGGAGGATTTACCCATGAACTCAAAAGCCAAAAGCCGCTCACGGGAGGCGGCGTATATAGCACTTATGACGGCGCTCATAGCCATCTGCGCCTGGATAAGTATACCCACGGCAGTACCCTTCACCATGCAGACCTTCGCCGTGTTTGTGGCGGCGGGGCTGCTGGGGGCAAAGCGCAGCGCGCTGGCCATAATAGTGTATATGCTGCTGGGCGCTGCTGGACTGCCGGTTTTCAACGGTATGCAGGGCGGTATGGGCATACTGCTGGGCAAGACCGGCGGATACATAGTGGGATTTATTTTCCTGGCCCTCATAGAGGGCTGGACCGCGCAGAAATTCAGAGGCAATTCCGCCGCCCTGTTTGTCTCCATGCTCCTGGGCACCGCCGTGTGCTATGCCTTCGGTACGGTCTGGTTCATGCAGGTGTATATGTCCTCCACCGGTGCGGTAGGGCTCATGACCGTGCTGGGCTGGTGCGTGTTCCCCTTCATCATCCCGGATATTTGCAAAATGCTGCTGGCCCTGGTGGTAATACGCCGTGTATCGCCCCAGCTCAGACTGGACTGAGCCTCAGCGGGAACAGAATATGAACATAAATAACACGGAGGCGGTCATCCGCCTCCGTGTTATTTATGTTCCTCGCCGGAGGGTGACTGGGCGTTTAGAAGGTATAATTTCCCGGGCGCGCTGGGCGCGGACAGGGCGGCACGCCATCCGGCCTCGAAGGCTTCGTTCGTAAGTCTTAGCAGCTGGCGGTGGAATTGATCGTAGTCCTTTCCCAGCACAAAATCCTCAAAGGCCAAATCTTTATATTCATCACGTTCTGTCAAGAGTATCACCTCATGATGTATTTTAACATAAATAGACAGTAAATACAAGATAATATCAAGTATTTACCTGATGATGGATTGACTAAAAATGCCTGTGTTCTCACTAAACTAATTACAGGAGTGAGAACAATGTATAACAAACACTATAAAATGTATTTACAAATCGGTTTGAACATCCTGTATTACAGAAAAGAGCGTGGCTTGACACAAGCCCAGCTTGCTGAGATTGCCAATTACAGCAGAAATCATATTCAACAAATTGAAACGGCGGCCACGGTGACAAGTCTGGACGCGCTGCTTGATATTGCCGACGCTCTGGGAATAGAGCCGGATAAGCTTCTGCAAAAGCGCTGACATGCCGCCGCGGTCGATTTTTGTTGCTATTTCCACGCCGGTGGTCTATAATTATAATGTATTATTATGTAATTGCTGCGGGAGGATGGAAAATGGCAGAGAATAAACGCGTGCTGCTGGTGGCCTTTTATAATATCAAGGCCCAGGGCGTCCGTTATCTGGAGACGGCTCTGGAGAGCGCAGGCTATGAGGTCACCAACGTGTTTTATAAGGATTTCAACAGCGTGCGCCCCAAAAAGACCACCGAGGCCGAGCTGGAGCTGCTGTGCAGCCGCATAGAGCAGACAAAGCCCATGATGATAGGCCTGTCGGTCATGAGCTCCATGTATCTGGACACGGTGAACGCCGTGCTGGAGCGCATCCGCGCCAGATTCAATATACCTGTGGTCTGCGGCGGCGCTTTTACCAGTATGTTCCCCAACTATTTCCTCGAAAGAGGCGCCGACTATATAATCCGCACGGACGGCGAGCACCCCATAGTGAAGCTGGCCGACTGCCTGCGTACCGGCGAAAGCCCCGACAACATAGCCTCCCTGGGCTATATGAAAGACGGTCAGGCCGTTGTGAACGACATAGGCGACGTGCTCACCCAGCTGGACGGCTACGGCGCGCCGGTCATAAACAGCCGCCGTGCCTGCTTCATTGAAAACGACAAGCTGGTGGAGGGCGACCCCCAGCTGAGCACCATGAGCTACGAGACCATAGCCTCCCGGGGCTGCCCCTTCCGCTGCTCCTACTGCTGCTGCTCCAACCTGCGCAAGCTGCTGCCCAAGGGCACGCCCCCCGTGCGCTTCCGCAGCGTCAAAAGCGTCATAGACGAGCTGATAGAGGCCAAAAAGCAGTGCAAGCGCCTGGTGTTCATCCACTTTTACGACGAGGTGTTCCCCAGAAAGGCCGAGTGGGTGGACGAGTTCTGCCGGGAGTACAAAAAGCACATCCATATGCCCTTCACCATCTGGACCCACCCCGGCATGGTGGACGAGGCCACTCTGCGCAAGCTGGTGTCCGTGGGCCTCATGGAGGTCATTATGGGCATACAGTCCGGCTCACCCTATATCCGCAGGGAGGTCTTCCACAGAAACGAGACTCAGGAGGACATAGTGGAGGCCACCCGCGCCATAGCTGACGCCGGCGTGTTCTGGGCCAGCTACGACTTCATGCTCCAGCATCCCTTTGAGAAGATAGAGCATCTCAAGGAGACCTACGAGCTGGTGAAAAAGCTCCACGGCCGCTATGAGCTGCAGCTCCACGGCCTGAACTTTCTGCCCGGCACGGACATAGTGCCCAAGGCCATAGAGGAGGGCTACTTTACCCAGGAGGAGATGGACGCCATCATGTACGCCCCCATGGAGGAGCAGTTCGGCGCCTACTGGAAGCGTGAAAACAGCACAGAGAGCCGCCTGTGGTACGAGCTGACCTATCTCATCCAGTATAAGGACCTGCGCCCTCTGGCGGAGAAGTACGAGTCCGATCCCCTGAAATACGCCGCCGAGATAGACGCCGCCTATGCAAAGGGCAAGGCCAAGGAGAAAAACCGCTATCTCTTTAAAAAAGCCCGCATAGCGCTGAAAAGAGTGCTGTTCTGAATTGATTTGTCCATATAAGTATAGTACTGAAGCAGCCCCTGACACGGGGCTGCTTCAATTTGTCTAAAAAGCCTTTTACCTATATCTCACCCGAGTGTTTTATACATTACAACACATAATAAGGCATTGGTGAAAATACTCATCGGCGTCTGCCGGGCGGACGCGTGTAAAATCTGCGTTTACACAGCTTTTACGGCTGTGTGGTTTATTACTTTACACACTTTCTTTAGTATGATATTTCGTGACCGGAGTATTTGCAGCTCGGTTGCTGGATTATGTGTATATGAGAAAGGATGCTTTAGATGAGCAAAAAAACAAGGCTGAGCCGAAGAATATTTTCAATTCTTCTGACTTGCGTGATGATGCTGGGGATGGTTCCCACAGCTCTTGCCGCACCCGATGGCGTGCAGCATATCCTGCTCAACAAGGTATATGGCGGCAGTACGGACGGCTATGCCAGCCACAGCTTTATTGAGCTTTATAATCCCACGGACGAAGCCGTGGATTTGAACGGCTATTCCCTGCAGTACCGTTCCAGCGCAGACGGAGGAAACAATGCTGCGTGGGCAAAGCTGGATTTGACGGGTGAGATCCCTGCCGGGGGCTATTATCTGGTACGCTGCGCGGCTGTGGCCGACACCGGCAACGTGAAGGTTAATGTCCCTGAAGGCGATCAGGAATGGGATATCGTCCTGCACAACAAGGGCGTATCCGTCGCCCTGATGGGCAACCAGATTGAACTGAGCGCCGATGTTTTAGGCGACCTGTCCGGCGACAGAGCACCTGAGGGCCTGGTGGACCTGGCCGCGGCATCCGGCAACGACTACAATGGCGGCGGTGAGACCGACAAGGAATATGCACAGCTGGCCCCCGCTTATGAGGGCGACGACTTTGTCAGTCAGGCGGGAATTCAGTCCAAAAAGAAGGCTGCCAGCCGCACCGGATTTGCAGATACGGATAATACTGCGGCGGATTTTGCAGCAGTAGATTACTCCAAAACTGTGGAGGATATAAATCTGCCCCACGCTTCCAATTCCGGAGAAGCCGATCTTCCGGACTTTGCATACCCCTGGGACGATAATACCGATGTGAAGCTGGCGGTGATATCCGACGACCACCTTTATGATACCGACGCTCTGGGAGCCGACGGCGTGGATTTTGACAGTTATCTGGCCGGCGACCGAAAGATGCTGGTGGAGAGCGAAAAAATACTGGATGCAGCTCTGGCGCAGATTAAGAACAGCGGAGCTGATTATCTTCTGATATCCGGCGACCTGACCAAGGACGGCGAGAAGCTCAACCATGAGCTGCTGGCCCAAAAGCTGGCTGCCTTTGAGGCCGAGAGCGGAACACAGGTTTTTGTCATTAACGGCAACCACGATATTTCAAATGCCCATGCGGTCTCTTATAAGTCCGGCTCCGCTGTACCTGCCGAGACTGTGGATACCGCAATGTTCAAGGATATCTATGCCGAGGCCGGATACGATCTGGCTGTGGCTGAGGACCCTGATTCTCTGTCCTATGCGGCAGATCTGGGCGGCAGCTACCGCCTTATAGTTATGGACGCCTGCATATACAACAATGATACGGAAAATCCCGAGCAGCACACCGGCGGCGAGTTCAGCGATGAAACCATGGCCTGGGTGCTTAGTCAGATTGAGGAGGCCCGCCGTGAGGGCCGCATTCCCATTGGCATGATGCATCACGGCCTGGTGCCCCACACCGCTATACAGCCGGACTTTTTCTCCGAGTATCTTGTTAAGGATTACTCCGAGGTGTCCGCAGCTCTGGCCGACGCGGGAATGAGCCTGGTTTTCACCGGCCACTTCCACTCTCAGGACGCCGCCTATATCACTACTGAGGCAGGCAATGTCCTCCACGATGTGGAGACCGGCTCTCTGGTTACAGACCCCTCTCCTATACGCTATGTGGCGCTGGAGGGCGACAAGGCAGCTTATGCAAGCTCCCCCATTCTGGAGGTTGCCGGTCTGACCAAAGACGACCTCAGCGCTCCCGAGCTTTTTGACGGCGACGCAGTCGGCGAAAAGTTCCCCGAATATGCCCACAACTATCTGCTTACCGGTCTGGAGGGGCAGGTTGCCGAGCTGCTGGTTGGCATGGGTATGGATGCGGCTCTTGCCGACTATGTCCTGGTGGAGAAAAATCCGGAACAGGGGCTGACAGAGGACATTACTCTGGCAAAATTCCTGAGCTTGTGCATGTCGTTCCACTATGAGGGCGATGAGGATGCCGCGCTGGCGGCTAATCCCATGAAACAGGTTCTGGAGGGCATCATAGCCAAGCTGAAATCAGATACCACGAGTTTTAACGGTATGCTGCCTATGCTGGCAAATGCCGCAGAAGCTCTGATCCACGACACCCAGACCCCCGGCGACAGCGCTGAGCCTCTGGGGGACAACACGGCCGCTTTCGTCCTGACCGGGGGCGAGGACCTGCCCGTCCGGCAGACGCTGGGCTTTGAGAACAGCACCGCATCCCTGAAGCTGACAAACATAGGCCGTTACAGCAGCGGCGAGACCAACAAGGACGGCGGCGTTATGGAGATTGTGGCTTACGCTCCAGGCAACAAGTGCGCCTATGCCATCAATGGTCAGAGCGGTAAGCTGGCCGTCATCCCCATGAGCGGCATGACCAAGGGACAGACCACCGTGACCGTCCTGGACGGAGAGTCCATCGACGTGAAAGGGCTGGTTAGTGCCGAGGGCTTCACATACGGCGACATGACCTCCGTGGCCGTTTCCCCCGACGGCAAGACCCTGGCCGCCGCCATTCAGGCGAAAGACTATGCTGCCAATGGCCGTGTGGCCCTGTTTACCATCAAGGATGACGGTACTCTGGAGTTCCAGACCGCCGCAGAAACCGGAGTTCAGCCCGATATGGTGACTTTCACCCCCAACGGCTCCAAAATTCTCACCGCTAATGAAGGCGAGCCACGCATGGGCTACACCTATGCCGATGCGGTGGACCCCAAGGGCAGCGTCACCGTTATTGACGTGAAGAGCGGAACCGCCGAAACCATCGGATTTGAAAAGTATGACGCCGCTGATGCCCGCCAGGCCCTGGTTGATGCAGATATTGTCCTGAAAAAGGACACCGCCCCATCAGTAGATTTGGAGCCCGAGTACATCGCCTGCTCCAACACCACAGCCTACATCACCCTGCAGGAGGCCAATGCAGTTGCAGTACTGGATCTGAATACCAACGACTACAGGGGAATCTTCTCTGTGGGCTTTGAGGACTACTCCAGCATTGCCGTGGACATAAACGGCGGCGATGATGGGTATTCCCCCGAAATCTATGAAAACCTGCTGGGTATCCGGATGCCGGACGGCATATCCATGACCACCATAGGCGGTGTGGATTACATCCTGACCGCCAACGAGGGCGACTCCCGCGCCTGGCCTCTGGAGGACATCTCCGGAACGGACATAGAAGCGGAAAGCGACAGCAACGAGGTTAAAAATAAACAATCTCCCAGCGGGAACATTAATATAGCAAAGAAAGTCACCTGGTTTAAGGTGAGCGATTATGACGGGTTGGATGCCGGTACCGATTATCTCTTTGGCGGACGCTCCTTCACCATGTTTAAGGTGACTGCGAATGGGCTGGAGCAGGTCTTTGACAGTACAAACGACTTTGAAACCAAAACCGCCGATTACCTGCCCGACTATTTCAACTGCTCCAATGACGATACAGAAAAGGACTCCCGTTCCGGCAAGAAGGGCCCCGAGCCCGAGTCAGTAGTCACCGGCACGGTGGACGGCAGGACCTATGCCTTTGTAACGCTGGAGCGCATCGGCGGCATTATGGTCTATGACATTACAAACCCCGCCAAGGTCTCCTATGTCAATTACATCAACTCCCGGGACTTTGTGAATGTGGATGAGGATGGCGTGGGCGCCGACGACTCACCCGAGGGCCTGGCCTTCGTCCCCGCCTCTCAAAGCCCCACCGGCGGCGCGCTGCTGCTGGCGGCCTGCGAGGTAGGCGGTACTGTGGCTGTTTATGATCTGGCTTCCGTTAAGGCTGATAATGGCGGTTCCGGCACGGGCGGCAGTTCAGCCAGCGGATATCCCATCAGTACGGAGCAAAGCTCCCATGGAACCGTAACCGTCAGCCCCAGGCGTGCCGACAAGGGAGATACCGTTACCATCAGCGTAAAGCCTGACAATGGGTATGAGCTGAAGTCCATCAAGGTGCTCGACAAGAACGGCAGCGAGTTGGAGCTTACTGAGAAAAACGGAAAATACACCTTTACCATGCCCGCTTCGAAGGTCTCCGTGGAAGCTGTATTTACCGAGCGAGAACAGACTTCGGCCAGTCCTTTCAAGGATGTGAACAAGAACGACTACTACTATGCTTCTGTGCTGTGGGCGGTTGAGAATGGTGTGACCAGCGGTACGGCCGCTGATGCTTTCAGCCCCGATGCCGCCTGCACCCGAGCACAAACAGTCACATTCCTGTGGCGCGCCATGGGAAGCCCCGAGCCTGACGGAACCCAAAATCCGTTTACTGATGTAAGCGCAGACGCCTATTACTGCAAGGCGGTTCTATGGGCAGCGGAAAAGGGTATTACCAAGGGCAGCACAGAGCTTACCTTTGACCCCGATGCTGAGGTAACCCGTGCTCAGGCAGTCACATTCCTGTGGCGTGCTGTGGGCTCTCCTGAGCCAGGCACCGCAAATCCGTTTGCCGATGTTGCGGCAAATACCTACTACACCGATGCTGTACTTTGGGCGGCACATCAGGGAATAAGCTCCGGAACCGGTGCCGATACGTTCAGTCCCGACAGCAGCTGCCTCCGTGCTCAGATTGTCACTTTCCTGTACCGCGCAATAGCCGGCTGATGCGGCCGCATATAGAAAATAAAAGGGAAGCCACGCATATACGCGGCTTCCCTTTTATTTGGAGCTGGTAATGTGACTCGAACACACGACCTGCTGATTACGAATCAGCTGCTCTACCGACTGAGCTATACCAGCACAGAGAGAAAACTTTACCTGAATTATAATACTATACAGCTTTGCTGTTGTCAAGCCGCGTTTTAAGGACAAGAGTGATTACTATATGTATATTGCAGGCGCTCCTGCATTGTGCGGCGGAATATGTTCTCAGGAAAAATCCCGCAAACAGAGGCTTTTTTGTGGGTAACAACAGTTGCGGGAGTTTTACATAAAACAGAAGCTCTCAGGTGGTTTTCAGAAAGTTATCAACATTATCAACAGAGTTTTCAACATAGCTGTAAAAGCTGATAACTCAAGAAAAAGTGTAGAATATACATAAAATGTAAAATCATGTAACATAGTATGGTCATTGCTGAAACAAGGAAAATAGTTTACATAACAACACAAAAACCGACCTTATGCAAGAAACGGCGACAGGCACTGCTAAAATGACGGATAAATACGAAATTTCCTGCATATAAGCAAAAAACGCCTTTAGACCTTTCCAAGGAGTCCCAAATGGGGTATAGTAATGATACAAATACGATGCAACTGTGATGTAAACTTACAGCAACACGACAAAATTGGAGGAAGCCATGAACAGCATACTCATTGTTGAGGACGAAAAGCCCATATCCGACCTTATACGGCTGAATCTTACCGACGCGGGCTACCGCTGTGTCTGCGCCTTCGACGGCATGGCGGCGGCAGACCTGCTGGAAAAGGAGAGCTTCGACCTGGTGCTGCTGGACGTTATGCTGCCCAAGCTCAACGGCTATGAGCTTATGGAGTATATACGCCCCATGGAGATACCGGTTATCTTCCTCACCGCCCGGGGCGAGGTGACAGAGCGGGTGAAGGGGCTGAAGCTGGGGGCTGAGGACTACATCACCAAGCCCTTTGAGATAATAGAGCTGCTGGCCCGGGTGGAGGCGGTGCTGCGCCGCTACCACCGCAACGACAGGGTGCTCACCCTGTTTGACCTGGAGATAGACACCATGTCCCGGGTGGTGAAAAAGGCCGGAGTGCCCGTGAGCCTCACGGTGAAGGAGTATGAGCTGCTCCTGCTCTTTGTGCGCAACAAGAACATCGCCCTGTTCCGGGATATGATATACGAGCGGGTCTGGGGCGACGAATACCTGGGCGACTCCCGCACGGTGGACCTTCATGTCCAGCGTATGCGCAAGAAACTGGGGCTGGAGGACAAAATAGTGGCGGTATACAAAATCGGTTACAGGCTGGAGGTCTGAGCCTTGCGATTTTTTTGGAAGATATTTTTCAGCACCATGCTGATAGCCTGCCTGTTTCTGGCAATAGGCGGCTACTGCCTCATAGACCTGGGCTTTCGCTCCACTCTGGAGCGGGAGACGGAGGCCGCCTATGATGAGGCGGATATACTGGCCTACACCCTCGCCGCAAACTTCCGCGACGAGGGCTTTGCCGTGCTGGTGGACTCCCTGGGCAGCCGCACGGAGGAAAATGTGGCCTCCGCCGCAGGAAGCATGGCCGAGAGCTTGACAATAAGCTCCGCCGGCGACGTGCTGAACTACCGCCTCTCCGCCGCCGACGGACGGGAGCTTTTCAACAACTCCGGAGTGAGCGCCATGACAGGGCTTATCACCCGGCTGGAGCCCGGCAACCGGGGGTATGAGATACAGCCGGAGCCTGGCGGCGGCACATATATTCACGTTGCCAGCCCCATAACGGTATATGATACCGTGCTGTATGTGGAGTGCTTCCGTGATATTGACTTTCTGTTTGCCAGCCGTTCAAGACAGATACAGACTTTTGTGCTGCTGATGCTGGCCATGACTCTGGTGGGCGGAGTGGTGATTTTTTTCGCATCGCAATGGCTGACCCGCCCTATACGCCGCCTCTCACGGGCCGCCATGTCCATGGCCGAGGGACACCTGGACCGACGTGTGGCGGTCACGGGCAGCGACGAGCTCTCCGACCTGTCCCGGGACTTCAACACCATGGCCGAGCGGCTGGAGCAGAATATAGAGGAGCTGCGGGAGGCTACCCGGCGGCAGGAGCGCTTTATAGGCAGCTTTGCCCATGAGCTGAAAACGCCGCTGACGGCCATGATAGGTTACGCGGACATGCTGCGCAGCAAGCAGCTTACCAATGAGCAGGTGGTGTTGTCGGCCAACTATATATTCACAGAGGGCAAGCGGCTGGAGGCTATGAGCATGAAGCTGCTGAACCTTATTATTCTGAAGCGGGACGCCATAAAAACCAGGGATATATACGCTTTTGACTTTTTCGACTCTCTGCGCATAGCCATGACGCCTGTGTTTATCCGGGAGGGTATAGATTTCCATGCCCAGGCTGAGGACGGCCTTATGCGCATCGAGCCGGACCTTATGAAAACCGTGTGCATGAACCTGCTGGACAACGCCCGGAAGGCCATAGACGGAGATAAGGGGCGTGTGAGCATCACGGGCAGAGTTGTGCCCGAGGGCTATGAGATACGGGTGCGCGACAACGGCAAGGGCATGGAGCCGGAGGACCTGAAGCGGATAACCGAGGCCTTTTACATGGTGGATAAGTCCCGGGCCCGCGCCCAGGGCGGCGCCGGTCTGGGCCTGAGCATCTGCGCCGAGATAGTGCACCTGCATGGGGCGCAGATGCGCTTTGAGAGTGCGCCCGGTCAGGGTACCGCGGCCATTATTACGCTGAAAGGGGGAGCGGTCCATGAATAAGCGAAAAATTCCCACGCCATATATTTTGGCGGGGCTGCTGCTCCTGTGCGCCGTGGGACTGCCCATAGCCGCCCTGCGCCTGGGGGATCTGAACCGTCTGAACCATGTGCGGCAGGAGCCCCTGCCATATAACCTCAGCGTACAGCAGGAGCCATATTCTACTGCGGAGAAGCTGGAAATACTTATGAACTATGACGGCATGGAGGAGAATATGACCATGGCCCAGCAGGCCCTTATAGGCTCCGAGCTGTGGAATCGCGGCCTGGTGCAGGATGTTGTGGATAAAAAGCTGGCGGAGATATGCGGCACGCTTAATTGGGAAAAGCCGGAGTTGGAGATAAAGGAAGGTATAATAGCCGTCGTCACAGACAAGAGAAAACCGGCTCTGAGCCTGCGCGTGTGGGGGGTGGAGCTGGCGGGCGCGGAGTACAACTGTCAGTTCATACTGGATGTGGACACCGGCTCCGTATACGGCTTTTATATGGGCACAGTAGACGGCGAAAAGAAGGAGGCGGACTTCCCCGATGTGGACAGGATATACAATGCGCTCACCGGGCAGGTCAGCAGCGGCGGAAGCTGGTGGCGGAGCGGGAAGGAGGTCGCCGTTCTGGGGGAAAATGATGTGGAGGCATACTTCAGTATCTTCAGCACGGAATGGGATTTCGGCTGGACGCCCGACAGCGTGCTCAGCGTGACGGCCGCTCCGGAGACGGCGGCGGAGTGGTAATGATGCAAGTTTGAAGCAATTAAGAGCCCTTTCCGATACACGGCGGTGTTATCCTGTCTGTGCAGGGAGGGAGAGAGTATGTCCTATCGAAGTTACAGACGGAGAATGGCGCTTCGCCGTAGAATGAGCGGCCTGCTGGTTTTGCTGCTGCTTGTATGCAGCTTTTTGGAGCTTTATACTGCCGCGGCACAGCTCCAGACACCGTCAGAAGCCCCTTTAGTACGCCTGAACTGGAGTAAAAATGTATACGAGCGGGATTATTCCCCTGAATTTAAACAGCTCTGAGCAAACGCTCAGAGCTGTTATATTATTCTGTTATGCCGTATTTTTTCAGTTTGCGCCATAGTGTCGTCCGGCTCATGCCCAGGGCTGCGGCGGCATCGGTGCGGCTCATGCCGTGCTTTGCCAGAGCGTCCAGTATGCGGCGCTTTTCCAGGCGGCCCTCAAGGTCATCGCCCTCCGGCTCGGGCAGGCTTTCCCTCAGCACGTTTTCCAGTATGTCGCTCTCGGTGAAGGCTCCGTCTCTGTCCAGAGTGCACAGACGTTCACAGCAGTTTAAAAGCTCGTGCATATTGCCGTACCAGGGGTGCTTTTCCAGCAGCTCCCGGACTGCGGGGCGGAACCTGGGCGGCCTGCCCAGACGCCGGCTAAGACTGTGCTCCATAAGCGGAACTATATCCTCCGTACGGCTGCGCAGGGGAGTAAGCTCCAGAACAAGAGTGCTCAGCAGATAATACAGCTCCGGACTGAAGGTCCCCGCCCGCGTCATTGCCGCAAGGTCCCGGGATGTGGAGCTGATGATATGCAGCTTCAGAGGTACGGTTTTACCGTCAGGAGACAGGAGCGCTCCGGAGCCGCTCAGTATCTCCCGAAGCAGCTCCTGCATCTGGGGAGACAGGGAGCCTACCTGGCGCAGATACAGAGTGCCGTTGTTGGCAAGCTCCAGCACACCGGGCTGCCCTGATATACCCATTAGCTTTTCGCGATTGAGGGTGGCGCAGTCCACGCGAAGAAACAGGCCGGTGTGGGGACGGGCGTTATGTATGGCCTGGGCGAAAGCGCTTTTTCCCGTGCCGGTTTCACCGGTTATGAGGATGTTCTTGTCCGAGGCGGCCAGACGCCGGGCGTCGCTTATGGCGCCGCGCAGGGAGGATGAGGCGGCGACAAGGTCCGAAAAGCTCATATCCGCCACATGGGCTACGGAAAAGCTGCCGGACAGCTCGTCGTTAAGATACTGCACAAAAGCCGCGGCGTCCTGGAATGTGGCCAGATAGCCGTTCTCGCTGCCGCCCAGGGGTATACGGGCTTTGCTGACAACCAGCGTGCTGCCCTGGTACTCGGTTATCTTGTCCTTAAAAACTCCCGGATGCAGAAGCAGCCGACGGAATGCACCGGGAGAGAGCAGCTCGTTCAGGGCTTTTCCCGGACGTTCGTCACGGAGGCCCAGCAGCAGCCGGGCGGCGCTGTTCATTACTATTACCTGGTTATCCTCCGTGTAGGACAGTATTCCGCTGTAGGTGTGGGTGATTATCGCCTGGTACAGAGCGGAGCGCTGCCTCTCCTTTTCCGCTATGACCGCTGCGGACTTGGCGGCGGATATGGCCTGCAGGAAGCTCTCTATGGAGGTGCTCAGCCTTTCGCCGTACAGCCCCAGAGAGCGGGCGTATGCGGTGGTATGCATACCGCCTATGATTATCCTGCAGCCGTCTGCCTGGGCGCGAAGCACCATCTCCTCGTAACTGCGGTCGTCCACCCGGTCGGAGTGATATACCTGCACATTGTAGCGGTTGGCGCGGTTAACGCCGCTGGAGCCGTAGGTCATGTTGAAAGTACCGGTTACGGCTATGGGCAGATTGCCCCAGCGTTTAATGGCGCGGCGTATGGTGGATACCAGGTCGGCGGCGGTTACGGGTATTTCCACAACATGCTTGTCCTGATGCATATACAGGCGCTTCAGCCCAAGCGCCGTTGCGCCGCGGGCTACAATAACATCGGCATCTATGTCGGGCGGGGGGCTGCCGGCGCTGAGCGTTGCCGCCTGTACGGTGTATTCAAATTGGTGGTCGGGATAGAGGTTTGCCTCCAGAGACTCGTTTTCACTTATTTCCCAGGCTCTGCGTATCTGCTGCTCCATCTCCTGAAAGGGTACTATAAAGGCAATTTTGCTCATGGATTCAGCCTCCGTGCCACAAAATTCAGCGTTTCCGGAAATATGCCTGCATACAGCGGAAGCTCTTGTCGCTTATATGGTGCTCTATGCGGCAGGCGTCCTCATATGCGGTTTCCTTATCCACGCCCATGGCCATGAGCATCTCAGCCAGGTCGTTGTGACGCTCATACATACGTTCGGCTATCTCCAGACCCTTATCGGTCAGCTCAATGTGGCCGTTTTTGTCCACGGTGACATAGTTCTCCGAACGGAATTTTTTCAGCGTAACGCTTACCGTGGGCTTTGAGTAGCCCAGCTCCGCGCAGATATCCACGGCGCGGACCTCGCCCAGCCGCTTGCGAAGTATGTATATGGTTTCAAGATAGTTTTCACCGGATTCGTAGATCTTCATAATGGACTCCTTTGAGAGGATTCTTACATTATATACTATCATAGCCGTTTTGCATTGGCAAGGAAGAAAAACGGCCCCGCCGCGTAAATGTGCGGTGTGCGAAAAACAGTTATTCGGCACAGCAAGTGATCTCGCTGTGCCGATTGTTGTATTTACAGGGTTCTTATGATAAGATGCATACAGAGCTGTAAATCGGAAGTTGGCAAGGAGGTTTTATTTATGAAAAGACAACTACAAGGAATTGCTGTGCTATTGTTTAGTATTCTTTTAACCTTAGTGATGGGAAACGAGCCTTTCTTTGATTTAGATTTCAGCTTTTCAGCGATATTTACAATTATCGGGATTGTTGGATTAGCTATGGTTTTCCGGAAAGAGCCTAAACAGTAAATCCCAGTTTAGCGGCTTGATTTAAGGGCGCACTTCTATACACTTTCGGCGTATCATGCGGTGTGCGATTGCGCCGCACCAAAGGCTCCCTTTACACAAGGGAGCCTTTCCGAAATCGAAACCTGTGATAAAAATCCGACCTATGATCAAGCCATAGGTCGGATTAACTGTTTTACGGATACCCGCACAAACTGCAGCGGGGATGTTACGCTTAAAGGGGCGCTTATTTCTTTCTCAGCACGGCGCGCTTTACGGCGGCGGCGAGAGCCTCCTCGTCCAGACCGAAGCGCTTCATCAGCACATCGTAGGGACCGGTGGCGGTGAGGGTGTCCTGGGTTCCGACGAACTCCACGGGCACGCCAGCGCCCTCGTAGGCCAGAACCTCGGCCACAGCGGAGCCCAGACCGCCGATGACGCTGTGCTCCTCAGCGGTTATGATGGCGCCGGTCTCCCGGGCGCACTTGAGGATAAGCTCACGGTCAATGGGCTTGATGGAGTACATATCCACAACGCGGAGAGACACGCCCTCCTTGGCCAGCAGCTCGGCGGCTGCCAGAGCCTTGTGCACCATGATGCCGCAGGCGAACACGGTGGCGTCGCTGCCCTCGCGGAGCACCATGCCCTTGCCCAGAGCCAGGTGGTCGCAGTTGTCATAGACATCGGGGTAAACGTCGCGGCTCAGACGGATGTAGGCGGGGCCGGGAGTCTCGGCTGCGCAGTTCACAGCCCAGCTTACGGATGCGGGGTCGCAGGGAACGATAACGTTCATCTTGGGCAGGCCGCGCATGAGGGAGATATCCTCCAGAGAGTGATGGCTGGAGCCGTCGAAAGCGGAGGAGATGCCGCAGTTTGCGCCCACCAGCTTGACGTCCAGGTCGCCGTAGCATATCTGGTCGCGGGTGGAGAGATAGCACAGAGAGGTGAGAAACACCGCAAAGGCGTTTATAAAGGGGATCTTTCCGGTGGAGGCGAGGCCAGCGGCGGTGGCGACCATGTTGGCCTCGGAGATGCCCATGTTGAAGAAGCGCTCGGGATAGGCGGCGCCGAACACGCAGCTGCGGGTGGAGTTGGAGACGTCGGCGTCCAGAACGACCACCTTATCGTTCTTTGCGCCCAGGTCGGCCAGAGCCTGACCGTAATATTCGCGTATGGATTTAGCCATTATTCAGCACCTCCCAGTTCTTTCAGGGCCAGAGCCAGCTCCTCGTCGTTGGGGGCCTTGCCGTGCCATGCGCAGTTGCCCTCCATGAAGGAGACGCCCTTGCCCTTTACGGTGTGAGCCACTATCATGGTGGGGCCGTCGGTATAGGCCTCCGCGGCGTCAAAGGCGTCGCTAAGAGCGCTCACATCATGGCCGTCGCACTCGACTACGTTCCAGCCGAAGGCGCGGAACTTGTCGCCTACGTTGTAGAGGGGCATTACCTCGTCGGTGGTGCCGTCAAGCTGGACCAGATTGTGGTCAACTACGGCGGTGAGGTTGGACAGACGGAACTTGGGGGCGGACTGAGCAGCCTCCCATACGGTACCCTCGTTCAGCTCGCCGTCGCCCAGAATGGCGTAGACGCGGGCCTTGACGCCGTCCAGACGCATGCCCATGGCAATGCCCTGAGCGGCGGAAAGTCCCATGCCCAGAGGGCCGGAGGACATATCTATGCCGGGGGTGTGGTTGCAGGGATGGCCGCGCAGGGGACTGCCGGCCTGGCGAAGCGTGGAGAGGCTGCCCTTGGGCAGGATGCCTTTCAGGATGAGGTTGGAATACAGGGCGGGGGCGGCGTGGCCCTTGCAGAGCACCAGACGGTCACGGTCGGGACTGTCGCAGGTGTCTGCGGTGACATTCATGCGCTCCTGATAGAGCACGGTGAGTATCTCCATAACGGAGAAGGAACCGCCGGGGTGGCCGGACTGAATATTGTGGATGGCCTTGAGCACATCAATGCGTTCCTGGCGGCAAAGCTCATTGAGCTCTGCTGCGCGTTCCGGAGTCAGAGACATGGTGGGTGTTTACCTCCTCTTAAATATTCGCGCGTAAAAGAGCTGCTGAGTCTAAATGGGCCCAACAGCTCTTCACTACTGTTTTACAGGTTTATTCTTCGTCGCCGGAGCTGTCACTCTCGGACTCTTCGTCCTCTTCCTCTATGCTGTCCAGGTCGAACTCAAGCATTTCGCCGCAGTTGGGGCACTGTATGGTGCCAAGGTTGAGAACATCCTCGTCGATGGTGATGGTGTTCTCGCAGGAGGGGCAGGTAACCTCAAAAAAGAGAGGATACTCTTCGTCCTCATCGCAGCAGCAGTCGCCGCCGCAGCAGCACTCGTCATCGTCGTCATCATCGTCATCATCTTCGTCGTCATAGATGAGATTCTCAACGGACTCCAGATCATCGCTGAGCACATCAATCTCTTCGCCCAGGTCGAGAGCGTTGTCCTCAATCTCTGCGAGATTTGCGGCAATGTCCTCCAGAATGTCCGTTATGACCTCGATAAGCTGGCCCTCCTTGGAGTCGGAAACATCCAGACCCTTGGCCAGACCTCTCAGATATGCGACCTTTTCGGAAATGTTCATTTTGCAGACCTCCTTTGCGGTATTGATTACAGTTACTGTGTTACAAGTGGGTTGATTTAACCCTTTGCACGCTCCAGATACTCGCCGGTGCGGGTAGCCCATTCAAACCACGGTTTGAATGGGCGCCCGGGGGAATTTAAATCCTCGGGCGGGCGGAGCTCGCCCTGCGGGGTCGATACCCGCAGTTTGCAGCGCTATGATGCAAAAAAGCCGTTTCGGGATTTAACCCTTTGCGCGCTCCAGATACTCGCCGGTGCGGGTAGCCCATTCAAACCACGGTTTGAATGGGCGCCCGGGGGAATTTAAATCCTCGGGCGGGCGGAGCTCGCCCTGCGGGGTCGATACCCGCAGTTTGCAGCGCTATGACGCAAAAAAGCCGTTTCGGGATTTAACCCTTTGCGCGCTCCAGATACTCGCCGGTGCGGGTATCGACGCGGACACGCTCGCCGGGCTCGATGAAGAGGGGAACCTTGATCTCGGCGCCGGTCTCAACGGTGGCGGGCTTGGTGGCGTTGGTGGCGGTATTGCCTGCGAAGCCGGGGTCGGTCTCGGTAATGGTCAGCTCAACAAAGTTGGGGGGCTCAACGGAGAAGGGCTTGTCCTTGTAGGACATAACGGTGCAGGGCATGTTCTCCAGAACGAAACGGAATCCGTCGGTGAGAACGCTCTTGTTGATGGGAACCAGCTCGTAGGTCTCCATGTCCATGAAATAGTAGAGGTCGCCGTCGCTGTAGCTGTACTCCATGGTCTTGCGCTCAACAGTAGCCTCATCGAACTTTGCGGTGGGGTTGAAAGAGGTCTCGGTCACAGCGCCGGTCATGACGTTCTTCATCTTGGTGCGGACAAAGGCAGCGCCCTTGCCGGGCTTAACATGCTGGAAATCAACAACGACCATGACCTGGCCGTCCATTTCAAAGGTGGTGCCCTTTCTGAAATCACCTGCGGTCATAAAGTAAATCCTCCTGTATGAAAAAATGTACTAAACAGATTTAGCCATAATAATGCTGTACTATTTTACACTAAGCGCCGCTTTTTGGCAAGAGAAAATCACAGGATAATGAGATTTTTCGGCGACTTTGTCAAATCCGTACAGCCGTTTTCATCCAGATACAGTATATCCTCGATGCGCACGCCGAATTTGCCGGGGATATAAATGCCCGGCTCGGCGGAGATGACGGCGCCGGCGGGCATTACCCGCGTTTCCGTGGGAGAGGCGGAGGGGCTTTCGTGTATATCCAGACCCAGACTGTGGCCGAAGCTGTGACCGAAATATTCGCCGTAACCGGCCTGCTCTATAATGCTGCGTCCGGCTTTGTCTATCTCGCGTCCGGTTATCCCGGCGCGGGCGGCGGCTATACCCGCGGCCTGGGCCTGCAGCACTATATCGTATATATGGCGCATCTCGTCGGTGGCGCTGTCCACGGCCACAGTACGGGTCATATCCGAGCAGTAGCCGTCCACCAGACAGCCGAAGTCCATGGTGATGAAGTCGCCGGGGGCGATTTTATTGTTGCCCGGTTCACCGTGGGGCATACTGGATTTTTTTCCTGCCACCACGATGGGGTCGAAGGAGTTGCCCTCCGCGCCCTTTTTCAGCTGGCGGTAGCTTATCTCCGCGGCAATATCGTTTTCGCTCACGCCGGGGCGGATGAAGTCCAGAATCTCCATGAACACCGCGTCGGTTATGGCCTGAGCCCTTACTATGGCCTGCTTTTCCTCCTCATCCTTGGCGGCGCGCAGCTCAGTCATGATTTTACCCGCGGGCAGCAGCTCCGCGTCCAGCATATCAGCAAAGCGCCTGTGGGCGGCGTAGGAGAGATAGTCCTCCTCAAAGCCCAGGCGGCGGACACCGCAGTCGGAGATGGCCTGGGTGAGCCATGCTTTGAGGGGCATATCCAGACTTGTCAGCCCCACCGTGGCGTTTTTCACGGTCTCCCGGGCTATTTCTATATAGCGGGAATCTGCAAAGCAGAACAGCTCATGCCGGGTGACCAGCACCGTTCCGTCTGATGAATTGAGCCCTGTGCACCAGCGGCGGTTTTTGGGATTTACCAGCAGCATTGCGTCAAGCCCGTTTTCGTTCAGCAGTTTTTGCAGCTTTTCAACGCGGTTCATACGCGCTCTCCTTTCTTATAGGCCAGCCGGAAGGGCATTTCAAAGAAATAGCGTATGGCCAGCAGCGGATTTCGTGAAATGCATATGGGGCGCACGCAGACGGATGTGAAGCCCGCCCTGGCGCCGCAGAGAATATCGGTGTATATCTGGTCGCCCAGTATGGCGGTCTCGCCGGGGGTAAAGCCCTTTTCGGCCATTACGCGCAGAGCTGTCTCTGTGCCAGGCTTGTGAGCACGGTTTACATAATCAATACAAAGCTGCTCGGCGAAGCGGGCCGGACGCTGACCGTGGTTGTTGGATAGTATGAACAGCTCCAGCCCGGAGGCGCGGAATTTTTCCGTCCAGGCCTTCAGCTTATCGTCGGCCTCATGAATGTGATAGGGCGACAGAGTGTTGTCCAGATCCATCATAAGAAAGCGCACGCCCAGAGCCTTCAGCTCCTCAGGGCGCAGCTCATAGATATCGTGTTTTATCAGGGTTGGAATGGGAAGCTTCATGTATACCTCTTATGTTATTTAATGATTTCCGTGTCCTGGGGCAGGAGCGGGCGGCTGAGGTCCCGGCCGGGGAGCCTGGGCACGCTTCCGTCAGGATAGGTCACCAGCACGGAGGCCACATCCTCCAGGCTCAGCAGACTCAGCGCCAGCGCGTCCAGAGCAAGGGAGGCGCGCTGGGGTGTGCGCCGCTCGAAAAAGCTGCGGGATACGGTTATATGGCAGACTCCGTATCTGGTGGAGCTGTGGGTAAGGGCATCGTCCGTTGAGAAAAGATTTTCATAGCATCCAAAATCCGATGCGTGCATCAGACTGTTCAGCAGAGCCTGCTCCAGAGCTGCTGCCGCGTCCAGAGGGCAGGGAGCGCCGAAAAGAGCGCCGTTCGAGGCAAAATACAACTGAGCCTGGGTGACGCCGGCGGACGAGCCGAGGACGGGGAGAAAGTCCAGCGGAGCAATGGAGTTTGAGAGAGATAGGTTTACATAATTATCAACGCGCTCTCCCTCCACGCTTATTTGAACGGAGCTGATGCTGCCCAGAGTGGCCAGGGAATTGACCAGACCGTAAACGGCCAGGATTTCTCCGGAGGCGGTGGCCGGACGGTTTTCCAAAAATTCTTTCGAGAGATTTATGGTACATGCCCGGCCCTTGCGGGTTACGCCCAGCAGCTCGGTACCCTCGGGCAGAGGGGAACGCAGACCGGCAGGGGGCGAAAGCAGCTCCTCCACCACATACCGCTCGGACCGCTCGCCCGTGCTCACGCTGAGCTCCCGGTATTCGGGGATAAAGCGGTCTGATTCCGGGTCGGCGTAATAAAGGCATACCTGGCGTCTGCCGCTCTCGTCTCCGGTTACGTCGGTATATATGTCCGAGGCGGCCAGACTCTCGCCTGCGGGCCTGTCCCCTGCGGTGAGGGACACCCGGTCTATATCCGGCAGAGCGCACAGGGTGAGCACACAGCAGGCGTCGCACAGGGTCTTGTCCATGCCGGACAGCTCCAGATAGGCCTCGTCCAGCACAAGGCTGGCCAGTCCGTCCCTTACGACGCAGCTTTTTATGGCTATGCCCGCCAGGGGATTATATGCCCGCTCATCGTTGCCGCTGCTGGCCAGAGCGCGCAGCAGCGTATCCAGCGGCCTTTCATTTTCCTCCGCAAACACCTGCTCGGAGCAGAGAAGCTGTCCTGCGGTCTGGTATTCCGGGGAGATGACACGGTATACGCTGAGCGCGTCCCCGCTGCCGCCGGATACACAGCCGGGAAGCAGGAGCAGGAGGGACATGAACAAACACAGGGCTTTTTTCAAGGCTGCTCCTCCTCTCCGGTGTATTTGGGGAAGATAACGGTGAAGCGGGTGCCCCTTGGCTCGTTTGCGCACACGGATATCTCGCCGCCGTTTGCCTCAACGGCGGTGTGCACTATGCTGAGTCCCAGACCGCTGCCGCCGTGCTCCCGGGACCGCGCCTTATCCACACGGTAAAAGCGGTCGAAGATGTGGGGCATATCCTCGGCGGGTATGCCTATGCCGCTGTCGGCTACGACCAGGCAAATACGGTCGGCCGTGGAGCTGAGGCGCATGTTCACCATGCCGTCGGGCACGTTGTATTTTATTCCGTTTTCAACGAGGTTGAAGATTATCTGATATATGTCGTCGGCGTTGGCCAATATGACGCAGCCCTCGCTGAGCTCGTACTTGAGAAAAATCCGCAGTCCGCTTGCCAGCGGATGCAGCAGGCGCAGGGTGTTTTCGGCCACGGCCTTTATGTCCACCTTCTCCCTCACGGGAGTTACGGAGCTGTCCAGCCTGGTGAGGCTCAGGAGCTTTTCCGTGGTGCGTTGGAGGCGCTCGGCCTCAGCGCCTATGTCGGTGACGAATTCGCGCATGGTGGCGCTGTCCATGCCCTCGGTCTGCACTATACTGTCGGACAGCAGGCGTATGGAGGCCAGGGGGGTCTTCAGCTCATGGCTGGCGTCGGACACAAAGCGGCGGCGCCGCTCCTCCGTCTCGCGCAGCTGGTCGGTCATGCCGTTGAACTCCTCCGTGAGGAAGGAGACCTCGTCCGTGCCCACAACGGGGATGCGGTAGTCGTAGTCGCCCTCGCGCACTATGTTTATGGCCGCCACAAGGTCGCTTATGCGCCGGGTGAGCGCCCGGGAGAAAAACAGTATGAGCACCAGCGAGAAAAAGCTGAGCATAATGGACAGGCGGAACATGGTGTCCCGTATGCCGGATATGAGGGCCGACTGCTCCGAGTCGTATTCATACAGGAACACGGCCCCTATGACGCCGCCGTTATATACAACCGGGGTGGCGGCCCTGGAGAGAAAGGCGTCGTCGGCGTATTTGGAGTAGAAAACCACCTTGCGGTTCAGGGCCAGATTCAGCTCGCTCCACAGGGCGTAGCGCCCGACGGCGGAGGAGGGGGCGTTGTCGTAGAGTATGCGCGCGCTGCTGTCCGTGACTATGACCCGGTAGCCGGTGGCTGTGTCCAGCAGCTCCATGGCCTGATATACGCCGTCGCCGGTCAGCTCCTCCAGCGCGGCCAGGGAGCTGGACATCACAGCCGCCTGTGCCAGCATGGAGCTTTTCTTGTTGGCGCTCACCAGATCTCTGGCCAGAGTAACGGGGTAGATGTTCAGCAGTATTACCACGCCGAAAACCAGAGCCAGAAATATGGCGCACAGCTTCAGCGCCAGAGAGGAACGCAGAGTAAGTCTGCGCTTGCTTTCTTCCATACCCGGTCACTCCTGGTCGGCAAAGTAATAGCCAACGCCCCATTTGGTTATGATGCAGGCGGGCTCTGCGGGATTTTTTTCCAGCTTTTCCCGCAGGCGGCGCACATGCACATCCACGGTGCGTATATCGCCCTGATAGTCGTAGCCCCAGACCATATCCAGCAGATTTTCACGGGAAAAGACTTTGCCGGGATTTTTCATCAGAAGCTCTATAAGGTCGAATTCCTTTACCGTAAGCTCCACAGTCACGCCGTCGGCGGATGCGCTGCGGCGCTCCGCGTCTATGGTGATGTGCCCCCGGCTGAGCTTCGCGCCGCTCCTCTGACCCTCGGCCGCGGACACCGCGGCGCTGCGGCGAAGCAGGGCGCGGACTCTGGCCTTCAGCTCCAGTATGTTGAAGGGCTTGGTGATGTAGTCGTCGGCTCCGTACTCAAAGCCTATGAGCTTGTCCGTATCCTCGCTTTTGGCCGTGAGCATAATGATGGGCACATTGGAGAACTCCCGTATCTGCATACAGGCGCCCAGCCCGTCCAGCTTGGGCATCATAAGATCCAGCAGGATAAGGCCGTACTCGCCGGTCTTTGCCTTTTCCACGGCGCTCTCGCCGTCGTAGCAGGCGTCCACCTCGTAGCCCTCGTTTTCCAGATTGAATTTTATTCCCTTTACAAGCAGCTTTTCGTCATCGACTACCAGTATTTTCATGGGCTTCCTCCTTGCAGGTGATGAGGCCGCTGAGGGCCTTAAAGGTCTTTTCTCCTATGCCGGATACCTCCATAAGCTCATCCGGTGAGGAGAAAGGGCCGTGCTCCTCACGCCGGGCGATAATGCGTCCGGCCAGCTCCGGGCCTATGCCGGGCAGGTGGCACAGAGTTTCCGCGTCCGCGGTGTTTATGTTCACTATGCCCACGCCCTCACCGGCGGTCTCTCCGGAGCCGGATATAAGCATTTCCTCCGGCGGAGGGGACAGCTGTGTGCTAACCAGAGTGCTCTCGGGCCGGCGAAGTGGCAGAAGGGTCTGCACCGCTGCGGCGGTCAGGAACGCAGCCGTGAGCACAAGCAGAATAAGTTCGCTTTTCCGGAGCTTCAAAGTCCGCCGCCTCCCCGCTGAGAAATTTTTGGTGTTGCTTTTCCGACAGCATATCTATATAATATTAAAAATAGCGGTATATTCGACCGCCTTATGCAAAGACGGAGATATACTCTATCATACCATAGTTTGCTGGAGATTAACATGAGAAATTTGAAGATTTTAACTCTGCTGCTTGCGGTGATCCTGCTTGGCTGCATCTCTCCCGCGGCGCAGGCGCTGGACGACCCGACGGTCAATTCAGGCGCCGCTCTGCTTATGGAGACGGACAGCCGCAGCATCATCTATGCCAAGGAAGAAAACGCCCGGGTATACCCCGCCAGCACCACGAAGATAATGACGGTGCTGCTGGCTGTGGAGGCTGTGGAGGCCGGAGAGGTGAGTCTGAGCGATGTGGTAACTGCCGACGCGGAAATGACCACGGACCTTATTCCCGACGGCAGCAGCGTGGGCCTGCAGGTGGGCGAGACCATGACTCTGGAGGATTTGCTCTATTGCGCCATGCTCTCCTCCGGCAACGACGCCTGCAACGTTATCGCGAGACATGTGGCCGGCAGCATCCCCGCCTTTGTGGATATGATGAACGAGCGCGCCGCCCAGCTGGGCTGCGTAGGCACACATTTTGCCAATACCCATGGCCTGCCCAACGAGAACCACTACACCACAGCCTGGGATTTTGCTCAGATAGCCCTTGAGGCCATAAGCCACAGCGAGTTTATGACCATATGCGATACGGTG
The DNA here is from genome assembly GCA_050943935.1 of Candidatus Heteroscillospira sp. GTDB lineage: Bacteria > Bacillota > Clostridia > Oscillospirales > Oscillospiraceae > Heteroscillospira. The sequence goes on along the minus strand of JBMNQC010000004.1, from coordinate 67,979 downwards.
AAATACGAGGTGCCTGCCACCAACATGTTTGAAAAGCGCACCCTCATAAACTCCAACGGCCTGATAAACAACAGCAGCCTGCTTTATCCCGGCTATGAGTACGAATATGCCCACGGCGTAAAGACGGGCTATACCTCCGCCGCCGGCTACTGCCTGGTGTCCACCGCGGAGAAAGAGGGCATACAGCTTCTCTGCGTCGTCATGGGCGGTGTGGTGGAGGACAGCGGCGGCGCCGTTACATACTCAAACTTCACCGACTCCAGACGGCTTTACGACTGGGGCTTTGAAAACTTCAGCTTCCGGAACCTGCTGGATGTGAACGACGTTGTGACCACGGTGGATGTGGCCATGGGCGCGGACGGCGACAAGGTTTCCCTGAAGCCCCAGAACGCTCTGACAGCTTATCTGCCAAACGATACGACTGATGACAGCTTTGAGCTGAGTATAAAAACCAGCGTGGGCGAGGACGGAGGCGCGCTCCCGGCTCCCATAGCTGCGGGCGATGTTCTGGGCGAGGTCACGGTGTCCAAAGACGATGTAAATTACGGCACGGTGAAGCTGGTGGCGGCCTCATCCGTGGAGCTGTCAAAAATGAGCTATCTTAAAAACACCGTGGGCGATTTCTTCGGTCTCCTGTGGGTGAAGGTGGCGGCGGGGGTTCTGCTGCTGCTTCTGGTGCTGTATATCGTGTCTGTTGTGATGTACCGCCGCCAGCGCCGCCGTTATATCCGCGCCATGCGCGCACGGCAGGCCGCCGAGCGCCGCCGCAGAGAGCAGGAGCTGCAGGCGGCGGCACAGACGATGGAGCAGTTTGAGCGTGAGCCGGTGCACGCCGCTCCGCCCGAACAGCGCCGCGAGCAGAGAGCTGTGGACAGAGATTATTTCGACGAATTTTTCAAAAAATAAATCTGAGGCCGCCGTCCGGTAAAATTACCGAACGGCGGCTCGATTTTTTGTCCGGAATATAGAATCGGGGCAAAACCAGGAAAATTATACTTTCACAACGGATAATTCATAGTTTCGCAATATTGCCGCGGTATAATACAGTCAGTTTCCAAAGGAGGTTGGCTGAATGATACTGGAAAAACAGCGGGCTGTGAACATCAACCGGTTTGAGCTGCCCCGGCAGATGGAGCTTACCGAGGACTTTGTGAAGGGCTATATGCGCCTGGCGCATCTCTATCGCGGGGCTATGATGGAAGTCAGCACCAAGCTGGAAATTCTGGACGACGAATTTTCCGTCACCTACGACCACAATCCCATACACCATATGGAGTGCCGCCTGAAAACGGCGGAGAGCACGGTAAACAAGCTCAGACGCAAGGGCTACGACGTGAACACACAGAACATCATGGAGCACATTCAGGATGTGGCCGGAGTCAGGGTTATATGCAGCTATACGGACGATATATACCGTCTGGCCCGGGTGATAGAAAAGCACAGGGATTTCACCCTGCTGCGCAGAACGGACTACATAGCAGAGCCAAAGGAAAACGGCTACCGCAGCCTGCATCTGGTTATAGAAGTGCCCGTCACCATCTCCGAGGTGGTGCTCCGTCTCCCGGTGGAGATACAGCTGCGCACCATAGCCATGGATATGTGGGCCAGTCTGGAGCATGAGCTCCACTACAAATCCAATAAAAATGTCTCCCCCGAGGCCACCGAGGAGCTGCGCCTCTGCGCCCAGCAGCTCTCGGACATAGACGCCAAAATGCAGGAGATAAGCCGCAGCATCTCGGCGGAAAGCCGGTAGTGATGAAAATGCCGGACACTTTTTAGTGTCCGGCATTTTTTGCTAAGATTTTCTGCCCTCTTTTTCCTCATAGTCCTTCACAAGGCTGCGGACAAAGAGCATGCGAAACAGGATACACAGGACGAAGCCAACAAAAACAATGGCTATGCCCCTGTCGTGCATTAAATACTGATAGGCGCCGAAGAGCCCGATGCAGCCGCAGAGCAGATATAGATATTTGAACGTTTTTGTCATGCGTAGACCTCCAATGTATCCGGTATTTTTCAAAATTATACCACGGAGCCGCCGGTTTGTCTATACAGCCCGGCGGTTTTGATGTATAATTCATTCAAAATGACTGCCCTTTGGAGGAGAGGAAATGACTGAAAAGCTCTATTACATAGATTCACACATGACGGAATTTACCGCCCGGGTGCTTGAGTGCCGGGAGGAAAAGGAGAGATTCACGGTGGTTCTGGACAGGACCGCCTTTTATCCCGAGGGCGGCGGCCAGGGAGCGGACAGAGGCAGTCTCGGCGGCGTCCGGGTGCTGGACGTCCATGAAAAGGCCGGTCAGGTGCTGCACTATACGGACGCGCCGCTTACCCCCGGTGAGACGGTGGATGGAAAAATTGACTGGGCCCGCCGCTTTGACCTGACCCAGCAGCACTCCGGCGAGCACATAGTCTCCGGCCTCATACATGAGTGCTACGGCCTTGAAAACGTGGGCTTCCACATGGGTGAACAGGTGGTTGCCATAGATGTGAGCGGGGAGCTGAGCCTGGAGCAGCTCCGTGAGATAGAGTACGAGGCCAACCGCCGGGTATGGGCAAACGAGCCGGTGGAGATAGCCTTCTACCGGGGCGCGGAGCTGGACGAGCTAAGCTACCGCAGCAAAAAGGCGCTGACCGGTGATGTGCGCATAGTCACATTTCCAGGCGCCGATGTCTGCGCCTGCTGCGGCACCCATGTGAAGCGCACGGGCGAGATAGGCTGCATACGCCTGCTGAACGTCCAGAAGCTCCGGGGCGGCGTTCGGGTGGAGATGGTCTGCGGAGAGCGGGCCTACCGGTATTTTGACGCGGTGGCAAATGAAAACCACGCGGTCTCCGTGGCCCTGTCCGTGCCGGAGGAGCGCACCTCCGGGGCGCTTGAGCGTCTCTTTGAGGAGAACCGGCGGCTTAAAATGCGGGCTGCAAATCTTGAAAACCGGCTGTTTACATCCATGGCGGAGGACGCCGCGGGCAGTCAACTGGTGTTTGAGCCGGAGCTGAGCCCGGACGGCATAGCCCGTCTGTGCGGCGCGCTTATGGAGCGCACGGGAGAGCTGTGCGCCGTGTTCAGCGGCAGCGACAGCGGCGGATATAAATACGCCGTGGGCAAGCAGGGCGGGGATGTGCGCGCCCTTGTCCGGGAGCTGAACGCCGCCCTGAACGGACGAGGCGGCGGCAAGCCCCCCTTCGCCCAGGGCAGCGCCGCGGCGGCCGAGGACGAGATAAGGGCGTTCTTTAATGAGATTTTCAGCCGCGTGACAGAATGAGAGAAATTTTATTCGATATTTTGTGGAAGATTGTCAGCGATTTGACAAAAACGACAAAAAGTCCTACCATCATACCAAAACTTTGTTAAAATTCTGTCTTGCACAAACGGCGCTACTCTGCTATTGTGTTACCATCCCGTGTTAACAAATTAACAAATACTTGGAGGGGAACACTATGTGGAGACATTTTCATCCGACTGAGGTGCTGTTTGGCGAGAAAATGAGCATCCGACTTGGCGAGATCATGGAAAAAAACGGCTTCGACAAGGCTGTTATGGTATGCGACCCGTTTACTGAGTCCTGTGGTGTGGCGGAAAAGCTGACCCAGGCCGCAGGCGGCAAAATAGTGGGGCGGTTCAGCGATATCGAGCCCAATCCCTCTGTTAAAAATGTGGACGGCGCAGCCGACGTTATCCGGGGCTGCGGGGCCGGCTGCGTAATTGCCGTGGGCGGCGGCAGCGCCATAGACTGCGCCAAGAGCGCGGCGGCAGCGGCTGCCATGAATGTGAGCGGCCGGGAAATACTGGATGGGAAGCCTATAACTCAGGCGCTGCCCATAATCGCCCTGTCTACCACCGCCGGCACAGGCAGCGAGGTCACCGCCGTGAGTATACTCAGCGATAAGGAGACGGGTGAGAAGGGCGTTGTGGCGTCTCCTCTGTTCTTCCCCAAGGTGGCGATAGTCGACCCGGAGCTGACCTACACCTGCCCGCCCAAGGTTACGGCCTCCAGCGGCATTGATGTGCTTATGCACGCTTTGGATGCGCTCAGCAGCGTGAAGAGCACTCCTGTCACCGATGCTCTGGCCGTAAAGGCGGCCCGTCTGGTTTTCCGTTATCTGCCTGTGGCCTACCGCAACGGCGGTGATACTGAGGCCCGCCGTCATATGTGCACAGCCAGCATAGTGGCCGGACTGGCCTTCTCCATCACCGGCACCACCGGCAGCCACGCCTGCAGCTATCATCTTACCGGTGCGTTTGGTATCCCTCACGGCGAGGCCTGCGCATTCACCGCCGACGCTTGGTATCGGCTGAACGCGGAGGCAAGGCCCGAGCTGAACGATTTTGCCCGGGAGATAGGCTTTGCGGATGCAGGTGCTTTGGCTGACGCTTTGAATGTGCTCAAACGGGAGGTCGGCCTGCGCTGCACTTTGAGCGAGGCCGGAATAGCTCCCGAACGCATTGGGGAGATAGCGCAGTTTACTGTTGAGGCCTCCAACTGGGGTAACAACGTAAACCAGGTGTCCACCCAGCGTATAGAGGACTTCCTGCGTAATAAAATATAAGGCAGCCTTTTGCTGCTGATTTGAATATACTACGAAACCCCGGGGGATGCTCCGGGGTTTCATTTTGCGCAAAAGCAGAAAATGGTGTTGACTTTTTGGCGTGATAGCTGTATATTTGTTTCAACAGGAATTAAATAAATTTCAAATTTCAAATTTTTCTCGATTTTTGTGAAATGGAGGTAATTTACATGAACAGCAGAGAAAGAGTACTCACAGCGCTGGGTCATTCCGAGCCCGACCGGGTGCCCCTGGACTTCGGCTGCGGCAAATCCTGCCGGTTTACCGTGGGCGCATACAAGAATATGGTCAGACATTTCGGCCTGCCCGAGAAGCCCATCAGGATCTGCAATAAGGTCAGCCAGCTGGTAATTCCCGACGACGCCCTGTCCGAGAGGCTGAAAACCGATATCCGCACTCCACTTGAGTGCATGATTGACGCACCGGGAGAGGATTGGGAGACCGACACCGACTACTGCTACCGTGACTGCTGGGGCGTGGAGTACCGAATGGCCAAGCAGGGCGGACTCTATTACGACATGGTGAAGTTCCCCTACGCCGACAAGCCCCAGGAGAAATATGTCTGGCCTGAGATGTCCAGACCCAACCCCAAGGCCCTGGAGGAGGCCCGAGCCTACCACGAAAAAGGCTACCCCGTGTTCTGCGGCGAGGCATACACCAACGGCTTCCTGCAGACCGGCCCCCGCATTTTCGGCTTCAACAACTGGCTCACCATGCTTGCCGTTGACACCGATACTGTTGAGGAGTTTCTGGACGGCCTGCTGGAGCAGAAGATAAAGTATTACGACCTGCTGTTCTCCGTGTTCGGCGACAGCATAGACATCGTGAACGAGGGCGACGACCTGGGCACTCAGAACGGCCTGTTCATTTCTCCCGCCATGTACCGGGAGCTCATAAAGCCCCGCCAGTCCAAGCTGTACCACTATGTGAAGGAGAAGTACGGCGTAAAGGTATTCCTGCACTCCTGCGGCGCAGTCAGCGACATTATCCCCGACCTCATAGAGGCGGGTGTGGACATACTGAACCCTGTGCAGATAAGCGCCAAGGGCATGGATGTGGTGCGGCTGAAAAAGGACTTCGGCAAGGACATAGTGTTCTGGGGCGGCACCATCGACTCTCAAAACATGCTGCCCCACGGCACTCCTGCGGAGATAAAGGACGAGGTGAAGCGCCGTATAGACCAGCTTGCCCCGGGCGGCGGCTTCGTGTTCGCCCCCATCCACAACTTCCAGCCCGACGTGCCTGTGGAAAACATCATGGCCATGTGGGAGGCCTTCCAGGACAACTGCAAGTATTAAGCTTATTTCATCCCGCATCGGCACGCGGGAAGAATATAGGAAAACCGGGAGAGCAAACGCTCTCCCGGTTTTTGGTGAATGAAAAGTGAATAATGAAGAATTGTTGAGGCGCTGCGCGCCGAAGGCTCCCTTGTGTAAAGGGAGCTGTCAGCGAAGCTGACGGAGGGATTGACAACCCCTCCGCCCTGCGGGGCACCTTGCCTTACACAGGGGAGGCTTTGGTGTGTAGGGGCGCAGCCTGCGGGCTGCGTGATGCGACCCCATTTCTTTTGGAAAGAAACGGTGTCGCCCGCCAAAGAAACTGACTGTTCGCCATGGGCCGTAAGCTGAGCTGACGCTCACCTTACTCAAATGGCGAAGTGTTAGTGCGGCGTAAGTCGCGCCTGATTCGATGGAATTGGGCGGTAGAGTTCAGCGTGAAGCTCACCTGACAGCTCCGCACTTCGACGCAGGCCAAGGCTAACATCCACCGCCGCACGAGCGCGTTGTGCGCGTAGGCGAGGCCCAAAAGAGTATACGACTTAGGCAGATTCTTTGGGAAGTCTGAAACCCGTTTCTTTAAAGAAATGGGTTTCAGAACACGACCCCGCAGTACAGGCCGATTTCATAACCGCACCACGGCGAATAAGCACATGGGCGCGCATTGCGCGCCCCTACTCAGATGATGCTGTAACGGCAACCCCTTCCGGCCCTGCGGGGTCACCTCCCCTGTTAGGGGAGAAAAAGTTTAGGCGCCGACGATGCGCTGTGAAGAAAGCGTCAAGTGACCGGATTATACAACAAACCTGTGCGTTTTACGGTTTGCAGATTTGGCTTCACCGGTTGAAAAAAACGGGCGGAAGATGTATAGTGATTATGGCCGTATAAAAAAACAAAAGCTTTCTAAATATATAAAACACAGGAGGAACGACAAATGATTCTTGAAGACCTCACCAGTATGATAGAACTGCCCCGGATGGTCAAGGTGCGTCAGCACTTCCCCCGTCCCGTGGTGGAGGATCTCCCCGGCGAGATCCGCAAGCAGATGGAATCCAGCGGCGTGCTGGAGCGCGTTAAGCCCGGCTACCGCGTGGCCCTCACCGCAGGCAGCCGCCAGGTGAATAATTTCCCCGTCATCCTCAAGGAAGTCATAAACGTGCTGAAGGAGCACGGCTGTGAGCCTTTCATCGTGCCCGCCATGGGCAGCCACGGCGGCGCCACCGCCGAGGGCCAGCGCGGCGTTATCGCCGGAATGGGCATCACAGAGGAGACAATGGGTGTGCCCATCCTCTCCTCCATGGAGACCGTGACCCTGGGCTACACCGACAGCGGCCTGAAAGTCGCCATCGACAAGAACGCATATGAGGCGGACGCTATTTTCGTAGTTCACCGCATCAAGCCCCACACCTCCTTCCGCTACAAGATAGAGAGCGGCCTGCTGAAGATGATAGTTATCGGCCTCGGCAAGCAGTATGGCGCCGAGTGCTGCCACTCCACCCACATCACCAACCTTGGCCCCCGCATTGAGGAGATGGGTACCTACGCCATTGCCCACAGCAATATCATCGGCGGCCTGGCCGTGGTTGAGAACGCCTATGAGGACACCGCCGAGGTGGTCTGCATGAAGAGCGAGGAGTTCGCCCAGCGTGAGCCCGAGTATCTGGAGCGCGCCAAGGGCTATCTGGCTCAGATCCTCTTTAAGGAGTGCGATGTTCTGGTCGTTGACGAGATAGGCAAGAACATCTCCGGAGCAGGTATGGACCCCAATGTGGTAAAGCGCTTCACCAATCCCCGCATCCAGGAGAAGCCCATCTGCCAGAATATCGTTGTTCTGGACCTGGCCGAGAAGAGCCACGGCAACGGCGGCGGCATGGGTCTGGCCGACTTCACCACCCGCCGCTTCTATGATAAGCTGGACCTCTATGAGACTTATCCCAATCCTCTCACCAGCCGAATCTCTTTCTCCACCAAGATTCCCATGATTATGGACAACGACCGTCAGGCCATCCGCGCCGGCGTTAAGTGCTGCTTCGATATAGACACCGCCAACCCCCGTATCATCCACATCCACAACACCCTCAGCATGGGCGAGTTCTATGTCTCCGAAAATCTCCTCCCCGAGGCCGAGGCCAACCCCAATATAGAGGTGGTGGGCGAGCCCGCGCCCTATGCCTTCGACGAGAACGGAAACCTCTTTTAATCAAGTTTACCCAAATTAATTTTTATACAAGGAAGGTAATTTCAAATGGCAAAGCTTACCAACGCTCAGCTCGAGAAGCTGCGTGAATTCGACAGCCCCACCATCTGCAACGCTCTGGAGTCTTTCGGCGCCCAGTATCGTTTCAACTGCTACGGCAAGCCCGGCATGGTACAGCGCGCCGGCGACACCGAAAAGCCCATGGTCGGATATGCTGTCACCGCCAAGGTCAGCTCCATGGCTCCCGCCACCCCCGAGCAGGCTCAGCTCCAGATGGATCTGTATGCCAATACCCGCGCCGAGGAGGGACCCTCCATCATCTGCATCCAGGATACCGACCTGGAGCCCATCGGCTCCTACTGGGGCGAGGTCCAGGCCACTACCCACAAGTCTCTGGGCGCTGTGGGCACTCTGGTTCAGGGCGGCGTCCGCGATATCCCCGCTGCCGACGAGCTGGGCTTCTACTTCATGTCCACAGAGGTGCTGGTCTCCCACGCCTTTATTCATGTTGAGGTTGTTGACTGCCCCGTTGTTATCTGCGGTCTGACCATCAACCCCGGCGACCTCATCCACGCCGATATCCACGGCTTCGTGGTCATCCCCGAGGATGTTGCCCCCCGCCTGTACGACGCCTGCGTCGGCATTGCCGCCGCCGAGATGCCCGTTCTGGAGCCCTGCCGCAAGGCCCTGGCCGATGGCGTGCGTCCCTCCATTGAGGACCTGAAGGTCTGGAGAGCCGGCATGGCTGCCGCCCGCAAGGCCGTCAAGTTCTAAATTACCAAAAACATAGTGCTTTAAGGGTTTGCCTTTTCGCGAACCCTTAAAGCGCGTTTTCTGATGTTAGGATTTTCTTAATGCACTTGATGGAAGCGAAACATCGTGCTATAATATTCACGGCGCTTCCGACACTTTAGCGCTATTTCAGATGTTAAGACTGTTTTTGAGACGGTTTTGCATAAAAGTTGTGAAAGGATATGATAACAATGAAGGTTGTAATTCCCCAGGATATTACCGCTGCAGGTAAGGATTATCTGCTGGAGCGCGGCTATGAGGTCGTCATCGGCTCCGGTAAGATCGACATCGAGAGCATGAAGGAGCAGGTCGCCGGCGCTGACGCCATCCTGGCCCGTACCGCTCCCTACCCCGCCGAGGTCCTCGAGGCCGCCGGCACCAACCTGAAGGTCATTGGCCGCCACGGTATCGGCGTTGACAACATCGATGTTGACTGGTGCACCGAGAAGGGCATTTATGTCTGCTTCGCTCCCACCTCCAACGCTATCTCCGTTGCTGAGCACACCGTCGGTATGATGATCGCCATTGCTCACCACATTGCTTACTTCGATGCCGGCATCCGCAACGGCGAGTGGGAGTTCCGCAATAGCTGCCGCAGCTACGACCTGCAGGGCAAGACTCTGGGTCTGGTTGGCATGGGCCGTATCGGCTCCATGGTTGCCAACATGTGCATCAAGGCTTTCGGCATGAAGGTCATCGGCTATGATGCCTACCTGCCCGCCGACCGCTTCCCCGAGGGCGCTACCAAGGTCGAGACCATGGAAGAGGTCCTCCGCAACGCCGACTTCGTGTCTCTGCACGTTCCCAGCACCCCCGAGACCCGCGGCAGCATCAACAAGACCACCATCGGCATGATGAAGCCCTCCGCTTACCTCGTCAACTGCGCCCGCGGCGACGTTGTGAACATCGACGATATGGCCGAGTGCCTGAAGAACGGCGTAATCAAGGGATTCGCCACCGACGTGTTCCCCTCTGAGCCCGCTCCCAAGGATTGCCCCCTGTTCGGTCTGAACAATGTTGTTATGACTCCTCACTCCGCTGCTCTGACCCAGGAGTCCATGGACCGTATGGGCCTGCACGCTGCTATGGGTATCCACAGCGTCCTCTCCGGCGAGAAGCCCGAGTGGTCCATCAACGGCGCAAAGCTGTAAATCTAAACCAGGCAATAAAAAATAAGGACAGTCTTTTGACTGTCCTTATTTTTATTTGTTTAGTTTCCAGCGGCGGTAATGTAGCCTGCGGGATTGCGGCTGCGTGTGAATTCATTGTAGCTCATCTTCTGAACCACGCAGTCGCTGCCCTCGTTGTAGGCGCCGTTGTTGTCCCAGTTACACTCGGTGAAATATACGTCGGTGGGATTGCCATCGGCATCGTACTCAACATGCTCCACGAACATGACATGACCGAAGCTTCCGGAAGTGCGTACGGCGACGGCGGGAGCGGTTATATCGCTGACTATCTCAACCCTGCTGTCGGAGGCGTTGTCGCTCAGCCATTTCTGTGCGTTGCGGGCGGATTTAAGGGCTATGCCGGTGGTCTCCTGGAAACGGCCGTAGGCATACCAGGTGCACTGACCTATGTAGCCGCCTGCGGCGGATATATTGCCGTCTGAGTTGTAGCAGTAAGTGTAGCCGCTGCCGTCCTTAATGGCCGCTACGGTAGTGCCGACCTTGGCGTCCCAGTTCTCGGTGAGGATATGGATGGTTTTAGTCTCGTTATCCCATTCCAGCGCAAAGTTCAGAACCTCGCCCAGGTCGCGGAGCTTAAAATAGTTGTTGTCGTTAATATTGTAAGCGGTCAGATTGTCAACAAGCTCGCCGTCAATGTATATGGGATCGCGGTTGGGCAGGCCCAGGCAGTTCAGCATGGGGATGGATGCCATTTCGCCGCCCACGGGGGTATAGCTCTCGCCGGTGGTGAGGGCTATGGTTCTGGTGGCGTTGTCCCAGCCTATCTGGAACTGAGAACCGGTTCCGTTCAGAGCAACGGCTATGTCGCGGAGCTTAAAGTAGTTGTTGCCGCCTATGTTGTAGGCGCTGAGCTGAACAGGCTTACCATCCACAGCCACCTTGTGTGTGCTGGGTACGGCGATGACGGGGCCGTCCTCATAGGAGGCGATGAAGTCGCTTATCTCAGCGGAGCTGAGCTTGCCGTAGGACTTCATTAAGGTCACGCCGTGCTGCTCGCCAATCTGCTTCCAGCCGTATTTATATGCGCCAAGCTGTGTGGTGTATATCTGATAGCTGACCGGTTTGCTGTCTTTATAATAGGTGTTGGATTCGTTATAGGCGGAGTTTACAGAGGTGACGACGGCAAAGCGGCTGGTATCGGTTATTTCTGTGCCGCTGAGACTGAACTCAGAGAGACTGGTGCTGCGCTCGGCCCAGCCTGCTCTCATAAGGATGTCTCCGTTTACACGGTGCTTGCCTGTGGAGGCATTATACCACAGAGTATATCCGTCCAGGGGGATGCCGAGATTATCTTCGTCAAAGCTCAGAGCCTGCACGGTGCCGTCTTTGAAGGTGAAGGCGTCGTCTGCCAGCGAAAAAAGGCCGGAGCCGGGCACGCCGCCTATAAGCAGCTCGGGGGCACCGTCCAAATCCAGATCGGTGAGGGCAAAGTAGTTGCCCCAGCTGTCCGCGCAGCTGCCAATGGTGTCGGCATAGGCGCTTTCCCATTCCCGGTCTGCCGCTGATACCGGAACCGCAATGGAAATTGCCGTGAGCAAAATCAGAACGGCGCAAAGGGACCTTTGTTTAAAACTCTTTTTCAATGGAAACATCTCCTCTTTTTTATGGCTGAGTCCTGTTTTTAACTGTAATTATAGCACCTGGTTAATTGCCAGGTCAAGGGAGCGTCTGAAAAAGCCGGCGGACTACATCAGCCCGTACTGCTTCATTCGCCGCCACAGGGTGGTCTTGCTTATGCACAGCTCATTTGCCATAAGAGCGCGGTTGCCGCCGTATTTTTCTATAAGCCGCACCAGCTGCTCACGCTCACCGTCAGCACTATGGCTTTCCGGCTCAACAGCGGCTGGACCGTTCAGAAGCCGAAGCACAGCGGTGTCATCCAGGACCCGCCGGTAATTTTCGGCAGCGGCCCTGCGGCAGAAGCTCATGAGCTGGGCGTGGCCTCCCGGCCAGAGCTGAGCGCCCAGGGTGCGGCGGGCGGCCTTGGTCATAAGGGTAAAGCGCCCGTATGCGGCACAGGAGCGCTCCAGGTAATAGGCTCCCCACTTGACTATTGCGTTTGGGCAGCCCGTCAGAGGCGGCACAGCAAGGGAGCGGGCAGAGACAAAATAGTACAGCTCGGTATGGAAGCGCCCGGCCTCGCTTAGATCGGCCAGCTCTCCGGCGGAGCCGGCAATAACGCGTATATCCACGGCGCGGTATCCGTCACGGCAGACCAGAATGTTATCGGAAAGCAGCCGGAAGAGGCGCTGCTGACAGGGCGGGGAGAGCAGCTCAAGCTCGTCTATAAACAGGGTGCCGCCGTCTGCCATGGCTATGGCGCCGGGATGCTCCAGAGTGCCGAACAGGGCCTCCGCCTGCTCCTCCGGAGAATATGAGGCGGCGGATAGGGAGCAAAAGCGCCCCTCGCGGCGCAGGCCGTTGAAGTGAATGAAGGCTGCGCTTCGGCTGCGCTCCAGACTGCCTCCTCCGGAGATAAGCACACAGTCGTCCACCTGCGCCTGGTCATTCAGGCTTTTCAGATAGGGTGTGTGCTCCTCTGCCATGGAGCTCAGCCATTTGTAGCTGTATTTTCCGCCTGGCCCGGTGCTCTGCAGTTCGCTGCGGGCCTCGCGCTCAAAGCTGGATATACCCTCTATATCAAAGCAGGATACTATTGCAGACTCGCCCTGTATGGGCGCTATGCTAACGGCTATGGCGTCCTCACCGGAGCGAAAGCTGAGGAACAGCTCATCTCCGGCGCCGAAAACCTCCTTTTCAAGCCGCTCAGGGTCTATGGCGGGTATGCAGTCGCTGATATGCCTGCCGCGGGCCTCCGCCTCCGAGAGCTCCAGCATGGACTCGGCTCTGCGGTTCATGGTGACTATGCGTCCGTCCCGGTCCAGACGCATTATGCCGTTAAAGGCGAAATTCAGCAGGGCGTTCTGCTCCGCGCTGTCCCGCTCCTGCAGGTCTATGGAATAGGAGACGCGGGATGCTATCTGCAGGGCATGGCGCACCGAGGCCTTGCCTGCCGGATTGCTTAAATAGGGCATGGATATATCCTCGCAGGCCGCCTTTACATATATTCCGCCTATGGCCAGGTCGGCGCCGTCGTTTGCGGCGCGCAGAGTGGCGGGGCGCATTTCATCCAGATTTGTGACGTAGTATATGCGCAGCTTTACGCCGAACAGCACCTCTACATCGCTCATGTCGCCTACCATGTTCTCGTAAGTTATAAGGGCTATGGTGGGGCGGGGCTTTTTAAGTATAGCCTTGGCCTCAATGAGCAGCATACCCAGCTCCTGAACTGTGAGCACCAGGTCTATGACGGGTATTTCCGTGCATTTCTTAAATTCCAGAGCCACGCCGCCCCGGGCTATTATAACCTGTATGCCCTCCCGGCGGACTATATCCATGGCCTCGTCATGTACCCGCAGGGGATGGGTCATGTATATGCCAATATCCTCGCCGCGCTCACGCAGTACGGCCCGGGCGCTTTCTTCCTGCTGCTCGTTGGTAACAAAAATTGCGCATTTTGCCATGGTGATTACCTCCGGTGAATAGATGACTATATTATACCTGCGTTTCAACAGCCTGTAAAGTCTGAAACAAAATTATGAATATATGAAATAAAAGACGCCTCCGCAAACGCGGAGGCGTGAAAAGAATGTGGAAAGCTCAGTCAACCAGCCTGCCGCCGGAGAGCTTCTCATAGTATTTGCTGAGAGTGCTGTGGTCGCAGGCTCCCATGCCGTCGGCGTGGAGAGTCTGCATCATCTCCATAACGGCGGAAGTGAGGGGCAGGGGAGAGCCTACGCCGTGGCCTGTGGCCAAGGCGTTATTCAGGTCCTTGATGTGCAGGTCGACCTTGAAGCCGGGCCTGGTGTTGCCGGAGAGAATCATGGGGGCCTTGGCGTCCATCACTACGCTGCCGGCCAGGCCGCCGCGAATGGCCTCAAATACCCGCTGGGGGTCAACCCCGGCCTTCTTGGCCAGCATGAAGGCCTCGGACACGGCGGCGATATTGATGGCCACTATGACCTGATTGGCCAGCTTGGTGGTATTGCCCGCGCCGCTGCTGCCGCAGTAGACTATGGTAGTGCCCATGACGCTGAGAATGTCTCTGCACTCCTCATAGAGGGCCTCCTCGCCGCCGCACATGATGGAGAGGGTGCCGTCTATGGCCTTGGGCTCTCCGCCGGACACAGGGGCCTCCAGCATGCGCACACCCTTCTCGGCGCAGAGCTTTGCAATCTCCTGAGAGGCCAGAGGGGCAATGGAGCTCATGTCAATAACGATGGTGCCCTCTTTGGCGGTGCTGAGCACGCCGTTTTCGCCGCAGAGCACGGCCTTTACGTCGGGGGCGTTGGGGACCATGGTGATGATGACGGGGCAGACTTCGCCCATGTGGGCATAAGATACGCCGTTTACGGCGCCCTCGGAAACCATCTGGTCAATGGCAGGCTGGGAGCGGTTAAACACCACGACCTCGTGGCCGGCCTTCATAAGGTTGCGCACCATAGGCTTGCCCATGGTACCCAGTCCGATAAATCCTACTTTCATTGGTACATCCTCCAAGTTTTAGACTTGTATTATGGATATATTGTACCATAAGTTTTTCAATAATCAAGTTAAATTAAACAATTAACAATCATTTTTATTATGCAAAATGCCCCACTCGTAAGAGCAGGGCATTTTAGCTGTTTACAGATTTCCGGTGGAGTACATCACGGCTGTGAGAGCCACAACAGGCGCCGTCTCGCAGCGGAGGATGCGCGGTCCCATTGAGCAGGCCGGAATTCCCGTGGCGGCTGCCAGGTCTACCTCGAATTTTTCAAAGCCGCCCTCGGGGCCGGTGAGTATGGCTGCGGTAGAAAAATCAGCTTTGCTCTCCAGAGCCTGACGGAGCGGTACCCGCTCGCCGGTTTCGTACATCAGCAGGGGCAGCTCGGTCTTTACAGCCATGTCCAGAGCCTCGGCAAGGCTTTGCAGCACCAGCACATTTGGGATTATGCCACGGCCGGACTGCTTGGCTGCTTCCTCGGCTATACGCTGCCAGCGCAGGCGTTTTTTTTCGGCGTTCTTGCCGTCCAGCTTCACAACGCAGCGCTCGCACAGGAAAAAGGCTATGGTGGAAGCTCCGGCCTCGGTGCATTTCTGCACCAGATAATCGGCGCGCTCGCCCTTGGGCAGACCTGCCAGCACAGTTACATTCACGCTGGGCTCAGCGGGACAGGGCATGGTCTCCTTCACCTCGGCCTGAGCGCAGCCATCGCCTATATGGGTAAGACGGCAGCGGCGGTCGGTACCCTCGCCGTCGCATATATACAGCTCATCGCCCAGGCGCATACGAAGCACGCGAATATGCTCAGCGTCGGCGCCGGTGATGCTTATGGACGAGCCGTGCATATTGGAGCCGGCCATAAAAAATCTTGGCATAATAATACCTCCGATGGGATTGTGTGTTCTATTATGGCATATCCCGGCGAAGTTTGCAAGTGCGAACGCGATGCGGCCGGAAGGCATATAATGGGGCGTGGAGGGATGAAAATGGACGAATTTGCTATTCCGGCAGATTTTCAAAAGATTTGGGCCCGGGTTACGGACAGGGAGCCGGAGCAGCAGCTGCCTTCGACTCCCGTAGGGGAGCTTGAGCGGTTTATAAACGGCGAAGTGCGCGCTATAGACTTTTATCAGCTGCTTGCCGCGCGATGCACCGGCAGAGAGCGCAGAACGCTTATGCATATTATAACCGATGAGCGCAGACATCTGCGCCTGCTGCAGCTGGAATATTTCATGCGCACGGGGGACAGTTTTCTTCCGCCGGCGACTGTTCCCGCGGCTCGTGCTGGGGTGCTGCAGACCATTCGGGAAGCCGTGCTCACCGAGACGGAGGCCGCGGCGGCATACACCGCGGCGGGAAAAGCCCGGGGCGGCGACCTTGGGACAATGTATATGTCATTTGCCGGCGACGAGACCGAACACGCGGCTATGCTGCGCGAAATGCTCGGCCGCTGCTTTACAGCGCAGGGGTGACCGGAGCTGCCGTTGAGGCGGGGCTTTCATCCGGCGGGGCGCTTTCGCCTGCCGGCGCTTTGGCGCAGGATGCGAACAGCACCGCTATACAGGACAGCAGAACACACAGCCAAACGGCGGCCCGGCGGCCCACCTCGAACATATCCCTGGGCGTGGCCTGGGATGGGGCGGGCTTTTGGCCGCCCCGTTTGCCTATGCCGCGGAGTCTGGAGGCGGCGATATGCTTGAGATTGCTTAAAAGAAGTTTAAAATCCACAGTTTTTCTCCGAAATCATGACGTAAAAGTGCGCCGGAAGCCCGGCGCACTTTTTGTTTTTTTAATTACTCTGCCTCAGCCAGAGCCTTGGCCTCCTCAATGACCTTCTGCTGTACGTTGCCGGGAGCCTCTTCATAGCGGACAAATTCGCAGGTGAAGAAGCCGCGGCCCTGGGTCATGCTGCGCAGGTCTATGGTATAGGTGCTCATCTCGGCCATGGGAACCTCGGCCTCCACGGTCTGCATACCGCCCTCGGCGTTCATGCCCAGCACGGTGCCGCGGCGCTTGGAGGAGATATCGGACATGATATCGCCCAGATTAGCGTCGGGAATGGTCACCTTCAGCAGGCCGATAGGCTCCAGAATGGTGGGCTTGGCCTTGGGGATGCCGTCCTGATAAGCCAGGCGGGCGGCGGTCTGGAAGGCCATATCGTTGGAGTCTACGGGGTGATAGGAGCCGTCGTAAAGCACGGCCTTGAGTCCTACCAGGGGATAGCCGGCCAGGACGCCCTTCTGTACCGCGTTGCGCAGACCCTTCTCGACAGAGGGGAAGAAGTTTCTGGGAACGCTGCCGCCGAACACTTCCTCGGCGAAGATCATTTCGTCCTGCTCGTCCTGAGGCTCAAAGCGGATCCACACGTCGCCGAACTGACCGGAGCCGCCGGACTGCTTTTTGTGGCGGCCGTGGGCCTCTACCTTGGCTTTTATCTTCTCACGGTAGGGAACGCGGGCGGCGGAGAGCGTGGTCTCCACGCCGAAGCGGGATTTCAGCTTGGAGCAGAGCACATCCAGCTGCATATCTCCTGCGCCGGAGAGCACCATCTGATGGGTCTCTGCGTTGTTGACTATGGTGAAGGAGGGATCCTCCTCGTTCATACGGTTGAGGCCGGCTGCAATCTTATCCTCCTGACCGCGGGTCTTGGGGGAGATGGCCATGGAGTAGCAGGGAGCGGCGTAAGGTATGCCCTTCAGAGCCACGATCTTGCGGGCGTCGCAGAGGGTATCGCCGGTTTTGACCTTCTCCATCTTGCCGATTGCGCCGATGTCGCCGCAGCTGAGCTCCTTGACCTCGGTGGTCTTTTTGCCGCATACGGTATAGAGGCGGCCGAGCTTCTCGGTGTCTCCGGTGCGGGCGTTTACCAGGGGAGTGTCGGCGGTGATGGCGCCGGAGAGCACCTTCACATAGGAATACTTGCCGTACTGGTCGGAGACGGTTTTGAAAACATATGCGCAGGGGGCGGCACCGGGGGAGACGACAAATTCCTCAGTCTCGCCGTCGGCGCGGGTGGCCTTGTGGTAGTTGCCCTCCATGGGGTTGGGCAGCAGGTCAACAATGTAGTCCATGAGCATAAGGCTGCCCATGGTGGTGACGGCGGAGCCGCACAGCACGGGGAACAGGCTGTTGTCCTGGACGCCCTGGCGCAGGCCCTGGATCATCTCGGCGTAGGTGAAGTCCTCGCCGCCGAAGAATTTATCCATGAATTCCTCGCTGGTCTCGGCCACGGACTCCTTGAGAGCGTCGTTGAACTCGGTGATGACCTCGTCCTTGCCCTCGGGAATATCGATCTCAACGCGCTTGCCGCCGTGCATCTCGTAGGCGCGCTTATTCAGCACGTCTATGATGCCGGTGACCTTTTTGCTGTCGTCCCAGATGGGGACCACAACGGGGGCTATCTTGTTGCCGAAGCGCTCGCGCAGATCCTCGAAGGTCTTGTTGTAGTCGCTGTTGTCCTCATCGGTTTTGGAGATGTAGACAAAGCGGGGCATGCTGCGCTCCTCGCAGTATTTCCATGCCTTTTCCAGGCCGACGGACACGCCGTCCTTGGCGGAGCAGACGATTATGGCGGCGTCGGAAGCGCGCAGGGCCTCTACAACGGCGCCGGAGAAATCGAAAGCGCCCGGACAGTCTATTACATTTATTTTGCAGCCCTTGTATTCCAGAGGGGCGATGGAAGCGGAAATAGAAATCTGACGCTTGACTTCCTCTGCGTCGCAGTCGCAGACGGTGTTTCCGTCGGCAGTACGGCCCATGCGGTCAATAGCGCCGGTCATATAGAGCAGGCTCTCTGCAAGAGAGGTCTTGCCGCTGCCGCTGTGACCCAGCAGGCAGACGTTGCGGATGTTTTGAACGGAATAGCTCATGTGGGTTTCTCTCCTTGACCTTGTATTTTGATGCTTCAACAGGTGCTTGGACAACATCTCAAAAGCACAGGTCATATTATACACCAGCTGCTAAAGATTGGCAACAAAAAATCTAAAAATAGCCTAATTACGCTAACGTAAACTGTAAGAAATGACTAGATTCGGCAAAAGAGACAGGAGCATAAACAGCAGCAGGCGGGATGCGAGGGCTGCGGAGGGGACGTCGCCTGTGCAGAGCAGCAAAACTACCACCATGCCCAGGGCGGAAAACACCAGGGAGAGTATCACCAGCAGGCGGGTAAAGGCGTATAGCCTGCGGGCGCTGTCGGCACATTCCACCATGGTGCCCAGACCGTGGCGGGTGACGGCCGCGGCTATGGGGGAGCTCTCGTCGTGCTCCACGGCGGAGACACGGTAGCGCTCGGCGAAGGTGGGGAACTCAAAGTCATCGGTTACAACCTGGAATTTCTGGCGTATCATCATGGGATTGATGTTGAAGTCACGGACAGCGAAGATGGGGAACCGGTAATCCCGCAGCAGAATCTGCAGGGCACGCTGTACGGAGCCGGTGGGGGTGTAGGTGACGGTGAAAATACCGGCCAGCTCTCCGTTTATTACGGTAAACACGGCGTTTTTGGCTGTGAGGCCGGGAGGCAGGCGTATGCCCATGAGGCTCATGAAGCTGGAGGAGCCTATGAGCACCTCCTCGGAGTTGATGTGGGCTATTATGCCGCCGCCCTCGTGGCACTCAAAATCCTCCACCTTGCTGATGGTGCAGTTGTTTTTCTGCATCAGCCTGGTGAAGGCCGGCGCCAGAGCGCTGCCGGAGGCGGCTATGAGGGAGCCGGTGTAGCCTATGACCTTTTCGTTTTTGTCTTTTCCGTTTATCTGTATGCGGTCTATGCTGATGGTGTGGGGCGGGAAAATATCCTTGTCCAGCACCACGAAGCGGCGGGCGGTGCCTATATCGGCGCAGCCCTCGTAGCCGGCCAGAGCCGCGCCCACTATGTGCAGGCGCTTTGCGCTGGAGGCAAAGGGCATGGAGAAGGACACCGTGGCGCCCAGAGAGGCGCAGGCCGCGAGCATGGCGCTGAACAGGTGCACAAAAGCGCCTGCGCCGAATTTAAATGAGGCCAGCAGGGCCAGCACAAAGGCGGCGGCCAGCAGGAAGGGGGCGGCAACTATCTGGGAGATCTCACCCAGGTCGGCACACTCGCTGCGGCGCACAAAGTTTTTAAGCTCAGTCTCGGTCTTTACCACGCAATAGGCGTTTTCCACTATGCCCGGCTCGGTAGCTATGGCCGTGGGCGTCTTTTTTGCTTCGGCCAGAGTGCTGAAGGTGGACACCATGGCGGAGCAGGTGAAACGGCTGCTCCAGAGCCCCATGCATATGCTCCAGGCGGAGGCGGCGCACAGGGGCAGGCCGAAATCCAGCTTGCCTGCGGCCACAAGCACGGCGTCTGTCATTGAGAGCAGGCAGGAAAGAGCTGCGAGGGACTCCGCTCCCGGCTTCAGACGCAGGAGAGACAGTATGCCGGAGGTGAAAACCTCGGAGCCTGTGAACATGACGGAGGCGAGGATTATGAGGCACACCAGAGCGGCGGTGGAGCTGCTGCTTCCCAGAGCGCCGAACAGGGGCAGAAAGCCCGTGTAGGCAAAGGTTATATATGTGAGCAGCAGGCACAGCCCCGTGGCGGCCCGGGTGCGGAACTCCAGAGAGCGCAGCTGCATGGAGTACAGCCTGGCGGCCTTTTTGGGCGCAAGTTCCGGCCCTTCGTCTATTGGCTCGGCGGTGGGAGAGATGTGGCCCTGGTCGTGATATTTTGCGGCTGCGGAGGCCAGAAGGCCGAGAACCGGAGCCATGAGCGTCTCGCCCAGACTCTTTTTGCGGACAGGGCGGGGGCGCTCCTCCGGCTCCGGTTGGATATCGGCAAAGTCCGCGGCGGAGTAGTGCTCCATATGGGGCTCGGAGTCCTCAAAGCCCTGAGTCTCCGGCTCGGGCTCTGCCTCCGGCTCCGGTTCCGGCTCCTCCACGGAGGAAGAGATGGTGTCACCCAGCGCCTCTATCATTATGCTGCGGCTTTGCTGCTCAACAGCGGAGCGGTGCGCTGATTCTATCTCTTCCTCGGCGCGGTACTCGGCCAGTATGGCCTCCAGCGAGAACTGCTCCGGGTCTAAATTGTTATCAAAATTCTTATCCATTGGTGAATATCCCCTGTGGAGTTTTTTCTCAGAGGCTTCTCTGTCTCAGTATCTCGTAGATCATGATGGATGCAGCGGCGCTGGCGTTTAGGGATGAAACCTTGCCGTGCATGGGTATACTTACCATGAAGTCGCACTTTTCGGCTACGAGGCGGCCTATGCCGTCGCCCTCAGAGCCTATTACAAGGCCTATGGGGCCGCTCAGGTCGGTTTTCCACAGGTCGGACTGACCGTCTGCGGCGGTGCCGTATATCCACAGGCCGGCGTCCTTCAGCTCCTTGATGGCGGCCACCAGGTTGGGCACTCTGGCTACGGCCATGTGCTCGGCTGCGCCGGCGCTGGTCTTGCCTACAACAGCGGTTAGCCCGGCGGAGCGGCGCTTGGGTATAATGACGCCGTGGGCGCCCGCGCACTCGGCGGTGCGGATTATGGCGCCCAGGTTGTGAACGTCGGATATCTCGTCGCAGATTATGACGAAGGGGGGCTCGCCACGCTGGGCGGCTATGTCCAGAATGTCCTGCACGGAGCAGTATTCACGGACGGCGCACAGGGCGATAACGCCCTGGTGGGCGTGGGTGCGGCTCATGGCGTCCAGCTTGCGGCGGTCGGTCTCCACCACCACTATTCCCTTTTCACGGGCGGCGGAGGCAATGTGCCCCAGGGTCTTGTCCACATCGCCCTTGGCGATGTATATCTTATCCATGCTGCGTCCGGCGCGGAGAGCCTCCGTCACCGAGTTGCGGCCTTCTATAATATCGTCTCTCTCGTCGGTAAACATACAGTCCCCTTTTTTAGTTCAGAGCTGCCTTCAGAGCCTCCACCTTATCGGTGTGTTCCCAGGGCAGGTCAACATCGGTGCGGCCGAAATGGCCGTAGGCCGCGGTCTGGCGGTATATGGGGCGCAGCAGCTTGAGGTCGCGGATGATGGCGGCGGGACGCAGGTCAAACACGCTGGTTACAGCCTCGGCGATAAGCTCGTCGGACACGGTGCCGGTGCCGAAGGTGTCTACACGGACGGACACGGGACGGGCAACGCCAATGGCGTAGGCCAGCTGGATCTGGCAGCGTTTTGCCAGGCCTGCGGCCACCACGTTCTTTGCTGCCCAGCGGGCGGCATAGGCGGCAGAGCGGTCTACCTTGGTGGGGTCCTTGCCGGAGAAGGCGCCGCCGCCGTGGGGGGCGCTTCCACCGTAGGTGTCCACTATTATCTTGCGTCCGGTGAGGCCGGAGTCGCCCTGGGGACCGCCTACGACAAAGCGGCCGGTGGGGTTAACGTATATCTTGGTGCTCTCGTCCATAAGCTCGGCGGGGATGATGGGGCGTATCACCAGCTCGGTCATATCGCGGCGGATCTGCTCCAGCTCCACCTCGGGGCCGTGCTGGGTGGACACGACCACGGCGTCCACGCGCCTGGGGGAGTTGTCCTCGTTGTACTCAATGGTCACCTGGGTCTTGCCGTCGGGGCGCAGATAGTTCACCTGTCCCTCCTTGCGGACGCGGGTGAGCTGCATGGCCAGCTTCTGGGCCAGGGAGATGGGCAGGGGCATCAGCTCGGGGGTCTCGTCGCAGGCGTAGCCGAACATCATGCCCTGGTCGCCGGCACCGTTGTCCAGACCGTCGTCCTGAGCGCCCTCCTTGGCCTCCAGGCACTTGTCCACTCCCATGGCGATGTCGGGGGACTGCTCGTCGATATTGGTGATTACGGCGCAGGTATCGCAGTCAAAGCCGAACTTGGCTCTGTCATAGCCGATGTCTCGGATGACGTCACGGGCAATCTTGGGGATGTCCACATAGCAGCTGGTGGTTATCTCGCCCATGATGTGCACAAGACCGGTGGAGACGGTGGTCTCGCAGGCCACGCGGGCGGTACTGTCCTGAGCCAGAATGGCGTCCAGCACAGCGTCGGAAATCTGGTCGCAGATCTTATCGGGATGGCCCTCGGTAACGGATTCGGATGTGAATATCCGGTTGATGTTCTTGCTCATTGCTAAAAACCTCTCAATTCTTTATTTAAGTGCAGATAAGGACACACATTTACATTATAATAAGATAACATATTTTTAGCGCCACTTAAAGAGTAAATTTCAGTTTATCACAGTTTGTTTACAAATTTTCTATGGACGGAACAGCCGGGAGCGTGTATGATAAATATTGTAAATGCGATTAGGAGGAACTGCGGGATATGAAGAGCTTCTCAAGATGGGTGGACCGGTTCTGCGCCACACACCGGAATTTCGGTATACCCAACCTGATGATGTTTGTTGTGGTGGGCAATATTATAGTGTGGCTTATGAGCGCCATGGACAGGACCAACACCCTGTACGGCCTGTTGTATTTTAACGCCGAAGCCATCTTTACAAGAGGGCAGATCTGGCGGCTGGTGAGCTTCATATTCGTGCCCCAGTCCGCGGGGCTGAGCCTGCTGCTGTCCCTGTATTTTTATTATTTCATAGGCTCCACGCTGGAGCAGCACTGGGGCACGGCGCGATTCACGCTGTATTATGTTGGCGGTATGGTGTTCAATGTGCTCTACGGCATCCTGTTCTGGCTGCTGGGCTACAATGTGAGCGTAAATGCCTTTTACATCAGTATGTCCATGTTTTTTGCATTTGCTCTTATGTATCCGGACATGACGGTGCTGTTCATGTTCCTTATCCCTGTTAAGATGAAGTGGCTGGCCTGGCTGGACGGAGCCCTGTTCCTGTTCGGCGTTCTGGGCAGTCCCTTCCCCATAAATCTGCTGCCTGTTGTGGCCATGCTGAACTTTGTGCTTTTCTGCTGGGACGATATCATGGCCGCATCCCGGCCCTACCGGCACAGAAACAGCAAAAACACCGTGAACTTCCGGCGTGAGGTGAACCGCATGAAGCGTGAGGAACGCAGCCGGGACTACAGCCGCAAGTGCGAGGTCTGCGGCCGGACGGACAGGGATTATCCGGAGCTGGAATTTCGCTACTGCTCCCGCTGCTCAGGCTATCATTGCTACTGCATAGACCATATAAATAATCACACGCACCACAGAGACTGATATTCAGACGTAGCGGCCGTGCCAAATGCGCGGCCGCTATTTTATATGCCTCTCTACGGTTGACTTTGCATGCGGGGAACTGTATAATTAAATGCTGTGTTATGAAAAAGGTAAGGAGTGTGTTTGCCCATGGCTGCACCTTATAGCAAAGGAAAAAAGAGAGGACTTATCGCCCTGCAGGCCATTGTGCTGGCTCTGGTACTGGCGGTGCTGGCTTTTATTGAAATAGGTTATCTTGGAAAAGACCACCAGAAGCTCCAGGACGAGCTGAACGGCGTGGTCACGCCTCCTGTAACATCGCCGGTGCCTACTCCCACGCCCGAGGCGAAACCCACCCCCACCCCCGTGGCCACTCCGGAGCCGACACCGGCATTTGAGCCCCACGCGGTGGAGGAGACAAAACCCGAAAAGTACATATCCGCCACGGCCATACAGGTGAACGGCCAGAAGGTGGACAGCTATACCGCCGAGAAGCCCATGAACTTCGGCTTGAGCGAGGACTATTTCGCCCTGCCCGGCGTGGCCAGCTTCCGGGGCGGCAACCTCCGGGACGGCGGCGCCTACGGCACCGTGAACCTCACCGACAAGAGCTTTGAAAAGCTCTGGACCAGGAATATAGGCTCCCTCACATCCTACACCGGATACACATGGACCGGCAGCGGCTGGACGGGACAGGCTCTCGTGGCCCAGTGGGACAAGGAGACCCGGGCCATAATGAATATGTACGACTGGGCCAAACAGCAGGACGAGCTGGTGGAGGTCATACACGCCACCATGGACGGCAAGGTGTACTTCACCGAACTCTCTACCGGCAAGGCTACCCGAGACGACCTGTATCTGGGCTTCACCTTCAAGGGCGCCGGCTCTCTGGACCCCAGAGGCTACCCGATCCTCTATGTGGGCGCGGGCTATTACGGAGCCAGCTCCTCTCCCCGTGCCATGGCTGTGAGCCTCATAGACGGCTCCGTGCTTTTCGAGCTTGCGGCAAATGAGGATTTCGCCCTCCGCCAGTGGCATATGTTCGACAGCGCCCCCCTGGTGAGCGCGGAGACCGACCAGCTCATCTGGCCCGGCGAAAACGGCATACTCTACATTGTGAATATGAACACGGATTACGACAAGTCGGCGGGAAAGCTCACCGTTGACCCCGAGGTCATAAAGTGGCGCTATCAGTCCATACGCAACACCAACACCGGCGGCCAGTACTGGCTGGGTATGGAGGACAGCGCCGTGGCCTATCAGAACTATCTCTTCATGGCCGACAACGGCGGACACATGATGTGCCTGGACCTGAACACCCTCGAGCTGGTGTGGGTGCAGGATGTGCTTGACGATACCAACTGCACTCCCGTGCTGGAGCTGGAGGACGGCCACCCCTACATTTATATAAGCACCTCTTTCCACGCGGGCTGGCGCAGCTGGGGCACAGCGGAGATACCCGTATGGAAGCTGGACGCCGAGACCGGCGAGGTGGTCTGGGAGAAAAGCTACACCTGTCATACAGAGCCGGATCTCTCCGGCGGCGTACAGGGCTCCATAGCTCTGGGCAAGAATGAGCTGTCGGATTTGATATTCGTGCCTGTGTCCAGAACGCCCAACGCGTATGACGGCACTTTGGCCGCCCTGGACAAGCGCACGGGCGAGGCGGTTTGGGAGCTGCACACCCAGACCTACAGCTGGTCCTCTCCCGTGTGCATATATGACGAGAGCGGCAAGGGATATCTGCTCTACTGCACCACCGGCGTGGGCAATGCAAGCGGCGGCTATATGCAGCTTATAGACGGCCTCACCGGCGAGGTGCTGTACGAAACTCCCCTGGGCAGCACCACGGAGGCCAGCCCCGTGGTGTTCGGCGATACCTTCGTGATAGGCACCCGAGGCCAGGTGGTCTACGGTTTTAGGCTGAAATAGATTTAAACCAGGCTTTGGACTAAATCCGAAGCCTGGTTTTTGCATATTAGATGAGAACGCTTAGGCAGACGGAAAAAGGCTCCGACCTGATGGTCGGAGCCTTTTATTATAGGGTGAAGTTTGTATGCTTACTTGCCGAACTTGATTGCAGCGTGAGCGGCAGCCAGGCGGGCAATGGGCAGACGGAAGGGAGAGCAGGAGACATAGTTCAGGCCAATCTTGTGGCAGAACTCGACGGAGGCGGGGTCGCCGCCGTGCTCACCGCAGACGCCCATCTTAATGGTGGGACGAGA
Organism: Candidatus Heteroscillospira sp.; assembly: GCA_050943935.1. Lineage (GTDB taxonomy): Bacteria > Bacillota > Clostridia > Oscillospirales > Oscillospiraceae > Heteroscillospira. The sequence goes on along the minus strand of JBMNQC010000004.1, from coordinate 42,099 downwards.
GCTGCGGCCGCCCTCGGCAGCAATCTTGATGAGCTTGCCAACGCCGGTCTGGTCAAGCTTCTCGAAGGGATCGCTCTCGAAAATCTTGTGATCATAGTAGGCGGGCAGAAGCTTCATGGTATCGTCGCGGCTGAAGCCGTAGGTCATCTGGGTCAGGTCGTTGGTGCCGAAGGAGAAGAACTCGGCTTCCTTGGCGATCTCGTCGGCGGTGAGGGCTGCACGGGGGATCTCGATCATGGTACCAATCTGGTACTGCAGCTCGGCGCCGTTCTCGGCGATGACGGCATCGGCGGTGGACTTTACAATGCCCTTGACGAACTTGAACTCCTTGGAGTCGCAGGTCAGGGGGATCATAATCTCGGGAACGATGTTCAGACCGGTGGCCTTCTTGACGTTCAGAGCGGCCTCAATGATGGCGCGGGCCTGCATCTCGGCGATCTCGGGATAGAGAACGTCCAGACGGCAGCCACGAGTACCCATCATGGGGTTGGACTCGTGCAGGCCGCGGACAACCTTCTTCAGGTGCTTGAAGGTGACGCCCATGGTCTCAGCCAGCTCGGCGATATCATCATCGGCGGTGGGCAGGAACTCGTGGAGAGGGGGATCCAGGAGACGAATGGTAACAGGACGCTCGCCCATGGCCTCGAACATGCCCTCGAAGTCGCTGCGCTGCATGGGAAGCAGCTTGGCCAGAGCAACGCGGCGCTGCTCCTCGGTCTCGGAGATGATCATCTCGCGGACGGCGGGGATACGGTCGGCGTTGAAGAACATGTGTTCGGTACGGCACAGGCCGATGCCCTGAGCGCCAAACTTAACGGCGGTAGCGGCGTCGGCGGGAGTATCGGCGTTGGTGCGGACCTTCAGGGTACGGACCTCGTCAGCCCAGCCCATGATGGTGGCAAAGTCGCCGGAGACATCGGCGTCCACGGTGGGGATAACGCCCAGATAGACGTTACCGGTGGTGCCGTCGATAGACATGAAATCACCCTCGTTGACAACGATGTCGTTGCCAATCTTGAGGTGCTTCTTCTCCTCGTTGATGCGCAGAGCGGAGCAGCCGGCAACACAGCAGGTGCCCATGCCGCGGGCGACAACAGCGGCGTGAGAGGTACGTCCGCCGGTAGCGGTCAGAATACCCTGAGCGGCGGCCATGCCCTCGATATCCTCGGGGCTGGTCTCGGCGCGGACCAGGAGAACGGGGCCGTTCTCGGCAGCGTTCTTGGCATCGTCAGCGGTGAAGTACACGGCGCCGCAGGCGGCTCCGGGAGAAGCGGCAAGGCCGTTGGCCACGGGCTTGGCAGCCTTCAGGGCGTCCTTGTCGAACTGGGGGTGCAGCAGGCTGTCCAGCTGCTTGGGCTCGATCTTCAGCAGAGCCTCTTCCTTGGTAGCCATACCCTCGGCAACCAGGTCAACAGCGATCTTCAGAGCGGCGGGAGCGGTGCGCTTGCCGTTACGGGTCTGGAGCATGTAGAGCTTACCCTTCTCGATGGTGAACTCCATGTCCTGCATATCGCGGTAGTGCTGCTCCAGCTTGTTGGCAATGGCGACGAACTCGTTGTAGACCTTCTCGTTGGTCTCCTTGAGCTGGTCGATGCTCTGGGGGGTGCGGATACCGGCAACAACGTCCTCGCCCTGAGCGTTCATCAGGAACTCACCGTAGAGCTTCTTCTCACCGGTGGCGGGGTCGCGGGTGAAGGCAACGCCGGTACCGGAATCGTCGCCCATGTTGCCGAAGGCCATCATCTGTACGTTGACGGCGGTACCCCAATCGCCGGGGATGTCGTTCATGCGGCGGTAAACAATAGCGCGGGGGTTGTCCCAGCTGCGGAAAACAGCGGTGGCGGCGGCCAGGAGCTGGACCTTGGGCTCGGTGGGGAACTCCTCACCGGACTCCTCCTTGTAGATCTCCTTGAAGCGCTCGGCAATTGCCTTCATGTCGTCGGCGGTCAGACCGGCGTCGTTGTTAACACCGCGGGCCTCCTTGAACTGGTCCATGACGGCCTCGAACTTCAGGCGGTCATAGCCCATGGCAACGTCGGAGAACATCATGATGAAGCGGCGATAGCTGTCGTAAGCCCAGCGGGGATTGCCGGACTGCTGAGCGAGGCTCTCAGCCACATCGTCGTTCATACCGAGGTTGAGGATGGTGTCCATCATGCCGGGCATGGAGACGCGGGCGCCGGAGCGAACGGAGACCAGCAGAGGGTTCTCCTTGTCGCCGAACTTCTTGCCGCAGATTTCTTCCATCTTGGCGAGGTTCTCAAAGATTTCAGCCTGAATCTCGTCGGAAATCTTCTTGCCGTCCTCATAGTACTTGGTGCAGGCTTCGGTGCTGATGGTGAAGCCCTGGGGAACAGGCATTCCCAGGTTGGTCATTTCAGCAAGGTTAGCGCCCTTGCCGCCGAGAAGCTCGCGCTGGCTGCCGCTGCCCTCGGAGAACAGATAGACATACTTTTTACTCAATGTACAACTTCCTTTCCTGACCCTTGGTGGTCAACCCTATAATGTATTTTTATCGGGGCGCGAAAAACGCCCCGACAATACTGCCAAAGGCGATGGGATGGCTGTACTTTCCTCGAAAGGAAGGACATACATCACCAGTCGGAATTATAGCATAAGATTTGTGTAAATTCAATACAAAATTTACTGTTCTATATAAAGATTTTACAAAAAAACCGAGTTTCGTTTGTGAAGAAAATGGCGGGAAAGATTTAGGGGCGGCATATGCCCCGCTTGTAAGATTTTCTAAACAGCAATATAACCGCTATTTATAGAACATGGGCGAAAACGACTGATAATTTGTAAAACTGAGACAAAAGCAGGGCGCGGAGCGGAAAAATGCTTGTTGAAACTACCATAAGCGGCTTTTTGCACCACTTTTTGCCATACAAATGCTACAAAAACAGGTGCAGCTGCGGTTTTTGCAAGATTTGCACCTGGCACTTGCAAAAATTCGGCTCTGACTTTCATAATAGCCGAAAATTTGCCGTAATATACATTTGAAAAGAAAAGCGCCGCCGGTTATGCGGCGGCGCTTGGGAGAGGCTTATTCACTTTTGCCGGAACCGGGGGCTTTGGGGCGGCGGTGGTAATAGCGGCGGCGCCCCTCGTTTTTCTTTGCCCCATCCTGAGCCGGAGCGTTCTCCTGACGGGGCTGGCGCTCCTGAGGGGGCTTTTTGGGAGAAGCGGGGCGGGGCGCTTTACCGGAGGAGGGAGCCTGAGCTCCTGCAGCTGCCTTGGACTGCGGAGCGCCCTGCCGCGGCTTGTCGCCCTGCTCTGCCGCCGGCTTGGACTTTCTGGGGCGAGAGCGGCGGCGCTGCTGAGGCTTGCTCTCGGCGCGCTCCTTTTCATCGGCGGACGGAGCGGGTGCGGGCGCCGGAGCGGGCTGCGCTGCGCGGCGCCTTTCCGGAGATACCGGAGGCGCGGCGGACTCTGGCTGCTGCTCCGGCTCCGAAGGCGCGCTCTCTCTGGGCTTAAGCACAACGGGCAGAGGATCTCCGGGCTTGGGACGTCCGCCGGGAACGGCGGCGACCTCCCAGGGGTCAAACACCTTTATGGTCTGGTCGGCTCCGTCAAGCCGTACTTTTATCTTCTGGCGGAGGAGATTTATCTGGGCCACATTGCCGTAGCCCTGAGTGGTCTGGACAAAGGCGCCGTTTTTAGGCACGTTTTTCACCAGCTCCTCGTAGGCCTCCTGCTCATAGCGCAGGCAGCACATAAGCCGTCCGCAGCTGCCGGATATCTTGCTGGGATTCAGGGACATGGACTGGGTTTTTGCCATTTTGGTGGACACGGGGGCGAAATCGTCCAGGAACTGGCTGCAGCAGAATGGCCGGCCGCAGATGCCCAGACCGCCAAGCATTTTGGCTTCGTCTCTGACGCCTATCTGGCGCAGCTCTATACGGGTGCGGAACACGCCTGCAAGATCCTTTACCAGCTCGCGGAAGTCCACGCGGCCCTCGGAGGCAAAAAAGAAAATTATCTTGTTTCCCTCAAAGCTGCATTCCACATCCACCAGCTTCATATCAAGGCCGTGGGCGGCTATTTTCTTCTGACAGATGCTGAAAGCCTCCTTTTCCCGTGCCTTGTTCAGCTTCTGCACGCGCAGATCGTCCTCGGTGGCCTCGCGCACCACGGGGCGCAGGGGGGGGACCACCCGCTCGTCGGTGACCCAGTGGTTGCCGTAGACGCAGTCGCCCAGTTCCAGCCCCTTGGCGGTCTCCACCACTACGGCGGAGCCGTCGGCTATGTCAAGGCCGTTGGGGGCAAAAAAATATAGCTTGCCTTTATTTTTGAATCGTACACTAACTACTTCAGTCAAAATATTTTCCTCAATTCTGTATCATTAGAAGGTGGCTGCGGCCAGCAGGCCAAGCACCTGCTTCACTCCCACATTGGCCAGCAGATAGGTGCGGCAGCGGGTGAGAAGGTCGTATATTTCCGTGAGCGCCCGTGGAGAGAGCTCTATGCCGGATTCGCGGCGGGCCAGGGCGCTGCCCGTTATCAGGCGTGCTCCCTGCAAAAAATCCTCCAGCTCGGCCGGTGTGTTTTCCTCCATATCCAGACAGAAACGCAGAAGCTCCAGCCGGTTTCCCGCGGCGGCCAGCTCGAGATAGCGCCGGGCATGCTCCTCGCAGGGGATATCCCCGCCGCCGCAGCGGGCGGTCAGCTCCACACAGCGTGAGCGTATGGTATCCAGCAGAGCGCCGGGGTTCTCGGCGCAGAGTATGAAGCGCACGCGCTCGGGCGGCTCCTCCAGCAGCTTCAGCAGGGCGTTCTGGGCCTGGGTGTTCATAAACTCCGCGTCCAGCAGGGCGTATACCTTGAACTCGGCCTCATTGGGCAGCACCACGCTGTCCATGGACAGGGCGCGTATCTGGTTTACCAGCACCTCTCGTTTCTGCTTGCCCTTATCGTCCAGAGGGCGCTCCACGGCTGTGACGTCCGGATGTATGCCCTCGGCGATTTTGCGGCAGTCGGGGCAGACGCCGCAGGGGGCTTCCCTGCCGGAACGGCAGAGCATGTGGGCGGCCAGACGCATGGCCAGCTCCCTTTTATATCTGGCGGGGGAGATAAGAATATAGGCGTGGGAGAGCCGCTCCCGGCCCGGAAGCGAAAGCCTCACGCCGCCTTCTGCTGCGGATGATATCACGGCGGTACTCCTTAAACTATCACACTTGCAAATTATTATAACACATAAAAAGGTGAAATTACAATAAGATTTATCCCGGCCGGACCTGTAATCTTAGTACTTGAAGATTGTTAAAAATAGTGATATAATTCACATACAAAGGAGAAGTGCGGCTTTTTTGGCGCACCCTCTTACGAGAGGAAATGAACTATGAAACGTATAAACATATCCAATAATGTCATCCGCAGAATGCCGCGCTACCTGCGCAAACTGGAGGACCTGAGCTATCACGGTATAGACCGTATATCCTCCAGCGAGCTGGGACGGCAGCTGGGATTGACTCCGTCACAGATACGCCAGGATTTCAGCTGCTTCGGCGAATTCGGACAGCAGGGCTACGGCTATAATGTTGAAAAGCTCCGGGACGAGATATCCTCGATACTGGGCATGAAGAATGATTTTTCCGTTATTCTGGTGGGCGTCGGCAATCTGGGTCACGCCCTGGTGAATAACTTCGGCTTTGAGAACCACGGCTTCAATCTCAAGGCGGCCTTTGACGTAGACCCCGCCATAGTCGGCGGTGAGGTGGGCTCCGTGCATGTATACCACTCCTCCGAGCTTATGGAGTATCTCAGCCGCAACCATGTGGATATAGCGGTGCTCTCCGTGCCCCGGCGCCTGGCAGACGATATGGCCAACACTCTGGTGGACTACGGCATACGCGCGATATGGAACTTTACCAATATAGAGCTGGACATCAAAAACGAAGATGTGCTGGTGGAAAACATCCATTTCTCCGACAGCCTTCTGTATCTCAGCTATCATTTGGCGGAGCAGGCGGCGGAGGAGAACGAAGATTAAGAGGAAATTAATTTGAAACGCAGACTCATAATATCCCTTGCCCTTGCTCTGGCTCTGCTGGGAGGCGTGGGCTACGGCCTGGCCGCCTCGGCCGGCTCTGAGGGCGACCCGTTTATATCCCTGAGCTTCCTGCGCGGGGACTACGCCGAAAACGTGCTGAACCAGGCCGAGAGCAAAACGGAGGGACTGGATAAGCTGTATGAGCAGGCCTCCGCGGGACTTGACGGCGGCGATACGGGACAGTTCACCGGCGTGAATATGCGCGCCGGGGGAGAGCTGCGCCTGGATTTCGGCGGCAGCGTGCTGGTGGAGTCCGGCACGGCCACTCTGAGCGTGGAGCAGGGCGAGGTTATAGACCTGACCGAGGGAGCGGTGTTCTCCGGAAAGGTGCAGACTGGCCACCGCTATCTGGCGGCAGAGGGAGCTTCCGCCGTCCTGCGCTTTCAGACCGCGGGCAGCGTGCTGTATGACGGCGATGTTGAAGTGCTGTCCGGACAGGATACGGACAATCCGTTTACGGATGTGCTGCCCGGACATTGGTTTTACGCCGATGTGCTGAGCGCCGTGCGCATGGGCCTTTTAAACGGCATGACCCAAACGAGCTTTGAGCCGGAGGGCACCATAACAGCCGCCCAGGTGATAAAGCTTGCGGCCTGCACCCATCAGAGATACTACTCTGGCGAGGTCACTCTGGAAAACGGCTCCCCCTGGTATCAGAGCTATGTGGACTACGCTCTGGAAAACGGCATAATCAGCTCAGAGCCGGAGGATTACAACGCCCCCTGCTCCAGAAGCTACTACATTGCCGTGATGTACGGCGCAATGTCCCGGGATGAGTACGGAGAAATAAACTCCATCCCCGACGGCGCTGTGCCGGACGTTCAGCCGGGACATGGGGATTACGACGCCATCTATGCTTTCTACCGGGCCGGTATAGTCACCGGCAACGACTCCGCCGGCACCTTTGCGCCGGAGTCCAATGTAAAGCGAAGCGAGGTGGCCACCCTTGTGGCGCGTATGTTCGATGCGGACGTGCGCAGGAGCTTTACCCTTAACTGAATTAAGCCAAGCGACGGCAGCCGGCTGTATTGCCGGCTGCCGTGATTTTTTCTATGGAGGAATGATTTATGGCCGATACCATTGCGGCTGTCGCCACCGGCGGCGCCCTGTGCGCCATAGGTATAGTGCGCCTCAGCGGTGACGACGCCGTGGGCGTGGCTGACCGGGTGTTTTTCCCCGCCTCGGGCAGAAAAATGAGCGAATATGCCGACCGTAAGCTGGTGTACGGTGAGTTGCGGGATGAAAAGGGCGCGGTGCTGGACATGGGCCTGTGCACCATTAGCCGCGGCCCCGGCAGCTATACGGGCGAGGACACGGCGGAGCTGCAGCTCCACGGCTCTCCGGTGGTGCTGGGCGAATGCCTGCGCCTGCTTTTCCGTATGGGAGCACGGCAGGCCCTGGCGGGCGAGTTCACAAAGCGGGCCTTTCTGAACGGACGCATGGACCTTACTCAGGCGGAGGCCGTAATAGACCTCATCCACGCCGAGACTCCAGAGGGGGCCTATCTGGCCGCCGACCAGCTTGGCGGAGCCCTGCTGCGACGGGTGGAGCCGGTGTACGGCGCCATGACGGATATAATGAGCCATTTCCACGCCGTGCTGGACTATCCCGACGAGGAGATAGAGGATTTTCAGCTTGATGCTTACGCGGGGCAGCTTGAGGAGATACGGGATGCGCTGCGCTCCCTCCTGGGCAGCTTCGAGCGGGGGAGGCTGGTGCGCAGCGGAGTGCGCTGCGCCATAGTGGGCAAGCCCAACGTGGGCAAGTCCTCCATACTCAACGCCCTGCTGGGCTATGAGCGGGCCATAGTAACGGACATACCCGGCACCACCCGGGACACCATAGAGGAGCGGATACGCCTGGGCGGCGTGCTGCTGCGCCTGGCGGACACCGCGGGTATACGGGAGACTGACGACACCGTGGAGAATATAGGCGTCCGGCGCAGCTACCGGGCGGCGGAGGAGGCCGGGCTGGTGCTGGCCGTGTTCGACGGCAGCCGCAGCCTCAGCCCCGAGGACGAGGCTGTATTGCAGGCCGCCGCGGGCAAAAAGACCATAGCGCTGGTGAATAAGTCCGATTTGAGCGGGAGACTGGATGAGGCCGCCCTGCGCGGCAGATTCGACCATGTGGTGCGAGTCTCGGCTCTGGACGGCAGCGGCTTCGATGAGCTGGAGGAGCTGATAAAAAGCCTGTTCCCTACAGGGGATTCCTGCGGAGCTGTGCTCACCAACGAGCGCCAGGCCGGCGCTGTGAGCCGCGCGCTGGAGAGCGTGGAGGCGGCTCTGGATGCGGTGCGGGGCCATGTTACCCCGGACGCCGCCCTCTGCGAGGTGGAGAGCGCCATGTCCGCCCTGGGCGAGCTCACCGGACGCACGGTGCGGGAGGATATCACAGCCAGAATTTTTGAACGCTTCTGCGTGGGCAAGTAGAAAAGTGAGCTGCTGTTAACAAATTGTTTGGAAATTATTCAAGAGACGTTCAGACAAAATGAGGAAATTTGCAGTATGCTGTATGCGGATAAAGAAATCAGCCACGGAGCGTCAGACATCCCCAAGTTTGATTCCGTATGAAGCACTCCTGGTACTCCCCCTTCCGGGAAGTGGTAAGGCGGATTTCGGGCCGCAATCCAAAATCCCGTCCGGGTTTTGCCCGGGCGGGATTTTTTTATGCCTTATCTGCGAAAAAATTGACGATTCTTGACAATTCTTCGCGCGTCGCTTAGACTTTATACAATGCGGCGCGGCGGCGCGCCGGGGGAGGAGAATAAGCTTGACCTTGACAGAGAATAAAAAATTGCTTGTGCCGGTGCTGACGGTTTTGTTTGCGGCTGCTATGGCGGCATGTGCCGGGGCCCTACGGGAGCCGGAGATACTGTTTCCCGAGGCTGCGGCCCTGTGCGCGGGGGCCTGGATGGCGCCCAGACAGCCCTGGCGGGTCACAAGGGTGCAGATGCCTCTGCTTATGACGGCCTCGGCCGTGGGCGGCGTGCTTATAGTACGCTGCCTGCCCGCGCCGCTGCCTGTGCAGACTGCGGCGGGCCTTCTATACACAGCCGCCCTGCTGGCCGTGAGCGGCAGCACCCTGATACCGCTCATATCCGCCTGCATACTGCCGATATTTTTGAAAACCGAGGCCTGGGTATATCCCGTGGCCGTGCTGGCTCTAAGCAGCTGCATAGCTCTGGGCCAGCTGCTGCTGAACAAATGGGGCCTGCGGCAGGACAGTCCTCAGTCTCCCGCCCGGCCATTTTGTCAGCGCCTGCGCCGCTGGGGCTTCATGGCGGCGCTGCTCTTTGCCTTCTGCCTTGTGCCCACGGCGGTTAAGAGGGTGTATTTCTGCGCGCCGCCCCTGCTGGTCACTTTTGCGGAGCTTATGGCGCCGGAAAGCCGGCTGCGGCAGAAGCCCGTAAAGATCTGGCTGCTGCTCACGGGGGCTGCGGCGGCGGGCCTGCTGCCCCTGATCCTGCCTGAGGCGGGCATTATGCTGTATGTGCCCCTCCTGTCCTTGGGAGCCGCGGCCATCACCGCCTTTTCCTGTCTGTACTATAAAAATAAACAGCAAAATTCGGCTGAATTTACCTGCGGCAACCGATAGTTGCATAATAGTTGGTAGAAAAAAGCCCGTTATCAGATAAAATAGCGGCAGGAGGCGATATTATGACGCTTGGCGAAAAGCTGAAAATGCACAGGATAAGAAAAGGCCTGTCGCAGGAAAAGGCGGCGGAGCTTGTGGGCGTGAGCAGGCAGGCCGTGACTAAATGGGAAAACGACCAGACTGTACCCAGCTCCGGCAATCTGATAGAACTTGCCGCTGTATATGCCGTCTCATTGGATGAACTGGCGGCGGATAAACAGAGCGGGAAAAAGACAGATAAGAAAATATTGCGCACTAATCTTACCTTAATAGCGATAATTTCACAGGCGGCGTTTTTGAACGCCGCGATGCGGCCGAGCCAAATCACGGAAGACCCGAAACTGAAAGCCATTGAGCTGGCAGTCAAGCTTATTCCGCTGGCTGCCGCTTCTGTATGGATGAGCTGGAACCTTAGATATGAGGCAAATACCGCGCAGCGCCAAAAGAACACCGGGATTGAGCTGCTGTATTGCCTTGTGCAGCTGTCTGCGATGCTGTTTGGATATTACAGCAAGCTGTATTTTGTAGGAACTGCGCTTATTTTATCCGCTGTTCTGCTTTATATCTTCATTATAAATCCCAGGTATATGAACAGGCGGCTGACCAGACCGCGCAAAAAGTAACAAAGAGCACCGTATCCGACGTTTCGTCAGACACGGTGCTTTTCGTTATCGTGGGTTCTGCTTGCCTGTCAGCTTGTCCGGGATTATGCGGACTATGCAGGTTTTGTTTACGGCCCGGGCGGCGCTTTCGAAGCGATCCATATATTCCGGGGTGTAGCGCAGGCATATGGCGTAGAGCGCCGCGCGCTTTTCCTCCGTATCCTCCACTATCTCCGCCCGGCCGGAGGCTACGGCGGAGTCGTAGGACAGAGTGTATTCCTCTCCTATAGTGCGCAGGCGGCTTACAGCGCTGAGGCTTACCGTGGGATGGGCCCGGATGCAGTCAAGCTTTTTTCCCTCAAGGGCGCAATGAAAATAAATGCCATTATCCGTTACCACGGGGGATACGGGGATTCCATACGGTTCGTCGCCGTCTGTCACCAGGGACAAAGTGGCATAGGGGGCTTGCCTTAAAACTTCCAGAGCGAAGGAAGCGTCCCGCTCACGGTCTTTTCGTATCATGTGCATACATCCTTTCAAAGCTGTAAGAACACTATACCAGAACTTGTTTGTATGAGAAAGTTAAAATTGGCAATTTTTTTCGCTGAAGGGATGCAAAGCGCGGACTTTTGTGTTATACTTTACTCGAGATCATTCTAACGCGGCAGGAGTGATAGTATTGACGTACAGAGAGCATGAACTGATTCGATATGAGGAGGTACTCTACTCAGGTATAAAGGCTGCCCAGCTCTGTGTGTTTGAGCTGGAGCTTAGTGAGCTGCGCTATGTGTGCTTTATGAATACGGAGGCCGTGCTGTTTAAAGATGAGGCGCAGGTGCGCCGGGAGCTGAGCGCTTTTGACGGCCTGAGCCTTGATGAGTATAGACGTAAGGTGTACGACTATTTTTACGACCGCGAGGACCAGAATGTGGTGGCCGACGCCTTTGATGAGGCCAGGAAGAAGGGCCGCAGCAGCTGCTATGCCAGAGTAAATGCCGATGGAGAGGGCAGCGTCTGGTGCAAGATAGACATGATGGCAAAGGAAGTGCGGGGCGAAATCGTATCCATTATCGGCGCGGTATCCAATGTTGACAGGCTTATGCGCCAGAGTGAGGAATACAGGCAGAGAGCTGAGCGTGACAGCTTGACAAGGCTGCTCAACCGCCGCTGCTTTGAAAGCTGTACCGCCAGGGTGCTGAGCAGCAACCCAAGCCGCTGCCACGCCCTTATCATGCTGGATCTGGACAATTTTAAGCAGATAAACGACTATCATGGACACCGGGAGGGAGACCGGGTGCTGCGTGAATGTGCCGAGCAGATAAGCTCCATCTTTCGCCATACGGACATAGTGGGACGCTGGGGCGGAGATGAGTTTGTGGTTCTTATGGCCGATGTGCCAAATGAGGATATACTGCGCCGCAAGCTGGAGCAGATACTGGCTCTGCCGGGCAGCGGTCTGGGCGTGACCCGCAGCGTGGGCGTATCTCTTTTTCCAAAAGACGGCCGGACTGTAGACGAGCTGTTTGCCAAAGCCGACAATGCCCTTTACAAGGCCAAGAGACGGAAAAACAGCTATGTTATCTGGAATGAAAACAAATAAAATCAAAGCTCCCCGAGAATGAAAAAGTTCTCCGGGGAGCTTCGGTTTTATAAACGCCTGTGTTTTTTCGACAGTCTCAGCCGGAGTAGCTCTGGCAGACGGGACGGAGACAGCAGCTTTGGCACTCGGGCTTTCTGGCTGTGCACACGGCGCGGCCGTGGTGCACCAGCCTGTGGCAGAAATTGGAGGATTTTTCCGGGGGAAGTATCGCCCGCAGGGCGCGCTCTATTTTTACAGGGTCTTTCAGATTGTCCACAAGCCCCATGCGGTTGGAGAGGCGTATACAATGGGTGTCCACCACCACGGCGGGCTTGCGGAACACATCGCCCAGAATGAGATTTGCGGTCTTGCGGCCCACACCGGGCAGAGCCACCAGCTCCTCCATGGTGTCCGGCACTTTTCCGCCGTGCTTTTCCAGAAGCATCTGGGCGCATAGCACTATGTCCCTGGCCTTGGCCCGGAAAAAGCCGCAGGAGTGTATAAGCTCCTCCACCTCGGCCACGTCGGCTTCGGCAAAAGCCTCAAGAGTGGGGAAGCGGGCGAAGAGGGCGGGGGTAATCTGATTTACCCTCTCGTCCGTGCACTGGGCGGCCAGACGCACGGAAAACAGCAGCTCATAGTCCTTGCGGTAATCGAGGGTGCAGTCCGCCAGGGGATATTCCTCCTCCAGGCGGGATACGATTTCATTAACTTGTTCAGGTGTTCTCATATTTTTCTCCATAACCAGAAAACAGATGTTTTTCTCAGACGCACGATTTTTTGCGCCTTCTTTTGCGGATATTGTAGCACAAATACAGTAGAATTGAAAGGATTTTAGTTCTTTCCCCGATTGTAAAACGCTGAGAAATCCGATATAATACTTTAACAGAATAAAATAAACCCAAGCTATACTTACAGGAGAAAGGGATTGAACCAATGGTAAAAGAACTCATCGACGTGGTTTCAGCTCAGGACCCGGAGATAGGCGGCGCCATCTCTCAGGAGCTGGACAGACTCAGAACCCATATTGAGCTTATTGCCTCCGAAAATGTGGTAAGTGAGGCCGTGCTGGCCGCAGCCGGCAGCGTGCTTACCAACAAATACGCCGAGGGGTATCCCGGCAAGCGCTACTACGGCGGCTGCGAGTGCGTGGATATCGCAGAGAACATCGCCATAGAGCGCGCAAAGCAGTTGTTCGGCTGCTCCTACGCCAATGTTCAGCCCCACAGCGGAGCTCAGGCAAACTACGCCGTGTATCTGGCTCTGTGCAATGTGGGCGACACCGTCATGGGCATGGATCTCGGTCACGGCGGACACCTCACCCATGGCTGCCCCGCAAACTTCTCCGGTAAAAACTACAATATAGTCTCCTACGGCGTCGATCCCCAGACCGGCGTAATAGATTACGACCGGGTGCGCGAGCTGGCTCTGGAGCACAAGCCCCGCATGATAATCGCCGGCGCCAGCGCCTACCCCCGCGTGATAGATTTTAAGCGCTTCCGCGAGATAGCCGACGAGGCAGGCGCATACCTGATGGTGGATATGGCCCATATCGCAGGTCTGGTGGCCGGCGGTGCGCACCCCAGCCCCGTGCCCTACGCCCATGTGACCACTACCACCACCCACAAGACCCTCCGCGGTCCCCGGGGCGGCATGATACTCACCAATGACCCGGATATTGCCAAGAAGATAAACAGCGCCATTTTCCCCGGCTCACAGGGCGGCCCCCTCATGCACATCGTGGCTGCCAAGGCCGTGGCTCTGGGTGAGGCCCTGCGCCCGGAGTTTACCGACTACGCCAAGCAGGTGGTTCTGAATGCCGCGGCTCTGGCCGAGGGCCTGCGTTCCCACGGCATAAAGATGGTCTCCGGCGGTACGGACAACCATCTGGTGCTCCTTGACCTCCGTGAGGAGGGCATATCCGGCCGCGAGCTGGAGAGCCGCCTGGAGCAGCTGCACATTACCACCAATAAGAACAAGATTCCCGACGACCCTGCCAGCGCCGCAGAAACCAGCGGTCTGCGCCTGGGCTCTCCCGCTGTCACCACCCGCGGCTTCCGCGAGGCCGAGATGGCTGAGGTGGCCGAGCTTATCGTCATGGCTATCCGCCAGTTCGACGAGAAGCAGGATGAGATTCGTGACCGGGCCGTGGCTCTCTGCAGCCGCTTCCCCCTGTATTAAAATAACGGGCGCGGCTTATGCCGCGCCCTGCTTTTTCAAAAAAGTGGCAATGCCTCTTTTTTGAGGTAGTGGAAGGAGGTAAGGAAATATGTACAGACCCCTGGCGGACGAGCTGCGTCCGGAAAGACTGGAGGATATGGTGGGCCAGCGCCATATACTGGGGGAGGACGGACTGCTAACCCGCATAGTAAAAAGCGGGGATATCCCGAACATGATATTTTACGGCCCCTCAGGCACGGGCAAGACCACGGCTGCGCGCATAATCGCCAGTCAGACCAACCGTACCCTGCGCAAGCTGAACGCAACTACCGCCGGAATAGCCGATATCAAAAAGATTATCGACGAGCTGGACACCTTCCTCACCCCGGGAGGTGTGCTGCTTTATCTGGATGAGATCCAGTATTTCAACAAGCGCCAGCAGCAGTCTCTGCTGGAGTTCATAGAAAACGGCAAGATAACACTTATCGCATCTACTACGGAAAATCCATATTTCTATATCTTCAACGCCATACTCAGCCGCAGCACCGTGTTTGAGTTCAAGCAGGTCACGGCCGAGGACGCCGTACCCGCCGTGGAGCGGGCCATAGCCTATCTGGAAAAGCGGGAGGGCGCGGAGGCGCAGACTGAGCCGGGGGTTGTGGAGCATATAGCCCGCAGCTGCGGCGGAGATGTGCGCAAGGCCGTGAACGCCGTGGAGCTTCTGTTTGCCACCGCCCACCGGAAGGACGGCGCGGTGCTGCTGACTATGGAGGACGCCGCCCAGCTAACCCAGCGCAGCGCCATGCGTTACGACAGGGACGGGGACGACCATTTCGACATAGTATCCGCCCTTATGAAGTCCATGCGCGGCTCCGACCCGGACGCCGCCCTGCACTATCTGGCCCGCCTGCTTGAGGCGGGAGATTTAATTGGCGCCTGCCGGCGCATACTGTGCTCGGCCTCTGAGGATGTGGGTCTGGCCTACCCCATGGCTGTGCCAATAATAAAGGCCTGCGTGGACAGCGCAATGCAGCTGGGCCTGCCAGAGGCACAGCTGCCTCTGGGCGAGGCTGTCATACTGCTCAGCACCTGGCCTAAGTCCAACTCCGCCTGTGTGGGCATATCCCGGGCCTGGGCGGATGTGCGCGCGGGCAAGACGGGCGGAGTGCCGAGGGAGCTTCAAAACGTCCACGCCGACGGCGCGGGCTTCGAGCGGGAGCAGGGCTACAAATATCCCCACGATTTTCCTGGCCACTATGTAGAGCAGCAGTACCTGCCCGATAACCTGAAGAACGCCAGATATTATGAATACGGCGACAACAAGACCGAGCAGGCGGCGCGGCTCTATTGGGAAAAGATAAAATAGTCAGTTCCGGGACTGGATGTTTTTGGCTCCGGTGCTTCGCAGAACATCCCAGGCCTTTTCAAGATGGCTGGATTTTACGCTCAGCTGCATTTCCGTGGGCAGCGCATCCTGAGTCACATCCTCACGGCGCTGAGGACAGGTGATGGTTTCTGCGGGCGTGGCGTTCATGCCGAAAAGCAGGGAAGCTGTGGTGCTCTGACCCTCGGCGGGCCGGCTCGTGAGCTTCAGCAGGTCGAAGTCCACGCCTGTGCGCCGCAGGCGCATGAGAGTGAGATTCGCGCTGTCTCTGTCGGAAAAGTTTGCGGTTATTTTTGCCATGACTGTTACCCCCTGAAAAATCTTTCTGAGCTCATTATGCCCCAAGATAGGAGGATTATTTTTGAATATTGAAGTTGGCGATATTTTGAATATGAAAAAACCACATCCCTGCGGCAGCTGCCGCTGGGAGGTGCTGCGCATTGGCGCGGATTTTAAGCTCCGCTGCCTGGGCTGCGGCCGCGAGGTAATGGGACCCAGGTCCAAGTATGAAAAAAATACCAAGACGGTAGAGAAAAAGACCGCCGCGCAGTTGGCACCCCCTGACAGGGGTAACTAAACGGCGTAGCTAATCCCCAGCAGGAATTTTCGAAGCAGCTCCTGCTGGGGTTCTTCTATTTCTTCAAGTTGACTACCCATATAGCTGATGTCAGCATAGCGGCTCTCTACTGTCTGCTTGGCGTACTTGGGCCACTTCACAGCTTTCTTGTACACCGCAATTTTCTGGATGAACAGCCGCAGCAGTTCGGGAATCAACTCGATGATATCCGTATATCGCTTGGCTTTGGTGATAAAACTGTCTGTGTTGGATACATTTCGCCTACAGGCGGCATTGGGGACTGGGGATTCCCATGCAAGCGCATTTTGACATCAAAATGATATGCTTACACGAATCTGGCCACGCAGAGTAGGACTGGGTTCGTTTCTGCGACACGGGCGGAGGGGGGCTTGGGGGCCGGCGCTAATTGGTTGCAATCAAGAGAAAACGACGGAGAATACAAAATATTCTCCGTCGTTTACCATAGATAGGTTTTACTTTCTCAGCCGCAGACCGCCAAGAGTATGAAGTTAAAAACAGGGCAGTTTAGTCAATCACAATCTTGTCGCTGAATTTGATGGAGCTGATCTCAACCGCGTCCTTGTATCCGGTTGTCAGGCCGTTTCTTGCCATGCCGGGGTGGCTGGCCATGTATTGACGTCCAAGCTGCTCCGTATGTGTCCAAAGTTCCTCAGGAATTTCTCTTTTCTTGCGTTCGAGCCGTTCCGTATTCTCGGTATACAAATCTGCTATGATGGGGCAGACAGCCTTGAATTTCGTGCTGCAGTTCGGGCCCGGATCAAGGTCCTTGTTCTTTTTGTTCCAGTAGCCATTGCCGTTGAAGAAGCAGGTGTTGATGAGCCGTGTCCCGACATTCCAGCCCTTTGCTGCCGCTAGTGCATCCGGATAGCACTGCAATACCACGGCGTCAAAGTCGGAGACGTAGCACGCCACCAGCAAGGGGGCCGTTGAAACGACTACGGACGGGTTCATGTCTCCGTCATTGAGGATGACGCCCATTCCTTTCCAGCTATCCGCCTGAGAAGTGTTCAAAAGCATCCGCACGCCGACGCTTTCCGGTCTCAGCTTCTGCACCATTTCCTTGCTGATCTCGAACATGCCCGGGTTAAATGCGCCAGGACGATAGATGTCGCTGTCCTTAAACTTCGATCCTGAAAAAATACCCATACTGTTATTCTCCTTCCCAACTGTTCTTTTTATTTTCGTAGTACCGCGCGTCTTTGAATCGGAAGAGCCCGGCGAGCAGACTCATCGGGAAACTATGGATCGCCGAATTAAACTGATTGACCAGGTTGTTATACGCTTCCTTCCTGTACGCGATTGCGTTTTCACAGGTATCAATTTGCTTGAGAAGTTCGGTGACGGAATGATTTGCTTTCAGATCCGGGTAATTTTCTACTAGAAACGCGATGTTGGAGTAGTCGATCTCTTTTCTGGAGGAAAACACAGTCTCCTCATGCTTCATATAGCCGCTTATGAGCTCGTTTGCCTTCTTGAGCAGGCTGTCCCGTTTCTCGACCTGTACTTTCACATTATGATACGCTGCGTCGATGGCCTGCTTTCCGCGCTGTAAGTAATTGTAGTGAACAAGTGATATGCAGAATAAGGTCGTGACCAGGGAAAAGACGAGCGAGGCGCCTGGGAACGGTTCATAATCGGTGCCCGCCGCATCACCGTTACATGCGGCAAAGACGACCAGCCATACGAGCGTAAAGATAAAAAATATCAATACGAATTTGATGACTTCCCATACAGTATTTTTCTTCTTCACAGAGTCTTCGCCTCCAGCTAGATCGCGACACACTATATAATAATTTATTTTGCGGATTAAAATTCCATAGTATGTATATACTACTCCGCTTTTGACGAATAATCAATGATAAAAATATAATTTGCAGGTTAATGCCGATACCACGTTTAATTTGGAAAGTCTGTTGGTTTCAATGTAAGCTTTTGAGAATTCCTTGTAACATAATAAGAGAGTGGCGATTCAGGCTATTAGTCAGAAGCGACACCCTCTTAATGCTCATTAAACGGCGAAATTTTATATTGTCCTTGTGCGGAGCCACCCGTAAGCGCGGCGGTACTTTTTTAGTGAAGAATGAAAATGAACAGTAAATAATTGAGGTGGAGCTTCGCGCGGATTAAAATTCTTTGCCGTGCCGCTCTAATACGGCATCAGAGGCGCGTCGCCGTCGTCCTGTCCCTTTTCTATGGACAGAATTTCCACGGTATAGCCGGTGTTTTCGTTTATCACAACAGATACGCGCTCACCCACCCGGCGGCCAAGAACGGCGCGGCCGAGAGGGGACTCCTTGCTGATGTAGCCTAGCGCCGGGTCACAGCGGACGGTGGTTGTGACGCGTATGGTCATGTCCTCCTGGTCCTCCACCATGCGCAGCTCTATCTTGTCGTACAGTCCGGCCTCGCTCTGGGAGGAGCTGTCCTCTATTACATGGGCGGTGGCTATCATGCGCTCCAGATACCGTATACGGCTCATATTGCGCCGCTGCTCCTGCTTGGCGGCCTTGTACTCATAGTTCTCGGAGAGGTCGCCGAAGGCGCGGGTGCGCTTTACTTCCTCCAGTATGCCCGGCATCAGCTCATATTTGCGGTGCTCTATCTCCGCCTGCATTTTTTCTATATCCTGTCTGGTCAAGTCGTCGTTCACAGGGTGTCCTCCTTTGTATGCAAAAGAGGCCGGACACAAGTCCGGCCTCTGGGAAAACGGGCTTATTTGCCCAGCTGCTTTGCAATCTCCTCGGCAAAGTTCTCCTGACGCTTCTCAATGCCCTCGCCCTTGGCGAAACGCACGGCGTCCTTGAAGGTGACGGTGCCGCCCAGAGCCTTTGCGGCGCCGGCGATGTACTTCTCTACAGTCATAGAGCCGTCCTTCACGAACTCCTGCTGGAGCAGGCAGTTCTCGGAGTAGAACTTGTTGACCTTGCCCATGGCGATCTTTTCCTTGACCTGGGCGGGCTTTGCAGCCATCTTGGGGTCGTTGTCCATCTGAGCGAGGATGATGTGCATCTCCTCGTCCAGAACATCCTGGGTGACCTGGCTCTTATCCCAGAAACGGGGATTCAGAGCGGCGATCTGCATGGCGACGTCCTTGCCGATCTCGGTGGCGTCGATGCCCTCGGATACCTCCAGGTTGACCAGCACGCCGATCTTGCCGCCGGCGTGGATATAGGGAACGGAAACATTCTCGGTAAAGAGGCTGAAGCGGCGGACCTTGATGTTCTCGCCGATGACCAGAACCATCTCCTGCTGCTGCTCCTGAACAGTCAGCTCGGAGCCGGCATACTTGCAGGCCATCAGAGCGTCCATATCGGCGGGCTTGCAGGCGGCTGCGGTAGCGGCAACGCCCTTGACAAAATCAACGAACTTCTCGTTCTTGGCGACAAAGTCGGTCTCGGCGTTGACTTCAACAACAACGCCCACACCGTCGATGCTGGCTGCGTAAGCCATACCCTCGGCGGCAATGCGGCCGGCCTTCTTCTGAGAGGCGGCAAGACCCTTCTCGCGCAGCCACTCAACGGCCTTGTCCATATCTCCGTCGGTAGCGGTGAGGGCCTTCTTGCAGTCCATCATGCCGACACCGGTCATTTCACGCAGGGTCTTAACGTCTGCTGCGGTAAAAGCCATGATAATTTCCTCCTGAATTGTATTTTTACCCGGCTCCGCTGCTCGGAGCCGGATGCGGTTTTAATATAAATACTGATTACTCAGCGGCGCTCTCGGCCTCGGCGGCTTCCTCGGCGTCGGTGCCCTGACGGCCCTCCAGCACGGCGTTGGCCATGGTGGCGGAGATGAGGCGGATGGCGCGGATAGCGTCGTCGTTGCCGGGGATCACATAGTCAACCTCGTCGGGGTCGCAGTTGGTGTCGACGATGGCGACGATGGGGATGTTCAGCTTGCGGGCCTCGGAGATAGCGTTGTGCTCCTTGCGGGGATCGATGACGAAGACAGCGCCGGGGAGCTTCTTCATTTCCTTAACGCCGCCCAGGTACTTCTCCAGCTTGGTGATCTCGTTGGTGAGCTTGATGACTTCCTTCTTGGGAAGCATATCGAAGGTGCCGTCCTCCTGCATCTTGCGCAGCTGAGCCAGACGGTCGATACGGGTGCGCATGGTCTTGAAGTTGGTGAGCATACCGCCGAGCCAGCGGGCGTTCACATAGTACTGACCAACGCGGGAAGCCTCCTCACGGACTGCGTCCTGAGCCTGCTTCTTGGTGCCGACGAACAGGATGTTCTCGCCGTTCTCGGCCAGAGTGCGGACAAAGTTGTAAGCCTCTTCCAGCTTCTTTACGGTCTTCTGAAGGTCGATGATATAGATGCCGTTGCGCTCCATATAGATGTACTCTGCCATCTTGGGGTTCCAGCGGCGGGTCTGGTGACCGAAGTGGACACCGGCCTCGAGAAGCTGCTTCATAGATACTACTGCCATTGTGATATTTCCTCCTTTTAAGTTATTACCTCCGGGGCAGATCATCCCGGCGCCCAGGCCGTAGCCACCAGAGCGCAAGTCCCTCCCCGTGTGTAATGCCTTGGTATTATAGCAGAATTACTCTGTATTTGCAAGGCTTTTTCTATTTTAAACAGGAAAAATTATTAGATTTTTTCGCCGCTTCAGGGGGTTTTTCTGTGTATATCTATAGTCTTTGCGAAAAGAGCAAGTTATGGCTTGATAAATTATGAAAAAGCTTGTATTATGTCAGCATACTATGACACGTTAAAGTAATGACGATATTTTTGAAATCAGGAGGAAATAAAATGATACAGGATTTTGTGGCTCAGCGTATGCAGCGTCTCCATGGCGAGACTGCCTTTGCTATTCTGGCCAGAGCCAATGAGCTGGAAGCCCAGGGACGGAACATCGTGCACCTGGAGCTGGGCCAGCCCGACTTCAAGACCCCACAGAATATTATTGACGCGGCCTGCACCGCGCTGAACTCCGGCTACACCGGATATACGCCTACCTCCGGATATATGGACCTGCGCGAGACCATCGCCGACTACGCCCTGCGCCAGAAAAACGTAAAGACCAATGCCAGGGAAGTGGTTGTGGTGCCTGGCGGAAAGCCCATTATGTTCTATACCATCACCATGCTGGTGAACCCCGGCGATGAGGTTATATACCCAAACCCCAGCTTCCCCATATATGAGTCCTGCATCAAGTTCGCCCAGGGCGTGCCCGTGCCGCTGCCCCTCACCAAGGACAACAATTTCCGCCTGAATGTGGAGGCCTTCAAGAAGCTCATTACCGACAAGACAAAGCTTGTCATTCTGAACAACCCCTCCAACCCCACCGGCGGCGTGTTCTCCAAGGAGGACATTATGGCCATAGCCGATGTGCTGCGCGACCGGCCCGACATCTTCATCCTCTCCGATGAGATATACGACCGCCTGGTGTTTGACGGCAGCGTGTTCTCCATCGCCTCTCTGCCCGAGTTCAAGGACCGCACAATAATTCTTGACGGATTCTCCAAGACTTATGCAATGACCGGCTGGCGTCTGGGCTACGGCATTATGCACCCCGAGCTGGCCGCCCAGATGGACCTGTATATGGCCAACACCAACTCCTGCGCCGCAGCCTTCACACAGCGCGCCGCCATTGAGGCCCTCACCGGACCTCAGGACGCTGTTGAGGAGATGCGCCTGGCCTTCAAGGAGCGCCGTGACTGGCTGGTGGAGGCTCTCAACAACATTGACGGCATAGAGTGCTGCCTGCCCGGCGGCGCCTTCTACGCTTTTCCCGACATCAGCTCTTTCGGTCTCAGCAGCAAGGAGTTTGCCGGCAGACTGCTGGAAGAGGGCGGCGTGGCTGCGGCCGGCGGTACCTCCTTCGGCGTATACGGCGAGGGATACATCCGCTTCTCCTATGCCAACTCTCTGGACAATATAAAAGAGGCTGTGGCCCGCACCGAGAAGTTTGTAAAAACATTGCGCTGAAGCTGCCGGGTGTCAGCTTGACAAGAGGCCCCTCCCTTGGTATCATGGTTTTACCAAGGGAGGGGTTTTTGTGCAGTTTGAGAAGATTCAGAATACCGCGCCCAAAATGCCGGAGCTGGTCATGGCGGCCATACTCAGGGCTATTGAGGGCGGTCAACTGAAAATAGGGGACGACCTGCCGTCCGAACGGGACCTGTCCGAGCTTCTGGGTGTCGGACGCGGTTCTCTGCGGGAGTCTCTGGCTGTGCTGGAGTTTCTCGGCGTAGTCGCCACACGGGGCAACCGCAAGGCTGTGGTGCGCGACGCCTCCTATGTGCGCAACGCCATGAGCTTTTTGCGCCTGTCGGACGATGCCGGTACTCTGGCGGATTTTCTGGAGTTTCGCAGAATAAACGAGACTGCCATAGCGCGTATGGCCTGCCGCAATGCCAGCAGGTGGGATATCTCCCGGCTGGGCGCGGCCCTGGCGGCTTTGGAACGGGAGCCTCAGAACAACGCGGTACACCAGTCATTCCATGAGGAGCTGGCCAGCGCATCCCACAACGCTGCGCTGTCGGTAGTAATGGCTATGGTGAATACCATGATGACCGAGCTGCGCCAGCGCAATTCAGAAAAGCCGGGCTATATGCCCAGCACTCTGGAGGATCATCGGGAAATATACGAGGCCGTTGCTGCCAGAGACGAGGACAGGGCGGAAAAAGCCATGCTTGCACATTTGCAAAATATAGCCGAGTTTTGCAGCGGGGGAGCCTGAGAGCAGGCTCCCCTCTCTTTTTATCAAATCATGCTGTGAATATTGCTGGAATAATTTCTCTGGAAAGATTTTCTTATAATGAAATTGTAAAAAAACCTTAAATTACATGGATTTTATCTTGACATGCCCCTAAGTAAATATTATAATAAATTTGTAAAAAGCTTTGGTATGCTGGTAGTACCAAAGCGGCCAATTATACCAGTACTTGGCATATAGGGTCGCCGGCGTGCTGTGTCCTTATGGGGAGGATACAGCCGCCGGCGATTTTCTTTTTTGTGGATTTAGAGCCGCCGCTATTGTGCGTTTTCAAAGCGCCGTATCTGCTCCATGGCTATGTGACTGTTCAGATAGACGTAGTTAAATTCGCGCACTACGCTTATGCCGTCCAGTTCAAAGGAGGCCAGACGCTCGTCGCTGTCCACTATGGGCTGGTAGGCAAATGTTATACCCAGGCCGTTTGCAACAAAGTGGCGTATGGTGCCGAAGTTGTTGCTTGTTACTACCTTTTTGAAGCTGTCGGTAGAAAAGCTGCGGTCCTGCAGAAGCTGCTCCATGATGCCTCGGGTGCCGGAGCCCGGCTCACGTACCACCAGGGTCTCGGAAAAAATTTCCTCCAGCGGTACACACTCTCCGGCAAAAGGATGGCCCTTGCAGCAGACGCCGACAAAGCGTTCGTTTTTGAACAGATGGTGGTCGTAGCGGTTTTTATCAAAGGTGCCCTCTATGAGGGCAAAATCCAGCAGCCGGTCATCCAGCATTGCCAGCAGCACCTCGGTGTTGTCTATCACCAGCTCCAGGTGATTTTTGGGCACGGCGGCGAAGCGCGTGGTCATATTGGGGATAACAAACTCGCCTATGGTCTTTGTTGCCCCCAGCCGCAGGCGGAACTCCCCTGTGTCGTGTAAGGAAAGCTCCAGGGCCGCCTCCTCAATAAGTATGCGCTCCAGCCCCTGCTTCAGCAGCTCGGCGCTGCGGGTGCGGGACAGGGTCTTTCCGTCGTACTGAAACAGCCTGGTGTTGTAGGCGTTTTCCAGAAAGTGTATATGCTGCGTCACGCCGGGCTGGGTCATATTCAGCAGCTCGGCGGTTTTTCTGTAATTCATCTCCCGGTAAAGGGTGAGGAAGGTGTTTACTCTGTAGTCAACCATGGTGTCCCTCTTTTTTTTGATAAAACTGTATTATCAGCTAATAATAATTGATAATTTGAGTTTATCATAAATTAGGCTTATAATCAAGCACGAAAAAAGAAACGGAGGAAAACCACCATGGAAACAAGCAAATCATTTTTTAAATGCGCCCGGCTTCTGCCTGGCTTCTGCGCCGCGCTGCTCATAGCGTCGGCCGCGAAATTTATCGAAAGCCTGCTGCCCATACACCTTATAGGCGCGTCCGTAATCGCCCTGTTCTTAGGAATGTTTCTCAATCCATGGATAGGGAAGGGGAAGGCCTTTCAGCCGGGACTGAAATTCACATCCAAGAAGATTCTGAAATTTGCAATCATCCTGCTGGGCGCGTCGCTGAGCATAGGTGTGGTGCTGAGTGTGGGAAGAATGTCTCTTGCTGTCATGGCGTTCACCCTGCTCACCTGCTTTGGAGGCGGTTACTTTGTGGGCAGGATGCTGGGGCTGAACTGGAAGCTCTCCAACCTCATTTCCGCCGGCACGGGCATCTGCGGCGGTTCCGCCATAGCGGCTATTGCCCCGGTGATAGACGCGGAGGACAGGGATATAGCCTATGCCATGTCTGCCACCTTCCTGTTTGACATGGCCATGATACTGCTGTTCCCGGTGATGGGACACGCTATGGGGCTCAGCGACGCGGCCTACGGCCTGTGGGCCGGCACGGCGGTGAACGACACCTCCAGCGTGGTGGCTGCGGGCTACGCCTTCTCTGAGGCCGCGGGAGACTTCGCCACTATGGTAAAGCTGACCCGCACCCTTGCAATCATTCCCACGGTTTTGATATTCTCCCTCATCCAGGCCAATCTGCGCCGCAGGGAGGCGGATGCTTCCGAGGGCGCCAGGGTAAACATATTGTCCCTCTTCCCCTGGTTCATAGTGGGCTTTGTGTGCCTGGCCGTGCTTAACAGTCTCGGCCTCATCCCCGCGGCTGTCTCCGCGGGAGCAAAGGAACTGAGCAAGTTCCTTATGGTGGCCGCTCTGGCCGCCATAGGACTGGGCACAAGCTTCGGCGAAATGCGCAAGTCCGGAATGGCCCCAATGGTCCACGGCTTTATAATCTCCGCCCTGGTGGTAATAGTGGCTCTGGCCGTGGAATACGCCATGGGCATGGTGTAAAAGATATACGAATGGTCTGTTTTTATGTGTACTTCAATTATTTACTATTCATTATTACTTATTCACTAAACACAGGCGCCCCCGGCGCATACGCGTCGGGGGCGCCTGGTGTTTATTTATGGAACAGTTTGTTTGTCTCGTACACCGGCTCGCAGGTGAGATTTACCTTCAGACGTCGCAGGACCGTGGCGTCAACGCTGGAGAGTATTACAGAACTGTGGGCCTCGCAACCCTCCAGCTCCTTCAGACAGGAGAGAGCCTTGGCGGCGCGCTCATCGGAGGCTGCGCAGATGGACAGGGCTATGAGCATCTCGTCTGTGTGCAGGCGGGGATTCTTGTTGCCCAGATAATCAACCTTAAGATGCTGTACAGGCTCCAGCACAGAGGCGGAGATGAGCTGAACCGAATCGGGTATGTCCGCTATGGACTTCAGCGCGTTGAGCAGCATGGCGCTGGTGGCGCCCAGCAGCTCCTTGGTTTTTCCGGTTATTATGCGCCCGTCCCTGAGCTCCATGGCGGCGGCGGGCTCGCCGGTCTGCTCGGCTATCTCAAGAGCGCAGCCCACCACACGGCGGTCGCAGGTGTCCACTCCGGCCTGATTCATCAGCATCTCCAGCTTGCCCAGTTCGGTGCCGTTGCTGGCGCCCCGGCGCTTGTTGCAGAGCGCGGTGTAGTAGCGGCGCAGTATCTCCTGACGGGAGGCCTCGCACACGGCGTCGTTGTCGAAAATGCAGAAGCCCGCCATATTTACACCCATATCCGTGGGGGATTTGTAGGGAGATGAGCCGTAAATGCGCTGGAATATGGTGTTCAGCACGGGGAAAACCTCCACATCGCGGTTGTAGTTTACCGCGGCGGTGCCGTAGGCCTC
Organism: Candidatus Heteroscillospira sp.; assembly: GCA_050943935.1. Classification (GTDB taxonomy): domain Bacteria; phylum Bacillota; class Clostridia; order Oscillospirales; family Oscillospiraceae; genus Heteroscillospira. The sequence continues at coordinate 16,235 of JBMNQC010000004.1, read as the reverse complement.
CAGATGGAAGGGGTCTATCATATTCACATCGTTCAGGTCGGCGGTGGCGGCCTCGTAAGCGAGGTTTACAGGGTGCTTCAGAGGAATGTTCCAGATGGGGAAGGTCTCAAACTTCGCATAGCCAGCCTGGATGCCCCGCTTGTGCTCATGGTAGAGCTGACTGAGGCAGGCGGCCATCTTGCCGCTGCCGGGGCCGGGGGCGGTGACTACTATGAGGGAACGGCTTGTCTCAATATAATCGTTTTTGCCGTAGCCCTCGGAGCTGACTATATGGCTGATGTTGGAGGGATAACCGTCTATATGATAGTGGCGGTAGGCGCGTATGCCCAGAGCTTCCAGCCGTGCCTTGAAGGCGTCGGCAGAGGCCTGGCCGTCGTACTGGGTTATCACCACGCTGCCGACGTAAAGGCCTACGGCCCGGAAAGCGTCTATAAGGCGCAGCACCTCGCTGTCGTAGGTGATGCCCAGGTCACCGCGCTTTTTACTGCTGTCTATGGCGGCGGCGCTGATGGCTATCATGATTTCCGCCTGCTCCCTCAGCTGGAGCAGCATCTGCAGCTTGCTGTCGGGCTGGAAGCCGGGCAGCACACGGGCCGCGTGATGGTCGTCAAAGAGCTTGCCGCCGAACTCCAGATAGAGCTTGCCGCCGAATTCGGAAATGCGCTTTCGTATCTGCTCGGACTGCATCTGTATGTACTTGTTGTTGTCAAAACCAAGTTTGGACATTTATAACTCCCCCGCTATTCAAAACCTTGTAATAATAGAATAATATAGCACATTTTGCGCAGGTCTGCAACGCATCACGAAAAAAAGCGCGAAAAAGGGCTGTTAAACGGCGGGGTTTTGTGATACCATCGTTACATAAAATCAAAGGAGACAGTATTATTATGCTTTTTGTATGCTACCCCAAATGCAGCACCTGCCGCAAGGCTCAGGCCTGGCTTGACGAGCAGGGAGTGAGCTATGAGCTGCGGGACATAAAAGCTCAGCCTCCCACGGCGGAGGAACTGAAAAGCTGGATGGAGCTGGGTGAAATACCCGTTAAGAAGCTCTGGAACACCAGCGGTATGGGCTACCGGGCTTTGAACATGAAGGAGCGCCTGCCCGATATGAGCGAGACAGAGCAGCTTCAGCTTCTGGCCACGGACGGTATGCTGGTAAAGCGCCCCATACTGGTGGGGGAAAACTTTGCCTGCACAGGCTTCAAAGCTGAGCTCTGGGCGCAGCTGCTTGGTAAATAAGACCGCACGGGATCCGATAAAACGAGCCAAAGCCATTTGCGGTAAAAACACTTGCTTTTTCCATGAAAATGCGGTATCTTATTTCTATAAGCAGACAGGTGCAAAGCTATATGGAAAAGTGTGATTTTAAGGGCAATGGTATCCGCTCATTGGAGAACATTGCCTTTTTGCTATTAACGACGAAAGGACGAGAGCCTATGGGAATTTCTGAGATTTTTGGTTCAAATGTATTCAGCGAGGGAGTGATGCGCGAGCGCCTTCCCAAAAAAGTTTTTGCTGAGGTCAAGCAGGTTATGGAGGAGGGCGGCCAGATAAGCATGGCCACCGCCGACGTGGTTGCAAACGCCATGAAGGACTGGGCAATAGAAAAGGGCGCCACCCACTACACCCACTGGTTCCAGCCCCTTACCGGCATCACCGCCGAGAAGCACGACTCCTTTATGACCGCCCCCAGAGACGGCAAGACCCTGCTGCAGCTCAGCGGCAAGCAGCTCATAATGGGCGAGCCGGACGCCAGCAGCTTCCCCTCCGGCGGCCTGCGCGCCACCCATTACGCCAGAGGCTACACGGCCTGGGATATGACCTCTCCCGCCTTTGTGAAGGAGCAGTCCGCGGGCAACATCCTGTGCATCCCCACCGTGTTTGTTTCCTACACCGGCGAGGCTCTGGACCAGAAAACCCCTCTGCTGAAGTCCATGGCCGCCGTGTCCGACCAGGCTCTGCGCATAGTGCGCCTCTTTGGCGATACAGAGTCCAGAAAGGTGATGGCCTCCGTGGGCTCAGAGCAGGAGTATTTCCTGGTGGACAGAGACAAATACCTAAAGCGCCGGGACCTCATTTATACCGGACGCACCCTCTTCGGCGCTCCCGCACCCAAGGGACAGGAGCTGGAGGACCAGTACTTCGGCGTCATCCGTGAGCGGGTGGGCGCGTATATGAAGGAGCTGAACGTGGAGCTGTGGAAGCTGGGCATCCCCGCAACCACCCAGCACAACGAGGCCGCTCCCGCACAGCACGAGATGGCCCCCATTTACTGTGAGGCCAATATAGCTGTGGACCAGAATCAGCTGGCCATGGAAACCATGAAGCGTGTGGCCACCAAGCACAATCTGGTCTGCCTGCTGCATGAGAAGCCCTATGCCGGTGTGAACGGCTCCGGCAAGCACAACAACTGGTCCCTCACCCCAGACGCCGGCGAGAATATGCTGGAGCCCGGAGACAGTCCCGAGGATAACCTGCAGTTCCTGCTGGTGCTGGCCTGCATCATGAAGGGCGTGGATAAGCACGCCGACCTGCTGCGCCAGAGCGCCGCCAATGTGGGCAATGACCACCGCCTGGGCGCCCAGGAGGCTCCCCCGGCCATCATCTCCATTTTCCTGGGCAGTCAGCTTGAGGATGTGGTGAATCAGATAGTGGCTAACGGCGAGGCCACATCCCACCTGAAGGGCAGCAAGCTGGATACAGGCGTGGCCGGTGTGCCCCTGCTGAACAAGGACGCCACCGACCGCAACCGCACCTCGCCCTTCGCCTTCACCGGAAACAAGTTCGAGTTCCGCATGGTGGGCTCCTCAGATTCCATCGCAAGCCCCAACATCACCCTGAATACCGTTGTGGCCGAGGCCTTCTGCGAGGCCGCGGACGTGCTGGAAAAGGCCGAAAATTTCGACAGCGCCTGCCGCAAGTATATAGCCGACACCATGCGCGAGCATCACCGCATCATCTTCAACGGCAACGGCTACTCCGAGAAGTGGGTCAAGGAGGCCGAGAGACGCGGCCTGCCCAACCTCAAGAGCATGGTGGACACCGTGCCCGCCCTCACCACAGACAAGGCCGTGGAGCTGTTTGAGAAGTTCCACATCTTCACCAGAGCCGAGCTGGAGTCCCGCGCCGAGGTGATGTATGAGAGCTACGCCAAGACAATCAACATAGAGGCTCAGACCATGCTGCACATGGCGGGCAAACACTACATTCCCGCCGCGATAAAGTACACCACCCGTCTGGCCCACTCCGTTTCCTCAGTCAGCGCCGCCTGCCCCGAGGCGGATGTGAGCGTGCAGAAGTCCCTGCTCAAACAGGTCTCCGGCCTGCTGGCAGAGGCTCAGGGCGCAAAGCTGGAGATGGAGGAGGCCATAGCCGTGGTAAACGCCATGGAGGATGTCCGCGATATGGCCATCACCTTCCATGACAAGGTGGTCCCTGCCATGGTGCGCCTGCGCGCCGCCGTGGACAGCCTGGAGCTCATAGTGGATAAGGATATCTGGCCCGTTCCCACCTACGGCGACCTCATGTTCGAGGTGTGAATTTAACCTATAATAATAGCAGGAGCCGTTCCGCCAACCGGCGGAACGGCTCTTATTTTATACTTCAACATCAAATTCAGCTGCCAGGGAGTATCTGTCGGAGCTGTCCGTGGTGAGGATATCGAACACCACACGGTATCGTCCGGGAGGGAGCCAGTCGCCGTAGGGGAGCAGCCAGCACTCTTTCCGGGCATCGGCGCCGCTTTGACAGAGCATAAGCATATCATTGAAAGCGTAGTCCACATCGGCGGGAGCGGGGATGAGGGTGAACCACACTCCGTTCACGGATACCTGCAGCTCATAGGCCTCGCCGTAGCCCAGGGCTTCACCGGTGCCGTTGCAGATTACGGCGTGTATCCTCTCTGAGTCCGGAGCACAGCTTGCCTGCTCCGCTTCGCAGCTCAGGCCTGGGGGAGGCAGCACCAAATTCATGGCGGGCAGGCCGACTGAGGGCACCCGTGCCCCCTCCGGCGGCTGCTGAGTGTTTGGCGACAGCCGGGGCAGGGTGCAAATGAGCAGCAACCCGGCGCAGAGGAGAATCAGGGGAAACCAGTATTTCCTTAAAATCTTCATACACCTACCTCCGTATATAAAAATGGCCTCCGGCGCGAAGTCGGAAGCCATTTACTTTAATTAACTTATGCGTTGTAGATGGTGTCGCCGGTGAGCTTCTCGTAGTACTTGGCGAGAGCGCTGTGGTCGCACTGACCCATACCGTCTGCATGCAGGGTCTGGAGCATCTCCATGACGGCTGCGGTGAGAGGCAGGGGAGAGCCAACGCCGTGGCCAGTCTCCAGAGCGTTGTTCAGGTCCTTGATGTGCAGGTCGATCTTGAAGCCGGGCTTGGTGTTGTTAGCCATCATCATGGGGCCCTTGGCGTTCATGACGGTGCTGCCTGCCAGACCGCCCTTGATAGCGGCGAATACTCGCTCGGGATCAACGCCGGCGCGCTTGGCCAGCATGAAAGCCTCGGCGACAGCTGCGATGTTAACAGCAACTACGACCTGGTTGGCCAGCTTGGTGGTGTTGCCGGCGCCGACTGCGCCGCACCAGGTGATATCGCCGCCCATGCACTCCAGAATGGGGAGGCACTCGTTGAACAGGTCCTCATCACCGCCGCACATGATGGACATGGTGCCGTCGATGGCCTTGGGCTCGCCGCCGGAGACAGGGCCTTCCAGCATACGCACGCCCTTCTCGGCGCAGGCCTTGGCAACTTCCTGAGAAGCCAGAGGAGCGATGGAGCTCATATCAATGAGGATGGTACCTGCCTTAGCGGTGGACAGAACGCCGCCCTCGCCGCAGACAACGGACTTAACATGGGGAGAGTTGGGGAGCATGGTTACGATTACGGGGCACTCGGCAGCCAGAGCAGCGACGCTCTCCGCGGCAGTTGCGCCTTCAGAGACCATCAGCTCAACGTTGGGCTTTACAACGTCAAAAACAGTAACCTCATGGCCATGCTTCATAAGGTTGCGAACCATGGGCTTGCCCATGATGCCGAGTCCGACAAATCCGATTTTCATTGGGGGATACCTCCTGAAATTTATAAAATTTGTTTTATCATAAAAAATGATAATGCTTACCTTATAAATATAAAACACATTGCTGTTAATTTCAAGTGCAAAGTATGCACATCACCGTACAGTTTTATGGGCGGGCACCGTAAAACTCACGCAGAAGATTCATAAAATGCTGCTCAGCTATGTTTGGCTCATAGTCCTTGCGGTAGGCCAGAGAGAAACTGAAGTAGCGCCGGGGCTCAAAGCTGAAGCCCACAACATTGTCATAAAGGGCCAGATGCCGCTCGGAGAAGATGGTGCAGCATATGCCCTCGTTTGCCAGCTGCATGAGCAGGGGGGTGGTGCAGTTTTCAATAATGGTGTCGGGCTTGAAGCCCTCGTCGGTAAAGATGCGCTCCACCTGTGAGCGCATGGGTGAGCCACGGGTCTCGAAGCCGAAAACATCGTCCTTAAACCAGCCGAGCTTGCACTGATTGCGTTCGCCGCGCTCGTTCACCCCGGCCAGGGATGCCAGGGGGTGGTCCTTGCTGCATATGAGCACTATCTCCTCGCTGGACAAAGATTCGGATACAAAGTCGCTGGTGACCTCCTCAAAGGCTATGAGGGCCACGTCTATCTTGCCGGCGTACAGCAGCTCGCGCAGCTCATCGCTGTTTGCTATGCAGAAGGATATGCTCACATGGGGGAAGGACTGGTGGAAGCGGGCGATGATATCCTTCATCATTATGTTTGCCCGGCCGTTGGTTACTCCTATGGCCACCTTGCCCCGCAGGTTGCCGGAAATGTCCTGCATCAGCCGGGTGCAGTCACGCATGGCGCCCAGCACCTGCTCGGCGGTGCGCATGAAAACCTCGCCGGCGTAGGTGAGCTCCAGCTTGTTGGACACTCGCTTGAACAGGGGCAGCCCTATCTCCTTCTCAACAGCCAGAAGCTGGCGGTTCAGGGCGGAGCGGGAGACGAACAGCCGGCTGGCGGCCTTGGAAATGCTCTTATCCTCGGCTATGGCGATTATATTGGAAAATGTTTCTATATCCATGCCTTTACTCCGTGTAACTTGATACGACAATTATAAGCTTATTGTGCGTAAAAAGCAACCGGGGTGTGTGAAAAAATCACTACTTTGATATATAAAACGGGGAAAAAAGGGCAGCTCAGTCCGACATGAAGCGGCATACGCGGCGTAAGCCCGCTGTGACGGAGCCGGCGTCCTCGCCCGGCTCGCTACTGCAAAAAGATACCGGGCATACAGAAGATGCCCGGTAATAATGAGTGGTTTCAGTTAAGACTGAGATTGAAAAATCCGTAGTCGCCGGAGAAATATCCGGCCTCACCTGCGAATTCCAGCTTGACAACGCTGGCACCGTCAAGCTCTATGGTGATGTGCTCTACGCCCTGGGTGGCGGTGATGTCATAGCGCTCATATTCTGCGTCATCAAGATAAATTATCAGGTCTAGCAGGGCTGTGCCGCTGTTATCTATATGGCCTACGTCAAAGCTCAGCTCGGTGTAGCCGTCGCAGTTGATGAGGGCGTAGCATGGATTGGAGATGGATTTGCCATCCAGAACGAAGCCCTGAGTGTAGCTCTTGCCCATTACGGAGAAGTTCTTGCCGTCGGACACATCGTAAACCGTGCCGTTTTTAATGTCATAGGGCTTTACGGCGGGAGGCAGGGTGGAGAGAGAAGCCGTCTTGCTGTCGTTGTCCCATGCCACAGTAGCGCCCATGGCCTCGCCTATTGCGCGTATGGGGAGATAGGTTGTGCCGTTATAGATAAAAGGCTCAACTACATTTCCGTTCGCGTCCTTGGGCACCACGCGTTCGCCGTTTATCTCCAGACTGATGCCGGGGTAATCCACGGTTATGTTTTTACGGACATTCCCAGCGGCAACAGCCGCGGTAGTGAGGATGCAGATGCATACAAGCAGCATGAGTATACGTTTCGTGTTGTTTGTGTTCATGTGTTTTCCTCCTAATTGTTTATGACATTATGGTACTGCTTTGTGGACAGATTAGCGGGGTGAAATTATTTGTCGGCCTCTTCCTGAGTGAGCAGGCGGTAGCCGTGGGACTGCACCAGCTCGGCGGCGGCCTCCTGCTTGCGGCTCTTTATTATGGCCACGGCGCCGTCGTTGGGGGAGACATAGGCGTAGCTGTATTCAATGGCGATGTTCTTTTCGTTCAGGGCCTCCAGTATGCCGTGGAAGGAGCCGGGCTTGTCCTGGATGCGTATGGCCATGACGGGGGTCTCCAGCACGGTGAGGCCGTGCTCACGCAGGGCGGCAAGCGCCTTGTCGGTCTGGTCCACTATAAGACGCACCACGCCGAAGTCGGCGGTGTCGGCGATGCAGAAAGCGCGGATGTTGATTTCGGCGTCACGGAGCACGGCGGTTATCTCCAGAATTGCGCCTGTGCGGTTTTCCGCAAAAACAGATATCTGACGGATAAACATGGCGATTCCTCCTTTAGAAATTGACCTGGGTGCGCTTGTCCACAACGCGGACAGCCTTGCCCTCAAAACGCTGTATGCTCTTGGGGGCCACCAGCTTCACCTTTACGGCTATGCCCAGCATGGAGTGGATGGCACCGGTGATGGCGCGGGTGCGCTCCTCCATTACGCGGACCTCGTCGGAGAACTGATTTTCGCTCAGCTCCACCAGCACGGTGAGCCTGTCCAGATTGCCCTCGCGCTCCACTATCATCTGGAAGAAGGGGGCCACGCCGTCCATCTCCATGAGCACGGACTCGATCTGAGAGGGGAACACGTTTACGCCGCGGATGATGAGCATATCGTCGGTGCGGCCGGCGGGCTTGGTCATGCGCACGCTGGTGCGTCCGCACTCGCACTGGCCGGGGATGCGCATGCCCACGTCGCGGGTACGGTAGCGGATAAGGGGCAGAGCCTCCTTGGTGATGCAGGTGAAAACTATCTCGCCCTCGGTGCCGTCGGGAACAGGTTCGCCGGTTACGGGGTCGATTATCTCAAGATAGAAGTGGTCCTCGGCCACATGCAGGCCGTTCTGGCACTCGCACTCGTAGGCCACGCCGGGGCCGATTATCTCGGAGAGACCGTAGATATCGTAGGCCTTCAGGTGCAGGCGGCGTTCAATCTCGCGGCGCATATTTTCCGTCCAGGGCTCGGCGCCGAAGAAGCCTGCCTTCAGGGAGAGGGTGGAGGCGTCTATGCCGTTGTCCTCCATGTACTCGGCTATGGTGAGGGCATAGGAGGGGGTGCAGAGAATGAAGCTGGGCTTGAAGTCCTGCAGAATGGTTACCTGGCGCTTGGTGTTGCCCACGGAGGCGGGGATGGTGGCGCAGCCTATGGTCTCAGAACCGATGTTGCCGCCCAGACCGCCGGTGAACAGACCGTAGCCGTAGCTGATGTGGCCTATGTCCTTGTTGGTCACGCCGCCGGCTCCCAGAGTGCGGGCCATTACCTCGCCCCAGACTCCAAGGTCGTTGCGGGTGTAGCCCACAACGGTCTGCTTGCCGGTGGTTCCGGAGGAGGCGTGGATACGCACCACATCGTCCATGGGGCAGGCGAAAAGACCGTAGGGATAGTTGTCGCGCAGGTCCTGCTTATATGTAAAGGGGAGCTTGGTTATATCGTCAATGCCATTAATATCCTCCGGACGGAGGCCCATCTCGTCAAAGCGCTGACGGTACATGGGGACATTATCGTATACGCGCCTTACCGTGTTGCGCAGGCGCTCACTCTGAAGCTCCCGCAGCTGCTCGCGGGGCATGGTTTCAGCCTCGCGGTTGTACATGTGAAACATTTTTATCACGCCTTTCTGTAGATACTTTTATTTTATAGCACTTTACAGCAAGAAACAACTGTCGCTTTATACAGGAATTTACTATAAAATAAGACAAATTATATAATGATGACTTATAGACAAAACGAAGTTGACAATGTAATTATGGCGGGGTATTATGAGAATATATAAAATGCCCGGCTGGTGCGGTCAAAAAGCACCAGACTGTACGTCCGGCACGGATAGCCGGGAACGGAGGAAGCTGTATGCCCATAAAGATACCCAACGCTCTGCCTGCGACACAGACTCTGGAGAATGAAAACATATTCGTTATGACCGAAAACCGCGCCATAACCCAGGATATACGCCCCCTGCAGGTGTGTCTGCTGAATTTAATGCCCACCAAGGTGGCCACAGAGACCCAGCTGGCCCGGCTGCTGGGCAACACCCCCCTGCAGGTGGAGCTGGAGCTTATGCACACCGGCACCCACAAGTCCAAAAACACCTCCGAGGAGCATATGCTGGCCTTTTACAAGACCTTTGACGAGCTGAAGGAGCGCAAGTTCGACGGCCTTATCATCACCGGCGCGCCTGTGGAGCAGATGCCCTTTGAAGAGGTGGAATACTGGGATGAGCTGTGCGCCGTTATGGAGTGGAGCAAAACCAATGTGCACAGCACCTTTCATATCTGCTGGGGCGCTCAGGCGGGACTTTATTACCACTACGGCATAAACAAGCATCCTCTGGAGAAAAAACTCTTCGGCGTGTTCCCTCATGTGGTGGAGCGGCGCAGCAACATACTGCTCCGTGGCTTCGATGATACCTTTATGGTGCCACATTCCCGCCATACCACCGTGCGCCGGGAGAATATTGAGGCTGTGCCGGAGCTGAAAATACTGGCCAGCTCCCCGGAGGCCGGCGTGTACGCCGTAAGCACCGAGGGCGGCCGGCAGATTTTCATAACCGGCCACTCTGAATACGACCCGGACACCCTGCAGCGGGAGTATCTGAGAGATAAAAACGCCGGACTGCCAATAGAGGTGCCGAAAAACTACTTCCCCGATGATGACGACTCCCGCGCGCCTATGGTGAGCTGGCGCTCCCACGCCAACCTTATCTATTCCAACTGGCTGAACTATTTTGTATATCAGACCACGCCTTATGACATTTCTAATATAAAATGAGATAAAATTTGTACAAAACTAACAATTGCATATAGATTCTGATTGTGCTACAATCGGACTCAAGTAAAGGCAATGACGAAGACGGCAGAGAAGCCATGCGAGTCAGAGAGCCGGCGGTTGGTGTGAGCCGGTATCCATACTTCTCAAGCGCCTATCCCTTCCGAGCCGAAGGCCCGAAATCCCCCGGGGGAGAGTAGATACCTTACGATTGCGCCGCGTTAAGGTGCGGAGCTTGATAGAGCTCTTGAGGTGGCACTATTAATAGTGCAATTTGAGTGGTACCGCGGATGTAATTTACACCCGTCTCAAAGACAAAATCTTTGGGACGGGTTTTTTATTTGCCCAGTCCCGGAAGGAGAATTCAAAATGCAGCACACACCCGAAATGAACGAACAGATACTTGAGGTCGCCGCCCGTATCCATGAACTGCGAGAGATAACCGGCATAGCTGTGGAGGAGATGGCGCAGAAAACCGGCGTAACCCTGCAGGAATACCTGGCTGTTGAGGCCGGTCAGTCCGATCCCAGCTTCACGTTTATCTACAAGTGCGCCCAGCTGTTCGGCGTGGAGATAACCGACCTGCTTTCCGGCAGCAGCGCAACTCTGTCCAGCTATACCGTGACCCGGGGCGGAAACGGTACTGTAACCGTAATGGAGGACGGAATTGAGATCCGCAACCTGGCCCCATATTTCCGCAACAAGCTGGCCGAGCCCCACTGGGTGCGCTACAGCGTGGAGCCGGAGGAAAATCTGCATCTGAGCACCCACTCCGGCCAGGAGTTTGACTATATCATCAGCGGCTCTCTGAAGGTGCAGGTGGGCGACAATGTGGAGGTGCTCCACCCCGGCGACAGCATCTATTACAACAGCTCCACCCCTCACGGCATGGTGGCCGTTGGAGATGAGGACTGCGTGTTCTGCGCCGTTGTGGTGAAGGGCAGCGAGGAGGCCGCGGCGGAGGTTGCCGAGGCAATCCGCCCCGTAGAGCTGCCTGATAACCTCATCTATGAGAACTTCATAGTCCCGGAGGAGGACGAGAACGGCGCCTTTAAAAATATCACCTTTAAAAACGAGGACGAGTTCAACTTCGCCTACGATGTGGTGGACGCTCTGGCCCGCCGCAAGCCCAATAAGCTGGCCATGCTCCATGTTGACCAGAATAAGCAGGAGCGCTACTTCACCTTTAAGGACATCAGCCGCTACTCCTCCAAGGCTGCCAACTATTTCCGCTCCCTCGGCATCAAAAAGGGCGATAGGGTCATGCTGGTGCTGCGCCGCCATTATCAGTTCTGGTTTGCCATCCTGGGCCTGCATAAGCTGGGCGCCATCGCCATCCCCGCAACCGACCAGCTGGTGGAGCATGATTTCAGCTACCGCTTCCAGGCTGCGGGCGTGAACGCCATCGTCTGCACCTCTCACGGAAACGCTGCCATGCACGCGGAGAACGCCGCCAAAGAGTGCCCCAATATGCGCCTGAAAATAATGGTAGACGGTCAGCGTGAGGGCTGGCACGATTTCGACAGCGAGTTCCGCTTCTACTCCGACGAGTACGTCCGCCCGGCCTTTGACGAGTGCCCCTGCGGCGAGGACACCATGATAATGTTCTTCACCTCCGGCACCACGGGCTATCCCAAGATAGCGGCCCACAACTACAAGTATGCTCTGGGACACTTTGCCACCGCCAAATACTGGCACTGCGTTGACCCGGAGGGAATACACTTCACCATTTCCGATACGGGCTGGGGCAAGGCGCTGTGGGGTAAGCTCTACGGCCAGTGGCTCTGTGAGGCGGCCACCTTCGTCTATGATTTCGACCGCTTTGACGCCCACGACATTCTGCCCATGTTCAAAAAGTACAATATCACCACCTTCTGCGCTCCTCCCACCATGTACCGCTTCATGATAAAGGAGGACCTCAGCAAATACGACCTCAGCTCTATCAAGCACGCCACCACCGCCGGCGAGGCCCTGAACCCCGAGGTGTTCCACCAGTTCCGCAAGGCCACGGGCCTCAGCGTAATGGAGGGCTTCGGCCAGACCGAGACCACCCTGGTGCTGGGCAACTTCGCAGGTATGACCCCCAAGATAGGCGCCATGGGCAAGCCCAACCCCGTATACGATGTGGATATCGTGGACCCCGACGGCAACAGCGTGGCCGACGGTGAGACCGGCGAGATCGTCATCCATACCGACGGTAAGATCCCATGCGGCCTCTTCCAGGGCTATTATCTGGACGATGAAAAGACCCGGGACGCCTGGCACGACGGCCTGTATCACACCGGCGACACCGCATGGCGGGATGAGGACGGCTATTTCTGGTACGTCGGCCGTGTGGACGATGTGATAAAGTCCTCCGGCTACCGCATAGGACCCTTCGAGATAGAGTCCGTCATCATGGAACTGCCCTACGTCCTGGAGTGCGGCGTCTCCGCCGCGCCGGACGAGATCCGCGGCCAGGTGGTAAAGGCGTCCATCGTGCTCACCAAGGGCACCGAGGGCACCGACGAGCTGAAGAAGGAAATTCAGAAATACGTCAAGGAAAAGACCGCTCCCTACAAGTATCCCCGTATAGTGGTGTTCCGGGACGAGCTGCCCAAGACCATCAGCGGCAAGATCCAGAGAAACAAACTGTAAGAGAAACCCGCCTCCCCAATTGGGGAGGCGGGTTTAATTAATAATGAATAGTGAAGAAGTGTTGCGGCGCTTCGCGCCGGCAGAAATTTTTGCCGGGGCTGCCGTACCTCAATATGGGGGCGCTTCTTTGATTAACTCATTGATTTTTCTCCTTATTCTGTGATAACATGGTGTCATGGAAGGCGGTGATGGCAATGAAAAAAGCAGCGGTTCTGATAATGCTGCTTCTGATTCTCGCAGGGTGCGGCGAAAGGCGTTTGAGCGAGCCTGAATATAAAGAAGAGGCGGGGGCGCTGCCGGAATACTCAGAGGAAGATATGCTCAGTCAGTCAAATATAATTGCCCTGGGTACCGTTAAGGAGAGGTCCGAGCCTTTTGATATTATCCCCGTTGGCGGGGGAACTTCCGCGAGCTTTGCCGACTGCGTGTTTGAGATAGGCGAGCAGTTCAAAGGCGGTGACGCCGGGGAGCTGACTGTGCGCGTCCGCTGCGGCGAATATGCGCCCGAGCTTGAGCCGGGGGAGGAGTATCTGCTCTTCCTGTCAAAAGTCGACATGGGCGGCGGATACAACACTAAGGGGGACTACTATATAGTGTTCCGTGGAAATCAGGGCGTATTCGAACCGAACGGAGACGGGGAATACCGCAGCGCCGTTTATGACGAGCTGATACAGCCTGAGGGGCTGACCGGGCTGTCGTCGGAGGGCGTCAGTCTGCGCGGGGAGTTCATAGAAAACCAGCGGCGCAATCTGGAAAACGGCTTTATCACTCAGGAGGAATACGACGCCGCAATTGCAAGTCTGGATGTGTACGCTGAGATAGTGGAATAGCTTTTTTCACTTTTCTCTTGACAAATGCCAATAAAACGCCTACAATAAACGCAATTACACATTGGCGATGACGAAGAGGGCGCGAATCTTTAGCTTTCAGAGAGCCGGCGGGTGGTGTGAGCCGGCAGCGGAACGGATTCGGGGGCCTGTCACTTCCGAGCCGGAGAGCAGAAAGCCGTTTGGCAAGTAGAGCCTCCCGTGCAGCCGCGTTAAGGCGACGGACTTGTTGGAGTCCTTGAGGTGGCGCTTCGGCGCAATTTGAGTGGTACCGCGGATGTAAAGGTTTTTACAGCCGTCTCAAAGCAATTTGCTTTGGGACGGTTTTTTTATTTGCCGTCCCGGAAAGGAGAACAGCATGAATAACGGAATTGACATGAAGCTGAGCATGATGGGCCGGCGTATAGCCGAGCTGCGGCAGGTGGAGGGCATCTCCCCTGAGACCATGGCCGAAAAGACCGGCACGCCTCTGGCCGAGTATCTGGAGTGCGAGCAGGGCGCCCGGGACATGAGCTTTGCCTTTATCTACCGCTGCGCCCAGGAGCTGGGCGTGGACGTGACGGATATCATAGAGGGCACCAGCCCCAATCTGTCCAACTACACCGTGACCCGGGCGGGGCGCGGCCAGCGCATAGAGCACGCCCACGGCATGACCTATTTCAGCCTGGCCGGACACTTTAAAAAGCGTATCTCCGACCCCTTGTATGTGGTGGCCGAGTATTCCAGGGAGGCCCAGCTTAGGCCCATAGCCTGCACCAGCCACGCCGGGCAGGAGTGCGACATAGTCCTCTCCGGCCACCTGAAGGTGCAGGTGGGTGAGCACATAGAGGTGCTGGGCCCGGGTGACAGCATTTATTATAACTCCACCACTCCCCACGGCATGATAGCCGCCGAGGGCGCGGACTGCATCTTCTACGCCATAGTGCTCAATCCCGCGGAGGCTGAGGCTCCAGCACCCGCCCCCGAGAAGCTCAACGCCATCCCTCAGAGACAGGAGACCGAGGAGGAGCGCATCCACGAGGGCTTTATCATCCCTCAGGAGGACGAGGACGGCAGCCTTCAGGCCGTGTCCTTCAAAAATGAGGACGAGTTCAACTTCGCCTACGACGTGGTGGACGCCCTGGCCCGCCGCAAGCCGGGTAAGCTGGCAATGCTCCACGTTGACCGGGACAAGACCGAGCGCTACTTCACCTTCAAGGACATGAGCCGCTATTCATCACGGGCGGCCAACTACTTCAAGTCCCTGGGCATCAAGAAGGGCGACAGGGTCATGCTCATACTGCGCCGCCATTACCAGTTCTGGTTCGCAATTCTGGGCCTGCACAAGCTGGGCGCCATTGCCATCCCCGCCTCCAACCAGCTCATGGAGCACGACCTGGAGTACCGCTTCAGGGCCGCGGGCATCTCCGCCATAGTCTGCACCGGAGTGGGTGAGGTGCCGGACCACGTCTCCGCAGCCTGCGAGGGCTTCCCCAATATTATTAAGATAATGGTCTCCGGCCACCGGGAGGGCTGGAGAAGCTTTGACGATGAGTTCCGCCTCTATTCCGACGAGTTCATCCGCCCGCCCTTTGAGGAGTGCCCCTGCGGTGATGACCTGATGCTCATGTTCTTCACCTCCGGCACCACCGGCTATCCCAAGATAGCCGCCCACAACTTCAAATACCCCCTGGGCCACTTCATCACCGCCAAATACTGGCACTGTGTGAACCCCGAGGGCCTGCACCTGACCATATCCGATACCGGCTGGGCCAAGGCCCTTTGGGGCAAGCTATACGGCCAGTGGCTCAACGAGGCCGCCGTGTTCGTCTACGACTTCGACCGCTTCGACGCCCACGATATCCTGCCCATGTTCAAAAAGTACAATATCACCACCTTCTGCGCGCCTCCAACCATGTACCGCTTTATGATAAAGGAGGACCTCAGCAAATACGACCTCAGCAGCATAGAGCACGCCACCATAGCGGGCGAGGCCCTGAACCCCGAGGTGTTCAACCAGTTCCGCAAGGCCACCGGCCTCAGCGTGATGGAGGGCTTCGGCCAGTCCGAGTCTACGGTCATGATAGGCAATCTCATAGGCATGACGCCGAAAATAGGCTCCATGGGCAAGCCCGTGCCCCTGTACGACGTTGACCTGGTGGACTCCGACGGCAACCCCGTCCCCGACGGCGAGACCGGCGAGATCATCGTACGCACCGCCGACGGCGCACCCTGCGGCCTGTTCACCGGCTACTACGGCTCTCCCGACAAGACCGCCGAGGCCTGGCACGACGGCGCCTACCACACCGGCGACACCGCCTGGCGGGATGAGGACGGCTACTTCTGGTATGTTGGCCGCGTGGACGACCTCATCAAATCCTCCGGCTACCGCATAGGACCCTTTGAGATAGAGTCCGTCATCATGGAGCTGCCCTATGTTCTGGAGTGCGGCGTCTCCGCCGCCCCCGACGAGATACGCGGACAGGTGGTAAAGGCCAGCATAGTGCTGACCAGGGGCACCGAGGGCACCGACGAGCTGAAGAAGGAAATTCAGAAATACGTCAAGGAAAAGACCGCGCCCTATAAGTACCCCCGCATAGTGGAGTTCCGGGAGGAACTGCCCAAGACCACAAGCGGAAAGATAATAAGAAACAAGCTGTAAGAGAAAAAGCTCCCCCAAAGAAGCGTTCACATAGGGATTTACGAAACATGTGAATTTTAACCGACTCTCTTCAAGCGGAGACTTGAAAGAAAAGACTGCACCGAAGGATAAAACCTTTAGTGCAGTCTT
>JBMNQC010000003.1:0-211801 GCA_050943935.1 Candidatus Heteroscillospira sp. | reverse complement strand
GACAGTTCGGTCCCTATCTGTTGCGGGCGCAGGAGATTTGAAGGGAGCTGTCCTTAGTACGAGAGGACCGGGATGGACAGACCTCTGGTGCACCAGTTGTCGTGCCAACGGCACAGCTGGGTAGCTAAGTCTGGACGAGATAAACGCTGAAGGCATCTAAGCGTGAAACTCCCCCTAAGATAAGATCTCCCATCCATAAGGAGTAAGGGTCGATGTAGACTACATCGTTGATAGGTCAGAGGTGTACGCACAGTAATGTGTTTAGCTGACTGATACTAATAACCCGAGGGCTTGACCTACAAGAAGAATGCAGGCGGCTTTGCTTGAAAAGAAGTTACATTGTTCGGTTTTGAAGGTGCAGAGGAGCGACGACGCCGGCCCGTTGGTCAAGTGGTCAAGACGGCGGCCTCTCACGCCGCAAACGGGAGTTCGACTCTCCCACGGGTCACCATAAAATGAGCACCTTTAGCTCAGTTGGTAGAGCACCTGACTCTTAATCAGGGTGTCCAGGGTTCGAGTCCCTGAAGGTGTACCATCCTGAAGGGGATGTTACACATCCCCTTGACAGGGAAAATTAAATATGCTAGTATATGGTGCAAACCATTTACGAGTTGGTGTTTTTAACGGTGAGGGTCCACCTGTTCCCATTCCGAACACAGCAGTTAAGCTCACCAGTGCCGACAATACTTGTTTGGAGACGAACCGGGAAGATAGGTCAACGCCAACACTAAAGAAACGGACAGCGAAAGCTGTCCGTTTTACTTTCGTCGTAAGATGCAAAAATGAGGCCGAATGTTCATAAATTCTACTTGATTTTTCCGCATCAAAGGACTATATTAGGTTGCACTGGTAAGATACGGTGTAAGGAGGCAAATACAATGCTTATGCGCGTTATGACTTCTCTGATGATGCTGGGACTGGTGCTTGCACTTACCCTCGGCGCGGCTGCTGCGTTCAGCCTGTAGTGTATATTGAGCACCTTGCGGCACATACTGTGTGCGAGGTGATTTGGATGAAATATGAATTCGGTGATATACCCATGGGGCTTGGCATGGCTCTGGCGGCCAATGTGGGCGCCTTGGAGCGTTACAGCGCCCTGACCGATGAGCAGCGCGCCATGGTGGTTGCAAGAGCCGCAGGCGTTACGTCCCGCAGCGAGATGAACGCTATGGTACAGGAGCTCACCGTGGGAAAGTTTCCCCAGTAAATGAATGGCCCCGGAGATGGCATTATGCCGCTCCGGGGAGTTTTTGTTATATAATGAATAAGGCAGCTCAAAATTCCCGCAACACCAGAGTGGTGGCCCCGCTCTCGGAGTTGTCCAGCCTCAGCACGCCGGGGCGGCCGGCGTATTCCGCGCGGATAAAGTCCCGCAGCTCAGTGCCGCGGTTGAAGCCGTGCACCAGCCGCAGTCTGTATACGCCCCGGCTGCGGCGGAGTGCGGCGTCTATGATGATTTTGGCCTGGTACCTGTTTTTTCCGTGGAGATCAATTGTTACAAGTCCGCTGTTCATATTGCATCTCCTTTTTGATGTGGTGCGCGTGGTCAATTATGCCCAGCAGGGCAAGAAATCCGCAGTAGCCGCACAGGGGATATACAAAACCGATGAGAGTGTCAAAACCCGCGAGGCTGCCGCACCAGCCCAAAAACGCTGTTACGCCAGCTGCGGCTGTATGCCTTTTGCGCAGACTGGAGCTTCTGCGGCACAGATATTCCACAGCCGCCACATGGCAGGAGAGAGCGGTACCGAACATACTGCACAGCAGCACCAGGGCGTATACCGCTCCGGCGGCAGGACTCAGTTCCTGGGCCAGGGCCAGCATGGGAAGCTGCGCACTCAGGCTTTCGGGATGGGACGACAGCGCGGCCAGTATGGAAAAGGCTATGGCGAACAGCCCCGCGCAGCCCAGAGACACGCCGCCGGGTATCATGCGACGGCTTTTAAGCCGTCGGGCCAGGGGAGTGAGTATGCCTATGGAGCAGAAGAGATTGTAGGAAACAAAGGTCAGAGAGGATATGCCCCAGTTCTGCAGCAGCGGATTTGCCGCCGGCTCTGGCTCGGGAAAGCCCGGGAAGCCGTATCGCAGGAGAGCTGCGCCGGAAAAGCCCACGGTGAATATTACCAGCAAGGGCACCAGCAGAGAAAATGCTCTCACCATCGCTGCGAAGCCGCGGAGGGATATCAGCGCAACCAGCAGGCTGAGTATGGCGCTGCCCGCCCATTGGGGCAGGCCCAAAGTCTGCGCGAGCAGAGCGCCGGCACCCGCGTACATGATTATACACACGCCGTACATGAAGAATACCTCGGCCGCGCCCACAAAGCCCCGCAGAGCAGGTATCTCCCGGCGTATTACTATTTTGTCAGGGTCTTCCAAACCGGTGTCCCGGCCCAGACGCAGGAGTACCACGCCGAAAAAACATTGCAGGCCTATGGCCAACAGCAGTCCCA
Source organism: Candidatus Heteroscillospira sp. (assembly GCA_050943935.1). Taxonomy (GTDB): domain Bacteria; phylum Bacillota; class Clostridia; order Oscillospirales; family Oscillospiraceae; genus Heteroscillospira. Next base: position 209,351 of record JBMNQC010000003.1, on the reverse strand, counting down.
AAGGGCCCATTGAGCCGAAAGCGCCGAAAAACTGCCATAGTTCCTGCCCTGAGACGTAGCCCGCCCCCAGAAAGCAGCCGGCAAAGGTGAGGGCCAGAGAGAAAGTGCCAATGTAATTCATAAAAGCCTCCGGAAAAACGCAGATAAATATTATCTTACCACGACCGGCAGCGTATGTCTATGGAAAACCGGCGCTGGTCAAATGCTCACATCAGCCGGAACGGTTAAATAATAAATTATTATATTTGGGCTTTCCTACGCTGCAAAAAAATGCTATAATACAATTGTGTCTAAGGTGCAAATTTGTGTGCGCGGGGGATCGTGTCATGAAAGATAGCGAAATTCTGGAGCTGTTTCGGGAACTGTTGGACTTTCTGGAGGAGATCATGGGACCTGAGTGCGAGATAGTCCTGCAGGACCTGCGGGAGCCTATGAAAATACTGGATATCCGCAATCCCATAGATAAGACCCGCGTGCCCGGCGGACCTGTGTCGGACTTTGCCCGGCTTGTGATGAGCGAGGCGGATAAGTATAACGGCATTAAGTTCGTCACCAACTATAAGGGGCGCAATACCGGCGATTATGCCGAGATATCCACTTCCACCTACATCATACGCAACGCCCGGGAACGGATTATCGGTATGCTTTGCATCAATTCCAGTCTGGAGCCGGCCATAAAGCTTCATGCCATGCTGGACTCTTATCTGCGCCGAAAGAGCCGTATAAATATAGGTGACGACACATACAGCGGCGATGTGCTTGTGGACGTGGGAAAAATCGTGTCTGACGGTATGAGCCATTTGATTGGCGATCCCGCCGAGCTGAGCCTGGAGGCCAAAAAGCAGCTGGTGGGCAGCCTCAGCGACCGTGGAATATTCCTTGTCCGCGGCGCCGTGAATGAGGTCGCCAAGCGTCTGGATGTATCTGAGCAAACCGTATACCGTTATATGAAGGAAAGCCAGAAGTAGCCCCTTGCAAAGCCTGGTCATATATAGTATAATGTTCACCGATACAGCGCACCTGACCGGTGCGCTTATATCCGGGTGTAGCGCAGTTGGTAGCGCGCCTGCTTTGGGAGCAGGATGCCGCAGGTTCGAATCCTGTCACTCGGACCATATTAGACAAAACCCACGTATAACTATGTTATACGTGGGTTTTGTTATTTTCAAGGAGAAGTGCATAAAAATCTATTTACTAAATTGGTGGGAAGAAACAAAACGAAATGAATAAAATATTACAGATTCCTATGTTATATCTCTCGTGCAGAGGTAATGACATAGGATTTTATATTGTATGGAGGCATTAAATATGAGAATAGCATATGGATTCCATTTGGCACATAACGGTTCGCTGGAAATCGACGAGCATGCCGCTGGTGTTGTTCACAGGATCTTTGATTACTACATGGCCGGAGCAAGCTTAGGCAAGGTGGTGGATATGCTCTATCGTGAGGACATCCCGTCGCCGACTGGGAAGCCTAAGTGGACTCGAGCGGCCGTAGATCATTTGCTCTCAAATTCAAAATATATCGTCATCGTCGGCTTAGACACTTTTATGGATGTGCAATTTGAAAAGGAGGCTCGCTGCAACATTGACTATGACAAGGCGAGCAGACCGCGTAAAAGTTCTCGCTACGTTTCGCCTGCTATGCTCCAGCTATAATCCGTATTTTCAATTTTTGCGGTATCTGCTACAATGATTTTCAGAGGTGAGAAATGTGGCAGATGATAGAAAAGCATCCCTTCAGCTGGTTGATTTAGTTGGTATAGGAAATCTATTGGAACATCTTGTAATTGAAGATTCGATTTCCTGTGAGGAGCGGGATAGAATTTTGAAACGGCTATCGCGGGAAAACAATTTTACAGATGTCAATCTCTCAGTACTTGCGGGTTATGGGCGAAGCAAGGTGGAAGTGCTGGCGCGTGTAGCTGGTAAGCAGAATGTAAATACAACAGGCACCAATCAAAAATCAAACGATGAATATATTTCTTTGACAGAAATAGTAAGAGCGCACAGCGATAGCGCACCGGGATATGTAGTCCAGAGCTGGTTGCGGAGTGAAAACACATTAGCTTTTTTGAATCTGTGGGAGAAAGAGAATAACCCCAATTATTGCGAGGATGCGTACGAAAAATTGCTGCTGAAAAAACGGGAAGCCTCATTTACCCTTACCTCAAAGCTATGGATCGAACAGACAAATGCAATCGGGCTTGTGTCAAAACCGGGAAAGTCAGGTGGGACCTTCGCCCATCCAATGATCGCCTGTGAATTCGCATCATGGCTTACTCCAGAATACAAAATGCTGTTGTTAAAATTGTCGTTGAATAGAGAGATACTTAAAAATGATAAAAGATAATTGGCGAAAGAAAACTGTTGCAAAATCTGCAATGGTTGGAGGAAAAAGCAATGTGTAAACTTTGCACATTGCAAATTATTTACAGGTGGGATAAAAGCGAGACAAGTTTGAAAGTTTATAGAATTTAACCGGGCATCTAAAGTGTAGCACTCGTACAAAAACCTCTGAAATCGTCTGATTTCAGAGGTTTTTTCTTATTCCTTGTTTATTGCGGCGCAGGAGTTGACCTGTGGCTGCTGTGTCCCTCGTCTGTTATTTGGAAAGTTGCTTGTAAAACTTCACTGCTCCGCTGATCTCATTGCTGTCGGGATGGCCCTTGGCGATGCCGCCGATCAGCTTGAAGGGGCCGAAGGTGTTGAAGCCGAAGCACTCATATCCGCCGAGGATCTCAGCCTGTTTGCCGGAAACTGCGGCTTCAATGGACTTGAAGTAGCCTTCCTTCTTGGCGCCGTAAGTATGTAGGAAGAACACCTTCTTTCCCGCGGGAATGTTCTCCGCGATTTTAAGTATGCTCTTGTGGTACTTGGAATAGTAGATACCGGACGCGAAACCGACGGCATCATACCCGCTCAGGTCGGGCGAAGGATTTTTCGTAGCGTCGATCAGGGTAACGGGATATTTCTCAGCAATAGCGTCCAGCAGCTTTTTGGTATTGCCGTGGTGTCTGGAATAAAAGACAATAGCGGTTTTCATAGGCTCCTCCTTGAATTTCTTTGGTACATAAATTATACTAAGGACGAAAATCTCATTCAAGTACGCAAAAATTAAGTACTTAGTACATTCCATGATACCGGGAGGCAGCTATGAAAAAGGATATGACACCGGAAGAATATTTACAGCGGGTCATGAGCAATGAGCCGTCCGACACTTGTCCTATGCGACGGACGCTGGAACTGCTTTCCGGCAAGTGGCGCACCCACGTTCTTTACGAACTCTGTAAAAAGGAGTCCTGTCGCTTCGGAGAACTGAAAAAGGCGCTGCCCAGAATCACCAATACCATGCTGACTTCCACCCTGCGGGACTTGGAAGAACTGGGCATCGTTCACCGGGAGCAGTTCAATGAGATCCCACCCCATGTGGAATATTCTCTGACAGACAAAGGAAAAGCCCTGCTTCCGGTTTTCTGCGAACTGGCCAAATGGGGCGAGAACAATTTGGATTGAGATTCGTGCGAGCACTTGCGTCCTTATTCTGTTGCGAAGTGCGTTATTCCGATAATTCGCAGAATATTATTCCGATAGCGTTGTGATTGTTCCGAAAAGGTGGTATACTTCCTTTAGAAGAATGGAGGGGATTCTTATGTTCATGACTGCAAAGCAGGCCGCGGAGAAATGGGGCCTGTCTGATCGCCGCGTCCGTATCCTCTGCGCTGAGGGGAAAATCCCCGGTGCGTTTCAGGAGGGGCGTGGGTGGAAAATCCCCGGGGACGCCGTGAAGCCCGCCGACGGACGATTCAAGTCTACAGAGAGTCTCTTGGACATGATCGATCGGAAGAAAGCCGAACTGGACACCCGCCGTCCGCTGACCGAGGGTGAGGTTGCCAGACTGACGGAAGAATTTACGGTGGAGTATACCTACAACTCCAACGCCATCGAAGGCAACACCCTGACCCTCCGGGAGACCGACATGGTGCTGCGAGGTTTGACCATCGACCGGAAGCCCCTGAAAGATCACATGGAAGCCGTTGGCCACAAGGAAGCCTTTGACTTCGTCCGGGAGCTGGTGCAGAAGCAAGAACCCATGTCCGAGCGTGTGATCCAGCAGATCCACTATCTGGTGCTGGCGGATAAGAAAGATGACCGGGGTGTGTACCGTCGAGTGCCTGTGCGCATCATGGGCGCCCAGCATGAGCCGGTGCAGCCCTATCTGATCCAGCCCAGCATGGAGCAGCTGATGGCACGCTATGCCGAGAGTACCGAGCACATCGTAACGAAGCTGGCCCGGTTCCATATTGAATTTGAGGGCATCCACCCCTTCATCGACGGCAATGGCCGTACCGGACGGCTGTTGGTCAATCTGGAACTGATGAAGGCCGGTTATCCGCCCATCGACATCAAGTTCACGGACCGGCTTGCCTATTACAACGCCTTCGACGAGTACCATGTGAAGCATAATTTGTCCGCCATGGAAAAGCTACTTGCCGGATATATCAACGAGCGGCTGGACATGTACCTTGCTATGCTGCAGGACTGATTTTTAGAAGAAGACCGCAGACGGTTTCATCACGAAACCGTCTGCTTTTCTGTCTGCGTGGCTGGGTTAGAACCGGGGATTCGGTTATCCCATGATGCCGATTTTGTTGCCGTTCTCGTACATGTCCTCGGCATATTCAACATGGTTGGGGCCTTGGCTCTCTATCCAGCCGAAACCGGGCACATAGACCATGTCGCCGGGTTGCGAGTCGATGGCTGTCGGTGTGGGTTCGGGCGTAGATTCCGGGGCGGGGATGATTTCCGGCGCAGGTATTGACTCGGGCATTGGCTCCGGAACAGGTTCGGGAGCTGCGGCGGGTTCCATGGACGCTGTCTCCGGTTCGCTGATGACCTCATGGTGCGGTGCCTGCTTCGGAATTTCAGTCTTTTCTTTCTCTGTCTGTGGTGCGGCTTCAACTTTTGTTTTGAGTTCCGCAACGGGCGGCTCCGGGGCGCTCACGGCGGAAGTTGGGGCTGGTGTGGGCACTTTCTTGACCACTTCAGTCTGCGGCCACACGGCGGCACACAGGGCCAGACAGGCGGTGATCATAGTCACCATGATGAGTTTTTTCATTGTTCTTCCTCCTTCTTACATGTGAAACGAGCGCCCGGCCCCAACGCCATGCGGCGAGAGACTGAACGCTCGTTTTCGTAGTGATTCAATTCTGCGGAGAGCTTCCATGCCAGCTCGAATCCGGAGATGAAGCTGTCGATGGAGGTATCCTCCGCGATGCGGTCCTTTGCGTCGATGATCTGCAGCACCAGCTTGCGCTCCGGTTTTTCCAAGCGGTCAATGAGTACCTGGTGGCAGTTCTCGATTTCCTGTTTTGCCGCCGACAGCTCCGGTGGGATGTAGAAGCAGTCGTACATCGCTTTGAGCAGTTCGTATTTCATGCGTTCGCCTCCTTGCAACACAAACACATACCACAAGTCGGCGGGAATAGCTACTGAAACTTTTTCTACGCAAAAATTCGAGCGGACATGTCTGCTTGGACTCGAAATTGCCTCGGCCATGACCGCTTGGATTATTCTACGCTTCGTTCATTTTTCGCACCCTGTCGTAGTCGTAGCGCTTGCTGGCGTTCTCATAGCCGTCGGTGGTGATGATGAACAGCGTTTTCTCAGGGGCATCTTCCTTGTGGGCATATTTGTGGACATTCCCGATGTGGTGGATTGCCCCGCCCACCGCATCCAGCAGGGCAGTACAGCCTCGGGTGAAGTATTCCTTCTCCGTTATGTGAGGAACTCTGTCCAGCTGCAGGCGATCATAATGACTAAAGAATATCGGTATCTTCTCCGACAATATCGTCTAAATGATCGAGTATAAATCTTTGGCCATTCTCGTCATACAAATTCACTTTGTAAACCCGACCATAATCACTTCTTCGATCTTCTGCTGTTATTCCTATTGTTGGAGATTTATCTGTCAGGACTTTGAAGGTCTTTCCATCGCTCGATTCAATTTCATCCAAATATCCCTCTTTCATTAACCATGCTGTAATTTGAGATGCCTTTATCTTTTTCATTTTCTTACTATCGATGCATTCATTGATAGCATATGCAAAAACACTAATCGGAATAGGTTCTTTTGAAATCTCTACTTTCTCTCGATTTTCTTTCGGGATATAGAATGAATACTTTTTTCGTTTGTCAATCTTCGTTGGGTTAAAATCGATTTTAAGCAGCAAATCAATAATTTCAGCAGCCTCCGTCAGGACACGTCTGTTAAACGATGACTTTAAAATAGTGTCCTCCACCCGATAACCTGTTTGAGGATCTTTTCCTTTTGCAAGAATTTCCAGGTTCTCTTTCAACATTAGCATATCATCTGTTTTCATTTCGTCACCTTAATAATCCCACAGTATTTCATCGGCTATCGCAAACAACTTTTTGGCTTCCTCCGGCTCAACCATATTGACAAAATATATCTTTCCATATACATGCTCTTTGTAAAACGCCTTATTGCATCCGATTTTTCTCATATGATTTGAAACACCAAATTTTGAACAATAATATAGCTCTTGATATAGTTTCCTCTTGTAGTTCTTGGAAATTCGAATTTTAGTTCCATTCACGATAAGCCCGGTAACTTCTTGGCGTTGGTGCGGGTATGCTATTCTCGTCTTTTCAGTATTAATAACATATCCCTCATCATTGACTATTTGCTCTACTGCCTTAAGAATTGATTTGGCATCTTTTTGGCTGGAAAACGTCAAATCATCAGCATATCTTGAATATACTGCTTCATATGTCTTGGCCAGAGCATCTAATCTCGCATCCATTTTTAAGCAGACAATATTGGAGATATATGGGCTTGCCGGAGAGCCTTGCGGCAGTCTTCCACGGAACGTACATAATTTTGCAAGAATGAAAGATACCTCATTTGTATATCCAAAATAAGAAAAAATCCGATATACTTTTTCAAATGTTGTAGAAGGGAAAAAATCTTTTATATCAACAGTTATTACGCTGTGTTGGTTGAGATGCTTTTGTGCGTTATCAATTATTGATTTACCTTCACAAAAACCAACAGCACAATCTGAAATTCTTATACAGTATAAAATGTTATCCAAAATCCATCGTTGTATGTATTTTAATTCCATAGAAGGAATATCCAACTCCCTCTGCCCGCCTCTTTTTTTGGGAATTGACATATGAGAGTAGAATCTTTCTTCTGAAAAGACCATCTTTGTCAGCGCTGATACATCAATGCCTATTAGAAGAGATAGGTGCTTGGTATCAAAGATAACCGGCAAACCATTATCCAACAGACGTGCGGCATAGCGGATACATTTTGCTAAGTAATAATCTCCATAGCCTTGACGCTTTACTTCAGCTGCCAAGCTTTCCAAATACATTTCCTTACTCATCTCTTGCCTCCCTTCTAATAGAGCGGGATGATGTGCCGATACCTTTGCCGTGATCCATATACCACCATTCATTTATTCGCATGAATGAATGGTGGTAATAAATGATTGTAAATCCAATCGTTTATTACCATATTACAGCTTAGCTGTAATATGGTATAAAAGAAAGAAGCATTACAACCACGAAAAGCAACTTGCTTTTCTGTTTCTATCGACACATCATCCCATTGTTTACAATAGCTACTACCAAATACTATTTCTGTAATCGCAGACTTGTATATCCGTTTACGGATATACAGTAAATGACTGGAGTTCCAGTCATTTGCTGTGATAAAAATACTTTGTAATTTTATCACAGTAAATTAAGAGACATGGGCCTCTGGACGACAACTTGTCGCCCGATTTCTATTTGGACAGCAGCTTATTATTAACCTTTATACTTTTTGGTGAACCCAACAGGGACATAGGGGGCATCAAGCGCCAAAACATTTTGGGGATTGATGTGTGGCCTGTTAATTTCATCCACTTTTATGCTAACTCCGGCCTGATCATTGGCAATTAAATAAGAAATTCCTTTTGTTGACAAACGCAAAAGATCATCCTCATACCTAAGGAACTCCTCTTGCATTAAGTGCATAATCAGTGCATCAATTTGGTTCCTATTGTATCCTAAAATCTCCATTAATTCACTAATTAAGTACTTTTCTCGTTTTTCGCGGAAATATGATAAGGCAAGTGAAGTTATATAATCACTCATTTTTCACACCAACCAGCTTGTTTACATAATTAGTCTTGCTGCGAGTAAGCCGTTCCCTCTTCATTTTCATCCATGTAGGTACACTCTCATTTTTTCTCGGAAATAGTGATCTGTATTGCTCTGTATCGTAGCGAATAAATCCTAATGTGTTATTGGGGGTGTTGTTATAAAAGGCAACCAAAGCTTGCCCTTTGCGATACCCCAACGCTTCATCTTTAGGAATCTGGAAACCACTTGACATTGCACGTATTTCCGCTTTTGCTTCTTCCTCATTGGCAAACAAGCCGCGTTCAAACGCTTTCTCTTGATTAAACGCAGACAATAAAACAATGTTTATATCATTTTCTTTGCAGTATTCATTTATTTTGTCCACTGCACTTATCATGATATTTATTGCAACAAAGTATACGTTTTTTTGTTTATATCTGTCTGGAAATCGTTTTAGTTCATCGATAAAGCTTTTTCCACTACCGCTAAAATCATCAATAAATACGATGTTTTGGATGTATTGCCAATCCTCTTCATCCAAGATATCCATATTTTCAATACACGTGTTTGTATTTAACCTGTTAATAGCCTTGTATTCTGTCCAATAATCATTGGAGCTGTTTGACTTTCCATATTTAGATTTGATAAAAACATAGATTGTATTCTCATCACTGATAGCTGCTTGATCAAGCAACTCAGTGTGCAGCCTTTTTAGCCATGCATTTACAGTCCTATGTGAATAATACTCTAAATTCCGGATCAAAGTCAAAACTGTTGGCCGATTGTTTTCAGGAATTTGTTCCCACCACTGGTCAAATCCCTCCTGTACTGCTACCAACCTATCATCTAACTCGATTCCTTTTGACCAGTTATCTATGCAGCCCTTTTTAATTGTTTCCATTTGTTTGAGCATATGAGTAACCTTCCTAACCGCGTTTATGCTATTGCATAGATGCAAATATGATCGTATTCGCTCACCAAGCTAAAACAAATCCACGTTCATGCTTGTTGGTCCGTTTGATATTTCAGTTATTGCGGATTATACTTACCAACTTTGTAAGTGTGTCCTCGCGGATGGCAGGTTTCAGCTCGCATTCCCAAATAGTAACAACCTGCCACCCGGATTCCATAAGCAGTTTTTTATTTTTGGCATCGCGAGATACATTCCCTTGTATCTTTGTACGCCAAAAATCCTCGTTATTCTTCGGCCAAACAAAATACTTGCAGCCTTCATGTGCATGCCAAAAGCATCCGTTCACAAAAATAACAGTCTTATATTTCGGTAGAACGATGTCCGGCTTTCCGGGAAATCGGACATCGTTCTTTCTATATCGGAATCCCTGAGAAAACAGATATTTTCGAACAAGCTCTTCGGGCTTAGTATCCTTTCCACGGATACGGGACATATTATAGCTTCTGATTTCTGGTGAATGGACGTCCGCCATAACAATCCCCCGCTTCAATTAGTCTTCGTAATAGTCACTCAGTTTTTGACGGCATATCCTCGTAATCGTAGCCTTGCTGGATCTGTCAATCGCACTCCAGATATCTGGCGAAATGGAAAATGCATGAGAATCTTCGTTATAAAAGAAATAGCCACTCTCGACTAATGCCTTTACAGGGTTGGCAAGAAGATTTGCGACTATTTGTTTATCGGTGACATCATTTCTCAAATAAATACACCGTTTCTTCTCAATTACCAATCCCTGTGACTTCCTGCATGAGTAGTATTCGCGGAAATAGGTTGCAGCTTTTTCAACGGAAATACAACCATTCTTGTCACCGGAGTGAAGGAGTGCCAGAATCAAAATCGGCTTATAAGAATAAGACATCTTCATGGATTTGCAATAATCAACCAAACAGGCGAGTTTTTCGGTAGAACTCACTGATGGAACGTATTGAGAAGATGGGGTATTCTCGTCTTCTGGTTTGGAGACAGAGATCGCTCGGCCAATTGCAGATGCAATACGTTCAATCCGATGTATTGCCGAGGAGTCACCTTCAACATAAAAATTTCTAACCGCAAGTTTTAACTTATCTTTCAATACATCAACGGAATCACAGTCTGCGGTTTCCGGAGGCGCTTGAACGCCTGCGGCATTCAATATGTAGTCGTAGGCCTCCTGGGAAAGAGGCCGAATAGAACTCTGCCAAGGGGGATTGATACTTTTGCGGACTGTTTCGAAACCAAGCTGCTCAATATATCCGCCGTCCGGAAGGTAGATTGGCACCTTCCGTTCAAATCGCTGGCAATCCAACAGTTTGGCATAGTAATTTTCTCCATCCGAAGTCAAAATCTCACCAACAGTACCTACACCAAAGTAATATCGCTGACTTTTGTCGTATCGATTGCCTTGGTAGTAAATGAAGACATCACCTTTGTGAAGTTGATTTTTGTATTTGGCGGGATAATGGTATGAGTTGAACAGCTCATCTGCATAGGAAGTCTCACTATCCACCTTTTGGGACAGGATAACAAGCATACAATCACCTCACTGTTCCAGTAATTCGGCAAAGAATCCAATGGATTTGTCATCCAGCGTGCCAACGACTGTACCGCGATCCAACAATCTGTTGCCGCATTCACAACAGGTTTCCGGCAACAGCGCACAGTTATGGCAAGCTGCCAAGTTGCAGGATTCCGGACCTTGTCCGTAAGACTGAATGCAAACGGGGTCAGAGGAACACCATGCGGCATTCCGTACTGCATCGCAAACCGTATCCTCTATATGATCCTTTGCGCCTTGGCGAACCAAGCCGCCGAGGGAACCTTCAGAATCACCGGAAGCTGTGTAAATAAGGACACCGTACATACCATACTCATTTTCTGCTTTTTCACAGTAAATTCTTTCCCGAATAGAGGAACTGCCATAGCCACATTCAAAGCTGAGCTGGTTGATGATCAGGTGGGCAAAAGTATGAATCAAAACAAATTCCGGACGAAGATCTCCAGCGGCATTTGCACCAAACTTTGAGTTGCGGTAAGAATCCTGAAGGTTACGCAGCCGTGCCAGGACAGCAGGCCGTTGTGCCCATTCTTCCACCGCTTCCTTGTTGAATTCAAAGAAAACACCTTCGCCATGAACCTGAATAGCTGGGAGCCAGTTTTCACTGCCCAGTCTAAGCATTTTCTTTCGTTCAGAGATAGGCATCTCTCTTGGTTCCGCGCGTGAGAATCCAACGAAAGCACGGGTTTCCTGAAGCTTATGTACAAGGGAAATGCTCTTGAAGTATTTGCTGATGACTGGATCGTAGCAGGAAATCGGATAATTCTTTGAATGGAAGCGCTGTGCATCGCCGCCACTGGATTTTATCAGCACATTGTATTCTGCAAGCCGATACTCGTCTTCAGAAATTTCTTCTGTAACATCCGGCAACCCTTCCAACCCCTGATCTCGGCGAACAAATGCATTGTACAGTTCATTTTTATCTACCCGATGGTGTTCAGCAAGCATATCAATAAATCCTCTGTTCCACTCACCATCGACCCGCATTGCGCTTAATACGTCGAAGAACTCATCAAGAATTGCAATGATTTTCTTTGTTACTTGCTCATCATCGGTCGGAATGTAAATAGAGCTTCTGGTATCAGCAAACCATACATTCGTAGCACCCCGGAGAACAACGCGTACATCGGTTCGCCCACAGGGATGTTCCTCATCGCTGTCCATGCCAAGCCAAGGTTTAGTGCCATTGCATCTGTACCCAATCTTGGATAAAGCTCCAGGCATTGTAGCACCTGCAATATTTTTTCTTGCTCCACAGGTGCACTCGTAATACACACCACTCAGGGAGGCAGAAGCACCACCGGTGCTTCTTCTAATTTTACAGGTTTCCGGATTATACCTGTATCCAGGGTCCTGATGGAGCCATTCTGCAACGGGAAAATCATCAATATGACCGTCCGGGCAGATAACTATGAAGCGCTCCGGAATCAGCTTCCTTCTGTGTCGAAATGCTGGATTGCACTTTCTGCCATTAGGCCATGGATAGCACTCACATTCTGGCTGCTGCTGATAGAATGTAGTCTTTTCCATAGTACCGCAGAACGGACAATAATGCCATGTAGGAAATCTTACCGCTGGAATCTTCAGGAAACAGTTCTGCGGATCGGCATTATTCTCTCGAAAATCAGGGGGCCAGCGTAATTCCTGAACACCCAGCCGGCGCAGAAGACGCTCATCTTTTATGACAAAAGGTGTTGCATCATTGTACCGCCACATATCCAGTCCGGCAATCATCAGAGATTCGTCATTGGGAAACGGAACAATTGCACCAACACCCCACGGACCAATCAGGGCGCTTCTGCGCATAGGTCTGTTATTATATGCCATTACTTAGCCCTCCTTCGGTACATAGCGGTTTGTAAGAACTTCGGCTTCGCAGGATGCATCTACACTGCGCATAGAAGTGGGGGTCTCAATTCCCCGTGAGCCCCATGCTTCATTCGGATGACTTCCTGCAGAATACATTAAGGGAACGGGATCAGCATAAGACCAGTCAGGATTTTTCGCAGGCTCCCATTTCCGAGGATTCCAGTCCTCCCAACACTGCAGGATGTATTCCATGCGATCCAGGGTTGCATCCAGTTCTTCGCTGTCGATATCATCCACACGGTTTTCAATAATGCTGCGGACTTTATCAATCAGGCCATCATCAGGGAAACGGGGCGGATCTTCATTGAATCTGTCATCACTTTCCAACCGCATCATACCTACCATGATTGCGTGTAAAGCACGCTCACGTACAGGTGCAGAGAAGGGTGTAACACTTGTCGGCTCAACATTGCAATATACGCGGGAATGATAGGACCTGAAGTGTTCATAGTGAGACTTGTCCCTTGGACGACCGGGCCGGTATAAAACAAAGACAAGACCAGGAGCATTTTTTGCACTACGTCCAACACGGCTGGTTGCCTGGATATACTCAGAGGTGGTTTTCGGTTGCCCGGCCACGGTCATCAGACCGAGTCTGGATACATCCAAACCAACGGAAATCATATTTGTAGCAAGGCAAATATCAATAGGATGGTTCTTGATTTTTCCTTCGGAATCCACCTCGCCGGGGTATCGGATTCCCAGATTTGCCAGACTCGCAGTTACTTCACTGCCAGAGATGCGGCTGGTAAGTTCCTCGTCCCGCCAGATGTATCGCCTGTTCTTGCGGTACTCTTCTTTTGTCGGATACCGCTTGTCTTCGAATCGGCGCTTATACATAACATCCAGATGCTGATCGATATCCGCCCGAATCCAGGTGGCGGCTTGTCCAAGTTCACGAATACTGTTATAGTATCCCATATTGGTCCAGTAGGGATCACGCTCCTGCTCCGAGTCGACCTGCATCGCTTTGGCACCATACAGCAGCGATGCAAACAGGCGAATTGCGGTGGTTGCATCGGACGAAGATCCCGTAGCCAGAATGCCTACATAACGCCGGCCATTCTGATTACGATCTTCCTCTGCAAAGAAAGAGTTTCCTGCATCCAGACCAGAGGGCGGGAACTGAAAAACATCATCATGGTCACAACCATAGAGGGCATGGCACTGTTCTTTTGCACGGCTGATCGTCGCAGTGGACGCAATAATCTTTGGATGAATATCGCCGGATGCAGTTCGTGTGGTGCAGAGTTCATGGATCAGCGTTTCATAATGGCCTACCATAGAACCCAGGGGACCAGAAATCAGATGCAACTCGTCCTGAATAATAAGATCCGGAGAAGTCTTCTTTACTCCGTTTTCATAACCGAATATTTTCTGCGCATTTGGACGGAACGGCAGCATTGCAAACTTATCCACGGTACCCAGCAGCAATGTCGGAGTCTCGCCATAAATGGTTTCATCCACAACAAACAGCGGCAGATCCTCAGTCGAGAAGTCGCATTGATGATTGTGACACCGGAAAGCAAAACCAAACTTTCTCCGGCCCTGCGGCACTTTTCTGTAGCCTGGAAGTTCCCACTGATTCTTCCCTCTTTGCACAGGCCCCATTTGCGCGCCACACCACGGACATTTCAGCATAACAAAGGGGTTGCTTCCTTCGCCGCGATACAGTTTTTCATATGCTTTTACTGCATCACTTACCTTGTTGGGAGTAGTGGAACTACCCACCCACAAGCCAATGGTAATTCTGTTTTTGCCGAATAAATCTTCATGGCCTTTGCGGATAAGATCACAAGCGCAGATCATAGCGGATGCACGCTCATACTGCTGCGCAGTTAATAAGCGAAGCGTATACCGCATCAGAATAGCTGTACCTTTATCATCCTTATTCATAAGGCGGCGGATGAAAATGGTATATGCAGAAAGGCCCAGATATGCTTCGGTTTTACCGCCACCGGTGGGGAACCAGATCAGATCGACGATTCCGCGCTCATTACAGTCACGGTCATACATGGCGCGAAGATTCATCAACACAAATGCCAGCTGGAAGGGACGCCATTTGCCATAAACCCGCTGTTCTTTGTTGTGCCAGGTACTATCATCAGTCACAACAGGCATAGGAACAGGATTTACCAGACTGATATCACCAGCGCCATTATCTTCCCACTTCTGCAGCGGAAGGTTGTAGTGCAACTGCTGCATCAGCATCGCTAAGTTCATGTACTGGAACGCAATACGAATGTTTTCATTTTGCTCCAGCAGATCCACACCTTTTTCCATTCTGGACAGACAGGTTTCGCAGTTTGCGATATGTCTGTCTGCAGTAATTTTATACTCGGCAGTCAGATCTTTTCGGATTGTGCGTAACCCATTAATCCATTCCCGGTATTTCGTGCACATCATTCGGAGTTCTCGGATCGTATCAACAAAACTTCCATATGGACTCATTTTCAGCATATCAAGAGATACTCCCTCAATAGCGCTGGGAACTATGGGCTTGATATCATATTTCGGGAAAATTGCCGTTGCAATCCACTGTACAGATTCACCATCATCCCAATCAGCCGCACAACCGTGGCCAATGGCATAGTTCCGCACGTTCCGGTAAAGAAGCTGATTGGACTGGTAATCCTCATCTTGTGTGATCCGTTGCGAATCAGACAGCGGAGAAAAACCTTTTTCGGAGAACAGTTTAAACTTACATTGGAAGAAGCATTCTTCATCACTGACATTTTCTTTAGCCTTGGGCTTTGCATTCTCCAGGGTAAATGTATAAATACAGCTGTCACCCGCGCGGTAGCGATAGGTAATATCAAACTGCAGTCCGGTTGTTCCTATCGGAAACTTTTTGAGTCCATCAACGGGGGTGGGCAAAACCAGTGGTGCATTATCATTTTCCCAGGCCAGCGCGGTACGGGAATACTTATACTTGCTTTCCAGCCGTTCTCCGGTGGCGGGGTCCATAGCGGGCACTTTTGTATAGGTGCCTGAGGATACCGCCACACGAATAGCATCGTCGTCTTTGATGGACACGGTAATGCTGATTGCAGACTGTCTGTATGCATTGGAACGGTTAATCAATTCTTCTGCATCCTCAAGAAATTCTACTGCACCATCGCCACGCTTTTTGGGTTTGACTTCTACATCCTCTCCATCAGCTTCGCCCAGCGATTCACATTCGCCATCCTTGAGAGCTGCTTTGTTGTCAGTGGTTTCTGCGGGATACAGGATACCTGCGATATAGCGAGTGCGCGGAGGGTCAGAAACCAGTATTTCCTGACCATTGCTTTGTGTCATGCCGGGCCAGTCAATGGGATCTGGGCCAATAAATTCCCGCTCAACAAATTCGATAAGTTGATCGCGTCTGTTATCACTCATTGAACAGCCTCCTCATCAAAAGATTATCGTATTCTTTCTTTGCAGAGTCACTTTCCAAAATGTACAATCCTGTGCAAGCCCGGCTCAAACCCACATACATCAGTTTTTCAGCAGAAAAGCCTTCAATATCAGTCAGGATAATCACAGAATTTTCAAGGCCTTTATATGCCTGAA
Source organism: Candidatus Heteroscillospira sp. (assembly GCA_050943935.1). Taxonomy (GTDB): domain Bacteria; phylum Bacillota; class Clostridia; order Oscillospirales; family Oscillospiraceae; genus Heteroscillospira. The sequence continues at coordinate 193,260 of JBMNQC010000003.1, read as the reverse complement.
TCGTGCAGAATGTGGTGTTCATTCCGGGAGGAACTCTGAAATCCTTAATTACATAACCGTCGAGCAGGGATACCACAGAATCCTCTCTCTTTCTGGGGGAAAGAATGGTAATCTTTTCTGGTTCAATATGAGAATCAGCCAATTGCTTCAGCACGGTCTTTAGTTTCTTACATTGCCCCTCCATTGTAGACCAAGTAAGATACTGTACCGGAGGACCATTTACTTTTGTCCAGAGGTCATGCGGAGCCTTGAAGCCGGTTACAGTTTCAATTTCTTTGCAAATCGGCTTTGTATTTCTGCAGTTTACCGTTAGCTTAAACCGGATAAAAGAGGTAAGATCATCCAGTTTTTCAATAAGCTTGGTACCCGACACACCCTCTGCGTATATGGCCTGCATAGAAAAATCTCCAAACAGCGTCCATCTGCCTCTGGACAGTCCTTTTTTGAGGCAACCTCCCATAACATCAAGATAACTGTCACGAATCAGATCCTGCGCCTCATCAACAACGATTTTATCAAACAGTTCACCATTTTCCAGTAACGCATACGCCGCAGCTTCCGGCAAATCTGTGTGGTAATAATGCTGAATCCGCTCCGGATCATGGGGGTACGGAGGTAACAAATCAGCATCCTTCGCGATCTGCGTCATGTATTTATGCAGCGTTCCGACAAATACTGGCCGAACAGATTCCGGCATATCCGCGAAATAACTGCTAAGCCAATCTGCAAGGTTGGAATTAAAGCAAAATAGTGCAACTTTTTCGCCACGAGCAGCAGATTTTTTGACTTCCTCAATCGCAAGAAGCGTCTTACCCGTTCCGGCAGGTCCCTGAATCAGACAACGAGGATTATCATCCAGCTGATCCAAACAGCGATACTGTTCTTTGGTAAGCGCAATGAGTGCTTCGCTGGCATTGCGTAACTGTGCGCTCATAGAAACGGCACAGTCAAAATCACCGCGCAGAACAGACGCCATATATCGGACATCTGCTGCATCGGGCAACTTTGATTTACTGAGCGGTCCATACAAAGTTTCCCATTTAGCTTTTGCACCATTTGCCAAACGCTTGATAAATCGTTGGACATCGGTACCATCACGGGAATCAAACACCTGCCACTGCTCTTCGTCAATTCCGGAAGATGTGTATTCGATATCCGGGAACATAACACCATACCCAAACAGAACGTTGGAAATATGACGGTGATCGATATCCACGCGTTTCTTCATTGCCTCCACAATACTAAAGATACCGTCTTTGGCCTGCTCAAATGGTCCCCGGACTTTACTGTTGGTTTTGCCATATCTGTTTGTGAAGTACCAGATTCCGTTTTCCCGCTTCACGCGCCCGCCCTTTACCTCAAGCGCAAAGATACCAAGCTGCGGTGCCAAAACAAGAAAATCTGTTTCGCCATATATAACTTTGTTGTGTGTCGTGATTCCCAAAGAATGTAGAACAATCCATTTGTCTGTTCCTGGTGCAGACTGGAACCATTCAAAAATCTTGCGTTCTGCATTAGATTTGATCTCCGGTGAAATCACAGAAGGAATCATAATAGCCATATATGTCTCCTTACTCGTCAATAAGGCGATTGGTATCGGTGATATCAACGATCACAGGCGAACCAATATCAATAATCTTCAAAATGCGTACCAAGCCAACATCTTCTATCTGCATTTCAATAGGATCCCAAATATTGAATGGGTCGATATCTCTGTAGTCTTTCAGTGCGGCAACAACCCGCTCCCTCAGCTTTTGAGACAAAATCCGACCTGCCTGTGTATGCGCAGTTTTGACAGTCTGTGCGGCCTCATACACCTCATCAAGCATTTCTTTCAGCACACCACTACCGGTAGCTACTGCAATGTGCTCAAGGTCTTGTTTGCTTTGAGGCGCAATCATACCCTCGTCCGTGATCCAGGAGCGAACAGCCTGGTATCCTCGGGTGCACCCAACTTTTTGGAGATGCTCGTAGATCTCGTCTGTTGAATAAAACAACGTTTCGATTTCGAGCGCTTCTTTCCATTTCGCGGAAAGTTCACGCAGATTGGCTTTCCCGGAGTGTGCCAGCATAACATCTGCCATTTCTCTGACCAGATCATGGTCGGACTCACGAACAACTACGAAATCACCCATTTTCAATTCATTGGGCAGTCTGGTCTCGATTTTGTCTGCATCATGTTCAATGATGTTACTGGCAGAAATCACTTTATGGCCTGTCCTGTAGAAAGAAAGATATCCACCAACAAAGTTTACAGGAATTGCCTCAGTTGTTTCATTCTCAGCTTTCTGCCCGCCACTTGCTATGTACTGGCGGTATTTGTTTTCGCGGAGAACCAATTCAATTTCTGCAAACTCATCTTCCTGAAGCGCTTCGTTGGGCGCAGATGCCTGCTGAACGAAACGACCGGTGGATACCTGCAGCAAATCTGTTGTAAAAGACTTTTCAATCGTTTTGCGGTTGTGAGAACTGTCCAACGCAGCATTCCACTTGGATGTAGTATAGTTCCTCCATCGTTTTTCATAGTCATACAGCAGAACCGAGTATGATTGCGTGTTGAAACTGAAGAGAATTTTTCTCATAATGGCTCGCTTCAGCCATCCAACAACAATTGTTGTAGTGAATTGATCACAAGGAAGCAGATAATACTCTGCTGGATAGTATATCTGAATATCTGTTAACAGTCGATTCTCTACGCACCAGTGTTGCCAATATGTCTGAACCCTCGTTTTATCACATCGTTCTGGCACCACGAGCGCAACGGTCCTTGGGTGGTTTGTCCTGAGAATATCTGTCAGCATTTCGTGCTTCTGGAATACGTATCCCGTGGTATGCACCTTTTTCAGGCATTCTATAATGACCGTGTAATCTTCAATTGCCTTTTCTGACAGGAATATTTTTTCCTTTTCCAAGACGACACTGCACTCAACAAGTGCTGTCCTGACCTGCGCAAGTTGTACTGTACCAATGGGAACTGTCTCCCACAGGGATGCGAAAGCGAGCGAAAAAAGCTTGTCAAAAAGCTTCATCATCTGTGCAGATGAAGTTTGAGATTCTTTTCTATGCATGTACAACAGTTTTATAGCGGTGCTGATTTCGTTGCCATCAGCCGAGAGATAATTAACCTTCCGCTTTGCACAATTCTTTGTTTTGCGATCAGAAGACAACGGAACCGCATCATAAAGCTTTTCTGTAAGACTGGTTTCGTCCCAGCGCCACAGATTAAAACCGCGGTCCTGAAAAATTTGCAGATCAAAGGAGTTTACAACATCAGTGACACAGGTAATCGGCACACCAAGCCGCATAAGTGAATCCAGCGCATCCATTTGAGACAACAGTGCATTTGCGTTGGAACCATCAATAATAATGGACTGAATAGGATGCCCTCGTTCTGCCATTGCAGAAATAGCATACAAATCTGCAGCAAGGACAATCGCCGGCGTTCCGCCCAGCTGTCCTGCACCGATATTTCTCACATTGCCTTCGTAATCAGCCTGTCCAACAAGAATAGCTTCTTTGATATTCTGACCACACAACTTGCAATCGGCGATCAATTCCTTTGTGTTAATGATGGAAGTCATGTTTACAATGGAACTATCCATGTGAGTTTTATGGTCAGCCAAGAGTTGCAGATATTGTTCTTCTGGCTTCCTCAAAGCAATCTGTGCATTTGCTTGTTTTTTTGCAGCAGCGAACGCTTCATATTTGCTGAGCCTTTGGGCGTTGGTTTTCTGAAACATCGGAAAATATTCCATGGGGGCACTTGTTTTCATATTGGAAAACCGCAACACCATGCATTTTTTGCCATCACGTTCTTCAGTGCCCAAGTACTCTGCAACAGCACCTTTAAAACGGAGCTTTTCGCCGGGAGCAAACGCATCTGGGTCGTAATTGCTGTCAATCTTTCCTTCAGATATATTGTGCAGAAGTTTTACGAGAGTAAAGATAAAGATCGACTGAATTCTCTCCGGGAACACCATAATATTAAACTTGCCCTGGTGTTTCTGCATACAGTCCAGCATGAGGATACTGGATTTGATAATAGGAGGGACTCCGACTGTATCGCCATTGTTTCCAAAAGACAGAGTAATCCCGTCAAAACTGCTTTTGGTTGAAAGCAATTGTGATACATACTCCTGCCATTCCAACATGGTGATCCCTCCTTATTCATTCAGATACTGAATCCTTTTTCCAAGGCTTCCTTATATGCGCTCATTGCGTGTGTAGCCTGCTTGATACTGGGCTTTTGGCCTCTGCCAACAACGCCACCCACAGAGAAGAGCAGACTTCTCTTCCATGGCTGGAAGTTCTTCGTTTCCTTTGCCCATCTGGACAACGCAAACCAAGTTTCAGCCGGAACAGCTGCAACCTCATCAATCAGTTTCTGATCTTCCTCGGTGAGCGACGCAATACTTCCAGTTGCGGGTTGAGGTCCACCTGTAGGTCTCGCAACAGAAATCAGTTCACCCTGGAAGGCATCACTAAGTGTGTACTCATACTCCCGGATAGACTGCCAACACTTTTCCTTCTTACACCATTCACCAACATTGGCGCCTCCGGGAGGGTTGACAATCAACTTCTGCACAAACTTGGATACCTCAACGATTTCCCATTCGAGTGCCGGTGTAAGCAACTGCTCTTTCCAAATTCGCTCCAGATCGATTCTCTGTGCCGCCTTGAAAGACAAGTATGCCAGTGTATATGTTACAATATTGGCGCGATACCCACCGTATTGCTGCTTTTGAACAAGCTTTTCTGCCTGGCGGAAAAGAATTGCCTTGGCAATCAAATTGTGATAATAGGCTTCATCCGGCACAAAGTTTTTATAGTCTTTGAGCCTAAGCATAAACTTGCGGAAATTTTTCTGTGCGCCTTCGCTCACCTGATAAGGCAGCTGATCCCAAGTGTTTTCATATTTTGCTAAATCGGTCTTGGTAAACAGCGGATGTGTCTCTTTGTACTCCTTCTTCCGCTTGGGTGTAGATTCTCTGGAAAGCATATCAGCGTATTGGCCACGGGCACGCTCATAGAACCAGTTCTGCGGCTTCATACCACTTTGTGCAGGTGCCCAAATCGTTCTGGACAATTCTTCAATGCGTCTGTGGAATGGATCATTTGCAGAGAAATCAGCGACTTGGATTTTGTTCTGCGTATTGGCAAAAGTAGAAATCCGAGGCACGATTTCATCCATAGCCTCTGCAGAATGAATAACAGAAAGTTTCATCTGCACAAACACTTTGGATAGATCTGCAGCAATTTTTTTATCATTGCGTGCGTTGAAAATGGATGCTGTTGTTTGTCCACCGTTGACGATCTGCATATCCCGGATCCGCTTGATAGACGGCTTGCCATTTTCATCCCGGACGATCTCTACGCTTTCTGCGGTCACTGAAATGCCGTTGTTGTACGCAAGAAACATATCCGGCTCATCACGCAATGTATCACGGATACCTTTGTTGACGCCGCCTTTTACCTGCAGGAAGGAACGCACATTCTTTTCAAGGAGTCTGTCGCGAAACTCATCATAAAGAGAGGCAAGTAATTCGCCACTGATAATAGCAAGATAAACACTGTACTTATCACTGGTACTGTTTTCAATGCAGGGAATCGTTGTGTTGAACTTTTCCTCAAAATCGATTTCAATGGTTTCACGCATTTTACCGGAAGACACACACCGATACAACCGATCAATATCCCAGACATTAAAGAAAATTTCTGCATTACCAATGGTGATATTTTTAAACGGAATAGGCTTTACCAAACCATTTGTCAACGCACAAATTCGGACAGTTTTGATGTTGCTTTTGTTCTGGAAAACGGAAATCGCAAACTCGTATGTATCGTTGTCTTTTTCGAATGCAGTGTAAAGGTCGTTGATCGCCCTGTGATATAATTCGATAGCTCGTTTAATAGACGCATCTATATCTGTCTGAGAAACAGACCTCGGCACCTCGTTATCGGAATAGAGACTCACAAAAATGTCGATATTCTCGCAGCCTTCAGAAAAAGCATACGCATTCATCTGCAAGCCTCTGCCTCGGAACGGACAGATAACCGGGTCGGTAACTTCACCTGCTTCTTCCAGGTACTCAAGCATGACAGATGTAAGGAAATCTTCGGTTGTCCAACTACTGGTCTCCTTATCTGCTGCAAACAAAACTTCTTCCATAAAGTTCTGATAGAAACTCGCCATTGTCTGATTATCAGCCATTGTTATCACCCTTCGTAAAACGATCCAGCAGTGCCATGGCTACACTGTATGCCAAACAAACAGGAACCGCATTTCCAATTTGCTTATAAGCCAATGTGCGCGACGGCTTTCCTGTTACGGACTCGAAATAGTAATTATCGGGGAAAGTCTGGATTCTTGCAGCTTCTCTTGGGGTTAACGATCTGTTTTGTTTGATATCGGGATGAATGTAATAATGTCCATCGCGACTAATGTGTGCCACAACCGTCTGTGCGTAGGGCAGATTTCCCGCTACAACCTTGAAACGATCAAGAAAGCTCTTCGTGTTGTTATGGGTTCGAAGCCGTTCGGGCAGGTCGGTATAAGACACTCTTTCCTTTTTTTTGTTCCAGGTATCGACAACAATACGATAGATTTCAAGATCCTGCTCGGTATTCGGTCTCGCCTGATGGTAAGTTACAGGCTCACCGTCATATTCTTTTATTCCGGAGTTATACAAATACTTTCCTGAATACGGTAATGTTTTAACCGGGGCAATCATACCTTCTCCAGCTTGAATAGAGGGCAAATCGCAAAACAGTTCTCCAACTTTATGCTTGTCTTTAATAATTTGAATATTGGGATAAAAATCTTTGTGGTTACCGCGTTTTCCGATTAAGATAATACGCTTTCGGTTTTGGAGCACACCATAATCAGATGCGTTCAAAATCTGAAGTTCGGTAGAATATCCGTAATCTTTGAAAAGAGCCTGCATATTGGAAAGATGTAATGTCCCGTCTTCATCCTTTGCAGACAACAAACCTACAACATTTTCAAACACAAAATAATCAGGTTCATATCTTTTAAGAAATTCAGCATAAAGCTGATACAGATAATTCCGCTTATCTCCAACCATACGGTTTTCTGACCGGGACCGGCCTGCAATGGAATATGCCTGGCAAGGAGGTCCGCCGACAATCAGGTCAAGTTTTTCGCCGTTCAGAAAACCATCGATTTCCGAAAAAATATCTTCAAGATTGTCTTTCGAAATTTCATAATTCAGAACAGAATCCAATACGGCTTTGGGAACAGACTGATAAAACTCTTCACGGGACAGTTTCCTGTTCAGATACTGATCATATATTTCCAGTTTTCTCTGTTTCTTTAGCCAATGGTATGCAGCACGCGTTTTCAAGGTGTAACACGCAGCTACATCCATTTCTACATGAGCAACCGGCTCATAGCCAGCGCGGGTAAATCCTTCTGATAAGCCTCCTGCACCAGCAAACAAATCAAGATATTTGGGCATCGTCTTACTCCGCAACTTTTATAATAGAAGTGTCCTACAATATGTACTTCAAAACGGACTTTATTTTTCTTCCGGCACAATCTCCATGATATCCTCAACACCACAATCCAGTGCCGTACAGATCTTCAGGAGAATCTCGGTAGTGACATGGCCGTTGCGGCCCATTTTGGTGACGGACGCCGGGCTGATGCCGGCTTTTGCACACAGGTCCTTCTTCTTCATATCCTTGTCGATGAGCAGCTTCCAGAGCTTTTTATAACTAACAGCCATAAAATATCTCCTCCATACCGATATACGAAAAATGCTCTGCCGCCTGGCAGAGCATCGGGTTTATATAGCCATACTGCCAAGGCCTATTACAACACTGACAGCGTTGTTTGCTATGATAGCACATTCAGTCAGAAAAAGCAAGAAAATGATAGATTCGCACGATTTTTAGTTTCCGGAAAAGTGGATGCTTACGGTACCATAGCAGAGAGAAAAAATCGCTTTATTTCCTTGTTTATTGCTGCGCAGGATTTGAACTGCTCACTCAGCAGAAACCACTTGCATAACCGCCTGCTCAGAGTTACAATGCAGACGACCTGAAACGAGAAACGCTTCCCGTCCGGCACCGGTGAAAGTTCACCGGGAACCGGGCGGGAAGCGTTTTTGACCACATAGATTACCACAGACAGCCCCGGAACACCCGGAAACAGCCCATTTGGAGAGTGCCAAAGAGTAACCAGAACCGAGCGAAAAGAACTAAAAACCGCTACAAACAAGTAGAAAAAGTGTTCCCGATAAGTTTGGGAGCAGGATGCCGCAGGTTCGAATTCTGTCACTCGGACCCAAAAACCTCTGAAATCGATGATTTCAGAGGTTTTTTCTTATTCCGTGTTTATTGCGGTGCAGGATTTGAGCCCTTGGTTTAAATACTTTCATTGAATTTCCTGTCGAAATAGCCTATAATTAACTAACGGTAGGCCTTTGCGCCACCAAGGCAGCCGTATGGTAAAGATATAATCACAGTATTTGAGTACTATAAAATAATACTAAATCTTACAGACGGAAAAACTCCTCTAAGTGAGGCCATGCGTTATCCAGTATCGCTCAAGGGCACAAAAACATTAACTAGCAGGGTACAAGAAAATATAGAGTGGCAAAAATTTGATTTTGATTATGGCTTGTATTTCGACGCAACAGAAGATATGATTTGCATAGCGAATGATGTTTATAATCGCATTTTTGAAATGAGAATTCATGAAAAAGCAGAAAATAATAATTGAGTTTATCAATAACAATTCTTGTATTGTATAAGTCGTCTTGCGCTGGCAGTTCCATTAAGAGGGAATTGTCCCAACTTTAGCGGCGACGAACCAATGCGGCTGTGAACAGATAGACCTGACTGCAAAGGAGCGATTAAAATGACCAACTTCGACTTCCTCCTCTCCGATTCGCAGTTTTCCCCTTTTGCAGATGTGGCTGTGTCGGCGGAGCGAATCCTGCATATTGACCCGTCGGCCTGCGTGCTGAACTGCCGCCGGGCCATGGAGTTTGCCGTCAAATGGATGTATTCCGTGGACGGCTCTCTGGTGCTGCCCTACGACGACCGGCTGGTCAGCCTGATGGACAACGAGGATTTTCGGGATATTGTTGGTCAGGACATCTGGCGGCGGATGAAGCTTATCCGTCAGCTTGGCAACAACGCCGCTCACACGGGAAAGAAGATCACTAATGAGCAGGCGGCGTTGTGTCTGGAGAACCTCTATATCTTTCTGGATTTCGTGGCTTACTGCTACGGCACAGACTATACTGAAGGCAAGTTCGACCCGTCCATGCTGACGGAGCAGCCAGCCGTTCCCGCCCCGTCCCCTGTGCAGGAGGTGGATCTCGCTGCCCTCATGGCAGAGAACGCGGCGTTGAAGGAGGAGCTTACCGCACGCCGGGAGGCTCAGCAGCAGACCTATGTACCCAAACCTCTGGACCTGTCCGAATATCAGACCCGCAAGATCTACATTGATGCCATGCTGCTGGACGCTGGCTGGATCGAGGGCCGGGACTGGCTGAATGAGGTGGAACTGCCCGGTATGCCCAACAAAAGCGAGGTGGGTTATGCCGATTATGTCCTTTACGATGACGCCCACCGCCCGCTGGCGGTGATTGAGGCCAAGCGCACCTGCAAGGATGTCTCCGTGGGCCGTCAGCAGGCCAAGCTGTACGCCGACCTGCTGGAGAAGAAGTATCACCGCCGTCCGGTCGTTTTCCTGACCAACGGCTTTGAAGCCCGCATCGACGACGGCCAATATCCGGAGCGCAAAGTGGCTGCCATCTACTCCAAGCGGGATCTGGAGAAGCTTTATAACCTGCGCACCATGCGGACGAGCCTGAAGACCGTGACGGTGGACAAGAATATCGCCGGCCGCTACTATCAGGAGGGGGCTATCAAGGCCGTCTGTGACAGCTTTGACCGCAAGAACCGCCGCAAGGCGCTGCTGGTCATGGCCACCGGCTCCGGTAAGACCCGGACGGTCATCGCCTTGTGCGATGTTTTGCTCCAGCACGGCTGGGTGAAGAATATCCTGTTTCTGGCGGACCGCAACTCTCTGGTCACTCAGGCTAAGCGCAGTTTTGTGAACTTGCTGCCCGACCTGTCGGTGACCAATCTCTGTGAAGAAAAGGATAATTTCAGCGCTCACTGCGTGTTCTCCACCTACCAGACTATGATGAACTGTATCGACGCCGCGCGGGACGAACAGGGCAAGCTGTTCACCTGTGGTCACTTTGATCTGGTCATCTGCGACGAAGCCCACCGCTCTATCTACAACAAGTACCGGGATATCTTCAACTATTTTGACGCGCCTCTGGTGGGCCTGACCGCTACGCCAAAGGACGAGATCGACAAAAATACCTACGAGGTCTTTGAACTGGAGAGCGGCGTGCCTACCTACGGCTACGAGCTGGCCCAGGCTGTCAAGGACGGCTTTCTGGTGGATTTCCTTTCGGTGGAGACCAAGCTGAAATTCATTGAGCAAGGCATCGTCTATGATGAACTCTCTGACGAAGACAAGGCGGCCTATGAGGAGACCTTTGCCCAGAACGGTGAGATGCCGGAAGCCATCGGTTCCGCAGCGCTGAACGAGTGGATCTTCAACGAGGATACCATCCGGGAGGTGCTTCATGTGCTGATGAGTAACGGACTGCGGGTGGACTACGGCGAGAAGATTGGCAAGACCATCATTTTCGCAAAGAACCACACGCATGCCGAGAAGATTTTCGAGGTGTTCAATAAGGAATATCCCCATCTGAACGGCTACGCCAAGGTCATCGACAACTATCTGAACTACGCCCAGAGCGCGATCGACGAGTTCTCCGATCCGAAGAAGCTGCCGCAAATCGCCATATCCGTGGATATGCTGGACACTGGTATTGACGTGCCCGAGGTGCTGAATCTGGTGTTCTTCAAGAAGGTCATGAGCAAGGCAAAGTTCTGGCAGATGATCGGCCGCGGCACCCGCCTCTGCGAAGGACTGATGGACGGCGAGGACAAGAACAAGTTCTATATCTTCGATTTCTGCGGCAACTTCGAGTTTTTCCGCATGAACAAGGGGCGTGCTACCGCCAATCAGATGGCGTTGCAGGGGGCAATTTTCAGTCTGAAGGCCCAAATCGCTTTCAAGCTGCAGGATCTGGCCTACCAGACGCCGGAGCTGATCGCATTCCGCAAGACGCTGGTAGAAGACATGGTTCGTAAAGTACGGGAACTGAACAAAGAGAACTTCGCCGTGCGACAGCACTTGAAGTATGTGGAGCTGTACGCCGAGCCAAAGAACTACATGGCGCTGAACTATGAGGACACGCTGCTCATCAAGGAAGAGTTGGCACTGCTCATCACGCCGGATGAGGACGATCCCAAGGCCATGCGGTTTGACGCTCTCATGTATGGGATCGAGCTTGCGTATCTGGCTGGAAAGAGCTATACCCGTGCCCGCAGCGACCTGATGAAAAAGGTCCGCGGCATTGCAGGTGTGGCCAATATCCCGGAGATCATGGCGCAGGCGGAGCTTCTGGACAAACTGCTTCATACCAGCTATCTGGCGGACGCTGGTATCAATGAATTCGAGTATATCCGTGAAAATCTACGCGACCTTGTTAAGTACATTCCGATTCCCACGGTGCGTTATGATACGAACTTCGATGATGAGATTCTGTCTGTAGAGTGGAAAGAGTCTGAACTGGAAAACGATGATTTGAAGAACTATAAGGCAAAGGCGGAATTCTATGTTCGGCAGCATCAGGACAATCTTGTGATTGCCAAGCTCAGGAGCAATGTTCCGCTGACTCAGACGGATGTATCTGCACTGGAACAGATCCTCTGGAGCGAGGTTGGCACGAAGCATGACTACGAGGCGGAGTATGGCCAGAAACCGCTGGGAGAATTTGTCCGCGAGATCGTCGGGTTGGATATGAATGCGGCCAAGGCGGCCTTTTCGGAATACCTGAACGATGTAAATCTGGACAGTCGGCAGATCTACTTTGTCAATCAAATCGTGGAGTACATTGTACATAACGGCCTTATGAAAGATCTGTCTGTTTTGCAGGAGTCTCCGTTTACAGACAAGGGCAGCGTGGTGGAGATATTCACGGATCTGTCCGTATGGATGGGTATTCGCAAGATTATCGATCAGGTGAACGCCAATGCGGTTGCCTAACCGCTTGTCTGGCTTAGAGCTATTTCTTTGTTTATGCGGTGCAGATTTTGAAGCTCTATTGTGCTGACAGCGTTGAGCGCCTATGCCATACTTATAATGTACTGACTAATTTCATGTTCATAGCCGGACGATCCCGGAGGGGGAACTACACTTTTTTTAGCTGGAGAAGATTAAGTAAACTATGAAAACGGCGGTTTTGATTTCTCAAAACCGCCGCTGTAATGTAGAATAAGCGCACCAAACCAACCTGCCCGGCAACGGTTTTTTCTTTTCCCCATCGGGCGGGGCAGGCTGCTATCATCTGTCATAAAGCAGAACAAAGCCGATAACATCCGAGGATTTCCCTCCATGTTATCGGCTCTGTATCTGTGCGCCTGGCTCTTTGATAATGGATATATTCATTTGTTGTATGTTGATAAGCGTCTCATGCTTACACTTTGGACAGAATAGGGGGAAGTTTTTTAATTCCGTGTCTGCACGAACTTTTAGCCGTGTTTTGCTCTTGCAGACTGGGCATAATACCCATTTTTCCTTTATCACTTTATAACCTCCACTTTAAGAGAAAGACGATTTTATTTAGAAGTAAAACAGCTCCTCAAATTTTTTATCAAGGGCAATGCACAGAATGAGCGCCCGCTGACGTTGGGTCTGTTCCCGCAGTTTGCGATTGTTTTCAGCGAGTTTCTCTCTGCGGCGATGGAGCTCTGTGATGTCAGAGACTTCGATCTGCGTGTAAGACAAGCACCCATCCGTCAGGGATTCCCGGCGAAATCGCCAGACCTTGCCGTCTGAAAGCTGGAAGGTCAATTCGGACTTGGCCTCTGTATTCGCCCGGAGAAGGCAAAGCTCATCCCACAGCGCCTCGGCGTCCAACACCGTGTGGCCGACAAGCTGCAGGCACAGATCGTTCATCTGAAAATTCACTAAAATGGGACGACCATCCGGCATGGCGAAACAGAGCCCGCCTGGGTAGGAGTCGATGGCTTTATGAATGGTTTGGGAGACCAAGAGATTCTTTTTGCTCAAATCAGACAGCCTCCTTCCAATGCAGGGTCACCCGGTAGCCTGACGGGATGGTCTGACAGTCCAGATCCGTATCCTGCCCATACAGTCGGCGCAGCTCACGGTCTGGAGTCCTGTCAGTAGCGGAGGACACCGTGAGCAGCACGGTATCGGGCCCGTCCAGAACAACCTGAATGGCGCGGGGGCGAAACGTTCATATTCCAGAAGGAACTCAAAGAGGTCAAATACCAGCAGGGACAGGTCGAAACACAGCGGCGCGCCGCTGTGTCGGATGACCTCCGACACAATACCCATCTCTGCCAGACAATCAGTCATGTCCCGGAAGCTGATGTCCAGATCTTCCGGAGGGATCGTCCCATTCGTCTGTTCGATGAGCCGCAGGTTGCACCGCCGCTTCACATAGGTGCCCAGAAGGCAGATGCGGCGAAACAGGGGTTCAAGGTTGCTGGCGGTGTCCTTTTTTTGCAGGAGCTTCTGTATGAGCTCCAGCTGGGGACCGACCTCGCGGGTCAGCTGGTCATAGATGCGGTTCTGTTCCTGAATGGCAGCCTGTTCAGACTTCATCTTCAGTTCCTGCCCCAGCAGCACACTCTCCTGACTTAGCTCCTGTGAGGAGTGATGAAGCTGGTCGATCACGCTCCACAGCTCAGACACATCCTTCTGCCAGATCAAATAGCTGTCATCTATCGGATGGAGCCGCATTTCCACTCCACTTGCGGAAACTAAAGAACCTTGATCTCGAAGAAGGTGGAATGTCTTTTCAGACAGCACAGGCGCGCTGCCGGAGCGGGCCAGCGGCTGGCCTTCCTGATCTACGATTTGCATGGCGATTGTGGAGCGGTCAAATACTTCCTCGTACTGGGTGTTTACCGGGACAAGCCCTGTGAACATGACGGCTTCCCAGAAGGCAGCCTCAATGAAAGACAGTCCGGCGGACAGCTCAATCAGCTCATAGGATACCAGAAAGGCGGACAAGGAGTAGGGCAGGCAATAAAGCGCCAACAGGATAGGCCCCGCAAAGGGGATCAGCTGATAAAGCAGCGGCTTGTGCCGGTACAGAATCGCGATGCGAAGCGCCATCATGGTGAACGCCCAGGCGTAGACCAGCCACAGACCGATATAGGGATGGAAATAGAGGTTTGGCTGTTCTTCGCCGGGGACCACGGCGAAGAACAGGTGGTGCCGGTAATCGGTCATGGCCATCAAAATGAGCAGCGCTGCCGGGAACCACAGCCAGAGCCACCGCCGGGGCAGACGGTAGCTCTCCGCCCGCCCCACACCGAATGTGGCGTACAGCGAAGTCAGGGGAACCGTTACCGCGGGGATCACGATGAGATAGCCGGAGGCGCGCATCAGCAGGATGTTGGAGAACAGGAAGGTGTCCTGAATGAAGCGGACCGTCATCCAGAGCAGGATGATCCCCGCCTCCGCCAGCAGATACATGCGCATGTTGGGCTGCGTCACCCGCTGTGCGATGGATCTCATCCAACCGGCCAGCAAAAAGACGTACACCCCATAGACGAGATAGGGCCGCAGCACATCCCCGGGAAACAGCCGCAGGCTGATCTGACGATAGGCGGAGACCAGACACAGGAGCAGAAATGCCCCGGAAATATAGAAGGATTGCCGTTTGTCGGCCTGCATATCCAGTTCTCCTTTCTGATTTTCTCTTATGTCTCATTATAACATGGAAATTCTCCCTGACCCCACACAAAAGGGTAGTTTTTTTGAGTTGAAAAAATTTAAAATTGTATAGCAAAGACTACCTTTTTTCCTCTGATGCTGACCTGTCGATGCAGGAGCGGCAATGGTACCTTCAAGCCGCTGCTGAATACAGATGGTCAGAGAATAAACTTAAAGAGCAGATTGAAAATGATGCTCATTTAAGCCATCCCCTCGACGATTCGACACTTTCGTGTTATAGTAATAGCAGCGAAATTGTAACGGAGAATTCAAATGACCAAGATACTTTTTATCTGCCACGGCAATATATGCAGGAGTCCGATGGCCGAGTTTGTTATGAAGAAGTTGGTGCAGGATGCCGGACTCTCGGAGCAATTCGAGATCTCATCCGCAGCGACCAGCACCGAGGAAATCGGGAATCCGGTCTACCCTCCGGCACGCCGAAAGTTGGCCGAGCATGGGATCGACTGCTCGGGCAAAACAGCCCGTCAGCTCAAGAACAACGATTACGAAACATACGATTTGTTGATTGGCATGGACAATGCCAATCTCCGCAATATGTACCGCATCTGCGGCGGCGATTTTGCGGACAAGATGCACCTCCTGATGAAGTTCACCGACCGCCCCGGCGATGTAGCCGATCCGTGGTATACGGACGATTTCGAGGCTACTTGGCAGGATGTGCTGGAAGGCTGCCAGGGGCTCTTGACAGAACTCATTCGAAACTAATGGAAGGGAGTTGCTGTTGTGGATGATAATCAGCAAATGATTCCTCGGAATTCTGAACTGATTATGTATCAGACCGAGGATGGAAAAACCCGAATTGATGTGCGCATGGAAAACGAAACCGTATGGCTTACACAGGCACAAATCGCCGAGCTGTTTCAGCGTGATCGAAGCGTCATTTCCAAGCATATCAAAAATGTTTTTGCAGAAGGTGAGCACATGAAATACCCCCGGCGAAGCCGGGGGTATTTCATGTGCTCATATATAGTTTTCTTAAATCGCCCGGTGGGCCGTTTGCGCCGCGCCAAGTCCTATCCCTGTATAAGGGGCGGAGAGGCTGTAAATCCATCAGTCAGCCCGACGGCTGACGGCTTCCTTTACACAAGTGAGCCTGTCTAACGCGGTCCGGTATTTTGCCTGCTCGGCGCGCTGCGCGGGCTTTTTTGTCTCAGACGCCCAGTATCCGGGCGCGCCTATCCACATGGTTGAGTATCTCGCAGCCGGACTCGGTGACTATCACCAGATCCTCCACCCGGGCGCCGAATTTGCCGGGGAGGTAGACGCCGGGCTCTATGGAGAACACCATGTCCGCTTCGGCGCTCTGGGTGTTCACGGAACTGACGTCGCCCTTCTCGTGGTCCTCCATGCCTATGAAATGGCCCAGGCGGTGGGTGAAGTTCTCGCCGTAGCCCGCGGCGGCTATATGGTCACGGGCGGCGGCGTCTATATCGCACAGGCGTACGCCGGGGCGCACCAGGGCTTCGGCGCGCTCATTGGCCTCGCGCACCAGGTCGTGGAGAGCAAGGTGTTCGGGGTCGGCCTTCTTCCAGAAATAGGTGCGGGTCATATCGGAGCAGTAGTAGTCCTTTTTGCAGCCTATATCTATGACTATGCAGTCGCCCTCCTGCACTACCGTGTCGTCGGGCAGATGGTGGGGGTCGGCGGCGTTGGCGCCGAAGGAGACTATGGGGTCGAAGGAGACTCCCTCGCAGCCAAACTCATCGTAGCATTTGAGCAGATAGGCGGCGCACTCCTTTTCGGTGGCGCCGTCGTGGATATAGGCGGTCAGCTTTTCCATGCAGATATCGTTTATCTCGGAAGCGCGGCGCATGAGCTGCTTTTCGGCCTCGTCCTTGCGGGCGCGGACCGTATCCACCCAGTCGGAGCCCAGCACGGCCCTGGTCTCCGGGCAGGCGTCCAGTATGGGCAGCAGGAAGCGGGCAGGCATATTCTTGTCCACGCCCAGCGCTCCGGGAGCGATATAGGGGGCAGCCATGGCGGCGATATCGTCGGTATCCGTGTGTATGACGGTCTCAAAGCCCGTCTCGCCCAGGGCGAAGAGCTTGTTGGCAAACAGTATGTTGCGGCCGTCGGTGCGCACCAAAAGGGCCCAGAAGCGCTCAAAGGGCAAAACGTCTATGCCCGTGAGGTAGTAGATGCTCAGGTGGTCGGTGACGAGAAGCTGGCTAACGCCCGACGCCTCCATTCCGGCGCACACCCGGGCGATTCTGTCCTGATGAATATCCATTTGTTTTACCTCCGTAAAATGAGAGAAGGGCGGGCGTAAACGCCCGCCCTTCCGGTAGTTTGGTGTTGTTATGTTTTAGTCCACGAAAGAGGTGGCCAGCTTTATCAGGATCTCAGCGCTCTTGTCGATGGCCTGAACGGTGGCGTACTCATAGATGCTGTGGCCGTTCTGATAGCCGGTGGACAGGTTGGGGCAGGCCAGGCCCCGGCCGGAGATAATGGAGCCGTCGGTGCCGCCGCGGATGGGGATGATGCGGGGGGTAACGCCGCAGTCGGTAATGGCCTGCTTCATATGCTCGATAATCTCAAGACGGGTCTTGATGACTTCGTACATGCTGAAATAGGTGTCTTCAAACTCGATATCCACGGTGCCGGCTCCGTATACGCCGTTGAGATAATCGGCGATGTTCTGGAGGAACACCTTGCGGTTATTGAAGCCGTCCATATCGAAGTCGCGAATGAGGTACTTCATCTTGGTGGTGGTGACGCCGCCGTCGAAGTTGGACAGATGATAATAGCCCTCGCGGCCCTCGGAGCGCTCGCAGCTCTGAGACTCGGGGATCATATTGTTGAACTGCATGCCGATGGTAATGGCGTTCAGCATCTTGTTCTTGGCGCGGCCGGGGTGGGTCTGCAGGCCGTGAACGGTGACATATGCAAAGGCGGCGTTGAAGGTCTCGGCGTTAATCTCGCCCACGGTCTGGCCGTCCAGGGTGTAGGCAAAGTCGCAGCCCATGAAGTCCAGGTCGAGGACTCTGGCGCCGTTGCAGCCCACTTCCTCATCCACGGTGAAGGCGACCTTGATGGCGCCGTGCTTCACGTCGGGATGGTCCTTCAGGTACTCTACCAGGTTCATTATCTCGGCGCAGCCGCACTTGTCGTCGCAGCCCATGAGGGTGGTGCCGTCGGTTACAATCATATCCTGGCCAACATAGTTCAGCATATGCTCGAAAACCGCAGTGTGCATGACGATGTTCTTCTCTTCGTTGAGCACGAGGTCCTTGCCGTCGTAGTTCTCGACTATGCGGGGCTTGACATTGGCGCCGGATACATCGGGGGAGGTGTCCAGGTGGGCTATGTAGCCGATTACGGGCGCGCCCTCGCAGTTGGCGGGGACACAGCCGTAGACGTTGCCGGCCTCATCCATGCGGATGTCGCTGGCGCCCAGCTCCTCAAGTTCTTTAGCCAGCAGTTCGCTGAGCACCAGCTGCTTTTTTGTAGAGGGGGCGCAGGAAGCGCCGGCCTGAGACTGGGTGTCATAAGAGACATAGCGCAGGAAGCGCTCGACAACATTGGAAAGCTGTTTTGACATGACTTGCTGTCTCCTTTCAAGATATCGAAAATGGTTTGAGCTGAGGTTTTAGCACCAGCCGACGGTCTGAGCAATCATCAGGAATGCGGAGCCGACGACAATATTTATGATGGTGAGGGGCATGATGAACTTCAGCCACTTCTCGTAGGGAGCGCCGCAGATGGCGCAGACGCCCATGAACAGGCCGGCGGTGGGGAACAGGGGGTTGCCCAGGCCTTCGCCGAAGCAGTAAGCGGAAACGGCGACCTGACGGGAGACGCCAACAACGTCGGCCAGAGGAGCCATGATAGGCATGATAACATAACCGTGTCCGGAAGAAGAGGAGATGAACAGGTTCATAATGAGGTTCACAATGAACATGCCCACAGCGGACAGGGCGGGAGGCAGAGCTGCCAGGGGGATGGAGATGGCGTTTACAACGGTGTGGATGATGTTGGCGTTGGTCATAACCACGCTAAGGGAGTTGGCCAGACCGATGATAATGCCGGAGAAGGCCATGGTTTTTACGCCCTCAACAAAGGACTTGGACATCTGGTCGGGATTCATGCCGCCGACGATGCCGGAGCCGAAGGCGAGGACCATCATAGCGGTAGCCAGCTGTCCCATGCCCCAGCCGAACTTAACGGTGCCGAAGGCATAGACGGCGAACACGCCGGCCAGCAGGAGCAGGCAGAGCATGTGGCGGGTGTTGAAGGTATCGGCAACGCGGTCCAGGTCGGCGTCGCTGCCGTCGTCGCCAGCGTCGAGAGTATAGACGCCGGTGAGGGAGCGGGCGGGATCCTTGCGGACGAGGGCTGCATAACGGAGGGTATAGCCTATGGCCAGAGCGACGAATACAATCCACATGAAGAAGCGCACGCCTGCGCCGGACATAATGGGCAGACCGGCAATCTGCTGGCCGACAATGGTGTTGAAGGGCTCAATGGGAGAGGAAACTGTGCCGGTGCTGGAGGGCAGATACAGGGCGGCAACGGCGATAATGGGGTCGAGCTTCAGCCTGCGGCAGATCATTATCATGATGGGCGCAAAGGCCAGGGCGATGTTGTTGCCGGCGCCGACGGAACCGAGGGCGGCCATAAGGAGGCCGATAACGGGGAGAATTATGTAATAGTTGCCTTTGGTTTTCCGGATAAGATATGCCACGGAAGACTTTATCGTGCCGGTGTCTTCCAGAATTCTGAAAGCGCCGCCTATGATCAGCGTGATGAAAATAATGCTGGAACCCTTGATAAGGCCCTGATACAGGGCGTTAAGGAACTCGCCGATACCGGCGGGGTTTCTATCAACATAGTGATAGGTGCCGGCGATAACGGTCTTGCCGTCCTCGGCAAAATCGTAGGTGCCGGCGGGCAGGACCCAGGTCAGCAGGCAGACCGCGATGAGCATGGCCCACAGGATTACTATCGTGTCGGGCATCTTAAAGGCTTTTTTCTTTTTGGCTTGACTTGCGCTTTTCATAAATATCCTCCATTCTTCTCTCTGAGCAAAAGTTCTCGCACTTTACTCAATTACTTCATTATACAATTACAACCGAGATATATCTACAGCATTTTTGCCCATTTTTTCACAGATATTTTTGGTATATATATCCACTTTTGCTCTTTTGAAATCCCGACCTGTCAGGGGCGATTTTGCTGTATGGAAAATACACGCTCACAGGACAGAAACAGCGGGCGCCAACCGGCGTTTAAAAGGCGAGCAGGCCTCCGATTTTTTAAATCAGGGGCCTGCTTTTTATAAGAACACAAGAGCTGTCAGATATATTTATAGTTATGTGCCGCGCGTACCAGCTCTATCAGATTTGAAGTTGGCGTTTTTGTGGAGATAGCGGCCTCGGGAGCAATAATTTTGCTTCCGCTGTTTATGCTGTGAAAAACTGCCCGGCGCACATCCATGGTACTGCCGCCGGTAAGAACATCCGGGTTGTTGATTGTGCCGATAACCGTCATTCGGCTGCCTATGACCGCTCTTGCTGCGGGAATGTCGTTGCTTGGCAGGATATTTAACACAGGGAAGCCGGATTGAGCCAGCAGCTCAAAGCGGTCCGCCACATCTCCAAAAATTGTCCAGATCAGCGGGCCGTGCCGTCCCAGACGGGATGTTGCGTTTTTATGCAGCGGCAATAAAAAGTCCTGATACACTTTGGGGGTGAAGTAATCGGAACTTGCGTGCTCAATCCAGGTGACAATATCCGCGCCGGCATCAAATTGCGCTTCCGCAAATTTTACTGCACATTCGTTTAATTGCCGCAGCAGAGTGTGGATTTTTTGAGGCTCCAAAATGCAGTCCATCAAGAGATCCTCTATGCCGTATAAGAAATGCGCCAGACTCCAGGGGCCGATTACCTTGCCGATAATGGGGACCGTGCTTCCGTGTTTCTTCTTGAGCATCTGTATTGCTTTAAGAAGTGCGGAGCACGGCGGGCGGTTTGGAAAAGTGTCTGGAGGAGAAAACTCTTCCGGATTTCTGAATGCGCGCTTGGTTATAAGCGGAACATGATAGGCATCTCCCCACTGCACTTCACAGCCCAGTGATATGGCCTCCAGATGCGCAGAGAAATAAGGCGTGATGGAATCAAAGCCAATTATAGTATGTCCCGTCTCTGCCAATGCTGCAATTTTGGGCGCCGAATAATAAGCTTCCGGGAAAAATGCTCCGGAGCGTTCCATGCAGGTAATATTTATTCCGGTAGAAGAATTGATAACGGGGATGCAGTCAACCTCATGGCCGGATAAAGCGGAGAAAACCCGTTCTTTTGGCGACATTTTGTTCGACATATCAGCCCTCCTCAATATAGCGGCCGCTTTCCTTGTGGCGCAATGAAATTGCTGCCAGCTTTACGGCTACGGCGTCATAAAAATTGTGGATAGGGTCCAGCCCTGTTATTTCACAAAAGCGCTCAAGCCGTGTATGAAGCGTGTTCCTGTGAAGCATAAGCCGGTGGGATGCGGAGGAATAACTCATGCAGCTGTCTACCATTGCTTCCGCGCATTGAAGCAAGCTGTTTTGTATGTCGCCGCTTTCGTTCTGAAGCGCGGTTAACATTGGCTGAATTACTTTTGCCGATATTTGGGGGTGAATATTGTTGCATATTAAGTCCAGCATCAGATTGCCGGCGTTATAGTATTTGATATCCGGATGCTGCTGCTTTCCGATTTTTAAAAAGAGCTTTGCATCTGAATAGCTTTTGTGCAGCTCCGAGCAATCGGCAGTCAGATTGCCGTGAGCCAGGTGGATTTGAAATATGCCGAATTGAGAGAGTTCTTCAAGCAAATGGTTGCATATAGTATCTATTGTGCGATAGGCTTTGGGGATATTGGAGCTTACGGGAAAAGATTTGATGACGACAAGTTCGTCTTTGTTGGCGATTGCACTAATATCGTGCCTGTTAAAATATGCGTGCTCCCGCACATATTTCAATATCTCATGATATGTATTGTCGCGCAGTATTTCATATTCCATGGTCCCCAATCTTTCAAAGTAATTGGGAGAGTTGAATGAAAACTCAATACATATGACGGCACGCAGCATGATGGGCTCTATTTTCAGAGTGTGAAGCAGGGTTATAATTTGTGCCGGCGGATAGTTCTGGCAAATGCTCTCAACCAGCTGCGCCTGTGGGTCCCTATATACCGGAGGAGAATAGCTTGAGGACATTATCTCCATTTGGCAAAGCATTTCGGAAATACCGGTGGCAACCAAGGCGCACTCGCGTGAAATGCGGGCGGCGTCAAAACCGCTCACCGCCACAAAATAACGCGGGCTTTCGTTTACAATCACAGGCAGACAATAGTAATACGGCGCTAAGCTGTAATCGTGTTTGCTTTTCAGCTGTATAGGCTGGTCTATACACTGGTCCAGGGGCAGAGGGAAAAAGGTGCTGTTTGATGAGCCGCTGCCGGATGGCAAAAATACCGTTCCATCTCCGTTTAACAGTATCACTTCAGTCTGCAGCAGATTGCTGTAGCGAGTGACGGATTTTTTTAGCTGTTCCTTTATGTTAATGTCCTTCATATCAGGCAGCCCCTCTCGCAGTATTTGTGCCTCTTTTAGTATATAAATAGCAAATTATCAATAAAATGTCAATATTTCTCGATAATATATAAATAATGCTGTTGTATAAAAGATATACAACAAATTATTACAGCAAAATGCTGTTTTATAAAAATTTTTAAAGCAAATTTCACATTTTTACATGGAATCTTCTGTTGCAATATCGATCTATCACAGAATATACTAAAATCAAAGCTGGGTTAGTTTTTGTGGGAATTACCCGGTAAAAATAAAAAACGGAGGAAAGAAAAATGAAGAAATTCAGAAGAGTGTTGGCATTTCTGTTGGCGGTATGTTCCCTGCTTGTAATTACCGCCTGCGGTGCTCAAAAAGAGTCTCCTTCCGCCGCGCCCGGCACAAGCGCCCCAGAGAGTAAAGCGCCGGAAGCCGACAATACGGTTTATACCATCAAATACGGACATGCACAGCCTGAAGAGCATTATACAAACAAAGCTCTCCTTGATATGAAGGAATATATCCAGAAAGAGAGCAACGGCCGTTTGATTCTTGACCTGTATCCCAATGGCCAGCTTGGCGGTGACCGCCAGCTTATCGAAGCCTGTCAGCTGGGAACCCTTGAAATGTGCAACGCAACCACCGCCTCGTTCTCCTCCTGCAAAACCTGCGGACTGTTTGACCTGCCCTTCCTTTTTGCCAATGACGAGGAGGCGTACAAGGTTTTGGACAGCGAAATAGGGCAGCAGATTCTCGACCAGATAAACGAGGAGGCAGAGGGCTTCCGCGCTCTCACTTTCGGCGTTTCCGGCCTGCGCCACATTTCCAATTCCAAGCACCCCATTCACACCCCCGATGACCTTAAGGGCATGAAGCTGCGTACTATGGAAAATCCCATTCATATCGAAATGTTCCAGCTTCTCGGTGCAAACCCCACTCCCATGTCCATCAGCGAGGTTTTTACTGCTCTGCAGCAGAAGACCGTTGACGGCCAGGAGAACCCCATAGCCAATATACACAGCTATAAGTTCAATGAGGTTCAGCCCTACATCTCTCTGACAGGCCATATCTATATGCCTCAGCTGGACGTCATCAGCACCGCTTTCTGGGACAGCCTGCCCGCAGACCTGCAGGAAATTCTGATGGAGGGCGAGCTTGTCCGCCAGAAGGCCCAGCGCGAGTATGCCAAGGACTATGACCAGGCAGCTCTGGAAGAGATAAAGAAAACATCGGAAGTCAATGAGCTCACAGCCGAAGAGCTTCAGATGTTCCGCGATATGTGCGCTCCAATCTACGATAACCACAAAGCCGAGATCGGCGCCGAACTGGTTGACGCAGTCCTTGCGGCAGTAAAGGGTTAACCCCCATTCCGAAAGGAAACTACTATGTTTAAACGATTAAAAGAGCAATTCCATGGCTATGAAATTGAAGAAATTCTCCTCAGCTTCATGCTGATGGCAATGCTCATCATTTGCACAATGCAGGTGATCTGGCGCTATGTGCTGGAAAGCTCTCTGAGCTGGTCGGAGGAATGTGCCCGATATATCTTTGTGTGGATGGTGTGGATAGCCGCGGCCTATGCAACCAAACGTATGCGTCACCTGCGCATAACCTGCTTTAAAGAGCTCGCCCCCGCGGACAAGCAATGGATATTTGACTTGTTTGCACTGATAATGATGGCAATATTTGCGGCAATATTCAGCATTAACGCTACGCAAATGGTAATTAAGGTTCAACAGACAGGACAGCTTTCTCCTGCAATGCGGGTGCCTATGTGGATTCCATACCTGTCGGTTCCGGTGGGAATTACGCTGCTGGGAGTTCGCGCAGTTCAGAATATTTATTTTATCATCAAAGAGCATTTGCGTCCGGGAGAGAAGGAGGGTGAGCGCTGATGTCAATGCTGGTTCTTTTTGGAACAATGGCGATATTCCTTTTCTCCAGCGTTCCCATAGCCATATCCATAGGCCTCGCCGTTATTGCGGGTCTGCTTTATCAGGGACTGCCGCTTATCATGGCCGCACAGAACTGCTTTACTGCGGTTGACTCATTTGCTCTTATGGGACTGCCCTTTTATATGCTCTGCGGCACGCTGATGGTAAACGGAGGAACAGCCCACAAGCTGGTGGAATTTGCCAAATCCCTGGTTGGCTGGATTACCGGCGGCCTTGGATTCATCACCACCCTTTCGTGTATGTTTTTTGGCGCAATCTCAGGCTCCGCTCCCGGTACAACAGCCGCAATTGGCTCCCTCATGGTTCCGGCAATGAAGAAAGGCGGATATAAGAGCGAATTGGCAGCTGCCATTACCTCCTGCGCCGGTACCATCGGAATCATCATCCCGCCCAGTATTCCTTTTGTTATTTACGGAGTTGCCTCCGGCGTTTCTGTAGCGGATATGTTCATTGCAGGAATTGTGCCCGGTGTCCTGATTGGTGTGGGCCTGATGATAATGTGCTATATAATGGCAAAAAGAATGCATATCCCCAGGGACGAAAACAAATTTTCCTTCAAGCGGGTGCTGATTTCTCTCTGGGATGCCAAATGGGCGATACTGGTTCCGGTAATAATACTGGGCGGCATTTACAGCGGCGTTTTCACTCCAACTGAATCAGCGGTAATAGCCTGTGTATATGCGCTGATAATAGGCATTGTGGTTTACCGTCAGATTAATTTCCGCACGCTGATGGATTCTCTGATTGATGCGTGCCTGATGACCGGCACTACCCTGATAATCAACGGAATATCTTCTGCTTTCGGTCAGCTGCTCACCATACAGAAGATACCCACCACGATTGCCAACGCCATGCTCAGTCTCAGCAACGACCCTACTGTAATTCTGCTGCTGATTATAGCAGTACTCCTTATAGTCGGGTGCTTCTTTGAGACGCTGTCTGCAATCATTATTTTGACGCCAATTTTCCTGCCGGTAGTAAAAATGTTTGGAATGGACCCCGTGCATTTCGGCCTTGTTTTGGTATGCGGACTGGCAATAGGCTTTGTAACGCCTCCCCTTGGAACCACTCTGTTTATCGGCGCGCAGCTGGCTGAAACATCCTTGGAAAAAGTGCTGAAATACCTCTGGCCGTTTTTGCTGATGATGATTTTCACATTACTTATCATAACCTTTGTACCGGATGTCTCATTGTTTATGATACGTCTGTTGTCCAAGTGAGGAGTAATAGATGAAAATTCTGTCCAGGGAAAACAGCTTTTACTCATTTGAAAAAGGCTTGGAATGTAAACTAACGGTAGAGCAGGGGGAACGCTTTAAGGTAGAAACCTACGACTGCCGGGGAGGCCGTCTACAGCGCCATGACCAGCTGCTTACAACAGCACCGGACTGGAATTCGGCTCAGCCTAAAACCAATCCATGCACCGGGCCTGTTGCTGTGAAAGGCGTTAATGCCGGAGATACTGTACGTATCGATATTCACAGAATAGATTTGGAGACGCGCGGCTTTGTCCTGCAAAAGACCGACATGGGTATCTGCAAACAATTTGTGGATAAAGACCAGGTTGTTTTCGCCGAGATTCAGGGGGAAGAGATACGGCTTGAATGTGGAATCGCATTGCCGATACGGCCCCATATAGGCACGCTTGGCGTGACTCCGCTGGACGCGGCGGCAACAGGCTTTGCGGGAAAGCATGGAGGCAATATGGATTGCCGCCAGCTGGAGCCCGGAGCTGCGCTTTACCTGCCTGCACAGATTTGCGGCGGCGCTATAGGCGTTGGAGACGTACATGCATCCATGGGCTCCGGCGAGCTTATGGGCACCGGAATTGAAATTGGCGCAACAGTAGAGCTGAGTGTTGCCTGCGTTGCAGACATCCGGGTTACCGGACCTGTGGTATGCACTCAGAACACCGTCATTACAATTGGAAGCGCGCCGCAATTGCAGGAGGCATTAGAGACTGCTTCTTCCTCCATGCTGGAGCTTCTCGAGCGTTACGGCGGGTATTCCAGAACGGCCGCTCTGTCGCTGCTTACTGCAATATGTGATGCTGGAATTTGCCAGGGATTTGATACCGATATGTTTTCCGTGGCGTCGGTCTCTATTCCGCATAAATATTTGCCTATGTTCCAGTCTGCGGAAAGGAAGTACATATGAAGGTAGCAATATACCAAATGCAGGTGGTGGCCGGTGAAATAGAGGCTAATCTTAATAAGGTGAGCTCCTGGACGGAGCGCGTTATGAAAGAGTACGCCCCGGATATCCTGGCCTTCCCCGAACTCTGGAAAACAGCATATGCCTATGATATTTTGCCGGATATTGCGGATACGGAAAATTCCAAAGAGACAAAATTGTTTTTCTCCGAGCTGGCAAAAAAATACCGGGTAAATATAATTGGCGGAAGTGTTGCAGTCAAGCAAACAGATGGAATCAGCAATACCGCTCTTGCATTCGACCGCAATGGCAATTGTATTTACAAATACGACAAGGTCCATCTTGCCTCCAGCATGAACGAGCAGTATCATTTTATCGAAGGAAAGCAGGCGCCGCACACATTTACCATTGAAGGGGTTGATGTAGGGTATCTTATATGCTATGATTTACGTTTCCCGGAAATCAGCCGTCCGTTAGCTGTGGAAGGCGCTAAAATCCTGTTCTATGTTGCGGCATGGCCGCTAAAGCGGATTGACCACTGGAATTCACTTCTAAAGGCACGGGCAATAGAAAGCCAGGCCTTTGTTGTGGGCTGCAACCGCACCGGAGAAAACGACGGCTTCGTGCTGGGCGGAAACTGCTGTGTGTTTGACCCATACGGACACGCTCTGGCGGCAGGCGGCGAACACGGAGAGGATACCATCATAGCAACGCTGGATTTAAAATTGGTGGACGAGATGAGGCATACTGTAGCGGTTTTTGAAGACCGCCGGCCCGAAACATATATTTACAAATAATACGCCTGCACGGGGGAGCCATAGCGGCTCCCCCGTGTTTCTATATATGCGGGAATTAAAAATCCCCCGCGCCGATTTGGCGGACGGGGGAGGATACGTTTAATTACGGCTTTTGTGCTGGCTGTAGTATTCCTTCACAATATCCACAAAGGTCTGCTCGGGCTTGCTGAAGGTATAGCCCTTCCGGCGCACCACTACAAGAGTGTTGTAAATAGGCTGCGGGAAAGAGAAGGCCACCAGATTATCGTAATAGTCCATAAAGGTGTCCAGAGCGATGGAAATACAGCAGCCCTTGGAGACCAGCTCCATCAGCAGGTCATAGCGGCAGTTGTCTAAAATAAGCCGGGGCTCCATGCGGCAGGAGTTGAACAAGTCCTCACAAATTTTTCGGGCGGAGGAGTTCTGGGAATCGAAGCCGAAGAGGTCGTCCTTGAACCAGCGCAGGTCGAAGCTCTTCCGCCGCCCGTTTTTATCTGTTCCCGCCCGCTTGGCCAGGGGGTGGTCTTTGTTGACCAGCAAAACATATTCGTCCTGACACAAAGGCTCGGCCACAAGCTCTGGGGTTATGTAGCGCGCGGACAGTATTGCCATGTCGGTATATCCGGCCGTGAGGCTGGCTATTGCATCAGCGCTGTCTAAAAAGGAGCCTTCTATACAGATGTTGGGGTAAATGCTGCTGAATTTTTTAATTATATAAGGTAAGATAACGCGGCTGCGGCTGGGCGGCAGGCCTATTTGCAGCCGTCCGCTGTATCCGCCCGTTATATCATCTATCTGCATTTTGGCGTGCTGGTACTCTTCTACTATTTTTATGGCCATTTCCATGAAAATGCATCCGGGATGGGTGAGCACAAGCCGGTTGGAGATGCGCTTGAATATCTCCGCGCCGAACTCTTCCTCCGCGGCAATGAGCTGGCGGCTGAGAGAGGAGCGGGACATAAACAAATTGTCGGCCGCCTTCGCTATGCTGCCCTGGCGGGAAATCTCGATGATATGTTCATAAGTACTAATATCCATATAAAAATATCTCCAATTTTGACGGTTTGCGTATTTCGGGCCGTCAGCGCCCGTTTTTCGCGCTTGTCTGAACAGGTATTTTGAGCTAAGATGGCGTTAAGATTATATTACACTTTAGGCAAAATAGCAAGTGAGCCGCCTGAGCGTGTAACATAATTAAACATTTTGAAAAGGAGAAACATAAGAAATGAAAAAAGCTCTGTCTCTTATCCTGGCTGTGGTCATGCTCCTCGGTATGGTAGCCTGCGGCGGCGAGAAGGCGCCCGAATCCACGGCCCCTGAATCCAGCGCTCCGGAGTCCAACGGGCCTGAGTCCGGCACTCCCGAGGCGGCAAAGTGGGAAGGCAACGTAAATATGTATGTTGCCGCATCCGCCGGCGGCGGCACCGACATGGCTGCCCGCACCATCGCTCAGTACATCAACGAGAACTACGACGTTAACCTGACCGTCATCAATAACAACGACGGCGGCGGTGCGGTGCCCTACGAGGCTGTCCGTACCTCCAAGCCCGACGGCAGCACCCTGCTGTTCTTCCACACCACCATGTGCATCAAGTACGGCACCAATATGTACGACCACAACCCCGCCACCGACTTCAGCGTTATCGCTTTCGCTTCCTCCAAGGAGAAGGGCGGCTACATGCTGGTTGTTCCCTATGATTCTCCCTATCAGACTCTGGACGACTATATCAAGGCTGCCGAGGCTGAGCCCGGCAAGATGATGATAGGCGTTGAAACCGGCGGCGGCTCCCACATCCAGTGCGGTATGTTCGCACAGGCGGCTGGCATTGAGCTGAACTATGTTGAGGCCGGTCCCGACACCGATAAGCTTACCGCTCTGGTGGGCGGCAGCATCCCCTCTGCTCTGGTCAACGCCAACAGCGCAAAGCAGTACATAGAGGCCAACAAGATCCGCGCTCTGGCCTGCGTCTCCACCGACGAGGAAGGCAGCCGCAACAGCGTTCTGCCCGACGTTCCCTCCTTCATTGAGCAGGGCATCAACTTCACCTATGACCTGCGGTTCATGGTCCTGGGCGCTCCCGGCATGGATCCCGCTCTGGTGGAAGTTATCAACGACTGCTTCGTTGAGGCAGTTCAGGATCCCGCGGTTGATGAGCAGCTGTGCAAGTCCGGTTGGGGCATGACCTTCGCCGAGCCTGCCGAGAGCCAGGCCGATCTGGCCAAGGTTCAGGACGAGCTGACCGAAGCCTGCGCCGCTCTGGGCCTGCAGAAGTAATTGTTAAGATAGTATAGAAATTCATCGATTCCATTGATTCAAATGGGCCTTACAAATAAATTGTAAGGCCCATCCCTGTAAAAGCCATTGGAGGTTATGTCTGTGAAGATTAAGAAAGATACAATTACCGGATTGCTGTTAATAGCCCTGGGCGCTGTTATTGCAGTCATGGTAAGCAAATTCCGCTATGGAATGACATGGGAGTATCCCGGTCCTAAGCTGTTTCCCCTTATCGCCGTTTTCGGCTTTGTGGTCTGCGGCGCGGGTATTTTCCTGAGCAGCATATTCGGCCACAAGGAAGACAAGGTCTTTCTCACAGGCGCCGGCTGGCTCAAGACTCTGTCGCTGTTCGTCATGCTGGCTCTGTATATTCTTGGTCTGAAATATCTCGGCTATATGATAGTTACGCCCTTCGTCCTGTTTATCTTCTGCACCATCATCGCCAGGGGCGGTGATGTGAAGGCCAGCCTCATAGGCCGTATTATATTTTCCGTAGTTTTCACTCTGCTCATCTATGTGGTATATGTTCATGTGTTCAACATGACGCTGCCCACCGGAATATTCTTTGACTAGGGGGTAAATCGAAATGCTTGAACATCTTCCATATATACTTCAGCAGCTTTCCGTTCCATTTCATATAGCTCTGATGCTGATTGCCACTCCGGTGGGTATTATATTCGGCGCTATTCCGGGCCTGAGCGGAACTATGGCGGTAATGCTGTTTATGCCGCTCACCTACACCATGCAGCCCGGAACCGCCGTTATATTCCTTATCTCCCTGTGGATAGGCGGCGTTTCAGGCGCGTTTATCGGCTCCGTGCTGCTGGGTATACCCGGCTCATCTTCCGCCGTTGCCACCTGCTGGGACGGTTATCCCATGGCAATGCAGGGCAAGGCCGGCAAGGCCCTTGCCATAGGCGTGTGCGCCTCCTTCTGCGGAACCTTTATTAGTGCGCTGCTGGGCGCGCTGCTTTGCGTGCCCGTGGCTGAGCTTGCCTTTGCTCTAGGCCCCTGGGAGTATTTCTCCCTGTGCTTTGTGGCTATCACCATGGTAATAGCCATATCCAAGGGCAATATGTTCAAGGGCCTGGCTGCCGCCTGCCTGGGACTGTTTTTCGCCTCCGTCGGTTACTCGCCCATTGACGCGGAAGCCCGCTTCACCTTTAACAACATCAATCTCATGGGCGGCCTGTCCCTCACCGTGGTGCTCATGGGTATATTCGCCCTGAGCCGTATTCTGGTTGACTTCGGAAAGGGCTTTCCTCCCGCTCCCAATGTGGATACCAAGTCCATCAAGGGCCTGGGCCTCAGCCTGAAAAACGATATCGCGCCTGAGCTTCCCAATATCCTCCGCTCTTTCGGCATAGGTCTGGCTATAGGCTTCCTGCCCGGCATGGGCGCGGGCCTGTCCAACCTGGTGGCCTATTCCACCGCCAAGAACTACTCCAAAACTCCCGAGCTCTACGGCCACGGCGCGCCCGGCGGTATCTGGGCTCCCGAGGTGGCCAACAATGCGGCCATAGGCGGCGCCATGATTCCCATGGTAGCCCTGGGTATCCCCGGCGACAGCGCCACGGCCCTGCTCATAGGCGCTCTCACAATCCACGGTCTGGAAATGGGACCCATGGTGTTTGCAAACTCCGGCAACATTGTGTATCTGATGTTTATGACCGTCCTGGTATGCGCCGTACTGATACTGGTTATGCAGATGTTTGGTATGCGCCTGTTTCCCCATATACTCCGCGTGCCTGCGCATTATATGTATCCGGCTCTGCTGGTTATCTGCGTTATCAGCGCCTTTGTTGAATCCGCCAACCTCTACAAATGCGGTATGATGCTGGCATTCTGCGCTATCGGCGTTATTATGGAGTTCGGCGGTCTGCCCACCTCTCCTCTGCTTCTGGCTTTCATCCTGGGACCCATTCTGGAGAAAAATATGCTCAAGGCCTTCCAGTACAGCGGCACCTGGACCAGCTTTTTCACCCGCCCCATTTCCGGCGTCCTGATGGCCATAGGCATTATCTGCATATTCTCTCCTGTGTTCGGTATGATTTGGAATAAGATTAAGCAGTCCAGGGCTTAAACCGAAAGGAGCGCTTAAAATGCCTTTGAACAGCACATCCAAAACCAGCCCGCCGCCTCATGAGCTTATGGAACGCTGCTGCCGGCGGCCCTGGGAGGCCTATGTGGAGCCGTTCCCCATGGCGCCCGGAGTCTGGTTCATAGGGGGCAACGACTGGGTAGCCTGTTACCTCATAGACACGGGCGACGGTCTGATACTTATAGACACCGCCATGCATGAGACCGTCTATCTGATGCTCCAAAATATCTATAAGCTGGGCTATAAACCCACGGATATCAAAAAGATACTCATAACCCACGCCCACATAGACCACATGGGCGGAGCGCGCACCATGAAGGAGCTGACAGGCGCCGAGGTATACTTTGGCCGGCGCGACCTGGAATATCTCCATGACAGAAAAGACCTTATTATGATAGGCGATTACACCTGCGGAGATATAGAGCCGGACAGACTGTATGACGACGAAGCTCCCATAAGCCTTGGCAACATCACTGTGCAGACCATCTCCAGCCCCGGACACACCCCCGGCTGCACCTCCATGTTCTTTGACGTGACCGACAAGCAGGGGAAAATACTCACCTGCGGCATCCATGGCGGCGTGGGCCTCAACACACTCAGCGACGAATGGCTGGAGCAGAACCGGCAGCCCAAAAGCCTGCGGGATGAATTCATTGCGGGCCTGAAGAAGCTGAATAAGCTCCATGTGGATATCTGCCTGCCCAGCCACACCAATCAGGTGGGAATACTGAAGCTGGTGGACCAGATAACGGAGGATTTCAATCCATTTGTGGACGAGAGCATCTGGCATGAGCTTATGGTGGAGCGCATAGAGCGCGCAGAGGCGCTGAATTAGCCGGAGCCGAAAAGTATAATAAAGAGTCGCCCCGGCAACAGGGTTCCGGGGCGACTGCTGTAAAGAAAAGAGGTAAATTATGGATATCTATGACCGCTTGAACCAACTGGGCATTGAGCTGCCTCCCGCCCCTGCTGCCGGAGGCATCTATGTGCCCGTGAGCAAAATAACCGACAAGGTGTATATCACCTCCGGCTGCGGCTGCAAAAAGGACGGGGTTTTCATGTACACCGGCCAGGCCCCCGTGGGCTATACCCTTGAGCAGGGCCAGGAGGCTGCGCGCCAATGCATACTCAATCTGCTGAGCAACATAGAGCGGGAGATAGGCGACCTTAACAAGGTAAAGCGCATCATTAAGCTCCTCGGCTTTGTAAACAGCACCGATGACTTCGGCAAGCAGCCCAAGGTGATGGACGGCGCCAGCCAGCTGCTGGTGGATATTTTCGGCGAGACGGCCGGAAAGGCGGCCCGCAGCGCCATAGGCACCAACAATCTCCCCGGTAATCAGGCTGTGGAGATAGAGATGATATTTGAAGCGGAATAGCTTGGGAGGCAAGGTATGAAATTTCCCGTTACAGTAAATGCCTACGATGCCCAAAACCGTCGTTTCGTGGGCGGCATCCTGAAGGAAGCAGGCGGAAGGCTGAGCTTTGAAAAAAGCTCTGACGGCCCCGGGGATACTGAATATTATCTCACTCCGGGCCTCATAGATATGCATGTCCACCTGTTTGACGGCTACGGAATATTTGGTATGCACCCGGAAAAATTCTCTCACCGCTGGGGCGTGCACGTCCTGTCCGACGCCGGAAGCTGCGGCTTCGACTGCATGGACGGCTTTTACCGCTATGTACGGCCCACCTTCGAGGGCGTTGTGATTCCCAAGCTGTGGATACATATAAACCGCTTCGGACTTCCCAGCAACCATGAGAGCATAGATTTTTCCACTCTGGTGCCCAGGCTGGCCGCCCGTGCGGCCATGGAACATAAGGAGGACGTGGTGGGTATCAAGGTGCGCCTGAACTGCGATATTCCCGAAAAGGACTGCCTGGTGCCTCTGGACCGGGCTCTTGAGGCCGCGGAGCTTGCAGGCCTGCCCCTTATGGTGCATATCAGCCAGGGCCCCCCCAACTGCAGGGATATCCTGCCCCGCCTGAGAAAGGGCGATGTGGTCACCCATATCTTCAACGGAAAGCCCGGCAGTCCCTGGGGCCCGGAGGGCGAACCCAGCGAGGAGCTGCTGGCTGCAAAAGAGCGCGGCGTGCTCTTTGATGTGGGCCACGGCTACTCCAGCTTCAACTTCAATGTGTGCAAAAAGGCCTTTGCGCGCGGCTTTAAGGATGTCACCATCAGCACCGATATGCACAAGCGATGCTTTAACGGCACGCCCTTCACCTTTACGGACGTGATGAGCAAGGTCCACGCCTGTGGTCTGAGTCTTGAGGAGACCCTTTGGGGCGTGACGGGAAAGAGCGCTGCGATTCTCGGCCTGGAGGGCTGGACGGACATGGATAAGCTCTGTGAGCACGGTACGCTGCTCAGCTATCGTGATAATACGGCCGGACATACCTTTGTGGACGCTTTTGGAAACAGCGATACTCCGGAAAAGCTCTTCCGCGCCGAGGCTGTTATCATAGACGGCAAGTGCAGCCCCTGCGACGATGTGCCCCCGGCAGTAGATTTGGGCTGAGCAAGTAATAAACAGGGAGGACAAAATTATGCAGCATATTGAGACACCCGCGCTTATAATAGACATGGAGCAGGTTGAGAAAAACCTGAAAAGCTGGCAGGAGCAGATTACGGCCAAGGGCTGCACCCTGCGCCCCCATATCAAGACCCACAAAATAGTCCGCCTGGCGAGGATGCAGATGGAGTACGGCGCTGCCGGCATCACCTGCGCGAAGCTTGGCGAGGCCGAGACCATGGTAGCAGGCGGCATGAGGGATGTGTTCATAGCCTATCCCATTATCGGAAAAGAAAAGGTCGAGCGCCTGCTGGCTCTGGCCCGCCAGGCCAGGATAATCTGCGGCGTTGACAGCCTTGCCGGAGCCAAAGCCATCTCCGAGGCCGCCGTGGCCCACGGACAGTCAATTGAGCTTCGCATGGAAATAGATACCGGCTATGAGCGCACCGGCTGCCCTGTGGACAGAGCCGTGGAGCTGGCCAGGGAGATAAACGCTCTTCCCGGAGTGGAGCTCACCGGCATCTTCACTTTCAAGTGCAACACCCTGGGCGGAACGCGCACCCTGGACATGGCCGCCGCCGGCCGCGAAGAGAGCGAGATGATGGTGGCCCTTGCCGGCGACATGCGCAAAGCGGGCGTGCCTATAAAGGAGATAAGCGGCGGCTCAACTCCCACGGCCATGTATGTAGCCGATAACCCCGGTATGACCGAGGTGCGCCCCGGCACATATATTTTCCACGACGCCGCAAAGGTGAAGCAGAACGCGGCCGCGCCCGAGGAGTGCTGCGGATACATCAAGGTCACCGTAGTCAGCACCCCCACCGAGACCCGCGCCGTAATTGACGGCGGCTCCAAGATATTTGCCGGCGACACGACTATTCGCACCGCGCCCATGTTCCTGCCGGGCTACGGCGCTGTCATAGGCCGTGACGACCTTGTGTTTGACCACATGAGCGAAGAGCACGGCGTTATCATCGGAAAAGACGGCGGAAAAACCGGCCTGAGTGTGGGCGATACCCTCTATATCGTGCCGAACCACATCTGCACCTCCATCAACCTCTGCAACTATGTCTGGATAAAGGAAAAGGACGGCAGCTACACCAGAACCCCCGTCGACTGCCGCGGCCTGTTTAATTAAGCAAGACGATTGAAGCACAAACAAAAAAGCACTCCGGGATTCCGGAGTGCTTTTATGATGCCGCTAATGCGGCGGGACTTACTTAATTTCGACCTTAGCGCCGACAGCCTCGAGCTTAGCCTTGATTTCCTCGGCCTCGTCCTTGGAGACAGCTTCCTTGATCTTGGCGGGCACGCCCTCGACAATGGCCTTGGCCTCAGCCAGACCAGCGCCGGTGATGCCGCGGACTTCCTTGATGACCTTGATCTTCTCAGCGCCGAACTCGGTCATGATAACGTCAAACTCGGTCTTCTCCTCCACAGCGGCGGCAGCGGCTCCACCAGCGGCGGGAGCGGCAACAGCAGCGGCGGAAACACCGAACTCCTCCTCCAGAGCGTGAACCAGCTCTGCGAGCTCCAGAACGGTGAGGGCCTTAACTTCTTCGATCATAGCAGTGACTTTCTCGCTTGCCATTTTAAATTTCCTCCTAATTGTTAAGTTGATGATAAGTGCGCCGTATTATTCGGCGGCTTCGGGAGCGGCTACGCTGCCGCCCTTCTGCTCCAGTACCTGACCAAGCACAACGGCGAGGCTGGTGATGGGAGCGAGCATGGTTCCGAGAACCTTGGCATACAGAGCGTCCTTGGAGGGCAGCTCGGCAATTGCGGCGATCTCGGCGTCGGACAGAACCTTACCGTCCATGTATCCGGCCTTGATGGTGAATACGCCGTTGAGCTTATCGGAGTATTCCTTGCAGATACGGAAGGGAGCGATGGGGTCTTCGTTTGCGGTGGCGAGAGAGGTAGTTCCGTGGAGGACATGATCCAGTCCTTCCATTCCGAGCTTGTCCAGAGCAAAGCGGACCAGAGTGTTCTTGACGACGGTGTACTCGACATCGCTCTTGCGCAGTTCAGTACGCAGCTCGGTGTCCTGGGCGACGGTGATGCCCTTGTAGTCCACCAGCACGCCGGAACCGGAGTTCTGGATACGCTCGGTCAGAGCGGCTACGATAGCCTGCTTCTCGCTGAGAACCTGTGCGTTAGGCATGTGTGGTTTCACCTCCGGGGTTAAATAATCGCGCCCAAAAAAAAGCTCCCATGCGCAAAAACGCACGAGAACAGAAAGCAATCAGAATAATAGTGATGCTGTCCTCGGCAGGAATTACGGGCGGATGCCCACCTGCTGTCTTTGGAGCGCCTTGTTATACTATCAGAAAAACCCTGTGATGTCAAGGCTTTTTTCAAAATTCCCTTCGGAATAGAAAAATCTATATATGCGTGCTATAATATACATACGGAAGAGCAACGAATTTGAAGTTGAGGAGGAACAAGAGTGGATTACAAAGTAGATGATAGAGAACTTAGTGCGTCGATGTTTATTTCTTTTGTTAATCAAGTATGGAAAGGCGATTATGATATAGAACAAACAAAGAGTGCATTATCCAAAACATTAAATATAACAGCCTATGATAATAAAAAGTTAGTAGGTTGTTTGCGTATTCTTTCTGACGGTTACTATTTTGGAACGATAACAGAATTACTTGTTATTCC
Source organism: Candidatus Heteroscillospira sp. (assembly GCA_050943935.1). Taxonomy (GTDB): domain Bacteria; phylum Bacillota; class Clostridia; order Oscillospirales; family Oscillospiraceae; genus Heteroscillospira. The sequence goes on along the minus strand of JBMNQC010000003.1, from coordinate 156,368 downwards.
ACAATATCAAAAACAAGGTATTGGAAGTAAACTTCTTCAACTTGCAAAGGATAATACACCTACTATGTTATATTTTGGCTCACAATCAACAGCAGAGCAATTTTATGAAAAGAATGGCTGTCAAAGAAGTTTACAATCCTATATTATCACAAAGGAAAAGTAACTGATTATGCCGCCTACTGCATTTATAGATGGCTGTTGCGAGATTTGAGAACGTGGAGAGGAATTGGAAAAACTGGTCTCTTGTTCGGAAAGATTATCAAAAAATGGCGGTCCAAGGCGGCAAAAAATATTCTCTATATAAGACCCGTTAAAAAATCCGGGACGTGTTTGCGTCCCGGATGCGTTTTTTTATCGCCGGCTGCCTATGAAGAACAGGGCCAGAGTATTGGCGCCCGCGTGGCCGCCTATTATGGGGCCGATGGGATTTATATACAGGGTCTTTACCGGCCAGAGCTTCAGTATCTCGTCGGCCAGGAACTGCGCGTCCTCCGGACAGTCGCCGTGGGATATGAGGACGGGGCCTTCCGGCTGGGTGAGAGTCTGGCGCATATGTTCCAGCAGGGCCAGAATGGACTTTTTGCGGCCACGGGCCTTATCCATATTTATCAGATGGCCCTCGTCGTCCACATGCAGCACAGGCTTGATGCCCAGGGCGGAGCCGACAATGGCTGTGGCGGCGCTGACGCGGCCGCCCCGGTGCAGATGGTGCAGGTCGTCCACGGTGAACCAGTGTACGGTATGGGGCACAAGCTCCCGTATTTCCGCGGCGGTCTCATCCAGGCTTTTGCCCTCGCGGCGGAGGCGCGCGGCCTCCAGCACCAGCAGCCCCTCTCCGGCGGAGGCGGCCAGAGTGTCTATCACCTCTATGCGGCAGCCGTGCTTTTCCGTCATGTCTTGGGCGGCAAGGCAGGCGTTCTGATAGGTGGAGCTGAGGCCGGAGGAGAAGGCCAGTATCAGTATCTCCCGGCTCTCCGGCAGCCGGGCCTCTATGGCGGCAATCCAGTCGGATACGTTCACGGCGCTGGTGGAGGGCATTTCCCCCGCCCGGAGACGGCGGTAAAACTCCTCATAGCTCATTTCCCGGCCGTCGGCATAGTGCATATAGGTGGTGCTGCCGAGGGTGGCGCCCAGAGGCAGGCAGAATACGTCGTTATCGCTGAGCTGCTGCGCCGTCAGGTCGCAGGTGGACTCGGTGAGTATGGAAAAGGACATGAAATCAGCTCCTTGTTTTGATTGTGTGTGAGTGAAAGACGCAGGCGCAGTCTGCGGACTGCGAAGTGCGACCCCATTTCTTTTAGAAAGAAACGGTGTCGCCCGCCAAAGAAACCAACCGTTCGCCATGGGCCATAAGCTGAGCCTTCGGCTCACCTTACTCAAATGGCGAAGTGTTAGTGCGGCGTAAGTCGCGCCTGAGTCGATGGAATTGGGCGGTAGAGTTTAGCGTTAAGCTCACCTGATACTATTGCACTTCGATACAGGCCAGGGCTTGCAGCCACCGCCGCACGAGCGCGTTGTGCGCGTCGGCGAGGCCCAAAAGAGTATCCGACTCAGGCAAGTTCTTTGGGAAGTCTGAAACCCGTTTCTTTAAAGAAATGGGTTTCAGAACACGACCCCGCGGTATGGGCCGATTTCACCGCCGCACATGGGCGCATAAGTACGCGCCCGCCCCTACACGCTCTGAATGAGTTTGAGCTGATTCGGCGGCTTAAACCCTTCCGGCCCTGTCCGGTGAGGCAGATTTTGCGTATATCAATGTAATTTTACCACTACGGTTTGCAAAAGTAAATAACATAATGAAGAAAACCGGAAAATATAGTACAATATACTAGATGCCCGACAAAAAAGCCCCGAAAACGGCTGACGTTTTCGGGGCTTTGATATTTTACTTACCGCCGTGCTGCTTCTTCATTCGCAGGGAGTGATCCAGGATGCTCTTGCGCAGGCGCAGACTCTTGGGGGTTACTTCCAGCAGCTCGTCGTCGGCCAGGAACTCAAGGCACTGCTCAAGGCTCAGATTCCGGGGCGGAACCAGACGCAGAGCATCGTCGGAGCCGGAGGCGCGCATATTGGTAAGCTGCTTCTTCTTGCAGACGTTTACGGAAATATCCTCGGCCTTGGGGGAGACGCCCACAACCATGCCGGCATAGACGGGCACGCCCGCGCCGATGAACAGGGCGCCGCGCTCCTGTGCGTTGAACAGGCCGTAGGTGATGCTCTCGCCGGTCTCGAAGGCCACCAGAGAGCCGGTGCTGCGGCGGGATACCTCGCCCTTGTAGGGCTCGTATTTCTCAAACACGCTGGCCAGTATGCCCTCGCCCTTGGTGTCGGTGAGGAATTCGTTGCGGTAGCCGAAAAGTCCGCGGGAGGGGACAAGGAACTCCAGCTTCATGCGGTTGCCAACAGGGGTCATGGTGAGGAACTCGCCCTTGCGGGAGCCGAGCTTTTCCATGACGGCGCCCATGTAGTCCTGGGGCACATCCACAACCACTCGCTCTATAGGCTCGCACTTTTTGCCGTCTATCTCCTGGTACAGCACGCGGGGGGGAGATACCTGAAACTCATAGCCCTCACGGCGCATAGTCTCGATGAGGATGGAGAGGCTCATCTCGCCGCGTCCTGCCACATTGAAGGAATCGGTGCCATCGGTTTCGGTGACGCGCAGGGACACATCCTTCAGAGTCTCGCGGTAGAGTCGGTCGCGGAGCTGGCGGGAGGTGACGAACTTGCCCTCCCGGCCGGCAAAGGGACTGTCGTTAACGGAGAAGGTCATCTCCAGAGTGGGGGCGGAAATCTTGACGAACTCAATTGGCTCGATCTTGTCCGGAGCGCAGATGGTGTCGCCTATGGTCACATCGCCTATGCCGCTCATGGCGATGATGTTGCCGGCGCTGGCCTCGGTGACGGGCACACGGCTCAGACCCTGGAACTGATACAGGCTGACGGCCTTGGCCTTCTTTGCGGGAGCGTCGGGATTGTGGTAGTTGCACACGGCAATTTCCTGATTCTGCCGGATGACGCCGCGCTCGATGCGGCCTATGGCTATGCGGCCTACAAACTCATTGTAGTCGATAGAGCTTACCAGCATCTGGAAAGGACCCTCGTCATCGCAGTCGGGAGCGGGGATGTAGTCCAGAATGGTCTTGAACAGGGGCTCCAGGTCGGTGCCGGGCACATCGGGGGAGTAGGAGGCGGTGCCGTCCCGTCCGGAGCAGAACAGCATGGGGCTGTCAAGCTGCTCGTCGGTGGCGTCCAGGTCCATCAGCAGCTCCAGGCACTCGTCTATGACCTCATGTATACGCTGGTCGGGGCGGTCAATCTTGTTTACGGCGACGATAACGCGGTGACCCAGCTCCAGAGCCTTGCTCAGGACAAAGCGGGTCTGGGGCATGGGGCCCTCCGCGGCGTCTACCAGCAGGATGACGCCGTCCACCATTTTCAGTATGCGCTCCACCTCGCCGCCGAAGTCGGCGTGGCCCGGGGTGTCCACTATGTTGATCTTGGTGTCGCCGTACTGCACGGCGGTGTTCTTGGCCAGAATGGTTATGCCGCGCTCACGCTCCAGGTCGTTGGAGTCCATAACGCGGTCAACTACCTCCTGATTCTCTCGGTAGATGCCGCCCTGCTTCAGCAGCTCGTCCACCAGGGTGGTTTTGCCGTGGTCGACGTGGGCGATAATGGCGACATTTCTCAGTTTTTCGTTTTTCATTGAATCTTCCTCTCTGTATAGGCAAGCCCGGGCGGCGCCGGGGCGTAAAGTGCTTTTATCACAAACACTTATTATAACCGCAAAGCATTGAAATAGCAAGAAAAATGTTGACTTTTTGCCCGGCCTTGCGGAGCGGTGATTCTTCAAAATATACAAATGCACAGAAGATTAATTTTACATTCTGCCAGTTGACATTTATACGGTCATTTGTTATATTATAGGTGAAAAGACACAAAGGTTCCTAGAAATTGGAAGCGCGTTGTGTGTAAAACCTACAAAAGTATGAGAGGGGTGATTCCGGTGTACAACGCATGAAAAAGCGGGACAGCCGAAAGGAAGTTTTCCGCAAAGCCCAATAAAATGATAAAAACCGCGTACCCGAATGGGTTTTTTTAAGGCATAGAATCGGAAAAGACTGCCGGGCATATCTGCCCATGTGAAATTTTATATAGAAAGCAATAAGGCAGCAATACTTATCGGATTTCTCCTTATCTCAAACGCGAGTTGAAATATAATAAAAAAGCTTCACATACAACTGAATATGATAAATATACGATAAAACTGCCGCCCGTAAGGACGGCAGTTTTGTTAATGAATAGTGAAGAATGAAGAGTGAATAGTTATTGTGCCGCTGCGCGGCGGATTGAAATTCTTTTCCTCCCCTGTTAGGGGAGCGGATTCTATTAGAAGTGCCCGTGTAAGCTGATGTGGGAGCACGGGGCGCAGTCTGCGGACTGCGTGATGCGACCCCATTTCTTTAAAAAGAAACGGTGTCGCCCGCCAAAAAAACTGACTGTTCGCCATGGGCCATTCGCGAGCTGAAGCTCACTCATTCAAATGGCGAAGTGTGAGTGCGGTGTTAATCGCGCCTGAATAGATGGAACTGGGTAGCAGAGTTTAGCATAAAGCTCACCTGACAGCACGGCACTAAAACACAGACCAGGACTCGCATCCACTGCCGCACGAGCGCGTTGTGCGCGTCGGCGAGGCCCAAAAGAGTATTCGACTTAGGCAAGTTCTCTGGGAAGTCTGAAACCCGTTTCTTTAAAGAAATGGGTTTCAGAACACGACCCCGCAGTACCGGCTGATTACATATTCGTACACGGGCGCGCAAGTGCCATCTCAACTATCCACCGCCCGACAAAGAACCGGCCGCCCTGTGGGCGGCCGGTTTGGTCTGTGATTTAGAATTCGGCGTTGCCCACGGTGCGGGGGTGGAGCTCCACGTCGCGGATGTTGTTTACGCCGGTGAGGTACATTACCATGCGCTCGAAGCCAAGGCCGAAGCCCGCGTGGCGGCAGGAGCCGTAGCGGCGCAGATCCAGATACCACCAGTAATCCTCGGGGTTCAGACCCAGCTCGCCCATACGCTTCTCCAGCATATCCAGACGCTCCTCGCGCTGGGAGCCGCCTATTATCTCGCCTATGCCGGGCACCAGGCAGTCGGCGGCGGCCACGGTGCGGCCGTCATCGTTCATGCGCATATAGAAGGCCTTGATGTCCTTGGGATAGTCGGTGACGAACAGGGGCTTTTTATACACCTGCTCGGTCAGATAGCGCTCGTGCTCGGTCTGCAGGTCTATGCCCCACTCCACGGGGTAGTCGAATTGCTGGCCGGACTTTTTCAGTATCTCCACGGCCTCGGTGTAGGTGACACGGCCGAAGTCGTTCTCTGCCACGTTGTGCAGTCGCTCCAGCAGGCCCTTATCAACAAAGCTGTTGAAGAACTCCATCTCCTGGGGACACTTTTCGAGCACGGTGCTGATGATGTACTTCACCATGGCCTCCATGCACTCCAGGTCGTCGTTCAGGTCGGCAAAGGCCATTTCCGGCTCTATCATCCAGAACTCGGCGGCGTGGCGCTGAGTGTTGGAGTTCTCGGCCCGGAAGGTGGGGCCGAAGGTGTAGACATCTCCGAAAGCCATGGCGAAGTTCTCGGCGTTCAGCTGGCCGGATACGGTGAGGTTGGTGGCCTTGCCGAAGAAGTCCTGAGAATAATCTATGCTGCCGTCCTCCTTCAGCGGGGGATTGGCGGGGTCGATGGTGGTAACGCGGAACATCTCGCCGGCGCCCTCGCAGTCGCTGCCGGTGATGATGGGGGTATGGACGTATACAAAGCCGCGGTTCTGGAAGAACTCATGGACGGCCTGAGCGGCTACGCTGCGCACCCGGAACACGGCGGAGAACAGGTTGGTGCGTGCTCTCAGATGGGCGATGGAGCGCAGGAACTCCACGCTGTGGCGCTTTTTCTGCAGGGGATAGTCGGGGCTGGACACGCCCTCCACCATTATCTCCTCAGCCTTCAGCTCGAAGGGCTGCTTGGCGTCGGGGGTCAGGAGGAAGCGGCCGCGGACAATAAGGGCGGCGCCCACGTTGAGCTTTGCAATCTCGTCGTAATTGGACAGAGCTTCGCGCTCAAACACCACCTGCAGGCCCTTGAAGCAGGAGCCGTCGTTGAGCTCGGCGAAGCCGAAGTTTTTCATGTCGCGGACGGTGCGGACCCAGCCGCAGACGGTAAGCGTCTGGCCGTCGAATTTCTGCGCGTCAGCATAGAGCCGGGCAATTTTTGTACGTTGCATATAAAATCCCTCAAATCGGTAGTAATTGCAGAATATCTTCAATATTATACGCAGTTTCTCTCAGCATTTCAAGGGGTAGCGGGAAAAAAAGAGGAAAGCTTATTTTTTAATCAACTGTTAATATTGACTTGATTTTATGATTAAAATATTATATTGTCAACAAGAGTATGTGGGAGATGATACCAATGGGCAACGCTGACTGCACGAGTGTGCATTGTCAAAAGGAGATGTTCACATGAAAATCAGTAAAAATACAATCTTTGCCGCGGTTTTAGTGCTCTCGCTTGTGCTTAACGTCTTCGGCGCGTATCGGTACTTTTCTTGGAAAGCGGAGCGGGACGACATGCTCGAGGAGCGCTGTTCCAGGCTGTCCGGCGTCTTAGGGCGGATAGGCGGATATTATGCTAACTACGGCGACGACGCGCAGATGTATTTTGACGGATATTCCGGCGGCGCGCGGGATGCCTACATGAGAGACTGTCCGGACACGGACGGCTTGTCCCCTGAACTCAGCGAGCTGTTTGATTTGGCAGCTTCCTGCATATTCCCGAGTGCCACACTGGAGGGTTACGCGGCCGACGAGAACGCGAGGGAAGAGATTCTCGGGTGCTATACGACCCTCTCCAATCAGTTCGACGGGCGCGAGGACGGCTCTCTGGCCAACCTGTTTCTGTCGGGCGAGATGGATGGCGACGCATACAAAGCGGCGCTTGCCGAGACCCGCGCCGCCGCCGAGACTATCCTGGCCGCGCTGAAAGCGGCAAGCTGAGTAACTAGCGGCGCTACTGATGGTGATATAATGTATTATACACTTTATGGTAGAGACGCAGGACTTCAGAAAAATCTGTATGTAAGTAAATAGGTGATTCAAGCAAATCCATTAGTTGAAACGCAAAAGGATTCGATGAGAGCAAAGGCTATCATCGAATCCTTTACATATTTCTTGGAGGATTTGATTTGGTAGATTGCCGCCCCTTTCAAGGATTATACATATTTTTGAAGAACATGTCGATATAGTGGATGATGAAAGAAATGTTTGGGTAGCGGGAAAAAAGCGGAAAGCTTACAGCAGCAGGGGCTGCACCTGCTCTCCGCGGAGGGCGTGCTGTACAGTCTCGTCTATTTTTTCAAAGTGCGCCACCAGGGAGTCGGGCTTTTTGGCGCTGTCGTCCTGGCCGAAGGGCACAAGATACACGTTCTGACGGGCCATTAGCCTGCCCAGGCTGGCGGCGTTGGCGCCAAGACCGTCGTTGGTGCTCACAGCTATCACCAGAGGCCGGCCGTTGCGCAGATGGGCCTTGGCCGCCAGAGTAACGGAGGAGTCGGCCACGCCGTTTGCCAGCTTTGCAAGGGTGTTCCCTGTGCAGGGGGCTATCACCAGCACATCCAGCATTTTTTTGGGGCCTATGGGCTCAGCGGAAACTATGTTGTCGATTATTTCATGTCCGGAGTATTCCTCCAGAGCCTCTATGAAGTGCTCGGCCTTGCCGAAGCGGGTGTCGGTGGAGGCTGCCGTCTCGCTCATTATGGGATATACATCGTAGCTTTCCGTCAGCTCCCGGGCCACGGCGAGCACCCGGGAAAAGGTGCAGAACGAGCCGCACAGAGCCAGACCAAGTCGTATTTTTTCCATTTACATCAGCTCCTGTTCCCGTAGGATATTGTAGATAGTGTCACGTATTATCTCGCCTGCGGAGATGGGCGCCACCTCGCCGGGCAGGCTCAAAGCCCATATGGCGTGCACACCCAGCCGGGCCGCGGCGGCAAAGTCCACCCCTCCGGGCCTGGATGCCAGGTCCATGCACAGGGAGCCTTCCCGAAGCAGGCGCAGACGCTCCTCTCCCAGCACGGCGGCCGGAACGGTGTTCACCACCATGTCGAATTTTCCCAGATGGGGCTCCAGCGCGCGGGTATCCAGAGGCTCAAAGCCCATGGCGCGGCACCAGGCCATGTCGGCATATTTGCGTGACGACACGGCCACATGGCAGCCCATGCCCTGCAATCTCAGGGCCAGCAGGCGGCCTATGCGCCCGAAGCCCACCACCAGCACCCGGCTGCCCAGCAGAGTTTTGGGCGTCTCCCGTATCAGAAGCTCCAGGGCTCCCTCGGCGGTGGCCGCAGCGTTCATTACGCACAGCTCTTCACGGCAAAAGTAGTCGATAAGCCCCACTCCGTATTTTTTTGCACATTCGGCGGCGTAATCGTCCACCCGCCCGGCGCAGACGGGCACTCCCCGGGGCAGGGAGGAGAACACCTCGTCGAGGGTGACCTCCCGGGCGGAGAGCAGGGTGCTGAGATAGCCCTGACGCCCGGACAGGGGCAGAGGCAGGATAACGCAGTCGGCATGGCGGGCGCACTCGGCGCAGTCCGCGGAGGCCACGGCCTCATCCAGCTTGTCGGCCCGCTCCAGAGCAAAGGTGCGCACCCGGTGTCCGTCTGCATGCAGCAGACGGCAGAGCTGGGCGAGACGGGCGTCGCCTCCCATTACGGCAAATTTCATAGCTTTCACATCCTTCGTCAGCTTTTCTCTGCATCCTATGCCGTCCGGCGGCGTACGGTGTGCACTAATGGAAAAGTTTTGGGATAAAAACAGCGGGAAAGAAGCGCTGCTCCTTTCCCGCTGTTTTATTTTTTTGCTCTGCTGCGCAGAAACGCCAAGAGCTGTGCCTGCGCCTCGGCGCAGGAGCCATTAGATTTTTCTCCTGTTAAGTAGGCCAGCGCGTCATACCACTCCGGCGGTGAGAAATCCTCCGGAGCAATGTGCTCCAGAACAACGGCCAGCCGGGCGCTCTGCCCGGCGCTTAGCTAGTGCAAATCGGATAGATAGCTGCATTGGGCCGTGTCCGCCAATAGTTCCAGAAGCGGAAGCTGAGAGTTCACAAAAAACCCACCTCTTTATTTATAATAAGTGTGCAGTCAAAAAATATTATTATATATCCTATTAGGATATTTGACTTATTTTATCACATCCTAAACAAATATACAATAAAAATAATAAAAAAGGGGGCGGCAAAATGGAACTTGATTATATGGCTATTGGAATACGAGTCCGGCGGTTCAGAAAGGCGCGGGGGCTGACTCAGCAGGCCCTTGCCGAGCTGTCTAATCAAGAGCCCTCCAATATATCACATATTGAACGCGGCGCCACCAAGCTGGGACTGCCTACGCTGGTGAGTATAGCCAACGCTCTTGATGTAACGGCGGACGACCTGCTCTGCGACAGTCTGGGCCGTTCAAGAGGAGCGTTTCTCCGGGAGGCGGAGGAACTTCTGTCGGACTGCAACCACAGCGAGCTGCGCATCATTACCGGAACCATGCGTGCGCTGAAGGAAAATATGCGCCGCGGGGAATGAACGCGAAACAGTCCGGCACCCATTTGGGTGCCGGACTGTTATTTTTATCGGTGCGGAGATTACAGCTTGATGGGATAAGCGCCAAACTCGCGGGTGGCGTCTATCATCATCTGTACGTTCTCGGGGCGTGCGGAGGCGGGGATGGTGTTGCTGCTTGCCAGCACATAGCCGCCGCCGGGAGCCGCGATCTTGATGCAGTTGCGCACGGCCTGGCGCACATCCTCGGGGGTGCCGTAGGTGAGCAGGTTGCCGCAGTCCACGTTGCCGAAGAGGGTGATCTTGTCGCCGTACTCGGCCTTGACCTTGGCCAGGTCCATCTGGGCGGTGGGGTCAATGCTGTGGTAGGCGTCAACGCCGCAGGAGACGACGTGGCCCAGGATTTTGTTCATGTTGCCGTCGGAGTGCTTGATTATTTTGGCGCCGGCGGCGTGGACGGCCTCGGTGAAGCGGGTCAGGCGGGGCACGATGAAGTCCTCGAACATATCGGGGGACATGAGGGGGCCGGTGTTGAAGGCGTAGTCATCGGTATCGTCGATAATGTCGGCGCCCATGGCGATGGCGTTCTTCGCAACGGCGATCTGGTTCTCCACTATCTTGTCCAGCAGGTCCTCAACGAACTCTGGCTCGGTGAACATGAGCATGAGCAGGTTGTCCATGCCGCACAGCTCGGCTGCCCACAGGAACATGGCGCGGGTGGAGAAGCAAATGGCCTTTTTGCCCTTCCAGTCCTTCACGGCCTCTTCCAGATAGAAGAAGCGGTAGGGGTCGTCTGCGGGGGGGAGGATAAGCTTGTTCATGTCCTGGGGGCCCTGGATGGGGTGAACGGTGGCGTGGCCGGTGGCCTCCTCGTTGCGCTTGAAGCCTATGCCCCACTCGTCGGTGTAGTTCACACCGTCGTCCTCAATAGGCTTGTACTTGATGCGGACTACAAGCATGTCGTAATCGGCCTGCTGCTGGAACTCATACAGGCTCTTTGCGCCCAGGGCTTTCCACACATTGGGGTTGACGCCGAACTCGGTGATGGGTACGCGGTCAGCCTCCTCGTGGCGGAAGGCCGTCATAATGCGCTCGTACGAAGTCATAAGTTGCCTCCTATTTTATGTATTAGTGTTTTCTACTCGATAAAATCAGTATATCACCGGTGTTTCACCCTTGTCAACAGAGTTTTAATAAATAATGAACAAGTGGGGGAAAATGAATATATTGTTTACACGAAATCAATTAATTTTCACCGAATGTAAGATATACTGACACTACATTATACCAAATATTAAATTTTGGAGGGATAGGTTTGTCACGCTACAGCAGCCAGACCGAGGAGCTTCTGCGCAGTCTCAATACAGACCCGGAGCGTGGATTAGGTGCCGAAGAATGTGCCGCGCGGCTGGAAAAGTACGGGGAAAACCGACTTGCCGAGGGCAGGAAAAAGACCATGCTCAGCCGGTTTTTCGACCAATTTAAGGACGCTATGATACTCATTCTCATCGCCGCGGCGGCGGTGAGCTTTTTTGTAGCGCTCCGCGAGGGCGACGCCGGGGAATTCTTTGAGCCTGTGCTTATACTTCTCATAGTGGTTCTCAACGCCCTTATGGGTGTGTTTCAGGAGTCCAGGGCGGAAAAGGCTCTGGAGGCGCTGAAATCCATGAGCGCCCAGCACGCCCGGGTAATACGCGGCGGCCGGGAGGAGAGGCTGGACGCATCTCAGCTGGTGCCGGGCGACATTATCCGCCTGGAGGCCGGCGACTTCATCCCCGCGGATGTAAGACTGCTGGAGACCAGCGCCTTTAAGTGCGAGGAATCCGCTCTAACGGGCGAGTCCGTACCCGCGGAAAAGGACGCGGACGCCGTCCTCCCGCCGGACACGCCCCTGGGCGACAGGGTGAACATGGCCTTCTCCGGCTGCAGCGTAAGCTACGGAACGGCTCTGGCCGTGGTGACCGCCACGGGCATGGGCACCGAGATGGGCCGCATAGCAAAGCTGCTCAACGGCGCGGAGGAGGCGAAAACTCCCCTGCAGGAGAAGCTGGCTCAGCTGGGCAAATATCTGGGCATTATGGCTCTGGCGGCCTGCGCCGTGATATTCGCGGTGGGTCTCATGAACGGCATCCCCGTCATGGATATATTCATGACCGCCGTTTCTCTGGCCGTATCCGCCATACCCGAGGGGTTGCCCGCCATAGTCACCGTGGTGCTCAGCATAGGCGTGCAGCGCATGGTGAAGAAAAACGCCATTATCCGCCGCCTGCCCGCCGTGGAGACCCTGGGCAGCGCCAGCGTCATATGCTCGGACAAGACCGGCACCCTCACCATGAACCGCATGACCCTCACCCATGTTTTCGCCGGAGGTGAGCTGGCGGAGATGGATGAGCTGAGCGGCGCCCATCTGGAGCTGCTGAGAAGCGCCGCCCTCTGCTGCGACGGCTCCGTTATAGTGGAATCCAACGGAGACGAGACCCACATAGGCGACCCCACCGAGACCAGCATAGTTCTGGCCGCCCTGCGCCGGGGCATGGATAAGGACAGCATAAACGCTCAGAGCCCCCGGGTTTTCGAGCTGCCCTTCGACTCCGACCGCAAGCTCATGACCACGGTGAACCGCATCGGCGGCAGGCTCACCGTTATCACCAAGGGCGCCTTTGATATGCTGGAAAAGCGCTGTGTATCCGGCGATACTGACTCCTGCCGCAGGGCTGTGGAGCAGATGAGCGAAAAGGCTCTGCGCGTGCTGGCCGTGGCGGTAAAAACCATAGACGAGCTGCCCCAGGATCCCGGCTCCGAAAATCTGGAGCAGGGGCTAACCATGCTTGGCCTGGTGGGTATGATAGACCCGCCCCGGCCCGAGGCCCGGGACGCGGTGGCCGTCTGCCGCCGGGCGGGCATCACCCCCGTTATGATAACCGGCGACCATGTTACCACCGCCTCCGCCATAGCCCGGGAGCTTGGCATACTCACCGAAAAGGGCCTTGCCATAACAGGCGCACAGCTGGACGAGATGGATGACGATAAGCTGGACTCCATGGTGGAGAAAATAAGCGTCTATGCCCGGGTGTCCCCGGAAAACAAGATACGCATAGTCCGGGCCTGGCAGAAAAAGGGCCATGTGGTGTCAATGACCGGCGACGGCGTGAACGACGCCCCGGCTCTGAAGGCCGCGGATATAGGCTGCGCCATGGGCATTACCGGCACCGATGTGGCCAAGGGCGCGGCGGATATGACCCTGACCGACGACAACTTCTCTACCATTGTGGACGCCGTGCGGGAGGGCCGCGGAATCTTTGCCAATATCCGCAAGGTGGTGGGCTTCCTGCTGGGCACCAACATAGGCGAGGTGATAACAGTATTTGTGGCCATGCTGCTGTGGCACACCAGCCCCCTGCTGAGTATGCAGCTGCTGTGGATAAATCTGGTGACGGATTCCCTGCCCGCCGTGGCTCTGGGCATGGAGCCTGTGGAGAGGGACGTGATGGAGCGTCCCCCCAGACCCAGAGACGAGAGCCTTTTCGCCCACGGCTACGGAGTACGCATAGCCCTGCAGGGCGTGATGTTCTCTCTGCTGTCTCTGGCGGCCTTCCGCATAGGCACAGCCTGCTTCGGACTGGAGGGCGGACGCACCATGACCTTTATGGTGCTGGCTCTCAGCCAGCTGGTGCAGTCGTATAATATGCGCTCTGAACACAGCCTGTTTAAAATAGGCGCTTTCGGCAACCGGCATCTCAACCTGGCGGTGCTGGCGTCGGCAGTCCTGGTAGCCCTGGTGCTGTTCACTCCTCTGCACAGCGTTTTCGGACTTATGATACTGCCTGCAAATATGTATTTTGCCGGCCTGGCTCTGGCTTTTGTGCCCCTGCTGGTGATGGAGCTGGCCAAAGCCGCGGGAATAATAAAGCACCATAAGCACTAGTACGCCGTGCCGTCCCAAGGGACGGACGCGGACAAAAAAGCCCCCGGAATTCGAAAGAATTCCGGGGGCTTTGGCTTATTCAATCATAATGCGGTTCTGATTTTCCAGAGCGGCCTTGTCCTTCTTCGGAAGGGTCAAAGTCAGTACTCCGGACTCATATCTGCACTTCACCTCGTCGGGGCTTAGATTGCCCACATAGAAGCTGCGGCTGCAGGCGCCGGCATAGCGCTCCTGGCGGAGGTAGTGGCCCTCGCGGCTCTCCTCGTCCTTATCCAGTCCCTTGGCGGCGCTGACGGTAAGGTAGCCGTTTTTGAGGTCCACATTCACCTCGTCCTTCTTGAAGCCGGGCAGATCGATGGCTATGCGGTAGTCATTCTTACCCTCGTGAACGTCGGTCTTCATAAGATTCTTGGCGTGCTTTCCGTAAAGAGGGTTGGCCGCTCCGTAGAAATCACGGTCAAAGGCATTGCTGAAAAAGTCGTCAAACAGGTTTTCACCAAAAATACTGGGCAGCATAATTAATTCCTCCATTCGTTTTACGATGTTTATCGTGCCCTAAGGAGGTCTTGTTGGGGCCTTCTCAATTGGTATGCACCAAGTATAGTCCTGAGATTTAGCAATGTCAATGGGAGAGTGCCAAAGTTCACAGAGAGTTAAAATTATATGCGAAGAAAAGACACAATTATGCGGATTATGCGCATAATCGCGGCCTATATCTGTATATCAAATACGTTCCACGGATAAATATCCGGGGGCGGGGCGGAAAAACGCAGGGTGCGGCCGGAGCGGGGGTGCCGGAATTCCAGAAAGCATGACCACAGGGCTATGCCGCACTTCTCCTCGGGGTCGCCGTATTTCCGGTCGCCCACCAGAGGAAAGCCCCGGGAGGAAAACTGCGCCCGTATCTGGTGGGTGCGCCCGGTTAATAGCTCTATGCGCACAAGGCTCATGCCGCCGCTTCGGCCCAGAAGCTCATAATCAAGTATGGCTTCGCGGGCGTCCGGTCCTGGAGTGCCGGTCACATAGGTCTTGCGCTCGGCCTTGTCCCGCCGCAGCAGGTCTGTCATACGCCCGCGCTCCCGGAGTATCTCCCCGTGGGTGACCGCCAGGTAGGCCTTGCCCAGCTCCTGCTTTCGTATCTGTTCCGAGAGTATGGAGGCGGCTTCGCCGCTGCGGGCCAGCACCATCAGGCCGCCAACCACCCGATCCAGCCGGTGGACGGTGCGGACGCACTCGTTTTCGCCTATCTCGTTCCGTATAAGCTCCGGCAGACCGCCGGGCTCGTCGGTGGAGAGCACTCCCCGGGGCTTCAGGCACACCACTATGCTGTTGTCCTTGTATATAAAATCCATGGTCATTCTCCTTTTTCCCGAGTATACCACAGGCGGCGGGAAAAATGAATAGACTTGCCTTCTCCCCTGTGCTAAAATGAGAAAAAACGCGGGGCGGGAGGAAGTATGGAGAGATTTGTCGCCTTTGATGTGGAGACGCCCAACGGGCGCAACGACAGGATGTGCGCTCTGGGACTGAGCGTGCTGGAAAACCGGAGCATAGTGCATGAGGAGTACTATCTGATAGACCCGGAGTGTCATTTTGATTACGGCAACATAAGGATACACGGCATCACTCCGGAAATGGTGCTGCGCTCGCCCCGCTTTGATGAAGTGTGGCGGAATATCGCTCCCATCATGCGCAGCGGGATACTGGCCGTGCACAACGCTCAGTTCGACATGGGCGTGCTGCGCAAGTGCCTCCGCGCCTATGGCTTTGAGGAGGAGCCCTTTGACTGCCTGTGTACCGTGCGCATGAGCCGGGCGGAGCTGAAGGACGCCCCGAATCACCGGCTGAACACCCTGTGCGATTACTACGGCATAGACCTTGACCATCACAACGCCGCCAGCGACGCCTCCGCCTGCGCCCAGATACTGCGCAATCTCCTGGATTCAGGCGCGAAAGCGGAAAAATATGTGCGCAGATATGAAATGCTGTAGTAAATAGCTGCAACTTCTGCACTATTCCATGTTTGCTGAAAGCGTGTTAGAAGCATTGTAGGGGCGCGCATTGCGCGCCCGCAATTTGCCAGAGCTTTTACTTATTCGCCCGGGTGAGGCTGTGAAATCGACTCGTACCGCAGGGGTCGTGTTCTGAAACCCATTTCTTTAAAGAAACGGGTTTCAAACTTCCCAAAGAATCCGCCTAAGTCGTATACTCTTTTGGGCCTCGCCGACGCGCACAACGCGCTCGTGCGGCGGTGGATGTTAGCCTTGCAACGCTGCCGGGTGAGCTTCACGCTGAACTCTACTGCCCAATTCCATCGATTCAGGCGCGATTTAGTTGGAACTCACCCTTCGCCATTTGAATGAGTGAGCTTTAGCTCACGAATGGCCCATGGCGAACAGTCAGTTTCTTTGGCGGGCGACACCGTTTCTTTCTAAAAGAAATGGGGTCGCACTTCGCAGTCCGCAGACTGCGCCCCGTTCTCCTCACGGGCGCGCAATGCGCGCCCCTACACGCCAAAGCCTCCCCTGTGTAAGGGGAGATGCCCCGCAGGGGCGGAGGGGTTGTCAATCCCTCAGTCAGCTTCGCTGACAGCTCCCTTTACTAAAGGGAGCCTTTGGCGCACAAGCGCCGCCTCGATTATTCATTCTTCACTTTTAACCACAAACCGGCCGCACCAATTACGGTGCGGCCGGTTTGTCAGCCTCTGGGCTTGTAATACAGCATGCAGTGGCAGTAGCCCTCAAAATCGGGGTCGGCCATTTGCTCGCGAAATTCGCGGCAGATACATTTGTTGTCCTCGGAGCGCTCAATACGGCAGGGACAGTAACCGCCGGTGCGCTTCAGTCCCTCCCGAATGGAGGCCACCATTTCGCTGTCATCGTTAAGTCGGATTGCCATATTATACCTCCAAAGTCATGTAGTTTAAGTTATTCTACACGGTTTTATTTAAAAAATCCAGACAGTTTTACACACGGTATAAAATTAAAAGAGAAAAGTAACATTTTTTGAAAAATGTGCGATTTTTATTTAAAAAAGGGTTCCTTTTTTGTTACCGCTGTATTATAATAGTGCCAGAATAGTGCCAGAAAAACAAGAAAATTCTGGTATTGAGGGGTGCGGACTATCCATGACGACAAAAACAGCTCAGAACGCTATACAGGTGACCTGCCTGGGAAATTTTACAATTTCAAATGGGGACGCAGTACTCACAGATGAGATAAACCGCTCTCTGAAGCTGTGGAACGTGCTGTGCTATCTGATTGTTCACAGGGACCGGTTTGTACCGCAGACCGAGCTTATAGAGCTGTTCTGGAGCGAGGACAGCAGCGCCAACCCGACCAACGCGCTTAAAACTCTGCTGTACCGCCTGCGCTCCATGCTGGAGCCTATTTTCGGGGAGGATGTGGAGCCGATTTTGTCGCGCCACGGCTCCTACGGCTGGAACCCCCAGGTGCGCTGCCGGCTGGATATAGACTGCTTCGACGAGCTGGTTGCTCAGGCTCAAAGCTCCGGCGATACGTCAGAGCAGCTGAACCTGTACCGCCGGGCGGTTGAACTGTATAGGGGCGATTTTTTGCCCAAGCTGGGCGGCCAGCTGTGGGTTGTACCCATTTCCGCGCGCTATCATCTGCTGTATCTGGGGGCTGTGAAGCGTCTGGCCTCTCTTCTGTGCAAGTGGGAGCGTTTTGAGGAGATGGAGGAGGTCTGTGCAAAGGCCATAGAGCTGGAGCCTCTGGATGAACAGCTGCATATATTGGTTGTGACTGCCATGCTGCGCCAGGGCAAGCACAGCGCCGCCCGCGGGCACTATGACTATGCCACGGGCCTGCTGTACCGCAACCTGGGCGTCAGCCCATCGGAGGAGATGCGCGCTCTTTACGCTGAGATAATGGACGAGGAGAAGAGCCTGGAAACCGACCTGGAGATAATCCAGACAGACCTGAGGGAGGCTGCCGCCAAGCCCGGGGCTTTTCTGTGTGAATACGGCTTTTTTAAGGAGATATACAGGCTGGAGGCCAGGCGCTGCGTCCGCAGCGGCCAGTGCGTACATATGGGGCTTCTTACGGTGACGGAACCGGACGGCGGCCTGCCCGCGCCGGCCAGTCTGAGCGCAACCATGGACAGACTGCAGTCGGTGCTCATAAACAGCCTGCGCCGGGGCGATGTGGTTGCCAAATATTCCGCCGCTCAGTTCGTCGTACTGCTGCCCGCCGCCAATTATGAGGACAGCCTGATGGTGATGAACCGCATAGAGACAGCCTTTCACAGGCAATGCCGCATGTGCCGGCTGAAACTCACCAGTAAGGTGCGGGAGCTGGTGCTGGAGTAATGAAGGGAAGAAAAATATGGCTGCTGCTGGCGCTGGTGTGTCTGGCGATGGCGCTGCTGCTGTTCTTGTGTGTTTATCTGCCTCAGATAAGCACACCGGAGGATGAGCTGGAATACCGGCCCAAGCCCACGGAGATTATCTCCGCGGAAGACCCGACGCCCGGGAGCACGCCTCCGGCCACTACCGAGCCGGAGGCCAGCCCAGACATGGTGGACGGTCTGCCCGTGGGCAAGCTGATAGCCACCCGGGAGCGGGCCGAATATACTCTGCCCGAGCTTATGCTCAGAATACCCGCCCTGGGCGTTAAATACGGCGTTTATGACGGCACAAGCTCCCAGGAGCTGCGCTACGGCGTGGGCCTTTACGATTACGCCCAGATGCCGGGGGATGGCAACCGCAACACCTCCATTGCCGGACACCGCAACAGCGTTGTGAACGGCAAAGTCACCGACGCCGCACCCTTCTATTATATAGATACTCTGGGCGAGGGAGACTATATCTATCTTACAGACGACGACCATATCTACCGCTATGTGTGGCAGGAGTGCTATGTGGTGGAGGCCGACGACTGGAGCCCCATTTATACCACGGGCTATTCCTGCATCACCCTTACGTCCTGCCATCCCATAGGCATATCCGACCACCGCATAATAGTGCGCGGTCTTCTGGACGCAATATTGGAAAATGACGGAAATTATGATTATCCAGCCGACTTGGAGGAGCTGAGTGAAAATGAGGAAAAATAGACTGATCGCCCTGCTGCTTTGCGCCGCCCTTGCCCTGGCGGCCTCCACCGCGGTGCTGGCCCTGGAGCTTCCCGCAAGAGCGGAGGTCCGCAGCGGAGTTGATGTGAGCGCCAACGACAAGGCCAGCGTGGACTGGTCGAATATATCCGAGGGCTTTATAGGAGTGCGCTATACCGGCGGCAAAAATGTGCGCATAAAGGTGCAGATCACCCGCAACGGCGGTGTGACCTATACCTATGATTTGAATAATGCCGGCATCGAGGAGACCTTCCCTCTGGTGGAGGGCGACGGCAGCTATACCGTGAAAGTGTTTGAAAATACCTCCGGCACCCGCTACGCTCAGGCCTTCAGCACCAAGCTGGATATGAAGCTGCGCAGCGAGTTTTTGCCCTTCCTGTATCCAAACCAGTATGTGAACTACACCGAGGACAGCCAGACGGTAAAGGTGGCCGCGGAGATCACCGGCGGTGTGGAGAAGGATATAGACAAGGTGGGCGAGGTTTACCGCTATGTGGTGAAAAATATCAGCTACGACTACAATAAGATAAACACTCTGTCATCGGACTATGTGCCCGCGGTGGATGAGATATTGGAGCAGAAAACCGGTATCTGCTTTGACTACGCCGCCGTTATGGCCGCAATGCTCCGCAGTCAGGGTGTGCCCTGCAAGCTGATAGTGGGCTATGCCGGAACGGTGTACCACGCATGGGTGAACGTATATATACAGGGACAGGGATGGATAGACAAGGCCATTTATTTCGATGGTCAGAATTGGAAGCTCATGGACCCCACCTTTGCCTCCACCGGCCACTCCAGTCCGGCAATAGTGAGCTATATTAACGACGCTGCCAACTACACGCAGCGATACGCCTATTGAACAATATGAGAGAGTTTTATTTTACCAATGAAGAGACGGCTCAGGTGTGCGCCCGTCTGGCCATGCTGCTCAGCGCCGGAGCCGCATATGACACCGCTCTGGAGGCAATGGCTGCCGATGAGCATAATGCCAAGCTGAGCGAAGCGCTCCTGCGCTGGGCGCGGGAGCTGGATAACGGGAAAAATCTGGAGGAGGCCTGCCGCGCGGCGGGGGGCTTTCCCAATTATATGGTGCAGATGCTGGGCGTAGGCCTTGCCGCCGGCGCTCTGGATGTGGTCCTGCCCCAGCTTGCCGGCCACTATACCAGGGAGGCCGGGATAAGCGAGACTGTGCGCCGTGCGGCGGTGTATCCAGCCATGCTGGCGGCGATGATATCCGCCGTGTTTCTGGTGCTTATAAATAAGGTCCTGCCTGTGTTCGGCGGTGTGTTCGGCCAGCTGGGCATGAGCCTGTCCCCGGCGGCGCTCCTGCTGCTGCGACTGGGGGAATGGAGCCGCAGCGTGGCGGGGCTTTTTGCCATACTGCTTATACTGGGCGTCGTATTCGGCCTGTATCTGCTGTATACCCAGGCGGGCAGAAGCCTGGGCCGCCGTATGGCGGAGGCTCTGCTGCGGCGCAGCAGAGCTGGGCGTGAGCTTGCCAGGGGCCGTTTTGCCGGCACCTTGTCCATACTGCTCTCAAGCGGAATGGGGCTGGACCAGTGCATGGAGCGGACGGAAAAGCTGCTGGAAAATACCGCCCTTTCGGAGAATATGCGCGCCTGCCGCGATGCCATGGACAATGGCGCGGACTTCCCCGCCGCCGTGGAGCGCAGCGGACTGCTGGGCGGCATAGACTGCTGCCTGCTCACAACCGCCTTCCGAACCGGAAGCACGGAGGAGTCTCTCGGTGAGCTGGCGGGACGATGCGCTGAGCGCGCCGAGACCGCCATGGACAGGCTGCTGGGGCGGAGTGAACTGATATTGGTGGCGGTGCTTTGCGCTGCCGTGGGGCTGGTGCTCCTGTCGGTAATGCTGCCGCTGCTGGGCGCCATGTCGGCCATGGGAGGCTGAGGTATGAGCAATCGCAGATTTCTTCCGGCGCTGCTGTCGGCGGTTCTGCTTCCCCTTGCGCTGCTGCTGGGCGCCATGGGAATTTCCGGCAGCGAGGATGAGCGGCAGCTGGAGCTGCTGCGGCGCAGCGTAAGCCGGTGCGCCGTGCAGTGCTACGCCATAGAGGGGGCCTATCCCCCAAGTCTTGAATATATGCTCCGCAATTACGGCCTGGCTGTG
Source organism: Candidatus Heteroscillospira sp. (assembly GCA_050943935.1). Taxonomy (GTDB): domain Bacteria; phylum Bacillota; class Clostridia; order Oscillospirales; family Oscillospiraceae; genus Heteroscillospira. The sequence goes on along the minus strand of JBMNQC010000003.1, from coordinate 135,602 downwards.
GATACCGAGCGCTATTTTGTGGATTACCGCTATATCGCCTCCAATCTCATGCCGGACATAGCGGTACTGGAGCGGGAGGGCTGAACATGGATGAACATCGCAGTCCTCTGCGCAGGCTGACCGTGCCGGCTCTTGGGGCGGTTTTCCTGCTGCTGAGTCTGAGCCTGGCGCTGATGGCAGGAAATGTATATCAGCGTGTGGCCGCGGATTCGGATATGAATTATGCCAGGCGCACGGGTCTGTCCTATATAAGCAATCAGCTGCGCCGCGCGGATATTCCCGGCGGCGTGAGTCTTGGCTCCTTTGGCGGGGGCGACGCCATCATAATCAGAACAGAACCGGACTATGTGACCTATATCTACTGCTCCGGCGGCTTCCTGCGGGAGCTGTATACCGACCCGGCGGACGGCCTTGAGCCAGAGGACGGGACTGAGCTGCTTCCGGCGGCGAGCCTGTCAGCCGAGTATAAGGACGGCGGCCTGGCCCTGGAGCTGGACGGCAGAGCCGTGTTTCTGCGCCTCCGCTGCAATACGGGGGAGGCGGAGCCATGAACGTAAGAAGAGACAGCCTGCTCCTTGCGGAGCTGGTGCTGAATATACTCATATTTGCCCTGTGTGCGGCCGCCTGCGCGGCTGTGCTTATGCGCGCCAGCGCCATAAGCCGGGAGAGCCGGGAGCTTACGGCGGCCGTCTATATTGCGCAGACGGCGGCGGAGAGCTTCGGGGGAGAGGACTGCTCCGTGTATTTTGATGAAAACGGCCTGCCTGTATCCGGAGACGGAGCCTACGAGGCCAGATGCAGCCGTGACGGCGACACGCTCATCGTCAGCGTAATAAACAGCGCGGGCGATACAGTATATACTCTCAGAGGCTGGGGAGGGGAGAGACCATGAGACGAAATACTCCGGCCGGGGGCGTGGGACTCATCACGGTGTTCACCGTGCTGCTGGTGCTGTGCCTCAGCGTGATATCCATGCTGGCGCTGTCCTCCGCCCGTGCGGACGCGCGTCTGAGCGAGGCGAACGCGGACTTTGCCGCGGCCTATTATCGGGCCGACCTCATGGCCCACCGCCTATATGAGGATTTTGCCGCCTCGGAGGAGGCTGAGCTGGAGCGTGAGCTTACTGTGACGGACAGCCAGAGCCTGCGCATCCATCTGACCAGGCAGGACGGACAGGTGAAAATACTGGCGTGGAATACCGTAAACACAAGAGACGAGGAAAACACAGGGCTTCAGCTCTGGGACGGAACGCTTGAGGGATTGGAGGGGTGAGCTTGCTGGAGGATACGCTGAAAAAGGCGGTGGGGCTGGGCGCCTCGGATATAATGATAATAGCCGGACTGCCCGTGACCTATAAGATAAACGGCATGCTGGAGCGGCAGGGCGCGGCCCGTCTGATTCCGGAGGATACTAAAAGCCTGTGCGGCGAGGTTTACCGACTGGCCTCCGGGCGCTCCATGGAGCAGCTGCTGAGGACGGGAGACGACGATTTCTCCTTCTCCGTACCTGGGCTTGCCCGCTTCAGGGTGAACGCCCTGAAGCAGCGCGGCTCTCTGGGGCTTATAATACGGGTGGTGACCTTTGAGCTGCCGGACCGCAAATCCCTGGGAATACCCGACGCGGTAATTGAGCTTACCCGCCGTCCCCGGGGTCTGGTGCTGGTGACCGGTACCGCAGGCAGCGGCAAGAGCACAACTCTGGCCTGCATGGTGGACGAGGTGAACCGTACCCGGAATACCCACATCATTACCATTGAGGACCCCATAGAATTTCTGCACCAGCACAAAATGAGCATAGTCACCCAGCGTGAGGTGTCCACGGACACACAGAGCTATGATGTGGCCCTGCGCTCGGCCCTGCGGGAATCGCCGGATATCATTCTTCTGGGCGAAATGCGCGATGCGGAAACCATACGCGCCGCCATGACCGCGGCGGAAACCGGTCATCTGGTGATATCGACCATGCACACCATGGGCGCTGCCGGCAGCATAGACCGTATTGTGGACGCTTTTCCGCCGCCGCAGCAGCACCAGATACGCACTCAGCTGGCGCAGGTGCTGGAGGGCGTGGTATCTCAGCAGCTTCTGCCGGGGACGGACGGAGGTCTGGTGCCGGTTTTTGAGATAATGTCGGTCAGTCCCGCCATACGCAATATGATACGCGAGGGCAAAAACCATCAGCTGGATGCAGCCATAGCTTCGGACAGCGGCATGCAGAGCATGGACAGGGCAATACTGGCCCTGGTACGCGAGGGGCGGGTGGAGCGCAGCGAGGCGCTCAGCCGTGCGGCAGATACTGCCTGGCTGGAAAAACGTCTGGCCGGTCAGAGCTTTTGACATGGAGGAAAAATCTATGAGTAAATTTTCGCAGGAAAACGGCGGCGTGCGCGTCTGTATAGACCGGGCGGAAAAAACCGGGGCCTCCGGACGGGTGTACAGCCGCAGGCTGACAAAACCGGTGGAATTTTCCGACCTGGGCGGATTGGCGCTGAAGCTGGATGCATTGTATGATACTCAGAATTTTCCTCAGGCTTATCAGCGTCCGCGCAGCTTCGGCACAGGCAGGGCGGACTGCGACTATGCGGCGGCCAGCCCTGAGGAGGGCATGGAGCCGGATTTTGTAAAAAGCCAGCGGGGCGGACTCCTGACTTTTGACCTGTATGTGCTCACCCGGCGCAGCTCATCCTGGCAGGGATTCCTGCTATGGGAGAACGGACTGCGTACAGAGTTCAGCAGCGTGCTGGATATACTCTATCAGCTTGACGAGAGACTGAAATAGACAGGAAAAAGACCCGCTTCGTCAGGCGGGCGTTTGTAAAACGGTTAAAGGCTCCCTTGTGCAAAGGGAGCTGTCAGCGAAGCTGACTGAGGGATTGACAACTACTCCGCCCCTTACACAGGGGAGGCTTTGGCGCGGGGCAAACCGCACACCGGGCGATTCACCGGAGGGTGCGTGCAAGGGAACTATCTATGAGCAGAAAATGAGGGCAGCCGCCTGGCTGCCCTCAAAAACTGTCTTATGACTGCCGCCTCTGCGGCAGGTCTTTTTTATTGCGTTGGAGTTTTTAGCCGCGGTCTTCCTCTCTGCGGCGGTACATCAGCAGACCGGCCATGGAGAGGCTAATCAGCAGGGCGATGGCCCCCAGAGTGAGGGTGGAATTCACGGGCTCGGCAACGGTTCCGGTCTGAGGAAGCTTGCCGGGGTCGGAAACCTCGGAGTATCCGCCCTCGGGCAGAGCGCTGCCGGGATTTTCCTTGTCTGTGATATCGACCTCGCCGGGATCAACGGGAGTCTCGGTGCTGCCGCCTTCGGGATTGCCTCCCTCGGGGAGGGTCTCATCGGGGATGTCTGTCTCGGTGACATAGTGAACGGTGATGACCACATCGCGGTTCAGTCTGCCGGAGAGCTTGCCGTCGGTGCTGTCGTAGACATAGCCGTCGATATCAAGAGCGTCATACTCGCTGACGTCGTAGCTGGTGCCTTCGCGGCGGTGGTTCAGCTCCACAGTCTCACGGATCTGGTTGTCATTCTCGTCTACATAGTAGATGGTTATATCGTAGTAGTCATAGCCGCTTCCACCACCGCCTCCGGGATTGGTGCTGGGTTCGGGGCTGGTGCTGGGAGTGGGATCAGGTGTCGGGGTGGGAGTGGGATCAGGAGTGGGAGTGGGAGTGGGATCAGGAGTGGGAGTGGGAGTGGGATCAGGAGTCGGAGTGGGAGTGGGATCAGGAGTCGGAGTGGGAGTGGGATCAGGAGTCGGAGTGGGAGTGGGATCAGGAGTCGGAGTGGGAGTGGGATCGGGCGTCGGAGTAGGAGTGGGATCAGGCGTCGGGGTAGGAGTAGGAACGGCTTCAGCTTCCCACTTGGCGAACAGTTCAACAGAGGACATAATGGGGTTTATGGAATCGCCTGGCAGATACTTAACCTCGCCGTTTGCGGAGGTGCTCCAGCCTATGAACTTATAGCCGGGATATTTAAAGTCGATATTGGTGTTGGTATCAGAGAGGACTGTGTAGGCTATGCCGGTAATTACGCTGTCGGTGTAGGAATCGGCAGCGGCAAGACTTCCGGGATAGTTGCTGTTGTACTTGACAATGGCGGAAACGTTCTTCACATAGCCGTCTACATGTACGTCAGCTGTTTTGCCGTTGGCATCAATACCGGTGACCTCGCCCTGGCCCTTCTGAACCTTTGCGGTGTACCATACGATTTCGTATTCCTTGCCTTCAAGGTCAAATGCGGCCTCCATGGCGGCGATAGCGCCGGCGTCGGGGGTAATCAGATTACCGGCGGCAATGCCGTTCATCTGCTCGTGCACTTTACCAATGGTAATCTAGCCGTTCTCAGTAACCAACTTCCAGCCATCCTCGGTCAGGCCGCCGGGCATGCCGTCATATACGTTGTAAGTACCCGCAGTAGCGTTGGGGAAGTAGTTTGCGGCGCCCAGATCGGCTGCGCTGTCGGGAGTGGCCAGCTTGGGGTTCACAACATAGTACTTAACGGGCAGGTTTGCGGCGGGAGTGGGAGTCTCGGTCTCTATGGGAGTGCTGGGAGTGGGAGTAGGATCGGGGGTGGCGGTAGGCGTGGGGGTGGGATCGGGGGTAGAGGTGACCATATCCAGATACAGGAAGATAGTATAATATTTGTGCTTGTCAAGAATGTTGACGGGATTTCGGGTATAGTCGTAGCTTACTTCAATCTGGGCAAAATCGCCGTTGTCGGAATCCATATCGAAGTGATACTTGTCGCTGCCAATCCAGGTGGAACCGAGGGTGACGCCGGTTATATCCTCAACTGTGCAGTTATAGGTGTTGTCATTCCAGCCGTTCGGCCCCATTTCGTAGTAACCCTTGGCGCTGAGTGTGTTTTCGGTGTGGATCCATTTGACGCTGGGCAGATCGTCATAGAGAGCCTTGACGCTGTCGCTCATGATGACCTGAATAGCCTCAATTTCATTTTCCTCGGGCTCCTCAGAAGGTTCGGTACTGGGTTCGGTGGAAGGCTCGGTGCTGGGAGAAGGAGAGGGGGAGGGCTCGGGATTTTCGGAGGAACTGCCACCGCCGCAGACAACGCAGATCTCCAGCTCGTCATCATCGAACTTCCAGCCCTTGTCGGTCTTTTCCAGGGTCAGACTGTGCTCATTGTCATCGCAGTCGGGGCAGAACTGGTGGTCGTTCTCAGCACTTTCGTTGAACTTGCCAACGTACATGTCAATGGCCTCGTCTGTGAGGGTGATAACAATCTCATCGCCGTCGGTCTCCCAGTCGAAAGCGCCGGCGTACAGGGGGAAGTGCTTATCTTCATCGTCGCAGACGGTGCAGTAGTGCTCATCGTCCTCATCGTCGTCGCACTCGCAGTCGACTTCGACAACCGCTTTACCTTTCAGCAGGCCTACGATGTAGTCTGCGGTGATTTCGGCAGGCTCTCCGCCGCACTCATCGCCGCCGTCATTATCGCCGTGGCCGGGTCTGCCGGGGCCTTTGCCGGACTTGTCATCGCGCTCATCGAAATTTTCCGGCAGGTCGAAAGCCCCGTCAACAGGCTCTTCGCCCTCCGCCAAGGCGGCTACAGGGAACATACCGATGACCATTACAAGGACAAGCAGTAGTGCCAGAGTGTTTTTAAAAGATTTAAACATAATTCATTCTCCTTTGGATGAATTTATTTTTCGGCGGGAGGGGTAAGGGTGCTGTCTATGAGCTTCAGCAGCTCAAGAGCGCTGCGGAAAGGGCGAACCTCCTGGTCGTCTATCCAGGTGACGGTGCCCTGCCAGGTGGCGTTTTGTGTATCGGTTATACGCACGAGAAAGGCGCGCTCGCCGCGGTCTGTTGCTGCCATGTTTCGCCACACTCTCCTTTTGTTTCTGTTTATGCTAACAGCATACACCAGACCGGTTACATTTCGGTGATATTTTCGTAATTCTCTGTAAAAAAATAAAAAAATTTTAGACCGCCCTGTTACCGGGCGGTCTAAATAATGAGCTTTATAAATGTCGGGCGGGAGTGACGTCCAGGCGGCCCTCCCGGACCAGGCGGATAAACGCATCGACCACCCGGGGATCAAACTGGGCGCCCTTGTTGCGCTCAAGCTCCTGCAGGGCGTATTCCGTGGGCAGGGGCGTTTTATAGGGGCGTATGGAGGTGATGGCGTCGAAGGTGTCGGCCACGGCCAGACAGCGGGCTTCAACGGGGATGCGCTCACCGGATATGCCCCGGGGATAACCCCGTCCGTCCCAGCGCTCGTGGTGGCCGACTATGGCGGGGATAACGTGGGTCATGCTGGGCAGATGCTTTACGATGTTTATGGAAATGTCCACATGCTTCTGGATGATGGCGTATTCGTCATTGGTGAGCCGGGCGTTCTTGGTGAGGATATTCTCCGGTATGCCTATCTTGCCCACATCGTGGAGCAGGCCGGCCTCGTGGACTATCTTCTGGGTCACGCTGTCCAGGCCCAGCTCACGGGCGATGGCGGCGGCATACTTCGCCACGTTCTGGGAGTGGGCAAAGGTGTAGTGGTCCTTGGCGTCTATGGCCGCGGTCAGGGCGTAGATAGTGGTCTGGAGATTGGCCTCGTCGCTGCCGGGCTCCTGCGTTCTGAGCCGCGCGCTCTGCTCCGAGGAGTAGACCACACAGGTGTTTTTGCCGTTTTCCTTGGCCTTCAGCAGGGCCAGATTCGCCCGGTGCAGCAGCTGCTCGCTGTTAAGCGCGCAGACGGGGTAGGTGCATATTCCGGCGGATGTGGTGAGAAACTGCTTGGTTATGCTCTCATCGTCGATAAAAGCCTGCTGGACCTTGTTGCGCACGGTCTCGGCCAGAGCCATAGCCGCGGCGGAGTCGGTATCCGGCAGCACGGCCACAAACTGCTCGCCGCTGTAGCGGGTGCAGATGCCCCGTCTGTCCAGTATGCGTGAGAGCATATTGGCCACGCGGATTATGGCGTTGTCGCCCTCGGTATAGCCGTAGAGCTCGTTATAGAGCTTAAAGCGGTCCAGGTCAAAGATGATAATGCTCAGCTGCCGTCCCGGATTGGCCGCAAGCTGCTCCCGCAGGTATTTGAACAGATAGCGGCGGTTATATATGCCCGTCATATCGTCGGTGTTGGCCTCGTCCTGGGCTCTGGCGTACAGCGCCGCGTTGGAAAGGGCCATGGCCGCGGAGGCGCCGAAGGACTGGAGCAAATCCAGGTCGTCGGCGGTGTAGGCCAGGTTGTTGCGGCGCTCGGTGAGCAGGATTATACCCACCAGCTCATCACGGGCGCGCAGAGGCACCAAAACCTCGGCGCCGAGGGTGCCCAGGGAGCTCATTTCGCTGTCCCACATGGATTTGAAGTAGACGCTGTGATTCAGCTCGTCTCTGGTGATGCACAGGTTTTTCTCCCGGAGCCAGTTTACCACGGGGTGATTTTTTTCCAGCCGCAGCTCCATGGGGTTAAGGCGCTGGAGGGAATTGAAGGTCTCATATGCTCCGTCCTCGCCCCGCAGCAGCAGACAGGTGCGCCGGGGGTTCATGGCGCTGTTTATGGTCTCTATGAACTCGTTGGATATCTCCGTAAGGCTCAGGGAATTGGAGATGTTGATATTGAAGTTGCGCAGGGCGTTGCGCTGAGTGTACTCGGAGCGGTAGAAAATAAGCTCCGAAAACTTTTTGGCAAGGCCCAGCACAGGCTGGAACAGCAGCGCCACGGCCAGAGCCAGTATTAGAACCGCATAGTTGTTCAGCAGGCCGAGGGAGGAGAAAAACGTATTCAGCCTGTAGGCCACCACAAGGTACACGACCATTATAAGCATGGTAAAGACCGAGTAGACAAAGCCGCGGGTGAGCATGAACTTCATCTCAAGCAGCCGGTTGCGGTATATGGCGTAATAGCACAGCAGGGCGAACATAAGGCTCGTGAGCAGGTCTATGGGATAGCGGCCCAGAAATGGCACCACATTGGAAACCGTGCCCAGGAACACCAGAATAACGCCTATGAGCACAGGGCGTATGGCGCGGTATTCTATCTTGTGCAGGCGCACGCCCGTGCGTATCTTTCCGACTATTACCACAACGTGCAGCAGCATTACCAGATATACGGGTATGGCCCAGGGGCTCAGCTCGTATGAAAACTCCACGTTCTCTATGAGCTTTCCGCCTTCCGCCACGGTGTGGATTATCACCTCCGGCGTGGTGACCAGACCCTTGGTGAGGTCTATAATAACGCAGCCCAGCACCAGCACGCTGAGGGATATTACGCCTAGAGGGCGCAGGGTATTGGTAAATACGGAGATGAAAATATACATACACAGCGAACTGAGTATAAGGCCCAGCATCATTGTCTTGTTCCAGAACAGCACGTTGGGCGGGAACTGCATTTTCATCAGCAGGGAGCCGGCGCTCCATATGGCCTGAGCTGCCAGTACTGACATGAAGCTGTAGATGGCCCCGTCCTTGCGGCTTAGGGCGAAGAAAAACAGCAGCAGCAGATAGGTGCCCAGCGTGAGCATGGGAACGCCCCAGAAAAATATATTGTATACCAAGCCGGACACCTCCCTTCGGCATAAAATTTTGGTATCGCGCCCTAGCGCAGCCCCGCCATGCGCTCTATACCGGTGACATCGTAGTGCGAGGGGTTTATATGCCGCAGCCTGCGGCCCACCTGGGTCTCATAGCATTCTATGGTGCCTGTCGGCAGCAGGGTGATGCGCAGGGGGTCTATGCCCAGCATTTTTTTCAGGTCCTTGTAGTCGCTGTCCACATAGCGGAAGTAGGCGGACAGATGCTCAGACAGCACCTCCACGGCCACGACTCCGCTGGTGATGGCATGTTCGCGCATTTCCACATAGAGGTTCATATACGGCCTCTCGGCGCTGTCGTAGCGCTTAACGGCAAACCAGTTGTGCACCTCCAGACGGGAGCGGTCTATGGCCTGACGTATGGTGTTTTCCGTTATGCGGGTGAAGCCCGCTATGTCTATGACGGTGGGAATGCGGTCCACATACTCAAACTGGGGATAGGCTATGCCCTCAGCCTCGTTGGAGGTGGAGACACAGCGGAATACGTCCCCCACTCTGTAGCGTATGAAGGCGCCGCCCTTGAAGTTTGAAATTACAAGCTCGTACTTCTCGCCGGGCACCAGCTCATCCATGAGGAAGGTGTTTGGCTGATAGGAGGGGTCCAGGAGGCTGCGCTCCATCTCCTGCTCGGGAATGAATTCGTAAAAGCAGATATCCGGGAAAAACACCAGCCCGTTTTTGGACCATGTCTCGGTGGCTATGCAGGTGGGCTCGGTACCGCCGAATATCTCCAGGGGCTGCACGCCCCAGTAGCTGCGTATGCGCTTTTTGAAGCAGGCGGAATCCGTGCCGCCGCACATGAGGCCCTTTGGCTTCCAGAGGTCCTTGGGGCGTATCTCGGCTCCGTACTCCCTGCTCTTCAGCTTTGCGCGCATGAGACGCCATATCATGTGTGGGCGCATTTTCATAAGCCGGCGCATATTCATACCGCCGCCCCCGCTGAGAAAGCCGGGCAGCAGCTCGCTCATGCGGGCCATTACGCTGCTCATGCCGAAAAACAGGTCTATATCATGGGCCAGACCCAGCTTGAAGCCCAGCTTGTTCCGGTCGCCGAAGCTCATGCGCCCGGCGTCATTCACCTTCGGCATAAAGTTTACGTTGAATTCGCCCTCCAGGGCGTAGGGAATTATTCCGGTGAAAAAGGGCAGGGGGGCCATGCCGAACAGAAAGTTCGGATTTCTCCGCAGAGCAAAGCTGCCGCGCCTGTCGCTGGTGGAGAGTATCATGGCGGAGAGTATGCTGCCCCTGTGGTGGTCTATCATGCTCTGGGTGTATGGCGCGGTCTTAATGGGGTGGCTGCCGCCCTCCCAGGTGGTCTCTATCCATATTACCGGAGGCGCGGGCAGGGCTTCGGCCCGTTTTTCCAGCAGAATGTCGGCGTAGTCGGCATAGGTGGTGAGGGGCACGGTCCGGCGGAATTCGTCTATGGTTTCGGGACGGACCCCGCCCATGATGCGTTTGCCCAGGGGACAGGGGGCGTAAAGACTCAGCTGCTCCAGCATAAGGCGCTTCTGAATCTCCATATATTCGGACAGACTGAGATCCAGAAAGCCGCAGTACTGCTGCCAGATGCTTTTATACATCCGGTTAGAGAGCTTATCGTCCAGATTCACTTTACGCGCGCCTCCCTTGTATGCAGAGTTGCAAAACACCGCCGCACAGAGGCGGTGTTTGGTATAAGAAAGGGGGTCTCGAGGCAGTAGGCCCCGTAGCCCGCCAGAGTTTTTGGAAAATAGTATCTGTCCTGTATCCAGACGTGGAGCAGGTCGCACAGTATAAGGCACAGGGAGCATATCAGCATGGCGTCCCGTCCGGAGACGAGCCAGGCGCAGATATACATCCCGGCAAAAAACAGCACTCCGGGATGGCGGCAGAGGGCGTAAAGCCCGGTATTCACCACAGTACCGCTTATGCCTTCCACATAGGTGCGCTCAAAGGGCAGGGAGAAAAAAAGCGCCCACAGCAGCATCCCGGCAAAAACCAGAGTCATCGCGCCGCAGATCACCGGCAGCACGCCGGGGAGTATGAAGCGGGGCGCGCCCGTAAAGAAGGCACCCACAGTACCGGCCAGTATCCCGGCGCAGCCCAGAAGAAAAAGCCAGCCGTAACGGCCGCCGCCCCGGAGCTTCAGGGCGTCGAAAAGATACAGGGGCCCGAAGCTGAGACAGGCCAGAAGGACATAGAGCATTTTATTTCTCCTTTTTGGCGGTGAAGCCAACTCCGGCGATGTAGGGGCCGGTGTTTGTGGAAATAGAGGCTCCGGCATAGAAAATGCCCGCGGGGGGCTTGCCCGTGTGCTCCTCCAGCAGCTGAGCCAGAGCCAGGGCCTCGGTATCCGTGATACCCCGCAGGATGACATAGTCGCTCTCTCCGTCCCAATGCTCGTAAAAGCGCTGGGCTATGGCGCGCACGGCGGCCTTGCGGCCTCTGGGCGTTTTGAAGGTGCGGAATATGCCGTTTATGTTCTCCATTATAGGGCACAGCCCCAGCATATCGCACACGGTCTGCACAGCGCCGGATATCCGTCCGGAGCGGCTGACGTATTTCAGGGTGAAAACGCTGAAGCAGGTTTCCAGATTGGCATACCAGCTCTCTATAAGCTCCAGCACCTCGGCCAGCTCCGCTCCGGCCTTATAGGCACGGGCGGCGCGGAGTATACCGTAGCCGTGAGAAATGGAGTAATTGCGGGAATCGTATATGTATATATCGAATTTTTCCTCGGCCTCGGGGCGCTCCTCATAGAAAAGGGTCCTGCCCACCAGGGCGCTGTTATAGGTGCCGCTGCCCACAGAGGTCATGGTGGTTACCACGGCGCAGTCATAGCCTCCCTCAAAGGCTCTGTTAAAGGCGGCCGCAAACTCGCCGGGGGAGATCTGGGCCGTGGCCGGCAGCTCGATGCAGCTTATGAGTTTTTCATAGAATTCGGCGGGGGTGAAGGAGTAGCTCTCCTTATATTGTACGCCGTCTATGGTTATTGTGAAGGGCAGTATCTCTATGCCCAGTTCCCGGGCGGTCTCGAGAGGAATGTCACAGTTGGAGTCGGTGAAAAAGGCTATTTTAGTCATGTCGTTTCCTCGCGTGATTATTTATACGCATACGCTGTATTATATGCGGCCGAAAAAGCGGCCGGGTACAATCCCGGCAGTCTGCATTATAAAAATCATAGCTTATTTTTGAGCCGGTGTCAACAAAAGTCGGAAAATATAATCCTTAATTTTACATGAGTACAATTTCTCGGTGAAACTGGCGGCAATTACAAAAAGACGTAATTTTGAAACCACAAAATGTTGTGTGTGAAAACTTCTTTTCATCAAGTGCAGCACAGAGCACGGAGAGAGCGAACGGCGCCTGTGCTGCGGAATATGGGAAAAACAGAGGAAACTGTAAATTAATGTATATTCATTAAAAACGGGAAAATATCCATTGACTTGACGCGGGAGAGCCTGGGGCGTATACTGAAGTCAATAACAGAGGAGGCTGCTTGCTCATGGAAAAATTCAATGTAGAATCTCCCGCCGGCGTGGTCACGGGCGGCGTGCTGCTGGGCGGCTGCGAAAGAGTGCTCATAGCCGCCCACGGCTTCGGAAGCTGCGCCCTCAGCCGCACCAACCGCCTGCTTATGGATACTATGCCGCAGAGCGGCTGGGGTGTTGCCGCCTTTGATTTTCCCGGCCACGGAGACAGCTCCGCTCCGCCGGAGGCGCTGCGTATAGAAAGCTGCCTGGATGCGCTGGAGGCTGTGGAAAACCTTGTGCAGGAGAGGTATCCGGGGGCGGAGACAGCCTATTTCGGCTCAAGCTTCGGCGCATATATCACGGCGATATATCTGTCCCGCCGGGGGCACCGGGGCAAGCGGGCGTTTTTCCGCTCTGCGGCGGTGACCATGCCGGATATACTGCTGGGGCAGGAGTGGCCCGGCGCGGCGGAGCAGCTGTCGGAGCGCGGCTGGTTCAGTCTGGATTACCCCGGCTATCAGCACCCTCTGGCCATACCACAGGGCTTTCTGGATGACCTGCGGGAGACAGAGCTGTTTGAGGTATACGGCAGCGACGCGGAGCTTGCCATGATCCACGGCGACGCAGACGAGACCGTGCCCTATGAGGCGGCCCGGCGTTTTGCGGAAAAATTCGGAGCGCGCCTTATCACCGTGCCCGGCGGACATCATGCCCTGGACGAGGGAAATCAGCGTATGGAAACGGCGGAGGCCCTGCTGGCCTTCCTGAACGGGAGGGGATAGGTATGCACATACCCGCCTGCGCCAGCCAGGAGCTGGACATACTGCGCTTTGCCGACGCTCTCATTCCGGGAGGCGACGGCGGCTACGACAGGAAAAAATGGCTCTATGTGCCGGATTTTTACTCCGAATACCGGTACATACTGGGCACCAGGGGTGAAAACCCCCTTATCTGCATAGGCGTGAACCCCTCCACCGCCCGCCCCGATGATTTGGACAACACCCTGAAGTCCGTGTCCCGCATAGCCGCGGGCAACGGCTACGACAGCTGGATAATGTTCAATGTCTACGCCCAGAGGGCCACCCGCCCCGACGATATGGACAGGGAGCTGAACGCCGCCCTGCACAGGGAAAATCTTGAGGCCTTTGAATATGTGCTGAACGCCGCCTCGGCTCACGGAGCGCCGTCCGTGTGGGCCGCCTGGGGCGCGGTGATAGAAAAGCGCGCCTACCTCCCCGGCTGCGTCCGGGATATGGCAAGGCTTGGTCAGGCCTACGGCGCGAAGTGGTACAGCTGCGGCGCCCGCTCCAAAAAGGGACACCCCCACCACCCCCTCTATCTGCGCAAGGATCTGCCGGTGGAGGAGTTTGATGTGGAGGCGTATCTGGATACGCTGTAGAAGCAGACTTTTGATACTGTCTAAAAAGTCTCACAGAGTTTCGCCGCCGGAGCGGCGAAAAAAACTAAATCCGTTTTCGGCCGCGGCGTGTACGTGGCAGAAAACACTTATCGCGGAGCGAGCGTCGAATTGTTCGCCCGCGGCGAACAACCGAGGCGCAGAGCGAAGCGTAGCCTTTTGTCAAAAAAGCCCGTATGGGCTTTTTGACAGTCTCAAGCCCGGACGCATTAGCGTCCGGGCTTTTTCGTTATTTTACGGGAGCTGCGATTCCAGCAGAGCACGGGCTTCGGCCTTGCTTATCTCCAGCTCGTAGGCCAGCAGGTGCAGGACCGTGTCGGCCTGGGCCTCTCCCAGATTGCCCAGGCAGCACCAGGCGAACTGGGCCTTGTCCAGCTCGTAGAGCATGCCCAGTATGGAGGAATAGGCGTCGGTGTATGCGCCGTCCAGACCGCGGGTGCAGCTCATCACCGTCATGAACCGGCTGATGCGCTCGCTCTCGTCCGCGTCCTCCGAGGCCCAATCGCCCAGCAGCTCCATGAGGGCGAACATATCGTCCGGGCCGTAGGCGTGGGCGTAGCGGCTCCAGTCCAGATAAGCCAGCAGGGGGAGAAGCTCGTCCATGCCCGCTTTTGCGGCCTCGTGTATCTCCGCCGGGGCGAAGATGGAGAAAAGCTCCTCGTTGCCGTCGGCGTAATAGTAGTACAGGCCGTTGCTCATCCAGATGCCGCAGCTGTCGGTGGCCATGGCTATGTTGAGGCTCCCGCCCTGTTCCAGCTCAAGCGTGAGCATGGAGGTGAACCAGCAGGCCGCGCCGCCGTACAGCAGCTCGGAATTGGAGAGCCAGTCCTCTATGCGCGCAAGGTCGGCCTCGTCGGTTACGCGGATGGCGCCGTTCAGGGTGGCGGCGCGGACGCCGTGGATATCTTCGGGGCGCACGGCCTCGCCGAAGCCCGCCTCGTATACTGCGGTGCGGCAGAGGGTGTAAAGCTCCGCGGCATCATCGCCCTCTATACGGCCCGCGCCCACCATGGCGCCGGAGTCGGTGAATTCCCACCATTCGCCTTTATACACCACGCGGAGACCCGTGGGCTTTTCGCCCTCCAGCCAGCCCTTGCCGGACTGGGCGGAGGCCGTGGCCCTTGCCCAAAGCTCCTTCAGGACCTCCTGCTCCCGGAGGGCGACGTAGCAAAACTCGTCTCCGGACTGGGTCTCGCCCGTGGGCTGGATGGCCGCGCATACCGAGTTCGCCTCCGGCTCGTTCAGCAGGGAGGAGGGCGCCCGGCGCGGGGCGTTTTCGTAGGCCTCCAGAAACTGCTCGAAAACCGCCTCGCCGTTTTTGAGTATGTTCAGCGTGTCGTACTCGTCCTCCGCCACGCAGAGGCCGCCCTCGTGTATGGTGTAGGTCCGCTTTTCGCCTTCGCCGTCGGAAAACACGGCGGTGACGCTCCAGACGTTCTCTCTGGTGAACTCTTGGGTAGTGCCCTCGAACTCAAAGTTCTCGCAGGTTTTCCACAGCTCGTCCACCTGCTCCCGGTCGGTTATGGGCTCCGGAGGCGACTGAGAGGAGAGCAGCTGATAAAGCTGCACCGACACGGGGGAAAATCCGCCTTCTGCGGCCGGGGAGACGGGAGCGGATTCCGAAGGCTGAGGTGGGACATCTTCCGGTGCGCCCATGAAGGTGCAGCCCACGGCGAAGGCCAGAATGAGCGTCAAAATGAGCAGGGTGCCCGCGGCGGCCCGGGGCTTTCTTGCCAGCAGGACTATCCGCTCCCGCAGGCCCGACCCCCGTGAGGTCATGGTGGTGGCGGCGTTCAGCAGGCCGCTGCGCTTCTTGCAGCTCATGCCTATGAGGGTGCGGCCGTAGGCCGCGCGCTCGCTCTCACCCAGCCGGGCTACGGTAGCTTCGTCGCAGGCCAGCTCCGCGTCCTGGCGGGAGCAAAAGGCCGCCAGCCACACCAGGGGATTGTACCAGTGCAGGGCCAGACATACACCACGCAGCAGGCTCCACACATGGTCGCCGTGGCGGAAGTGGCTTGTCTCGTGCTCCGCGGCGTGGCGCAGTATGTCCGCGTCCTCCGCCGCCTGGGGCGGCATATAGATGGCCGGGCAGACAAGGCCGAAGAGGCAGGGGCTGCCTGCCGCCGCCGTCACATACACCCGCAGGCATCCGGGATATTCCAGCCTGCGCCGGGAGGAAGCCAGCGCGCGGTAAAAATGCAGATTCACCGCCAGAAAGCACAGCCCCACCAGCGCCGCTCCGGTGAGCCATACGGCTTTGAGGATATCCAACAGGGTCAGCGCCCGGCCCTCCGGGGCGGCCGCGGGCTGCGCCGGGATGGGCGCGGCTTCCGGCTTTTCCCGGGGCGGGGCGGCAATGTAGCCCACTATCTGGGATGTGACTGCGCCGCTCCTCTCGGCGGCGGGCTGCACGGCGCTGTTGACGCTGTACCGGGCGCTGCCGAAGCTCACGGGCACAAGCAGGCGTATTAGCACCAGCGCCCACAGGGCGTATTGCAGCCGCAGGCTGATTTTGCCCTTCAGAAGAGCGCGCAGGACGAGGACGATAAGTATGAGAACAGATGACGCGGCTATCCACTCAAGCATCCGAATCCGCCTCCATTTCCCTTAAAATGGCGTACAGCTCGTCTATTTCCTCCTTGGGCAGGGCCTGCTTTCTGGTGAGGGAGCTGACCAGAAGGCTGAGGCTGCCCTGATATACCCGGTCCAGCAGGTCCTCCGTCTCCCGGGCGGCGGCGTCCTCCCGGCGCAGCAGGGGGTGGAAGCTTTTTACGCCGCCCTCGCTGTTGCCGCTTACCGCGCCCTTGGCCTCCAGCCGCCGCAGCAGGGTGAGGGTGGTGCTGCGGGTCCAGCCCATCTTTTTGCCGAGCATCTCCACGGCCTCCCGCCCGGTGAGGGGCGAGCGCTCCCAGAGGCACTCCATAACGCTCCACTCTGCGGTGGTGAGGCTGAGTTTTTCCTCGCTCATACAGTTCACGCTCCAATGCTGTTTACGTTTGTAATCACAGTATACTGCGTGTGTTTACGTTTGTCAACAGGGGGCGGAAAATTTATAAAGCAGACCTTCGGATTTCTGTTTATCCCCGTGACGCCGTACGGATAACCGTGTGCAAAAGGCTTTCCCCGGGGAGCTCTGCGTGGTATACTGGTGCTGTATGGCGAAAGCCTTTAAATCGGGCGGGCCTGAGAAAGGAGAAACAAAAGGTGACACACGATTATAAAAAGATGGCGCGGGTGATAATCCCCATACTTGTGGCTTTGCTTTCGGTGCTGGTTTTATCAAAGTACGCCTCGTCTGCGGATTTCCATGCGAAAAGCATAGCGGCTCTTGACGATAAGAAAACAACGGTTATGGAGCTTACCGCCGCGTCCACGGCGGCATCCGCGGCCATTACATTCCTCCCCGGCGATACAGCAACACCTATAGCCGATAAGCTGGCTGACCTTAGCGGTTATTTTCTCATTGTGCTGTGCGCAATATTGCTGGAAAAGTACCTGCTGACCACCACAGGCTTTGCGGCCTTCGGCATACTGATACCGGCGGCCTGTGTGCTCATATCCGTCAACGCCCTGAGGAAGAATGAAAAAATGAAGCTTCTGGCCGAAAAAATGATTGTTTTCGGCCTGGCGATTTTTCTTGTGGTGCCTGCCAGCGTGGGTGTGTCGAATTTCATAGAGGATACCTATAACGAGTCTATAGAATTGACCATAGCTGCGGCGAAGGAGGCCACGGATAAAATAGAGGAGAGCTCCGAGGCGGCGGAGGGAAAGGACGAGGGCTTCTTCTCCTCCGTTATAGATAAGGTGCAAAACGGAGTGTCCGACATTACCGCCAGGCTTCAGGCGGTGCTCAATAACTTTATTGAAGCGCTGGCGGTATTGCTCGTTACCTCCTGCGTTATTCCCATTGTTGTCCTGCTGTTCTTTGTGGGGATTGTAAAAAATCTGCTGGGCGGCAGAAAATAACGGCTGGGGAGAGAAAAGCCCGGAACAGATGCTCTGCATCCGTTCCGGGCTTTGCGCCTGTCCAACGGGTCAGGCGAACAGCTGTTCGGCCAGCTGAAAGGCCTCCCGGTCAAAAAGCGCCAGATATACCGTAAGGTCATGCTCCTCCAGAAATTCGCCTATGGTTTCGGCGGCGACGCGGATGGCCTGGGCCTTGGGGTAGCCGTATACCCCCGCCGATATCAGGGGAAAGGCCACGGTTTTGCAGCCGTGCTCCAGCGCCAGGGCCAGACTGCTGCGGTAGCAGGATACCAGCTTTTCCCGTTCTCCGCGGCTGCCGCCGTGCCAGACGGGGCCCACGGTGTGTATGACGTATTTGCAGGGCAGCCTGTATGCTCCGGTAATTTTTGCGCTGCCGGTTTTGCAGCCACCCAGAGTACGGCACTCGGCCAGCAGCTCCGGTCCCGCCGCCCGGTGTATGCAGCCGTCCACTCCGCCGCCGCCCAGCAGGCTCTCGTTGGCGGCGTTCACTATGGCGTCCACCCTCATTGTGGTTATATCGTTTCTGACTATCTCTATGGGCATGGCGCACCTCCATTTTTCTGATAATAATAGCAGATTTTGCCCGTGAAAGCAATCGCCGGGGCGGATTGGGCAGCCAGGTTGATTCGTACAAATGTAGGTAAGTGATAGAAAAATTTAAATACTGGTGCTATAATATATGCGCATAAATCAGAATTTTAGGTGATACCATTGTTTGAACTTATATTGCTGGGATTGTTCGCGTCCATGCTGCTAATCTGCGTTGTCACAAATATTTCCATACTTGTTCCCCTTGTACTGGGGTTCGTCATATTTTACTTTTATGGGATTTATAAAAAGTATACCCCAAAGGAAATGTTGAAGATGGCATTTTCCGGCGTTGCCACAGTCAGAAATATTTTGCTGATTTTCATCCTGATCGGCATACTTACAGGAACATGGCGAGCTAGTGGGACGATTGCATACATTGTATACTATGCAATACAAATTTGCTCCCCATCTGCGATGGTGTTGATTTCATTTATATTGACATCTATGGTGTCGTTTCTTACTGGAACCGCCTTTGGGGCTGCGGCAACAGTCGGAACGATTTGTATGGCTATCTCAAACAGCCTCGGGATAGCCCCCATCTGGATCGGCGGCGCAATTTTGTCTGGCTGTTATTTCGGGGACAGGTGTTCTCCCATGTCTACCAGCGCATTGCTGGTATGCGAACTGACAAAAACGAATATCTACAAAAACATGAAACGGATGGCGGTCACTTCGCTGGTTCCATTCATCGCTGCCAGCCTAATTTATCTGACCTCTGGTACGGCGGGCACTTCCGGCGAGGTTGACGCAGCGATTGCAGAGATATTCCGCTTATCATTCAACTTTCATTCAATCACAGTCGCTCCAGCGGCTGTAATCCTTGTTATGTCTTTGTTCCGTATAGATGTGAAAAAAACAATGGCAGTCAGTATTATAACCGCTGCTTTGAGTGCTCTCTTTGTCCAAGGGATTTCTCTCCCGGAGCTGCTGAAAGTTGCTGCTTTGGGGTATCACCCGGACAATCAGACGCTTTCGGACATGATTTCCGGCGGCGGAGTTCTTTCTATGGCGAGAGTTTTCTGCATTGTTTGTTTATCCTCCTGCTTTTCTGGAATGTTCAAAGGGACAGGATTTCTCGACGGCATCAAAGCGGTTATAGAAAAAGCAAGTCAACGTCTCACGCCTTATGGCGGAACGTTCATTACAGCCGTCTTGACAAGTATGATTGCCTGCAATCAAACGCTGTCTATTATGCTGACCTATCAGTTATGCGAGGATTTGGAACGTGACGAGCAAAAAATGGCCATTCATCTGGAGAATACAGCAGTTCTTATTGCACCGCTAATTCCATGGTCGATTGCCAGTACTGTCCCGCTTTCATCAGCAGGAGCACCTATTTCAAGTATTCTTGCGGCTTGCTATTTGTACTTGGTACCGTTATGGAATTTGGTTGTAGAGGCTTTAATACATAAGCCAACAACAATTTCTAGTGTACACAAGGGTTTATAAGATGATATTAGTCTATCAAATGAATAAAAAATGTGAAAAATGGGAGGCGGTCTCCATGGCTACAACAGCGGACTACGCCGAATTTGTCTGCGAGCAGATACAGGGAGCGGGTGCAGTACGCAGCCGGAAAATGTTCGGTGAATACATGGTGTATGTAAACGACAAGCCCCTGCTGCTGGTGTGCGACAACACCGTGTTTGTAAAAATGCTTCCAGAGCTTTCGGAACTCCTCGCCGACGCGGAGACCGGACTGCCCTATGAGGGCGCGCGGGAGCACTACATACTGGACATAGAGAACGTGGAGCTGACTCTGGCGGTGATATCCGTGCTGGAGCCAATCACACCACGGCCCAAGCCGAAGAAAAGAAAGCGGAGCGGGACGCTATGAACTATCTCAGCGGTATACGGCTGCGGGAGGAGCCGGACAAGTCCTCTTATCTCTCTGAGCTTCCCGCGGTGCGCTGCCTGAGCCGTATGGAGGAGCTGCGCTTTACAAAGCCCGTTACCTTTTTTGTGGGCGAAAACGGCACGGGCAAGTCCACCCTGCTGGAGGCCATAGCCGTGGCCATGGGCTTTAATCCCGAGGGCGGCTCGCGGGATTTTTACTTTTCCACCCGGGCCAGCCACTCGGAGCTGTATAAATGCCTTACCGCCGTTAAGACCGGCTACCCAAGCGACGGCTTTTTCCTGCGGGCGGAGAGCTTTTACAACACAGCCAGCTATCTGGACAGGAACAGCACCCTTGAGCGCTACGGGGGAGTGTCCTTCCATGAGCAGTCCCACGGGGAGGCGTTCCTGTCGTTGGTGCTGAACCGCTTTACCGGAAACGGCCTGTATATACTGGACGAGCCGGAATCGGCCCTGTCGCCTCAGCGGCTGCTGTCCCTCATTGTGGCCATAGACGAGCTGGTGAAGAAAAACTCCCAGCTCATCATAGCCACCCACTCGCCCATACTTATGGCCTATCCCAATGCGGAGATACTGGAGTTTACCGGCTCCGGTATACAGCCCGCGGAGTACAGAGATACGGAGCACTACCGGATAACCAAGCGCTTTCTGGATTGCCCGGAGCAGATGATACGCTATCTGCTGAAGGACTGACGCACCCAAGGGCGGTAAATGCCCATACAGACATAAAGCGCACCGCCGGATGAAAAAGCTCATCCGGCGGTGCTGATTACTGTGACCTGAAGGCCCCATATATGAAATCCGCCGCGGCTGCGGCGGATTTCTTGTAAGAGAGGGAAATATCAGAAGGTGTCCAGCAGGCTGCCAATATAGCTGCGCAGAATTTCGTCCTGCTCAGGCAGCAGAGCTACGGGCTCGTAAGCCGCGATACGGCGGTCCGCCTCGTCAAGCGCCAGCTGACATACGCTCTTGGCGCCGGAATTGGCCCAGGTGTCATAGCTCATTTTGTGGAAATACTTGGGAGTATATAGCTCGCTGCGCAGATTCGTCAGAGTGTGCATGGTTTGCAGGAACTGTCCGCCGGGGCCGACTTCATCGATGTTATCGTATTCTTCTTCATCGTCGCCAAAGCTTATGCCCTCGGTTATTTTGCGGATCATCTCGATGTTCTGCTCGTCCAGTATATACTTCTCGTAGCTGATGGTGCTGAAAGAATCCATAACGCCGCAGGCGTGGAGAATGAAGTTGCTGCTGGACATCATGGAAGGCAGCATGGTCATAATGGACTCAACGCCAGCCTGCCAGTCAACGGCTTTTGCGTCCGACAGCGCGCCGCCGGTGCGGCAGGGGATGTTATAGTATTGGGCCATGGCGGCGGAAGCGTAGATGAACAGCGCGGTTTCGGGAGAGCCGATGCTGGGGGTTACGTAGCGCAGATCGCAGCTTCCTGTGGTGTTGCCGTAAAGGCAGCCTATGCCGGGGCAGAGCAGCTGGGCGTAGACTATGCCTGCCAGAACCTCGGCGTTATTTACTATCATAGTGCCGAACAGGCTGACCGGGCTGGTGGCGCCGGGCATGGAGCAGCAGGCGAACATCATGGGCTGACGGCGCTCCGCGCAGAGGCGCACGGCGGTGAGCATGGTCAGGTCGTATTTCAAAGGAGAGATAACATTGATTATTCCAAGAGTGACGTTCTCCTTGGTGCCATAAAAGCGCTGAATCATCTCTATACTGTTGACGGTATCCTCGGGAGATGTGGTCAGACCTATAAGGGGCTTGTCCGTATACTTCAGGCATACCGCCATCTGGTAATTGCGGACAACGCTTCTGGCTATATCCGAAGGCTCTATAAGGTTGGGGTTAAGCATGTCCATAAGCGGACTGTTGTGGTGCATTTTCTGGAAATTTTTATAATCCAATGCGGTGTTGCGGTGTATGTCGTCGCCCCGGCGCACATACAGAGGTCCTGATACGGGGGCTATGACAGAGTGCTCCTCGCCTATAAGAACCTTTTTGCCGTTTCTTCCGTTTATCTCAAAAACAGAAGGCGTGCTTTCCAAAGCGGATTTGAGCATGGCCTCGTCAATATAGACTATGCGTCCGTCAACCCTTGCGCCGTGGGATTTGAAAACCTCTACGGCATAGGGGTCTTCCAGCTCCACACCCTGTTCGGCGAGCACCTTCACCGACAGTTCGTGAATTTTTTCTATCTCTGCCTGAGAGAGAAAATTGCCTTTTACTTTCATATTGCTGTCCTCCGGAAATCATTCTTTTTCCGCTTCAGCGGGTTTTATGCCTTCAATTTCCTCAACCTCTACATATTTCTTTTTGAGGAATGTGCGCAGCAGACCGTAGCCGGCAATTACCTCCATGAACACAACGGGTATGGCAACCAGCAGTTTTACGGATTTTGCACCGTCCAGACCGCCCAACAGCATGAACAGAAGAGCTACGCCGCCCATGAGAACGCCCCAGAAAATCTGGATGCCCTTGGGAGGATCGGCCTCCTCTTCCTCGCGGGTAGAGGCCTTAATGCTCATTTTGGCTACGGTGTTGATGGTTGCGTTTACCAGAGTGATGAAAGAAATGAGAACAATTACCATCATGAACACCTTGCCGGCCTTGGAGAAGGGCAGCAGATCGAACAGAGCCAGCATGACGGCGTCGGTGCCGCGCTCAAGCAGAACGGCATTTACGTCCATGATGCCGGTGAGCTGAGCGTGGGCTGCCAGGCCGCCGAACAGCCAGGTCCAGATGATGCAGAAGATGCTGGGGGCTACCATGTTCACGGTGACGAACTGACGGATGGTGCGGCCCTTGCCGAGACGGGCGAGGAACAGTCCTGTGGTGGGCGCAAAGATAAAGAAGTCGATGTACCACAGCCAGTTCCACCAGATGCTCCACTTGCCGGAGCCGCCCATGGGCTCGCAGTAGGTCATGTTCTTAAAGAAGTTGTTAACCATGCTGCCGGTGGACTCAACGCCCAGATTTAGAGAGAAGGTGAGGGGGCCGGTAACCGCGACGAAGATAAGCAGAATGATAAAGAGCTTGGCGTTATTGTCGCCCAGCCACTGTATGCCTTTCTTAAGGCCGGTGACGGCGCTGAGGGTGGCAATCAGGGTGATGACGACGGCGATGCCGGTGAATACCGCGTTGTTCTCGGGCAGGCCGATAACCTGATTGAGACCGTCGGCCACCTGCAGGATACCGTAGCCGAAGGAACCTGCAACACCGCCCACAATGGCCAGCGTAATAAAGCCGTCAATCCAGCTGCGATATTTGTAGACCTTATCGCCGAAGGTGGGATACAGGGTGGAAGCAACGCTGAAGGGCTTCTTCAGGTTATAGAACACATAGGCTGCCAGCAGACCGCCCAGAACATATACGCCGTAGAGGGTAACGGACCAGTGCATCATGGTCTGCTCCATACCCCAGACTATGGCCTGATAGGAGCCGGGTTCAAATGCAAGACCGGTGCCGGGACGGAAAGCATACTCGATAACCTCGGCGGCGGGGAAGAATACGATGCCCATGCCCATGCCGGCGGTCAGGGAGATTGCCCACCATGAAAATGTTGAGAACTCGGGTTTCGCATCCTTGCCGCCGATTACTATGTTGCCGTACTTGCTTATAAGGAAAAATACTGCAACAAATATGGCGAACAGGGTTGCAAGGTTAATGAACCAGCCGAGGTTTTCGTAGCAGAAGTTAAGGATGGTGTTTATTGCACCCATAAATCCTTCTTCATTTATCTGACTGGCTGCGAAGATTATTGCAAAGACTATGGAAGTAAGACCTATGACTATGTAGTCATATCTGGGTTTCTTGGAACTCATACTTTCTCCTCCTCATATTGTTTTGCTTCAATAATGTGTGCCGTCATCATAGAAATGGCTGGGGGGAAGATTTATAAAAGCAATTTGCAGCCTGTCTATGCCTCTCTGTCTGAATACGTTGGTCACGGCCTCTGCCGTTTTGTCGTGGAGCTCCTGGCTTCTGCCCGAAAGCCAGAGAATATCCACCTTTGAAAAGCCCTGGGACATTCCGGAATCGTCCATTTGAAAGGAGCAGATGTATTCCGTTGTAACATACTTTTCGTCCGTGCCGGTGGCGCTTACTACTGCTTTTTTCACCTCCGGCGCCAGCTCCAGGGCAAGCTGGGGACTCATTCCTCTCATACTTATCTGAGGCATGCTGTGCTCACTCCTCTCTCATAACTGTAAGGGTGCCCGTGTCTCCGTCTATCTCCAGAAGGTCGCCGGTGCGAATCAGGTTAAACAGCTCCTTGCCCTCGGGGAAATCCGCCACAGCGGGTATCTCCAGAGCCGCGGCTGCCACGCCGCAGCGGGAATCTATACTGCTGAACACCCATCCGGCGGGAGAAAAGCCGGCTACTGCGGCGGAGTGGAAGTGCCCGGACCAGCCGGTAGAGCCTTTGCCGTAGGGGATTACCAGAATTTTGCCCTTTACGCTTTTGCCTTCTTCAACATGCCCGGTTTCGATTATAAGACCGGTGACCTCGCTGACTCCGGCCCAGCCCTGTATGCTCTGGGGACACACAAGGGCCTCTCCCCTGGCCTTTCCCGGATAGGCGCCTCTGCCCTGAAGCGTGAATTTCTTCATTGTTATTCCCACCTTCCTGTAATGGCGGCCTCAATGCATTTCTCCGTGCTGCCGTAGAAAACCTTGCAGTCTTTTCCGCTCAGATCGGATTTTACATAGTGCACCTGCTTTGCGCCGTCCGAAGCGTAGCCGCTGGTGACTATATCGTATGCCGTCCGTCCGCATACCAGAGGGCAGGCGCTGTTGAGCAGATGTGCGCCGGAATCCTCAATAATCTTGGCGTAGCCGTTTACCACAGCCAGCTGCTGCATGGTCATGTCCGTCCAAATCTGGAGATTTACATTATCCGCTATTTTCTTGCCGTCAAGCAGTCGGGAAACGTCCCGCAGCTCCTCCAGAGAATAATGGGGACAGCCCAGGACTATGAGCTGAACATCGGCGCTGTCCTTGTCGCAGAGGAAATCAACGGATTTGTCGTATTCCTCCTGAGTGATGACGATGTGCCCCTGGGGCTCGTGTCCTGCCAGCGCGGCCTCCAGGGTGGGGGCCTCGGCGGTGCAGCCCACCACATGGCACAGCTCACAGCCGCTGGTGGTGGCCAGAGAGCCATAGCAGCGCTTTAGCTTGTTTATATCGGGCTTTTTGAAGCCCCTTGCAATTACTGGGCGCTCATTGCCTTCGGTGAGAAGGCGGCCTAGAGCGTGTCCTATTACGTCCCAGTCGAAGGAGGTGTCGCTTTTACATTCTATATCCACCACATGAGTAGCGTAGCGGTTTTCCAAAATGTGGTTTCCCCATAGAGGGGTACGCCCGCATATGGCCGCCCAGGCGGTGGCTTCAAGGCCGTCGGCGTTGGCGCAGGCTCCAAGCAGCGAGTTGCACATGAGAATATTGCTGGATTCGGTAGATACAAAATGCTCTCCGCGGAGCGGCAGCCAGCCGCTGAGATAGGGGGTGCAGCTGCCTGCTATGCTTACGCCGGCCTCTTTTGTGAGTTCCAGAAATTTGCGGTTTTTATCGAATACCTCTTTGGAAATATTCACCGGCTCATGGCAGTAGTGGTCGCAGGGGCCGACGCAGGTTTGGGAAAAGCATTCGTCGCTGAATTTGTCCAGCTCGTATACCTTGTCGGTGTGCTCGCACAGCACCATGCGGGAGAATATCTCATTATAATCCTCGGATTGTATGGCGTCCAGATAAGGATGATAGCCCAGATACACCGTAGCCTTGGTTACAACGCAAAGCTCTTCGGCGCCCAGGGCGTTGGCGTAATCCACAATCTTTTGAATCGCCTTCTGCTTAAAGGGGCCAAATTCGCCGTCATACATTTGCTGCTCGTATGCTGTTAGTTTAACCATACGCACACTTCCTTTCACTACCGTAAAAATTGAAATTTATATTTCTAAAAATCCCAATTCCTTGTTCAGAGCGCTGCGCTTCTCTTATGTACTTAAATATTAGCATTTTTTACTTAAAAGTCAATATTTGAACGGCAAAATTTTTATTTTAGTATAAATTGACGTACTGGTATTTTTATAATTATAAAATTTTACTACAGAGCTTGACGGGATTTTATTTTATAGTTATAATTAAACAACACTATGAAATAATGGGTGTTTATATATGCTAGGTAACAAACTCAAAGAATTCAGAAGGCAGGCCGGTATGACTCTGCAGGACCTGGCCAATGCAACAAGCCTTTCCGTTGCATATCTAAGCAACGTAGAGCGTGAAGCCACCAGTCCCACTATAAATAATCTTCTCAAAATATCCGAAGCCCTTCATGTGGATATTACTGAGGTGCTCTCAAATACGCCGCTGTCCAAGGTAGTTGTGCGCAAAGATGAGCGCAAAGAAGTGTTTCAGACCAATTCCAAGCTTAAGTATGAACTCATCACAGAGGGAACTCAAAGCATCAAAGGCGTATGTATAACCCTTCCTCCCGATTTTTCAGATGAGGTAATATCCTACGGGCACCAGCGTGATGAACTTGGCGTGGTCACCAGCGGAACGCTCTCTATGACGCTGGATACACAGGAATATATTCTCCATCCGGGCGACTCGATTTTTATTGCCAGCGGCACCGCGCATAAATATCATAAGATTGGCGACGGTGAATGCATATCCTATTGGGCTTTCGTATATGGCGGGAATCCGGTGTCCGACGCCCAGATTCTCGAACGCGATACCATGGGTGAGGGAGATGCGCTGAATATCCGGTCCGTTAAGATTTGAGGGGGTTATGCTATGAAATTTAAGTTTGCTTCTCCACGGGGGTATATACCGGCAGAAACGGTCTCGCAGGTTCTTGTGTGCGGAAGGCACGCGTATCTCTCCGGGCAGATATCATACGACACGGCAACCGGAGAGTATCCCCGTGACGGTATGACCGCCCAGGCCCGAAGAGTGTTTGGGAATATACGCAATATTCTTGAGGACCTGGGACTGACCACGGAAGATGTGGTCAAGTGCAATGTCTTTATTTCCGACATGGATTTATTTCAAGAGATGGACGCTGTGTATCGCGAATTCTTCGGCGCCGAATTTCCTCCGGCCCGCCAGACTGTTACGGCGGGCATTTGGGGTGAGCTGGATATAGAAGTCAGCGCCGAAATTCTGGCAGAGCGCGATATTATCCCGCAAAAACCTGAATATATAGTCCGCAAATAATAAAAACGCCATTGATTTCTACAGAAATCAATGGCGTTTTTTGTTCTTAACGCTGAGACCCTTTCGTTTCAAAGGCCTGCGGCTGCTTTTTAGTACATGCCGCCCATGTCGGGGGCTGCGGGAGCGGCGGGAGCGGGCTCGGGGATGCTGGCCACCAGGCTCTCAGTAGTGAGCACCAGAGCGGAAACGGAGGCGGCGTTCTCCAGAGCGCTGCGGCTGACCTTGGTGGGGTCGATGATGCCGGAGACGATCATATCGCAGTACTCCTCGTCGGCGGCGTTGAAGCCGTAGTTGACATTGTCGCTGGCCTTTACATTGTTCAGGATGACAGCGCCCTCCAGGCCGGCGTTTGCGGCGATCTGAGCAATGGGGGCGTACAGAGCCTTGGCCACGATGGAAGCGCCGGTACGCTCATCGCCCTCCAGCTCGGCAGCGGTCTTTTCGGCAGCCAGAGCGGCGCGGACAAAAGCGGTGCCGCCGCCGGCCACGATGCCCTCTTCAACAGCGGCGCGGGTGGCGTTCAGAGCGTCCTCGATGCGGAGCTTCTTCTCCTTCATCTCGGTCTCGGTAGCGGCGCCCACCTTGATGACGGCAACGCCGCCGGAGAGCTTTGCCAGACGCTCGTTGAGCTTCTCGCGGTCGTAATCGCTGGTGGTGACCTCAATCATCTTCTTGATCTGGCCTACGCGGTCGTGAATGGCCTCGGAGGAGCCGGCGCCGCCTACGATGATGGTGTTCTCCTTGCCGACCTTTACCTGACGGGCATGGCCCAGCATATCCATGGTGGCTTCCTTCAGCTCCATGCCCAGCTCGGAGGAGATGACCTGGCCTCCGGTGAGGATGGCGATATCCTGCAGCATTTCCTTGCGGCGGTCGCCGAAGCCGGGAGCCTTGACGCAGACGCAGGTGAAGGTGCCGCGCAGCTTGTTCAGGATGATGGTGGCGAGAGCCTCGCCCTCAACGTCCTCGGCGATGATGACCATCTTGCGGCCGGCCTGGACTACCTGCTCCAGAACAGGCAGAATCTCCTGAATGTTGGAGATCTTCTTATCGGTGATGAGCAGCAGAGCGTCGTCAATGACGGCCTCCATCTTCTCATTGTCGGTGACCATGTAGGGGGTGATGTAGCCGCGGTCGAACTGCATGCCCTCAACGACCTCGGAATAGGTCTCGGCGGTCTTGGACTCCTCAATGGTGATGACGCCGTTCTGAGAGACCTTCTCCATAGCCTCGGCGATAAGGGTGCCTATCTCGGCGTCGCCGGAGGAGACGGTGCCAACGCGGGCGATATCGGCGGTGCCGTTGACCTTCTGGCTGTTGGCCTTGATGGCCTCAACAGCGGCGTCGGTGGCCTTCTGGATACCGCGGCGCATCACCATGGGGTTGGCGCCGGCAGCCAGGTTCTTCAGGCCCTCGCGGATCATGGCCTGAGCCAGGACGGTGGCGGAGGTGGTGCCGTCGCCGGCAACATCATTGGTCTTGGTGGAAACTTCGCGGATGAGCTGAGCGCCCATGTTCTCGAACTTATCCTCCAGCTCGACCTCCTTGGCGATAGTCACGCCGTCGTTGGTGATGAGGGGAGTGCCGAACTTGCGCTCCAGAACAACATTGCGGCCCTTGGGTCCCAGGGTGATCTTAACGGTATCGGCGAGCTTGTTTACGCCGGCCTCAATGGCCTTGCGGGCGGCTTCGCCGTAAATGATTTCTTTAGCCATAATAAATGCCTCCAGTTAAAAATTTAAAATTCAGCGCGGATATGGCGGCCGAAGCTTCTTTGGCCGCGGCTCCGCTGCCACCGGACGTGTGTCCGGGGCCGCTCCGCCGTGCGGAGCGAGGGGGGTATTCCAGGGGGACCGGTCCCCCTCGGATCATTCTTACTCGACTATTGCCAGAATGTCGCTCTGGCGGACGATGGTGTATTCCTCGCCGTCCACCTTCACGGTGGTGCCGGAGTACTTGCCGGTAATGACCTTGTCGCCGGCCTTAACTTCCATCTTGACCTCGTTGCCGTCGACCATGCCGCCGGGACCCACCACGACGACCTCGTAGACTTCGGGCTTCTCCTGAGCGGCGGAAGTCAGGATAATGCCGCTCTTGGTCTTTTCCTCGGCCTTGACCTGCTTGATAACTACTCTGTCTGCCAAAGGTTTAAGTGTCATTTTATATTTACCTCCTAAGTTGTATATACGTTTTTAAGTATTTAGCACTCCAATAAGCTGAGTGCTAAGAACATTTATTATAATAATCCAACTATATCCAATGTGCAAGCTGTATATTCTGCAAAAATCAAATAAAAACAGGATAAATCAGCCGTTAGCTCAATTTAACCTGTGATTTTAGAGGGAAATATTCGATTTTCTTAAAATATCTCCATATTTTTGCGAGTTGAATTTAAAAAACTCCATATCCCGGGGGAAAATAAAATTAACGGCGGCGGGGATAAGGCGAAAACTCAGCTCGCAGGCGCTGAGACGCTCACCATCCACATTCACGCACAGCTCCTCGGGGGAGCTTATGCGCAGCTCCGTGCCACGGTAATGACTTATGTATTTCTCCGGTATCTGACGGTATTTTCCCGAGGCGTAGCGGGGGATAAGGGTGAGCAGCTTTGCTCTGCCGGCATTGCGCACCACCAGAAAATCCAGAACGCCGTCGTCGGGACGGGCCTCCGGAACGGGACACCAGCCGCCGCCGTAATAGCGGCCGTTGCAGGCGCAGACCAGAGCCACGCTGCCGGAAAGGCTTTCATCACCGAAGCTGACGGACATGGGCTGCCCCACGCCCCGGCAGAAATTCACAACGGCTGAGCAGATATAGGCGGCGCTGCCGCCCAGCAGAGGCAGACGGCTGTATTCATGGACCTGGGTGCCAACCCGGGCGTCTATGCCCACGGAGCAGATATTCACTCCCAGCCGTCCGCAGCATTCTATGAGGTCCAGACGGCGCACCTCGCCGTTCACAAGCTCACCCAGGTCGTAAAGGCGCTGCTTCTCCGGCCCGAACATACGCACGAAATCGTTGCCCGTGCCGCCGGGATACAGGGTCACGGCGGCGTTCGGACAGCCGTAGGCGCCATTCACGCACTCGTTAAGGGTGCCGTCACCGCCAACGGCGTATATGCGCAGCTCCTGCCCCGAAAGGGCCTCGCGGCGGACCTTGGCCTCCCCGTCGCCGGGGGCGGAGGTGGTGTAAATTTCATATTGCTCCGGACTGCCGAACAGCGGCGGTACCTTTTCACGCATCTCCGCCGTGCGGTCGTGATGCCCGGCCACGGGGTTTACTATAAATAAATGCTTCACGGGGGAAAGCCTCCGTCGGTAGTTATTTTTGATGAAAGGTTCCTGAGGGCCTCGCAGAGTTCGCGTCCGCCTGGGTTGACCGCAAGCGGTCAACCCAGGCGCGAAGCGGAGCGCAGCCTTTTGGGCCAAGTGGTGAAACCACTTGGCCCAGACTTTTTTAGTACATGAACAGCTCGCACTTTATCATGCCGTTGTAGAGCTTGCGCTTTTTCACGGCCTTTTTGCCGAAGTAGTGCTCGAACTCCGGGTGGCTGGACAGCAGGAACAGGCGCCAGTTCTCCAGTCCCTTGTAGGTGCGGCCAAAGTCTCTGTAAAGCTCCTCGGCGCCCTGACGGTCCAGCAGACGCTCGCCGTAGGGGGGATTGGTGACGATAACGCCGTTTTCCGTCCTGCCGCCGAAGGTGACGGCGTCGGCCAGACGGAAGTCTATGCAGTCCTCCACATGGGCTCTGGCGGCGTTCTTCTGAGAAATCTCCACGGCCACGGGGTCTATGTCCGAGGCGATGATATGGTACTCGCCCCTGAACTCACGGTCTATGGCCTCCTCCCGGACGCGGCGCCACAGGGCGCTTTCCACACAGCCCCATTTGTCGGCGGAAAAGGAGCGGTACAGGCCGGGGGCCCGGTTCTTGGCCATGAGGGCGGCCTCTATGGCTATGGTGCCGCTGCCGCAGAAGGGGTCGGCAAAGTCGCCCTTGCCACGGTAGCGGGCAAAGTCCACCATGGCGGCGGCCAGAGTCTCACGCAGGGGGGCGGCCAGATGGGCTGGGCGGTAGCCGCGCTTGTGCAGGCCCGCGCCGCTGGTGTCCAGACACAGGCTCACCTGGTCTTTCATGATGGAGAACTGTATCTGATACATCTGGCCGGTCTCGGCGAACCAGCTCACGCCGTATTTGCTCTTGAGCCGCTCCACCACGGCCTTTTTTATTATCTTCTGGCAGTCGGGCACGGAGTGGAGCTGGGAGTTGAGGCTGTGGCCCTTCACGGGAAAGGCGCCGTCCTTGGGGATGAAGTCCTCCCAGTTGGTCCTGAGAGTGCCCTGAAACAGCTCCTCAAAGCTGCGGGCCTCGAAGGAGGCCAGTTCTATGAGCACGCGCTCGCCGAAGCGGGATCGGATATTGGCCTTTGCCATGTCCTCAAAGCTGCCGGAAAAGCGCACACGGCCGTTTTCCGCCCGGACATTCTGGAGCTGCATACGCCGCAGTTCGTTTGCCAGAGGGCCTTCCAGGCCGAACAGGCAGGGCATGATGAATTCCATCATTTGTTTTCACCGTACTTTCCTGAGCTGATGCCCATATAGATGAGGATAATGTATACGGCGCAGACCACGCCGCCGCATATGAGCAGCTTGCTGGCGGGAATGGGGAAATAGCGGCCGTAGCCGTCGTGTATATACATGGGGGACACGTTGTCAAAGTGCTTTTCACCGTTTGCGAAGTCGCCGTTTTTGTCATACCAGGCAAAGAGGTCCTGCTCCAGCTCGCCGCCCAACAGATGCACAAAGCCGGTGGCGGTTATCTCCTCGCCCACCGCGGGCTTCTCCTCCAGCAGTACGGATATAACTCCGTCCTCGCACTGCACGGCGGCGAAGGTGCCCTTTTCGTTGGCGGCGAAGGTGCCCAGCACCTGGCCGGTGAGGGACTGCATGGCGCCCTTGGACATATCGCCGCGGGTGTCCACATCCTTTGCGCCCACGATGAGTGTGAGCACGCTTATGCCGGAGAGGTACAGCAGCGCCAGCGCCAGCACGGCAAACACCATCACCCGGCCTATGGCTGCGCGCACCCGGCGGTTTTCCACAAGGGGCTTTTTCTCAGGCGGTTTTTTCTTTTTAGACATATCACACCTCGGTATCAAGAATGGCGTCCAGCATGGCTATGCACATGGCGGCCTCCACAACTGGCACGGCCCGGGGCACTATGCAGGGGTCGTGGCGGCCACGGACGCGGAAATCCACATTTTCCATGGTCTCAAGATTTATGCTCTTCTGCTCCCGGCCTATGCTGGGGGTGGGGCGGAAGGCCAGCCGGGCCACTATGGGCATACCGTTCGACAGTCCGCCGTTTATGCCGCCGGAATTGTTCGTCTCGGTATATATGCGCCCCTCGGAGACCCGGATGGGGTCGTTTGCGGCGCTGCCGCGCATTTCCGCCAGGCGGAAGCCCGCGCCGAACTCCAGACCCTTCACGCCGGGTATGGCGTAAAACAGCTGGGCCATGCGGCTCTCCAGACCGCCGAACATCAGCCCGCCCACTCCGGCGGGCACGCCGGTGCAGACGCACTCTATAACTCCGCCCACGCTGTCGCCGGCGGATCTGGCGTCCAGTATCTCCTTGCGCATGGCGTTATCCAGCTCCGGACCCTCGTACTGCCCCACGCGGACTATGCGGGCGGAGACCTCTATGCCCCGCTGAGTGAGGGCCTGACGGCAGACAGCGCCGGCGGCTACCCAGCCCGCGGTGAGACGGCCGCTGAAGTGTCCGCCGCCCCGGTAGTCGTTCATGCCCCGGAAGCGCACCCAGGCGGCCAGGTCGGCGTGGCTGGGGCGGGGGATCTTGGGGTCGTAGGCGCTTGAGTGCTGGTCGGAGTTGCGCACAACGGCGGTGATGGGCGCGCCGGTGCTCACCCCGTCCATAAGCCCGCTCATGAATATGGGCTCGTCAGCCTCGCTGCGCTTTGTGGCCAGCTCGCTGCTGCCGGGAGCCCGTCGGGCCATCTCGGCGTTTATGGCGTCCATATCCAGACGCAGGCCCTGGGGGAAACCGTCCAGCACCATGCCCACGCCGAAGCCGTGGGATTCGCCGAATACGGTAAATTTCAGTTTTTCTCCAAATGTGTTCATATCGATGTAACCTCCGGTGTGCTCACTCCGGGGCGATGGCGCAGATACGCCGCCTCGCGGCCGTGGCAGGTGAAAAGTATTATCTGACGGCTCCGGCTCAGCTCCAGCAGGAGCTCCAGAAAGGCGGCGCAGCGGCCGTCGTCCAGAGTGCACAGGGCGTCGTCCAGAATGATGGGTATGTTTTTGTCCTCCGGCAGAGCCAGCTCGCACAGAGCCAGACGCAGGCAGAGGTACAGCAGCTCCCGGGCTCCCGCGCTCAGATGCTCGCTGCCGCGGCTCAGCGCATCGCCCCGCAGACGGGCGGCGGAGTTCAGTCCGCGGTCAAAGGCCAGTTCCTCATAGCGTGCCCCGGTGAGGCGGGAGAACAGCTCCGAGGCCCGGCGGGTGAGTTTTGGGGAAAAATCCTCCAGATGCTGCTGCTCCGCCTCCCGCAGCATTTCCCGGGCAAGCTCTATGCTTTCGTACTGGCGGCGGTTTTCCTCTATGGCCTCGTGCAGCTCCTCCCGGCGGGACAGCAGCTCCCGGGCGTCGCCCAAAACGCTTAACTTGCCCTCAAGCGCGGCCAGCCGGCGGCGCTTCTCCTCAAGGGCATCCATGGCGGGGGAGGCATTTTCCAGCTCTGACAGACTTTTATCCAGCTCCCGGCGCCGCTTTTCCAGCTCGCTCCGGGCTGCCTCGCGGGCGGCGCGCTTTTCCTTCAGCCTCCGGCGGGCCGCGGCGTGTTTTACCAGAAACGGCAGAGCGGCAGCGGCGGGCAGGAGCGACCAGTACGGCTCCGCGCCCAAAAGGGGCAGGACGGCGGCGGATATTATCAGCCCGGCGGGTATGAGCAGGCAGCCTGCCCGGCCCGCTGCGATTGCGGCTTCCAGCTCTGCTTCGGCCCGGCGCGCATTGGCCTCTGCCTCCCGAACAGCTTCGGTTATTGCCTGCGGCGGCGTCCTCCGGGCAAAGCTCATACTGCGCTCAGCCTCATCCAACTCGTCCTGCAGGCTCCGGGCCTGACTGTGCAGACCGCGCAGCCGATCCAGCCGGGCCTCGATATCCGCAAGCTCGGCCTCCAGCTCTGCGTTTGCGCCCACACGGGCGTTGTAGCAGCGCTCACGCTGCCACTTGCGGAGCAGGGCCTCCGCCTCGGTATAGCTCAGACCCTCGTCTCCCGTGGAGACTATGGCGGCTATGCGCTTTTCCAGCTCCGGACTGTTCTCCACCCTGCTGCCGCCCTGAGATGTAAAGGCGCTGCGGGCGAACACCTCCCGGCTGACTCCGGTAAGAGCCTCTCCGGCCTCCGTCCCCGTGAGGGGATATGGGTTTTCCGTTCCGGTGTATACGGCGGAAAAGCTGCGCATAGGGGCGCTGGGGGAATCCGTGCCGCGCCGCAGGGTGAGGCGCAGACCGCTTTTCAGCTCCAGCTCCATACTGCCAACCGGCTCCGCGCCGCTCCAGGGGCGGCAGGCGGCCTTTTCGGATACGGAGCCCGCTTTGGAACGCCGTCCGGTGTCTATTCCGTAGAGCATGGCGCGGATAAAGGCGCACCAGGTGCTTTTGCCGCTCTCGTTGGGAGCGGTGATTATATTCAGCCCCTCCGACAGGCTTAGGCTTTTGCCGTCAAGCACGCCGAATCGGGCGGTAAGCTTTCTTATTATCAACGGCGCACCTCCAGAGGCTCCTCGCCTCCGTCCAGAGCGGCAAGCGCCCAGCGCAGAGCCTCCCTGAGCTCCCGGCGCTGGGTTTCGGAGCCGGCGGACTCCATGCGCAGTCGGAACCTGCGGATAAGGGCGCCGCGCAGTCCCCCTTCATCGGAAGCCGGCGGCGCCGTGCGGTCTGTGAGCCGCGCGGCGAACAGCCCCCGTTTCGCGGCCAGCGTGTCCACAAGTCCCGGGGGAACGGGGCGTGAGCTCTCGCCCGTGAGCACAAAGCGGCATATATCTCCCGGACGGGCGCGGCTCACGGCTTCGGACAGGGCCTCGCAGGCGTCCCGCCCCGTGACGGGCACCTCTATCGTCTCGTATCTGTTCCGGGAAAGCTCAATAAACTCCCCGGAGCAGCTGCTGCCGTCCAGGGTTATCAGCATCGCGCCGCGGGCGCCGCACTCGTCAAAGCCCCTGCCCATGGGACAGCCGGGATAGCAGTACCATGTATCTCCCAGTTTTTTGGGCAGAACGGGGCGGTGAATGTGCCCCAGGGCGGCAAAATCAAAGCCGGACCGGGCCAGCTCCCGGGAGGGCAGGGGGCAGTAAGCGCCGGCGCCGTCCAAATCGGCGTGGAGCACCAGCAGATTATATTTCCCCGGCGTTCTCGGGGCGGAGAAGCCGGATAAAATATCACGGCTCTCCGGCTCGGTGAAGGCCGCGCCGTATACCATGGCCCTGTCCGTGGGCACACATTCCGGCCTGTTTTTACGGAAAACATGCACATTGTCCGGCAGCACCAGCCGCTCCCAGGGGGAATCGGCGGAGCAGTAGTCATGGTTGCCGGGGGAGATGAACACCGGTATGTCCAGCCCCTCAAAGGCGCGCTCCAGCTCCCTTGCGCTCTCCAGATAAGGGCGGCCGGAGTCAAACAGGTCGCCGGAGAGCAGCAGCATATCCGCGCCGCGCTCCACGGCTGTGTCCCGCAGCAGGCCGGGCAGCAGACGGGCGCGCTCACGCATCTCCCGGGACTGAAGGGCGTTAAGGGCGCGGAAGGGTGAGTCCATGTGCCAGTCCGCGCTGCACAGCAGCTTCAGCGGCTTCATTCTATACGCAGGGCCCCGGCGCTCAGGCAGGCGCCGGTGGCCTCGTCTATCTCAAAAATGCAACCCTCCAGCTTGCAGGGCCCCTTGGCGGAGCGGTAGCGGCTGGGCACGTCGCCCAGGAATTTGCCTATGGACTGCTCTGCCTCTATGCCCAGCACGGAGTGTACTGGCCCGGTCATGCCCAGGTCTGTTATATAGCCGGTGCCGCCGGGCAGCACCTGGGCGTCGGAGGTCTGAACATGGGTGTGGGTGCCCCAGAGGGCGGAAACCCGGCCGTCCAGAAAATATCCCATAGCCCGCTTTTCGCTGGTGGCCTCGGCGTGGAAGTCCACAAGGAACACATCCGCCTGCCCCACCAGCTCGCCGAGTATACGCTCAATGCAGGAGAAGGGGTGGTCGGTGTTGGTATCCAGCCCATACCTGCCCAGCAGATTTATCACGCAGACGCGCCCCCTGGGCGTGTCCACCACGGCGTAGCCCGCGCCGGGGCACTGGGTGGCGAAGTTGGCAGGACGTATCACCCGTGAGTTGTCGTCCAGATATTCGTAAATATCACGGTAGGCCCAGGTGTGGTTGCCAAGGGTTATCACATCGGCTCCGGCGTCGAACATCCGCTCACCGTGGCGGGGCTGCATGCCCACCACGTTGGAGTTTTCACCGTTTACCACAACAAAATCCAGCGCCATATTGCGTCTAATACTGCGTAGATTTTTCTCCAGGAACTCAAGACCGGGCGTTCCGCAGACATCGCCCACAGCAAGTATCCTCATGCCGGGCGCACCTCCTTCAGATTGAAAATTCTTACAGAAAATTATTTAATCAGTATAGCACATAAAAGCTCAAAATACCAGAGCAGCAGCGAAAACGTCGCTCCCGGCAAAATACACAAGACAGCTTGTGAAAATATACGAAAATAAAAAATATCACCACGCCTTTGCACGCTTTCGTGCAAAAAACGCCGGTGCATAGCCCCTTGGGTGAAAACACTTTTAAGGAGGAAGAAAAAATGGCAAGTTCTCAAACCGGGCGGCTGGGCATATCCCTCTGGTCGCCTCAGGACCCTGTGACCATGGAGGAGTTCAACCGCGACCATCAGATCCTGGAAGATAAGCTGGGCCATCAGGCCGCGGAGCTTATTCTGGAGAGCACTCTGGAGAGCGCAAGCACTACTGTCGTGGTATCTCTGGAGGGGGTGGACTGGGAAAGATACGACCATGTGTATCTGGACGTAGACCTGCCCACCACCGGAGGTTCGGACCTGTGGATGCGGGCGAACGGCTCCACGGACACCAAGCAGCGCATGGTGTATCTGTACATTGACCGCAGCGGCACTTTTCAGACCGACGGCGCCCTGGGTATCCTGGACAGCCGCACGACCAACCGGGTGTGCCTGAATGTGCTGGGCGATCCGGAGAGGTTTATCAGCCTTTCGTACCTGGCGCAGAATTGTCCGGGCTGGGGTGTGTTTCTGGACACCGGCTTTGCTGATTTTAAGAATATCAGCTTCAGCGTATCCTCTCAGAGCAGCTATGTAATAAGCGCCGGAGGAACGGTAAAAGTTTGGGGGGTGAGAAGATGACCATAGAGGTACTTATGATAGGCGCCGACGGAGAGCAGTCCCTTCAGACCATGGAGGTGGCCGACAACTGGTTTACAGCGCCGGAGATTCCGGCAGCAGAAAACTGAGCACCTGCTCCGGCGTGTCGGCTATGGGGAGCCCCTCGGCCAGGGCCTCCAGCTCCTGCCGTGAGCGGTAGCCCCAGCCCGCCATGACGGGCATGCAGCCGGAGTTCACGGCGGTGTGATAGTCCACCTCCGAGTCGCCTATGTAGGCACAGTCGGCGGGGGATAGCTCCAGCGCCTCCAGCGCCATGAGCACCATGTCCGGAGCCGGCTTGCGGCGGCAGAGGCTGCTCTCGCCTATGGCCACATCCACACCGAACCAGAGGGAGTTCAGCTCCTTCACCGCGGAGTCGAATTTATTGGAGACTATGGCTGTGCGCACGCCGGCCAGGCGCAGACTGTCCAGCAGCTGGGGGATGCCCGGATAAGGCCGGGTATCCACCCGGCTGTTTTTTTCATAGTGCGCCCGGAACAGCTCCAGGGCCCGGGCGCACAGAGCCTCGTCCGCGCCCTGGGGCAGGGCCAGACGCATCAGATTGCCGACTCCGTTGCCTATGCCGGCGCGCACCTCGTCCAGGCTCCGCTCCGGCAGCCCAAGCTCCGCCAGAGCGTGGTTCACGCTGCGGGCAAGGTCGGAGAGGGTATAAAGCAGGGTGCCGTCCATATCAAAAATTGCGGCTTTTATCATTTTAAGCGTACCTCAGATAAGATTGGTGAAGAAAGGAGCCGCCGCCACGGTGATAACGCCGGTAACGGCTATGGCAAGGCCACTTATGGCGCCCTCGGTCTCGCCCAGCTCTATGGCCTTTGCCGTGCCTATGGCGTGGGCGCAGGTGCCAATGGCCAGACCCCGGGATACGCTGTGGCGTATGCGCAGCAGCTTAATAAGGCTCTCGCCCATGACATTGCCCATGATTCCGGTAAAAAGTATGGCCAGCACGGTAATGGCGTTTATGCCGCCGTATTCGGTGCACAGGGCTATGCCTATGGGAGTGGTTATGCTCTTGGGGAGCATGGAGACGTATTCCCCGTGGCTCAGGGAGAATACCCGGCTGAGCAGAAACACCACCAGCATATTCATAAGCACTCCGCTGAATATGCCTCCGGCCACGGCGGCCAGATTGCGCCTGAGCTCCGGGAGCTTGCGGTACAGCGGCACGGCCAGGCACACCGTTGCCGGGGTCATAAGTACGCTGAGATGCTGGGCGGAGGCGCTGTATTGGTCGTAGCTCATATCCAGCAGGAGCATGACGCCGATTATGAGTACCGTGGCAATGAGAAAGGGATTGAATATGGGCCATTTCAGCCTGTTTTTTATTGCGGTGGCAAGCTCAAAGCACGCTATGGTGAGTATCAGGCCGAAGAAGGCGCTGTTCTGGAGAGTCTCAATCATTTTCGGAGCCTCCTCTGCGGTCTATGATAAAGTCGCTCACCCGTCCGGCTGTGCCCAGCACGGCGGCGGTAGACACAAGGCAAATTACAAACATGGCTGGGATAATATCCGCCATGCTGCTCCAGTAGTCCATGATGGAAACACAGGCGGGCAGCAGGATGAGCTGCATTATTTCCACAAGCAGGTCGGCTGCGCCCTCTACCTGGTCAAGGCGTACTGCGCCGGTGCAGAGCATGACGAAAAGCAGCACAAAGCCGTAAATGCCCGCAGGTATTGGAAAGGGCAGCAGAAAGCGCAGCAGTTCTCCCGCGCAGGAGATTGCCAGTATTATGCAAAGTTGTCGCAGATATCGCATGGGAAATACCTCGTTTGTTTTTTGTTTAATTCTTCAATATTATACATAATATACCGCCTGCTTTAAAGAGTTTTTTTCGCGCGGCGGGAAATACTATACTCGAAAATTCACGAAACGGAGGGTGAAAATATGAGCAATATGGACAATGCGACTTTTTTGAAGGGTCTGGGCGTGGGTGTGCTTATGGGCAGCGCCATCAGCGTGGCCATGAAAACCGGAAAGAGCGACAATAAAAACGCCTGGGGCAAGACCATTAAATCCATGGGCGAGGTTGTGGAAAATGTATCCAGCGTCCTCGGCATACAGTAAACGCAAAAACGGTAAAATTTTTTAAAAAAGGTATTGCATTTTCTTTCCGGCTGTGCTATTATACTAGGGCGTTACAGGTATGCGCTCTTAGCTCAGCTGGATAGAGCGTCTGGCTACGGACCAGAAGGTCAGGGGTTCGAATCCCTTAGGGCGTGCCACGTAAGCTCCCGAATGTGAAAACATTCGGGAGCTTTTTTGTTTTCTATATGAAAAAGCCGCAGGGCCTTTCAAAGCCCATGCGGCTCGTGTTTATTTTGTATCAGTTTTATCCGGTGCGCACTCGCTGCCGCGGCCTGAGAGCTGTTCAGAGATAAGGCCGGTGCAGAGGGCGATATACCCGACCAGCAAAATGAGTCCCCAATATATAACAAAAATAAATTCTTCGTTTATCCCTCCGCCGACGAGATTTTTGAATATTGGGATGGCGATGAATCCGCCGCCCCAAACCAATAAAACAAAGTAGATCAAAACAGAAAGGACAACGAATTTTAATGTCGGCAGTTTTGTGCTAGACCAATTCCTTTTTGTGGAAGAAAGGGGATACAGCAGCTCGTCAATGCTGATATTGAATATCAATGAAAGGCGTTCAACTGTGGCAATGTCGGGAAAGGAAGTGCCCCGTTCCCAACTGGAAATGGTCTGGCGGGTAACACCAATTTTTTCTGCCAATTTTTCCTGGCTCAACCCATGTAATACACGCAGCTTTTTTATGTTGTTAGAAATATCAGCCATTTGTTTTATCCTCCTTACTACATTGAATTAAATCAAATTTGACCTTGCAATACAAGAGTAAACTGTTTGCATTTTGACAAAAGAATATAACATCTGCTCAAATAATGGCCCGGTTTTTTATTTTTCCGGGCGAATAAAAAACCTGCAAAAAAGTAATAGTGATTAGTGGAGAACTTACGATTGACATATGTAGTTCAGATTGATACAATTTTAATCGATCCATATTATAGGAGGTAATCCACATGGCAATATCCGAACAGCGTGTTCGTGAGCTTCAGGAGTTCTGTGCGCAGATGCGCGTGGAGCTGGTGGAGCTGCTGCACGGTATACAGACTGGACATCCCGGCGGCTCTCTCTCCTGCACCGAGATAGTCGCGCTTCTTTATCAGGAAAAAATGAATATCGACCCCAGCAACCCCGCCATGCCTGAGCGGGACCGCTTTGTAATGTCCAAGGGCCACGCCTGCCCCATGCTCTATTTGAACATGGCCCACCGGGGCTTCTTCCCCCTGGAGGAGATGAAGACCCTGCGTCAGATAGGCTCCCGGCTTCAGGGACACCCCTGCGCCCACAAGCTGCCCGGCATTGAGGTCTCCACCGGCCCCCTGGGACTGGGCCTTTCCGCGGCTCTGGGCATTTCCCTGGCAGGGAGGCTGCAGAAGCTGGACTATACGACCTATGTGCTCCTGGGCGACGGCGAGATTCAGGAGGGCGGCGTCTGGGAGGCCGCCATGTCCGCCGTGAAGTTCAAGGCGAACAAGCTGGTGGCGATACTGGACAACAACCATGTCCAGCTGGATGGCACCAACGATGAAATTATGCCCATGGGCGATGTAAGAGCCAAGTGGGAGGCCTTTGGCTGGAAGACCTACAGCTGCTCCGGCCACGATATAAGGGCGCTTTCCGACGCGCTGGACGAGGCCAAGGCCTATGAAGGCGGCCCCGCCATCATCATCGCCGAGACCGTCAAGGGCAAGGGCGTGTCCTTCATGGAGGGCAAGTCCGGCTGGCACGGCAAGGCCATAGGCGACGCCGACTTTGAAAACGCCATGACTGAACTGGGAGGTGCGCAGAAATGACCAAGATAGCTATTCGCGACGCGTTCGGCGCCGCCCTGGAAAAGCTGGGACATGAGAATGACAAGGTTGTGGCTCTGGAGGCCGACCTGGGCGCGTCCACCAAGAGCGGCGTGTTCGGAAAGAGCTTTCCCGAGCGCTACTTCAACGTGGGCATAGCGGAGCTGAACATGGTGGCCATGGCAG
The DNA here is from genome assembly GCA_050943935.1 of Candidatus Heteroscillospira sp. GTDB lineage: Bacteria > Bacillota > Clostridia > Oscillospirales > Oscillospiraceae > Heteroscillospira. The sequence continues at coordinate 93,959 of JBMNQC010000003.1, read as the reverse complement.
CCGGAATGGCCGGCTCCGGCCTCATCCCCTATGTGAACACCTTCGCCTCCTTCATGACAACCCGGGGCGGAGACCCCATCAACAGCCTCATAGGCTACGACAAGCTGAATGTGAAAATATGCTCCACCTACTGCGGTATGTCCGACTCCTATGACGGAGCCAGCCATCACGCAAACACCGACCTGGCCTTTATCCGGGCTATCCCAAACATGACCATCATCTCCGTCTGCGACGCTGTGGAGACTGAGAAGGCCGTGTTCGCCTCCGCGGAGATAGACGGGCCTGTGTACCTGCGTCTGAGCCGCGCCGCCGCCCCCGTGATATTTGACGAGAGCTATGATTTTCAGGTGGGCAAGGGCGTGCAGCTTCGTGACGGCGCCGATGTGGCCATAATCGCCACCGGCTACATGGTGCACAAGGCTCTGGAGGCTGCGGATAAGCTTCAGCAGCAGGGCATAGCAGCTACTGTCGTTGACATCCACACCATCAAGCCCATAGACAGGGAGCTTATCGTCTCCGCTGCGAAGCGCTGCGGCGCGGTGGTCACCGCCGAGGAGCACAGCATCTACGGCGGCCTGGGCTCCGCCGTGGCCGAGGTGCTGGCCGAGGAGCGTCCCACTCCCATGGCATTTGTGGGAGCGGAGGTCTACGCCGAGAGCGGAGACTACGAGGCCCTCCTCACCAAATACGGACAGGACGCCGACGCCATAGTGCGCAAGGTGCTGGAAGTTATAAAAAAGAAGTAAGCAGAACAGTTAAAGGTCGGATATCTGAAAGACAGATACCCGACCTTTTCTTGTATGGAACAAAGGCTCCCTTGTGTAAAGGGAGCTGTCAGCGAAGCTGACTGAGGGATTGTCAGCCCCTCCGCCCCTGCGGGGTACCTCCCCTTACACAGGGGAGGCTTGGAGCGGCGGGAGAACGGGGCGCAGCCTGCGGCTCACCTGGACTCTCCGCAGTAAATAATCTAAATCGGCGCGTCAGCGACACAATAATTATTCATTCTTCACCATTCATTATTAATTATTCATTTAAAAAGCCCGCCGTAAGGCGGGCTTTTGCTATATCTCCTGACCCAGCTTTCCGAGAACGGTCTGGAAATACTCGGGCAGCTCAGTATACAAATGCACCTGCTCCCCGGTGCGGGGGTGGATGAATTTCAGCTCCCTGGCGTGGAGGCACTGGCCGCTGAGACCCTTTTCGGGCCTTTTCCGGCCGTAGACCAGGTCGCCCAGCAGGGGATGGCCTATGTGCGCCATGTGGACCCGTATCTGGTGGGTGCGTCCCGTCTCCAGCTTGCAGCGGATGTGGGTGAAGCCCCGGTAGCGGGCTATGACCTCCCAATGAGTTACGGCCTCACGGCTATTTTTCTCCGTCACGGCCATGCGCTTGCGGTCGGTGGGGTGGCGGCCTATGGGGGCGTTCACCGTGCCGCTGTCCTCCCGGGGGCTGCCGTACACCACGGCCTCGTATACGCGGGAGAGACTGCGGTCACTAAGCTGGGCGGAGAGGGCCAGATGGGAAAAGTCGTTCTTGGCCGCTATGAGCAGGCCGGAGGTGTCCATATCTATGCGGTGCACTATGCCCGGGCGGCGCTGGCCGCCTATACCGGACAGACTTTCCCCGCAATGGTAAAGCAGGGCGTTTACCAGAGTGCCGTCGGGATGGCCCGGCGCGGGATGCACCACCATACCCCGGGGCTTGTTCACAACTATGACGTCCCCGTCCTCAAACACCACGTCCAGGGGGATGTCCTGGGCAATGAGGGGCGTCTCCTCCGGTTCGTCCGGCAGGAGTACGGCAAGCTCGTCCCCGGCTTTGACCTTGTAGTTCTTTTTCACAGACGCGCCCCCGAGGGTGACGGAGCCGCAGTCCAGCAGACGCTGGACCGCGGAGCGGCTTATCCCCTCCAGAGAGCGGGCAAGGAGAGCGTCGATACGCTCGCCGCTCTCCCGTGCAATCACGATCTCCCGGGCCATCAGTCCTTGAACTCCGCCAGGATATCGTCTATATCAAATTCCATGTCGTCCGCCGCGGGCTTCTTGGGGGCGGCGGGGGCCTTGGGAGCCTCGGCTATGTAGCTGTCGGCAGGCTCTGCCTTTGTCCGGACAGGAGCTGCCGCCGCGGCCTTCTTAGCCTCCCACTCGGCAAAGGGGTCTGCCTTGTCAACAGGCTGAGGTTCGGGACGGGGCTGAGGTGCGCGCCGGGGCTGATGCACGCTGGCCTTGCGCACCATCTCTATGTCGCCGCCGCGGCGCTCCGGCTCCTGCTCCCGGGCGCGCTTCACACGCTGGGAGAGGGGAATGTGCTCGTGCTCCTCCTCGGGCTCCGGGGATTTATGAAACACGATATAGCCGCAGAACAGCACACCGAACACGGTTACGAAAATATCCGCGATGTTGAACACGGGGAAGGAGATGAACTCCACCTCTATCATGTCCACCACGTAGCCTATGAACAGGCGGTCGATGCCGTTGCCAAGGGCGCCGGCCAGCACCATCAGGGCGCTCCAACGGCCCAGAGGGCCCTGAATCAGATCTGTACTGAGGGCATAGATAACTGCGATTACAAATACGACCGTCATGCCCACCAGCAGCCAGCGGGTGTTCTGCAGGATGCTGAAGGCAGCGCCGTAGTTGTGCACATGGGTGAGGTGCACAAGACCGTCTATAAGCGGCACCTCACCGGTGTTCAGTACGATATTGGAGACGGTGTAGTACTTGAGCGCCTGGTCCATAATAAGCACCAGTACTACCGCTATTGCGTAAATCATGGGAGATATCCTCCAAATAAACGAAATGGGGTTTTAAAACTGTGCGGCACGGATGGCGCGGGCGCAGCGGGCGCAGAGCTGGGGATGCTCGCTGTCTGTGCCCACGGTGTGGCTGTGGGTCCAGCAGCGCAGGCACTTTTCGCCCTCGGCTCCGGAAACGGAAACAGCAACGGCGTCGCCTACGGTTACGCTTGCCTGGGAGACGATGAAGAGTCTCGCCAGAGCGTCAGCGTCCATCTCGGCCATAAATGCATCCTCGGCAGGAACGGTTACGTCAATCTTTGCCTCCAGGCTCTTGCCTATGCGCTTCTCGGCGCGGGCTTCCTCCAGAGCGCCGTTCACGGTGTCGCGGACGGTGATTATCTTGGCCCATTTTGCCATGGTGTCCTCATCCAGAGCGTACTGGGTGAAGGGCTTGTTCATCTCGTTGAGCACCACGTTGCGCTCATCGTCGCCCTTGCGGTGGGGCATGGCCAGCCATATCTCATCGCAGGTGAAGGCCAGGATGGGGGCGAACAGCTTGGTCAGAGTGTCCAGAATAATCCACAGGGCGGTCTGGGCGCTGCGGCGTTTGAGGCCGTCCTTCTCGTCGCAGTAGAGGCGGTCCTTGATGATATCCAGATAGAAGGAGCTAAGCTCGACCACGCAGAAATCGTTGATGGCGTGGCTCACGGCGTGGAACTCATAGTTGTCGTAGGCGGCGAAGCACTTCTCCACCAGAGCGTTCAGGCTGGTGATGGCCCAGCGGTCCAGCTCGGTCATATCCTCGGGGGCGACCAGCTCGTTGGGGTCAAAGCCGTCAAGGTTGCCCAGGCAGTAGCGGGCGGTGTTGCGGAACTTCAGATAGTTCTGGCTCAGCTGCTTGAAGATGGCGTCGGAGCAGCGGACGTCAACGTGGTAGTCGGCGCTGCCGGCCCAGAGGCGCAGCAGGTCGGCGCCGTATTTCTTGAAAATGTCGGCGGGGTCCACGCCGTTGCCCAGGGACTTGTGCATGGCCTTGCCGTCGCCGTCCACGGTCCAGCCGTGGGTGACGCACTGCTTGAAGGGAGCGCCCTTGTCCAGAGCGCCCACGGCGGTGAGCAGACTGGACTGGAACCAGCCGCGGTACTGGTCAAGACCCTCAAGGTACACATCGGCGGGCCAGAAGCCCTGGTCCTTCTGCATGGAGGCGAAGTGGGTGGAGCCGGAATCAAACCAGCCGTCCAGAGTGTCCTCCTCCTTGGTGAAGCCGTGGTTCTGACCGCAATGGGGGCAGACAAAGCCCTCGGGCAGGATGTCGGCCGCGTCCATCTCGTACCAGGCGTTGGAGCCCTTCTCGCCGAAGAGCTTGGAAACGGCCTCGATGGTCTCGTCGGTGCAGACGGGCTTGCCGCAGTCCGCGCAGTAGAACACGGGGATGGGCAGACCCCAGCGGCGCTGGCGGGAAATGCACCAGTCGGCGCGCTCGCGGATCATGCTCTTCATGCGGTCGATGCCCCAGGCGGGGATCCAGCGCACATCCTCGCAGGCGGCCACGGCCTGCTCCTTGAAGGAATCGACGGAGCAGAACCACTGAGGAGTGGCGCGGAAGATGATGGGCTTTTTACATCTCCAGCAGTGGGGATAGCTGTGGACTATCTCCTCGCTGGCAAACAGGGCGCCGCTCTCCTTCATATCCGCCAGAATGACGGGGTTGGATTCCTCGGTTTTAAGACCGGCGTATTTGCCGGCGTAATCGGTGTGGCGGCCCTGGTCGTCCACGGGCACCACCATGTCCATGCCGTAGCGGCGGCAGGTCTCATAGTCGTCGGCGCCGAAGCCGGGGGCGGTGTGTACGCAGCCCGTACCGGAATCCATGGTGACGTACTCGGCGTTCACCAGACGGGAGGTCTTGTCCAGGAAGGGGTGCTTGGCCAGCATATTCTCAAAGAAGGAGCCGGGGTAGGTGGCGACCACCTCGTAATTCTCAAAGCCACCTACGCCCATGACCTTCTCCATGAGAGCTTCGGCCATGATGTAGGTCTCGCCGTTGCCGGCCTTAACAAGCACATAGCTTTCGCGGGGATGCAGGGCGATGGCCAGGTTGCCGGGCAGAGTCCAGATGGTGGTGGTCCATATCACAAAGTAGAGCTTGTCCTTCGAAACGCCGGACAGCTTGCCCAGATCGTCGTGCATGGGGAACTTTACATACACGGTGGTGCAGGGATCGTCCTGATATTCAATCTCGGCCTCGGCCAAAGCGGTCTCGTCGTGGGGGCACCAGTACACGGGCTTCAGGCCCTTGTAGATGTAGCCCTTCCGGAACATGGAGCCAAAGACCTTCACCTCCTCGGCCTCAAAGCCGGGGTCCATGGTCTTGTAGGGGTGCTCCCAGTCGGCCACAACGCCCATGCGCTTGAAGCCCTCCATCTGCACGTCGATATAATGCTGGGCAAAATCGTGGCAGGCGGAGCGGAACTCGGGCACGGACATCTGCTTGCGGTTGAGCTTGTTCTGCTTGATGATGGCGCTCTCTATGGGCATGCCGTGGTTATCCCAGCCGGGAATATAGGGTGTGTAGTAGCCGCGCATGGCATACATACGGGTGATGAAATCTTTTATGGATTTATTAAGGGCGTGACCCATGTGCAGGTTGCCGTTTGAGAAGGGAGGGCCGTCGTGGAGAGAGAAAAGGGGCTTGCCCTCATTTTTCTTCAGCAGCTCATTATAGAGGTCTATATCCTCCCAGTGCTTGAGCATATCCGGCTCGCGCTTGGGCAGACCGGCGCGCATGGGAAAGTCGGTTTTAGGCAGGTTTACTGTGCTGTTATAGTCCTGAGGCATTGTGCTAACTCCATTCTGTCTGTATTTATGCGTGTTTCCGGGCGTGAGCCCATACACCTGAAAACAGCCTGATGCCTCCCCCGTAGGGGAGGCCGGCTGTCTGATTTGCTGGATGATTTAGGGGAGGGCTTATTTTTTCTCCCCGTACTTTAAATCGTCGAAATTAAAGCCCTTGCCGGTGACGGGGGTGAAAGGACGTGTGGGGGAGTCGGCAGCGGCGGCGGGAGTGCCTATGCTGTCCAGCTCGCGGCTCAGGTCCATGTCGGCGCTGGGAGCTTCGGCGGCTCGGGCTACATTGCTCTGTATGGCCTTTATGGTGTCGGCGTCTGCGCCGTTTGTCCGGGGCAGGTCGTCCACTATCTTCATCTCACCCAGGTGGTCCAGAAAGTCCAGCTGCTTCTGGCACAGCAGACGCATATTCTCGAGGAACTGAGCGGAAGCGCGCTTGGCCTCCACCAGACGGGCCTCCTCGTTGGCCACCTCCAGCTGAGCGTCGCGGCTGAGCTTGGCGCTTTTGGCCTCGGCCTCGGCAACCATGCGCTCACTCTTGGTCTTGGCCTCGGCCTCAATCTGAACGCTCATTTTCTGTGCTGAGAGCAGGGTCATACGCATGGCGTCCTCGCTCTCGCGGTACTCCTCAATCTTAGAGGCAAGAACCTTCAGTTTGGCCTTCAGGGTGGCGTTTTCCTTCTGGAGAGCGCTGTAGTCCTCGCAGATTTCTTCAAGGCACTCGTCCACAGCGGCCATGTCGTAACCGCCGAAAACGGCCTTTTCAAAGGTTTTCTCTCTGATATCCTGGGGTGTCATCATATCTCTATAACCCTTCCTTTATTTGACAGAGACTCAAAGATAGAGTCCGTTATTTTCAAGTTCATCCACAATGTCGCCGGCCAGGCCCACATTGTAGGGGGTGATGATATAGGTGTTCACGGCCACGCGCTTAATCTTGCCGTCCTGGGCGTAGGCTACGCCGCTGAGGAAATCTATAAGACGGCGGGCAACGTCCTTGCCGGTCTTTTCCAGATTCATCACCACGGTGCGCTTCTCGCGCAGGTGGTCTGCTATCTCTGCGGCGGTCTCAAACTTCTCGGGCTTGACTATTACCACCTGCAGAGAGGCGGTGGTGTTGATGTTCACCACACGGTTGTCCCGCTGAGACGCAAAGGCGCTGCCTGCGCCGGAAGCGGGGGCGTAGTTCTGGGGCGCCGCCTGCTGGGTGCCCATGGTAGAATTCACGGGAGCCTGGGCCGTAGTCTGCTCGGGCTCGGGAAACGCGTCCTCCTGTATTTCATCATCGTCCAGGAACATATCGTTCTCATCGTAGGGACGCGCCAGATTTTTAAAACTGTCGAGAATGCCCATCTGTAATTACCTCCCGTTTATTTCGTGTAATCGCGCTCACCGAAAATGGCCGAGCCGACCCGGACCATGGTAGCTCCCTCGCGTATGGCGTCGCAGTAGTCGGCGCTCATACCCATAGACAAAATCTCCATATTAATGTTATTATCATATTTTTTTGCCCCAATGTCAACAAAGAGTTTGCGCATTTGTGCAAAATATGCCCGATTTTTAGCACTTTCCGTGCAGACGGGGGGGATAGTCATAAGCCCGCGTACTCGAATGGCCTCACATTCGGCTGCGCAGTCCAGAGCGGGAAGCAGCTCGGCGAGTGAAAGGCCGGTTTTGCTCTCCTCGCCGCCTATGTTCACCTCAAGCAGAATATCCTGAATTATGCCAAGGACGGAGGCCCGGCGGTCTATGAGACGGATAAGCTCCTCCGAGTCCGCCGACTGTATGAGCTGGACCCTGCCCACCACATTTTTCACCTTGTTTTTCTGCAGGTGACCGATGAAGTGCACCGGAGCGCCGTCGTAGGCGTGCTGCTCCAGCTTCTCCGTGAGCTCCTGCACACGGTTCTCGCCGCAGGCGTCAACGCCGCCCAGAACGGCCTGACGCACTCTGCCGGCATCGTTCATCTTGCTGGCTGCCACCAGAGTTATATCCCCGGGCTGTCTGCCGCTTTCTTCCGCCGCAATGGCGATCTCTGCGCGAATTCTCTCTATATTCTCCGCGATAGTCATTTTTCTGTGCCTCCGTCTGTATCCAATATTACTTCGCTGCCCGGCCAGAGCAGCTCGGATGTTACCAGTTTATAGCCGTCTCCCTGATATATTAGCTCCAGAGGGACGCGCTCGACTTCGCCCAGACTCAGAGCCAGGGCGTAAAGGTCCGAACCGTCGGAATATACCCCGCGGTCGGGTATGTGCAGGCCTGTGTATTCTCCGAACACGAGGCTGCCGCTCACACGGCGCAGGTAGAGCACGGTGTCCATGCCGCTGTCACCGGAGAAACGCAGGGGACTGAAGTCCTGCCAGCTCTCTCCTATTTCCTCCAGGGTCAGCTCCACGCCGCCCCAATAGCTTGTCTCGAGTACGCACCTGTCTCCGGGGGATAGCCCCCGGAGGTCGTTGGTTTTTATGAGCGCCCAGAAGCTGTACTCTCCGGAGGTTATGAGCTTGCCGGGGGATGAAACGGCGGGACGCCTGTCGGCGCACAGCGCGCGTACGCCCTGTACTGTGAGCTGCCCGGGGGCGGATATGTGCTCATAGCCGTCCAGATAAGCCGTGAAAATACCGGCGGCGGGACTTATGAGTCCCTGGCCCAGCTCCTGACCGGCGAAGGCGCGCTGCCCCTCAGGGAAAAGGACGGGCTTATCCCAGGCGCTCAGCACCAGCTCCCGGCGCAGAAACACGCCGTATACCGGCGCGCCGGGGCGCACCGTTTCCGTATACAGCAGGGCGGTCTCCGGCCGCGGGCTCAGAAGGGGCAGGGCGGCAAGAGCCAGATAGCAGCATACCGCGCCCAGACTGAGCACTCCCGCCAGACGCAGGAAAGCGCTTTTCACATCATTCGCCGTCGCCCAGAGTAAGTATGCGGGGCGGTACCACAGTACTTATGGCGTGCTTGTATATCATCTGCTGACGCCCGTCGGTCTCTATGATGACTACAAAATTGTCAAAGCCCCGCACAGTACCCTTGAACTGGAAGCCGTTCATCAGGAAAACCGTGACGGTCATTTTCTCTTTTCTCGCCGTGTTGAGGACGAGATCCTGTAAGTTCTGCTGTTTCTGCATATATAGCTGACTTCCTTTCGGCAGCGGCTACAAATGCATCCTATCACAATTAGCCGCTGCATAAAATAGTTATATTACACAAAAGCGCGATTGGCAGAAATTACCGCGCGTCCGTGTTTATGCTATTTTATACCGCAGCGGGCTAAAAACGCTGTCGAAAGGCGGCGAGCCAAATCAAAATCGGCATGATTTTCCCACTCTATCCAGAAAATGCCGCTGTCCCGCCGCAGCCAGGTGAGCTGGCGCTTGGCGTAACGCCGGGATTCCTGCTTTATGAGGGCCACGGCCTCGGCTGTGGAGATTTCTCCGCTGATGGCGCGTACCAGCTCCTTGTAGCCTATGGCCTGCATGGCGGTGCCGTCCCCGGGCACGCCGCTTTCCAGCAGGGCGCGCACCTCTCTCTCCAGACCCAGCTCCATCATCACATCCACCCGCCGGTCTATGCGCCCGTACAGGTCCTGCCTGTCCCGGAAGTTCAGGGCTATTTTCGCGGCCTCGTATCTGGGCGGGCGCGTCCGGCTCTCCTCATCGTGCTCGGTTATGGTCCTGCCTGTGAGGGTGTATACCTCCATGGCCCGCACCAGGCGCTTTTTGTCTCCGGGGTGGAGCTTTTGGGCACGTTCGGGGTCAAATTTTGCCAGCTTTTCCCGGAACATTTCTCCGCCCAGCTCGTCATATTCCGCGGACAGGCGCTCACGCAGCTCACCGTCCCCCGGCGCGGCGGCGAAGTCCAGGCCGGAGATGAGGGAATCTATATACAGTCCCGTGCCGCCCACAACTATGGGCAGCTTTCCCCGGGCGAGAATATCGTCCACGCAGGCCGAGGCCTCGGAGACATAGCGGCCAACGGAATAATTTTCCTGCGGCTCGGCTATGTCTATCATGTGGTGGGGTACGCCCTGCATCTCCTCCAAAGTGGGCTTGGCCGTGCCTATATCCATGCGCCGGTAGAGCTGCATGGAGTCGGCCGAAACCACCTCGCCGTCCAGACATTGGGCGAGAATGACGCCCAGAGCTGTTTTGCCGGTAGCTGTGGGGCCTGTTATTACTGCTATTTTGCCGGACATGGCTCACGCTCCTTGTTTCTGTCAAAACTTAACGCAAATGGCTTTGACATTTGTGCTTATTATGATAAAATATCCGTGTGTAATTTTTAAGAAAAGGAAATTCAAGATGAAGATTAAAATATCCGCTGACAGCACCTGCGACCTGCCGCAGGATGTAATAGACCGCTATAATATAGGCGTCACGCCGCTCTATGTTGTGCGCGACGGCGAGAGCCTGAAGGACGGGGTGGAGTTTACCCCGGACGAGCTGTACGCCCATGTTAGGGAGACGGGCCGGCTCTGTTCCACAGCCGCGGTGAGCTACGGTGACTACATGGATGTTTTTGACCAATGGCTCAGGGAATACGACGCTGTAATTCACTTCACCATATCCAGCTCCATGTCCGCCTGCTATCAGAACGCCTGTCTGGCCAAGCAGAGCCTGGGCGAGGTGTATCCCGTGGACTCCGAGAGCCTGTCCAGCGGCATAGGCCTGCTGGTGCTCCGCGCCGCCGAGCTGGCGGAAGGGGGCAGTAATGTGCAGGAGATACTGGCCGAAATAGAGGATATGAAAAAGCGCGTGGACGGCAGCTTTGTGATTGAGACTCTGGAGTTTCTCTACAAGGGCGGACGGTGCTCCGCCGTGGCGGCTCTGGGCGCCAATCTGCTGAAGCTGCGCCCCTGCATAGAGCTGCACAGCGGCGCCATGGGCGTGGGGAAAAAGTACCGCGGCGCCCTGGATAAGTGCATTACCCGATATATTGCCGAGCGCCTGGAGGGGGCGGAGTTCGACCGCCGCCGCGCCATAGTGGTGGACAGCGGAATAGACGAGAGCATACGTTCCGCCGCCATAGAGCAGGTGCGTCAAAGCGGATTGTTCGACGAAGTGCTGTGGGCAAGAGCCGGCTGCACCATATCCAGTCATTGCGGCCCCAACACCCTGGGCGTCATGATGGTGAGAAAATAGCCATGCAGAGCCTCCCCGAAAGGGGAGGCTTTTTAATCAATGGTGAAAAATTGCTGCGGCGCTCCGCTTTTCGACGGTTTAAAGGCGGGCACCCGCTATATCGGCAAAGACGTCTGCAGGCGCGTATATTGAAAAAGCCTTGCAAGAATTGGCAAAGGCGGTTGAAAGTAACGACGCGGTGGAACGAGTCAAAGTTACAATCACCCTCGTGAAGCCAAAAGCAAGCAAGGCCAAAACCGACAAGTAAGTCAAAGCGGGGAGCGGGCGAGAAATCGCCACTCCCGTAAGCCCTATTATATCATAAAAATTTCGGAGTGCAAGAGGCAAAAATCGGAGAAGAGGGCTTGTTTTGATTATCAGGGCAAATAGATAAACTGTACCGTCAATTAACGTGGAATGATAGACTGAAAGCCGGATTAAAAACTAGCGCATACCTATTTCAGAGTCGGAAAAAATGTCCAGGAGACCCTCTATAAAGGCTTGCTTATCGGGACAGCAGCGGCTTAGATAGAGCAATACGGTAATAAGGCTGCAGCAGGATTTTCCGCTCTCCAGCGAGGCATAGGCTCTGGAGCTCATCAGGAGACGGTACGCCATTTCCTCCTGGGTTATATTCAGCCTGTTCCGGCTTTTCAGAAGCTCACCCCGCAGGTATACTTTGAGTTCCGTATAGAATTGTTTTTTAATGGCAAATCACTCTTTCGACAGGATTTGCCAAGATTCTACGAAAAATATGAAGTATACTCCATGAAGCGCGCTTCGTGGGCTTATACAAAAGATTGGCGCTGAATTTGGAATGTGTTCATCTATGCAATAGATGAAAGGGCTGGGCGGCTGTTTTGTTGGTACTAAGTATATTTTATGCGGTTTCCTTTAAAAGAAATTGGGCTGCAGCCCGCAGGCTGAGCCTCGTTCTCCCGCTTCAGATAACGGGGCATCTTGCGCCGCATTTCTTCATTCCGCCTTGCAAAATCCGATTTTTATCGATAAAATGGGAAAAAGCACTTGACTGTAAAGCCGCTTTATAGTGTACCATGGGCTCAGAAAGTCATGGGAGGCGCGCAAATGACCATAAGCGAAATGGAAAAACGCTCGGGGATGACCCGGGCGAATATAAGGTTTTACGAGGCCCAGGGCCTGCTCAGTCCCCGGCGGCTGGAAAACGGATACCGGGACTACACAGACGCGGAGCTGGACACCCTGCTGCGCATCCGCCTGCTCCGGACGCTGGGGGTATCCCTGGACGAGCTGCGCGCCCTCCAGTCCGGCGAGGCGGAGCTTCCCTCCCTCCTGCGGGACCGTGCCGGGGCCATATCCGCGGAACAGGCGGAGCTGGAGCTGAAAGCCCGGGTCTGCCGCAGCCTGCTGCAGAGCGGCGCAGGCTGGGACACCCTGGACGCCGCCGTATACCTGTCCGCCCTGGAATCCGGCTCTGTGCCGGAGGGCGACGCCATAGAGACCGTGCGCGCCCCATTCCGCCGCTTCTTCGCCCGCATCATTGACCACTTTATACTTATGTGCCTGTGGGGCAGCTTCCTCACCCTTGTGCTGGGCATGAACCTGAGCGCCCGGGAAAACGGCGCCCAGCTCATAGACTGGTTCGCCGCCCTGCTGCTCACTCTGGCCCTTGAGCCGGCCCTGCTGCATTTCTTCGGCACCACCCCCGGCAAGGCCCTTATGGGCCTCTCCGTCACCGACCCGGACGGAGGACGGTTAAGCTACGCTGCGGGCTTTGACCGAACGGCTGGTGCGCTGGGCAGAGGTCTGGGTCTGAATGTGCCTCTCATCCGCCTCTGGCGGCTGTACAAGAGCTTCGACGCCTGCGCCAACGACAGAGGTCTCGGCTGGGAGGAGAACAGCATCCTGGTGCTGCGCCCGAACCGACGCCGCACGCTTATGGCGGCACTTTTGTGCCTGCTGGCGCTGGGCACGCTCTTTTTCAGCTTTCAATTTGTGACCGTCCCCCGCCACCGGGGCCACATCACCGTGGCCGAGTTCGCCGACAACTTCAACCGTCTGGCGGAGTACCACCAGATAATCCCCGATATGCGCCTTACCCCCGAGGGGGATTGGATAGACTACGGCGGCAGCATCGTGTCGTTCAATATAGGCGGCTCATACACCCATGACTGGGGTTACCCGGATTTTGAATACACCGTGGAAAAGGGCCTTATGACAGGTCTGAGCTTTGAGATGCATAGCGAGGGCGAAAAGCTCTGGCCGCCCAGCCTGGGCACCGAGCAGTCTCTGGCGGTACTGGCCTTTGTCCGGGCCCAGAAGGGCTTTTTCGCCTTCGGCGACGAGACCGCGGACGCCCTGCTGTATCTGGACGGGCACCCCTATGAAAACTGGGACTATGCAGCCAACGGCGTCCTTATCCATCAGGAGGTAAAGCACTCCGGCTACACTCTCTCCGGCGGCTACCCCGTGCCCAACGAGGGGGACAGCCAGAGCTTCACCCTGCGCTTCAGCATGGAGCTTGACGGGTAAGACAGCACCCACAGTATACGTCGCTCCCCTAACAGGGGCGCTGTCGCGCCAGCGACTGAAGGGTTTAGCCTCTGAATTTGCAGAAAACTAATTCATCGCGTGTAGGGGCGCGCACTGCGCGCCCGGGTGCGGCGGTGAAATCGGCTGGTACTGTGGGGTCGTGTTCTGAAACCCATTTCTTTGAAGAAACGGGTTTCAGACTTCCCAAAGAACTTGCCTAGATCGAATACTCTTTTGGGCCTCGCCGACGCGCACAACGCGCTCGTGCGGCGGTGGATGTTAGCCTGCGACGCTGCCGGGTGAGCTTCACGCTGAACGCTATTGCCCAATTCCACCGACTCAGGCGCGATTACTGCCGCACTACGCAGTCCGCAGACTGCGCCCCTACTCCTGTTAGGGGAGCGGACTCTATCGGTAGTGCGGAGAAAATAATTTCAATCGTCGCGGAGCGACACCGCAATTCTTCACTCTTACTTCTTCACTAAAAAAAGTGTCTGCCTCACGGCAGACACTTTTTTGCTATTCCATCAGTAATACAGCAGCGACAGGGCGTTCAGATTTATCCCCATGTGCATAAGTATGCTGGTCCATACGCTGCCTGTGCGGTCATAGCACCAGGCGAGGACGAAGCCGGCGGGGAGATAATCCAGGGCGTAGAGCAGCACGCTCATATCCTGGGCGGCCAGAGCGTACTGCCACACATGGAGCACGGCAAACAGCGTCATGCTGACTATATAGGCCGCGGCCCTGTCCTTTTCCCGCAGCCAGCCGAATACGGCGCCGCGGAAGAGCACCTCCTCGGCTACGGGCGCCAAAAACACAGTCATGCCCAGCACCTTGCGCACGTCGCCCTCGGACATACCCACTATGTTCTCGTTGTTGGGGTTCACCCAGTTGAGATTTTCCCCCATGACCATCACCACGGCCAGCAGGAGAAAATAGCTCAGCACGGTATTGAGGAAATAGCCCTGTATCAGCGTGAACAGATTCAGGAGCTTATTGTCCAGCAGAGTATCGAACTCGGTGCGCAGATACCGGAAGCCCAGCGCCAGCGCCGCTGTAAAGGACAGCCCCACATAGGCCATATTATATTGCAGGGAGGTGAACACACCGGGGTACTCAGCCGCGTGCCAGTCGATTAAAAGGGGCAGGCCGACGGTATACATCAGCAGGAACACCAGCAGGGCGGTGTGGGCGCCTCTGGTCATCGTAAAGTGAAATTTCTGCCTCAAGACGAAGTTTCCGCCTCCTTTTTCAGCTGATACAGCGTATTCATGGCCTCCAGCGGCGTCATGGCGTCCAGCTGGAGATTTTTGAGCTTTTCGGCCAGATTGTCGGAGCTGACCCGGGTGAAGCTTATCTGCTCCTCCTCGTCGGGCAGCTCAGCCATGGGCAGAGCCTCCGCGGGGGAGGCTGCCTCCAGCTGGCGCAGATAGCGCTTGGCGCTGCGGATTATGCCCTCGGGTATGCCCGCCAGCTTCGCAACCTCTATGCCGTAGCTGTCGTCGGCGGCGCCGGGGACTATCTTCCGCAGGAAGATAAGCTCGCCGTTCTGCTTTTTCGCGGAGATATTGTAGTTGCGCACGCCCTCCAGCGCGCCCTCAAGGGAGCTGAGCTCGTGGTAATGGGTTGCGAACATGGTCTTGGCGCCCAGCTTTTTCCTGTCGGCGCAGTATTCCAGCACGGCGCGGGCAATGGCCATGCCGTCATAGGTGCTGGTGCCCCGGCCTATCTCGTCCAGTATCAGCAGGCTCTGATTGGTGGCGTTTTTCAGTATGGCGGCCATCTCGTTCATTTCCACCATAAAGGTGCTCTGTCCGCTGGCCAGGTCGTCGCTGGCGCCTATGCGGGTGAACACCCTGTCAACCACGCCTATGGAGGCGCTTTTTGCGGGCACAAAGGAGCCCATCTGGGCCATGAGCACTATGAGGGCCGTCTGGCGCATATAGGTGCTCTTACCGGCCATGTTGGGGCCGGTGATAATGGCTACCCTGTCGTCCTTTTCCCCCAGATGCACGTCGTTGGGCACGAAGCGGCAGCTTTTCTGGGCGCACTCCACCACGGGATGGCGGCCGTCCACTATGTGCAGGGCCCGGCCCATGTCCACCTCCGGCTCGCAGTACTGGTTGCGCACGGCGGCCTCGGCAAAGGAGCAGAGCACGTCCAGCTCCGCCACACAGGCGGCGGTGGCCTGTACCCTGTCCACCTGGCTGGCGGCCTCGTCCCGCACCTGCACGAAGAAGCGGTATTCAAGGTCGTCTATCCTGTCCTTGGCGGTGAGGAGGGTGTTTTCCAGCTCCTTGAGCTCCTGGGTGAAGTAGCGCTCGTTGGACACCAGAGTCTGCTTGCGTATGTACTCCTCAGGCAAACTGTCCTGGGAGGCGCTGCGGGGCACGTCTATATAGTAGCCGAACACCCGGTTATAGCCTATTTTCAGCTTTTTTATCCCGGTACGATCCCGTTCCTTCTGCTCCAGCTCGGATATCATTTTCGCGCCGTTATCCCGCACGGAGCGGAGATAGTCAAGCTGCTCGTCAAAGCCCGGGCGTATCATGCCGCCCTCACGGACGGAAAATGGCGGCTCATCGTCTATGGTGTTCTGTATGGTCTCGGTGAGCCTGCCCAGAGTCTCCATATCGTGAATATGTCTCAGCATGGGCGCTTTCGCGTCCTTCAGCAGCAGGACTATGTCCGGCAGCACGCAGGTGAACTGCCCCAGGGAGCGAAGGTCCCGGGCGTTTGCCGTGCCGTAGATGATGCGTCCCATTATACGCTGCATATCGCCTATTCTTTTCAATTTCTCCCGCAGCTCGCCCCTCAGCACATTGTCGGAGTGCAGCTCCGCCACGGCGGCAAGCCGCGCCCGGATCGCCATGGGGGATATGAGAGGGCGGCTTATCCAGGCCCGCAGCTCACGGCCGCCCATGGGGGTCTTGGTCATGTCCAGAACGGACAGGAGAGTGTCCTTCTTGTCCCTGTCACGGAGGTTTTCCGTCAGCTCCAGATTGCGGCGGGTGGTGTAGTCCAGCTCCATGAAGCGTCCGGCGGTGAACACGTCCACGGCGCGGATGTGCTCCATGCCGTTTTTCTGGGTGTCGTGTATGTATGAGAGCAGGGCGCCCGCGGCGCAGACCGCGGCGGGTTCGTCACCAAGGCCCAGCTCGTCCACGCTCTTTACGTCGAACTGCGCGCACATGGCCGCGGCGCCCCGGAGATAATCAAAGCGCTCCGCGCCGCTCTCCTGCATGGCGCCCAACTTCAGGCGCAGAAAGTCGGCTATCACGCTCTCGGCCGCGGCGGTGGGGTTCAGGACCGCCTCCTTGGGCGCGAAGCGTCCCAGCTCGTTTATTATGTGGCCCACGGCCCCGCTCCGGAAGGAGGCCAGGCAGAATTCGCCGGTGGTCACATCGCAGAAAGCCGCGCCGCCCTGGTCGCCCTCAAGGAACACGGCGGACAGATAGTTGCTTCTGCCCTCCTCCAGCATGCTGCTGTCGGTGACAGTACCGGGGGTAATTATGCGGATAACGCCCCGCTCCACTATGCCCTTGGCCTGCTTGGGGTCCTCCAGCTGGTCGCAGATGGCCACCTTGTAGCCCTTGGCGATAAGGCGGCCTATATAGGCCTCGCAGGAGTGATAGGGCACGCCGCACATGGGGGTGCGCTCATCCTCCGGCTTGCCCCTGTCGCGGGTGGTGAGGGCCAGCTCCAGTTCCCGTGAGGCCACCACGGCGTCCTCGTCGAACATCTCGTAAAAGTCACCCAGCCGGAAAAACAGCAGGCAGTCCGCGTGCTGTCTCTTTATCTCCTGATACTGCTTTCGCATGGGCGTGAGTTCAGCCATGTAAAAGCCTCCTGTTCCAGTAATAGTAATTTTTTGTGTGTTGTAGGGGCGCACATTGCGCGCCCATGTGATTCTCAGATAGAGAACGTGGCGCAGCCTGATGGCTGCGTAGTGCGACCCCATTTCTTTTAAAAGAAACGGTGTCGCCCGCCAAAGAAACTAACCGTTCGCCATGGGCCATTCGTGAGCTAAAGCTCACTCATTCAAATGGCGAAGTGTTAGTGCCACCAAATCGCGCCTGAATCGATGGAATTGGGTGGTAGAGTTTCGCGTGAAGCTCACCTGACAGCGTCACACCCAGATTTAGGCCAAGGCTTGCATCCACCGCCGCACGAGCGCGTTGTGCGCGTCGGCGAGGCGTAAAAGAGTATTCGATCTAGGCAAGTTCTTTGGGAAGTTTGAAACCCGTTTCTTTAAAGAAATGGGTTTCATATCACGACCCCTACAGGGCGCAGACTGCGCCCCGTTCTCCTGTGCCGGATCATGCGGGCGCGCAATGCGCGCCCCTACACGCCGAAGCCTCCCCTGTGTAAGGGGAGGTGCCCCGCAGGGGCGGAGGGGTTGTCAATCCCTCAGTCAGCTTGGCGGCTGACAGCTCCCTTTGCACAAGGGAGCCTTTGGAGGAATCCCGTATCAATTATTCAATAGTTTTCGCTTCGCCGAACAGCGCCCAGGTGCGGGCCTCGGTTATCTCGGCGTACGCGAAGGAGCCGATGAGGCCCCTGTCTCCGTGCAGGTGTACCAGCCTGCCGCCTTTGGTGCGGCTGGTGAGGTTATAGCGGGCGTCGCCGCTCTCGCCGTCCACCAGAACCCGGACGGTCCTGCCCACATATTCCGCGTGCTTTTCCTCAGAAATGCGGTTTGCCAGCTCCAGCAGGCGGTCGAATCTGACCTGCTTCTGCTCCCTTGTGGCGGGGTCGGGCATTTCCGCCGCGGGGGTGCCCACCCGGGGGGAATAAATAAATGTAAACATGGCGTCAAAGCGCACACGCTCCACCATGCGCAGAGTGTCCTCAAATTCCTCGTCGGTCTCGCCGGGGAAGCCCACGATGATGTCTGTGGTAAGCACGATATCCGGCATCAGCTCCCGGGCCTTGTCCACCAGAGAGAGGTAGCGCTCGGAGTCGTACACCCGGTTCATTGCCTTCAGCACCCTGTCGTTGCCCGCCTGCATGGGCAGGTGGATGTGCCGCTCCACCTTTTCGCACTCCGCCATGGTCCTGAACAGCTTCTCGGTGGCGTCCTTGGGGTGGCTGGTCATGAAGCGTATGACAAAGTCGCCGGGAATATCGTTCACCTGCCGCAGCAGGTCGGCGAAATCCACGCCGCAGTCCAGATCCCTGCCGTAGGAGTTCACGTTCTGCCCCAGGAGGGTTATCTCCTTCACGCCCCCGGCTATGAGCTCCCGGGCCTCGGCCAGTATATCCTCCGGCTGTCGGGAGCGCTCCCTGCCCCGGACGTATGGCACTATGCAGTAGGAGCAGAAGTTGTTGCAGCCGTACATTATGCTCAGCCAGGCCTTCACGCCACCGTCCCGGCGGACGGGGATGCCCTCGGCTATGGAGCCGTCGGAGTCCTCAACGGAGAATATGCGTCCCCGTTCGGTAAGTATCTTCTCCATGAACTCGGGGAAGCGCCACAGGACGTGGGTGCCGAACACCAGGTCAACATGGCGGTAGGAGTTCTTCACCTTTTCCGCCACGCTATCCTGCTGCACGGCGCAGCCGCACAGGGCGATTATCTGCTCGGGCTTGCGCCGTTTGGTGTGGGTGAGAGCGCCCACATTGCCCAACACCCGCTGGACGGCGTGCTCCCGTACGGCGCAGGTGTTTATGACTATGACGTCGGCCTCGCTTTCATCCTGAGTGAAGGCGTAGCCCATCTCCTCCAGATAGCCCCGCAGGCGCTGGGAGTCGGCCTCGTTCTGCTGGCAGCCGTAGGTGTCCACCATGGCAAGAGGCGTCCTGCCCGTTCCGGCATGGTTGGCTCTGATGCGGCGGCATATCTCCAGCTCCCGGTCTATATCGGCAGCGTCTATGGTAACTCGTTTGTAGCTCATTGATGGCTCCTTAAATAATATGGCGTTAATACAACGTCGGTTTGGTCAATAGATGTTATTTTAACATTTATATGTGGAATTTACAACAATTTTGCGATATAATAGCCGCAAATAGATAGATATTCGGGAGTATTCTTATGCCTGTTATAAACATTCTCTCCCCCCATGTGGCCGACCTCATAGCCGCCGGCGAGGTGGTGGAGCGCCCGGCCTCGGTGGTGAAGGAGCTTACGGAAAACGCCATAGACGCCGGGGCGAAAAACATAACCGTGGAGCTGCAGCGGGGCGGCCTCACCTTCATCCGGGTAACCGACGACGGCTGCGGCATGCTGCCGGAGGACGCGGGGGTCTGCTTCCTGCGCCACGCCACCAGCAAGCTCCGGGATGAACAGGGACTGGAGGCCATAGGTACCCTGGGCTTCCGGGGCGAGGCTCTGGCGGCCATATCCTCAGTATCCCGCATAGAGCTGGTGACCCGCCAGAAGGACGCCCCGGAGGGCGTTGAAATGTTGGTGGAGGCCGGAGACATACAGTACATGCGTCCGGTGGGCTGTCCCAGGGGCACGGTGATGACCGTGCGGGACCTTTTCTACAACACCCCGGCCCGGCTGAAATTCATGAAGAGCGACAGAGCTGAGCTATCCCAGTGCGTGGCCGTGGCCGTGCGCTGCGCCCTGGCCCATCCGGAGGTGTCCATACGCTGCCTGAAGGACGGCAGGGAGGAATTTTTCACCCCCGGCGACGGTAAGCTGCTGTCAGCCAGCTACGCCGTGCTGGGCCGGGAGGTCAGCGCCGGTATGCTCGCCTGCGCCGGCGAACAGGAGGGCATCTCCGTCACCGGCTTTGTGTCCTCTCCCCGGAACGGACGGGGAAACCGCAGCGGTCAGTTTTTCTTTGTGAACGGACGCTGCATCCGCTCCCTCACCATGCAGACCGCCCTGGAAAACGCCTATAAAAACAGCCTGATGGTAGGTAAATATCCCGCCTGTACCCTGCACGTAAATCTCAGCTGCGCCGCGGTGGACGTAAACGTCCACCCCACTAAGGCCGAGGTGAAATTCTCAGACGATAAAAAGGTCTATGACGCCGTGTATTACTCCGTACTCTCCGCTCTGAACGCCGAGGAGACGGCAAAAAGCGTGGAGCTGAGCACCTCCACCCGCCGTGTGACCGAGGCTCCAAGGGCTCCCGCGCCCCCTATGGCAGAGCCCGCGTCGGAGCCGGTGCGGGAGAAGAGCTACCGGGTGATATCCGCCGAGGAATACGGCCGGCGCTTTATGGGCGGCGGTATAGCCCCGGCCGCCCAATACTCCCCGGCGCCACGGCGCCCCGCCCCGGAAGTCCGGGAGAACGAGCCGCCGAAGTCCTCCGTGCGCCTCAGCGACATTCTCCCCCGTGAGAAAGAGGCGCCCGCCCCCCGTCAGGCGGAAATTCCGCTGCCTGTTCCTGAGCCTGTACCGGCTCCCGCGCCCCAGCCGGAGCCTCGGCCGGAGGACAGTCCCTGGCGGCTCATAGGCGAAGCCCTGAACACCTATATTCTGGTGGAGCGGGACGGGGAGCTCATATTCATAGACAAGCACGCCGCCCACGAGCGCATACTCTTCGACAGGCTCAAGGCCGCCGGGCTGAGCGCCATGAGCCAGACGCTGCTGGAGCCAATAGTGTTCCGGGCAGGAGTGGAAGTCCGCGCCGCCCTTGAGGAACACGGCGAACGCTTTGCCGAACTGGGCTTTGAGGTGGACTCCTTTGGAGAAACCGAGCTGATAATCCGCGCCATACCCGACAGCATAGACGCCGCCGAGGCGGTGAGCACGCTGGAGGAGCTGGCGGCAGATATATCCGCCGGAGGAAACGACGCAACTCTGCACACCATGGCCTGCAAGGCCGCAATCAAGGCGGGACGGCGCAGCGAGCCCGGCGAGCTGCTCACGCTGGCAAAGCAGGTCATGTCCGGCAAGGTCAAATACTGCCCCCACGGCCGCCCTGTGTCCTTCGCCCTGAGCAAAAAGGAGCTGGACAAGCAGATAAAGCGGATAGTATAAAGCCTTTCTCCGCGTCTCACACATCAGCCCCCTGCTAGGGGAGCGGATTCTGTTGTTGGTGCGTAGCAAAAAATCCAATCGCCGCGCAGCGGCACCACAATTCTTCACTATTCACTCTTACTTCTTCACTAAACAACAGCCCCCGTTTCTATATAGAAACGGGGGCTTGAATTTTACAGCGTCAGGGCTGCCTTATAGGTATCTGCGTCTGCCAATCTGCCCACGGCGGAGAAGGACAGCCCCTCCGGGGTGAACAGCTCCCGGGCCAGGGCGAGGATCTGTTCGGGAGTGACGGCGTCGTAGCGGTCTATCACCTCGTCGGGGGTGAGGCAGCTTCCCAAAGCGGTGAAGGCGGAGCCAAGGCGGTTCATGCGGGTGGAGCTGCTCTCCAGCGCCATTATCATGCTGCTCTTGGCCTGCTCAACGGCGCGGCTCAGCTCGTCCCGGGTGACGCCGCAGTCGCAGAAACGGCGTATCTCATCGAAGATAAGTGAGAGCGCCTTCTGCTCGCTGCCACGGTTCAGGGCGGTGCAGATGCCCGTGAGTCCCGTGTCCGCGTGGCTGGCGGTGAAGGAATAAATGCTGTAGCACAGTCCGTGCTTCTCCCGGACGGACTGGAACAGGCGGGAGGACATTCCGCCGCCCAGTATGCTGCTCATGGTGTGCAGGGCAAAGCGGCGCTCATCATCTCCGGCAAGGCCGGGGAAGCCCAGACACAGGTGGTTCTGCTCCGTGGCCTTGCGCCTGAGGGTGAAGCATGGACGGTAGGCGGCCCTGCGCGGATTGGGAGAGTTTCCGGCCTCCAAAGCGCCGAACAGTCCGGCTATACGCCGGAGATGGTCTGCGGTATAGCTGCCGCAGAGGGATACCACTACCCGGTCGGGGGTGTAGTGGCGGCTCATGAAATCCCGGAGCGCCTCTCCGGTGGCTCCCTCCAGACTGCGGCGGGTACCCAGTATGGGCCTGCCCAGAGCGCCGGGGAAGCTGCGCAGCATCAGCCGCTCGGAAACCATGTCCTCGGGCGCGTCGTCATACATGTCTATCTCCTCAAATATGACGCCGCGCTCGCTTTTCACGTCCTCTTCCGCGAAGAGAGAGTCGAAAAACATCTCGCCCAGCAGGTCTATGGCCGTGTCCAGATGGGTGTCCAGCACCCGGGCGTAAAAGCAGGTGCTCTCCCGGGTGGTGTAGGCGTTTATCTGGCCGCCTATGCCGTCCATTACGTCTGCAAGCTGGGCGGCGGTGTGGGAGGAGGTGCCCTTGAAGAGCAGGTGCTCTATGAAATGGGCGTAGCCGCCCTCGTTTTTCTGTTCAAAACGGGAGCCGACGCCTATCCAGACGCCCACAGCCGCAGAGCGCACCTCCGCCATAGGCTCATGGACTATGCGCAGGCCGTTTTTAAGAGTTATTATCTCGTGCATTGCTTCTCCTTAAAAAAGTCGGCTCCGTATCGGAGCCGACTTTTATTGGTTTTAAAACAGTATGGACATCACGACCGGACTTTTCGGGTGTGATACCCTGAATCTCTTGCGGGAACCCAGGCGAAGCCCAGCGTAAGCGGGTTCGGCTGGGAAAAGGACGAGCGATGGAGTGAATGAGTTTTCGCGTATACGCGGAAACGAATGATACGAAATCCGTGAGGACGCTCAGGCCTCGCCACGCTCGCGGAGAGCGTCCTTGCGGGAGAGGTTCACACGGCCGCGGTCGTCGATCTCGGTGACCTTGACCCAGGTCATGTCGCCCACGTTCAGCACGTCCTCCACCTTCTCGGTGCGCTTGAACTCCAGGTCCTTGATGTGGACCATGCCGTCCTTGCCGGGGGCCAGCTCAACAAAGGCGCCGATGGGGATGACGCGGACGACCTTGCCGTAGTACAGGGCGCCGACCTCGGGCTCGAACACGATGTTCTCGATGGTCTGGCGGGCCTGGCGGCAGGCGTCGATATCCTCGGAGGCGATGTAGATGGTGCCGTCATCGTCAATGTCTATCTTGCAGCCGGTGTCGGCGGTGATCTTCTGGATGACCTTTCCGCCGGAGCCTATGACCTCGCGGATCTTGTCGGGGTTAATCTTCATCTGGATCATCTTGGGAGCGCCGGCGGCCAGCTCGCGGCGGGGCTCGGGGATCACGGGCAGCATGATCTCGTCCAGGATCTGCAGACGGGCCTCACGGGTGATCTCGAAGGCGTTCTTGACTATCTCGTGCTTCAGACCGTCGTTCTTCAGGTCCATCTGGATGGCGGTGATGCCCTTCTTGCTGCCGGCGACCTTGAAGTCCATCTCGCCGTGGAAGTCCTCAACGCCCTGAATGTCGATGAAAGTGGTCCAGTCGTCGCCGTCCTGAATGAGGCCGCAGCTGATGCCGGCCACGGGAGCCTTGATGGGCACGCCGGCGTCCATCAGAGCCAGGCAGCTGGCGCAGATGGAGCCCTGGCTGGTGCTGCCGTTGGAGGACAGGACCTCGGAGACAACGCGGATGGTGTAGGGGAAATCCTCAACGGAGGGGATGATGGCTTCCAGGGCCTTCTCGGCCAGAGCGCCGTGGCCGTACTCCCGGCGGCCGGTGCTGCGGGAGCCTCTTGCCTCGCCCACGGAGTAGGAGGGGAAGTTGTAGTGGTGCATGAAGCGCTTGGTGTCCTCTTCCCAGATGGTATCCAGCTTCTGGGCGGCGGACAGGGTGTTCAGGGTGGCCACGGAGAGGACCTGGGTCTGGCCGCGGGTGAACAGGCCGGAGCCGTGTACCACGGGCAGAACGCCGACCTCGGCGCCAAGGGGACGGATCTGGTTCATGGCGCGGCCGTCAACACGCTTGCCCTCCAGCAGCCATGCCTTGACTATCTTCTTCTGGAGCTTGTAGGTGATCTCCTCCAGATACTTGTCCATATCGGGGTGCTCGTCCAGGAACAGCTCGTGCCAGTGGTCGATAAGGGCGTTCCAGCGCTCCTCGCGGACATTCTTGTCGTCGGTATCCATGGCGGCCTTGGCCTCGTCCATGGTCTTTTCGATGATGGCGTCAAACAGCTCCTGGTCGAAGGCGGCGTGCTCGTACTCGAACTTGGGCTTGCCAATCTCGGCCACCATCTTGTTGATGAGCTCAATGACGGGGCGGATGACCTCGTGAGCCTTCACGATGCCGTTGTACATGATGTCCTCGGGGATCTCCTGAGCCTCGGCCTCGATCATGACGATCTTATCCATGGTAGCGGCCACGGTGACGGTCATCTGGTTGTTCTCACGCTCGGCCTTGGTGGGGTTGAAGAGATACTTCTCGCCGTCCCAGCCCAGGACAACACCGCCGATGGGGCCTGCCCAGGGAATGTCGGAGATGGAGACGGCGGCGGAGGCGCCTATCATGGCGGCTATCTCGGGAGAGCAGTCGCGGTCAACGCTGAGCACGGTGCAGCACACGGCGACGTCGTTTCTCAGGTCGGAGGGGAAGAGGGGACGCATGGGGCGGTCAATAAGACGGCTGGCCAGAACGGCGGGCAGGCTGGGACGGCCCTCGCGGCGCATGAAGGAGCCGGGGATGCGGCCCACGGCGTAGAGCTTCTCCTCAAAATCCACGGAGAGAGGGAAGTAATCAATTCCGTCCTTGGGACGGGCGGAGGCGGTGGCGGTGACCAGAACGGTGGTCTCACCGTAGCGGACCACAACGGCGGCGTTGGCCAGCTCCGCTACCTTGCCCACCTCGAGAGAGAGGCTGCGGCCGCAGAAATCCATGCTGTAAAGCTTGTAGTTGGGGAATTCTTTCTTTGTGATTATCATGTGTTTGCTCCTTTCGGTTCTTGTTCGGGCGGAGCTTCCTTTAGCATTTGAATACAGTCCCGGTGCTCCGGGGACATATTCAACTGCTAAAGCCGCAGCTCCGTCGGATATTTTAAATAGTATGGCTTACGGGGTGGGGATAAATGCACGAAATCGGATGGCAGAGTTTCAGCTCTGCCATCCGACCCATTGACTTACTTTCTGATGCCGAGCTTTGCGATGATAGCTCTGTAGCGCTCAATGTCCTTCTTGGCCAGGTAGTCAAGCAGGCGGCGGCGCTTACCAATCATTTTGAACAGACCCATTCTGGAGTGGTTGTCCTTCTTGTGCATCTTCAGGTGCTCGGTGAGCTGGTTGATGCGCTCGGTGAGGATGGCGATCTGGACCTCGGGGGAACCGGTGTCGCCCTCGTGGGTCTTGTTGGCTTCAATTACGGTAGTTTTCTGCTCTTTGGTAATCATTTTGAAACTTCCTTTCTTTTATTCTATACCCACGGCGCCGGGAAACGGGCTGAAAGGCGCGGAAAGCTGTTCCGCATACTCCGCGAAACCAGGCGCAGGGGCAAAAGCTATAGAATTCTATCATACAATCCTGAACTTGTAAAGAGTATTCGCGCTAATTTTTAATATATTAAGATATATGAATGAAAGGAGAAATGGAAGAAAATGATAAATATTTATCAAACATCGGCGAATTGAACAGACCGGGAGCGAGGAGAAAATTGGTAAAACTGTCTTTTGAGCGGCTGAAATATTGATAAAATGAATTAAATATATTAAGAAACAGGGTCGAATTGTGAAATTTACTGCCTAAGACATAAAGAAGTCATAAAAAAGTGCACAATTTTCGTTATGAATATTTATCAGAAGCGTAAATGGACAAGGCCTCAGATAGCGTGATATAATTTTTTCGCAATTACGGATGAAATCAAGGGGCAGCGGGCGAAGCCTGCTGCTGTGCGCTGATGAATGTATAATAGCCGGTGAGGCGAAACACCGGTTGTTAAATATTTTATTGGAGGTCCCAAGATGAACAAGAAAATCCTGTCTGTTGTGTCTCTGGTCTTGGTGTTCATGATGCTCGTCGCCTGCGGCGGCGGCAACGAGGCGCCCGAATCCACCGCCCCCGAGTCTACTGCTCCCGAGAGCACCGCTCCCGAGTCCACCGCTCCTGAGGCTCCCACCACCGATTGGCCCACCAAGCCCATCACCGTTATCGTTCCCGCCGGCGCCGGCGGCGATACCGACCTGAACTTCCGCATCTTTGCCAAGTATCTGCAGGAAGAGCTGGGTCAGACCATCGTTGTTACCAACATCAAGGGCGTTGCCGTTGCTCTGGACGAGTTTGCCAAGTCCGCCAATGACGGCTACACCGCTTACGTACATCACCCCGGCCTGTTCTGCGCCACCCTCCTGGGTACCACCGAGCATGCCTACACCGATTTTGAGACTGTCGGCATCTACTGCATGGATAAGCAGAGTGCATGGTTCGTCTCCAACGATTCCCCCTATCAGGATCTGAACGACCTGGCTGAGGCCGCCAAGCAGGCTCCCATCGGCTACGCTACCGAGGTTGGCTCCATGTCTCACCTCTGCTGCCTGGCTATGATGAATCTGGCCGAGGGCGCTCAGTTCAACATCGTCGACGCCGGCGGCGCCGCCGATAAGATCACCGCTCTCATGAGCGGCCAGCTCGACCTTATGTTCAACCAGGTCGGTCTCGTTAAGGACTACCTGAAGAACGGCGACTTCCGCTGCCTGGGCATCATGGCCGAGGAGCGCAGCGAGCTGAACCCCGACATCCCCACCTTCAAGGAGCAGGGCTTCGATATGGTCTTTGACAAGCCCTTCTGGTTCATGTTCCCCGCCGATACCGACCAGGCTATCGTCGACAAGTGCGCCGAGGCTTTCCAGGCTGTATTCGCCAACGAAGAGTACGGCAAGGAGCTGGCCGAGACCATGCAGACTTTCCCCGGCGACATGACTCCCGAGGAGTCCATGGAGTATCTGGATGCTATGAACACCCAGTACGCCGAGCTGCTGAAGGGTCTCCAGGGCTAACTGAAAATCAGCCCCTATTACTTTTTGAATTTAACAGTCCGTCCTTAGGGGCGGACTGTTAAATAAATTTTTTTTGGAGGTTCATAGTAGATGAACAAGAAGATCCTGTCTGTTGTGTCTCTGGTTCTGGTGTTCCTGATGCTCGTCGCCTGCGGCGGCGGTGAAAAGGCCCCTGAGTCCACCGCTCCTGAGTCCAGCGCCCCCGAGTCCACCGCTCCCGAGTCTACCGCTCCCGAGTCTGAGGCTCCCACCACCGATTGGCCCACCAAGCCCATCACCGTCATCGTTCCTGCCGGCGCCGGCGGCGACACCGACCTGAACACCCGCGTTTTCTGCAAGTTCCTGCAGGAAGAGCTGGGTCAGACCGTTGTTGTCTCCAACATCAAGGGCATGGCCGTTGCTTTCGATGAGATTGCCAAGGCTGCCAACGATGGCTACACCGTGGGTTCCTATCACCCCGGCATGTTCGTTGCCAACACTCTGGGCACCACCGATAAGAAGTGGGACGAGTCCTATGAGTTCTGCAACGTGTTCGCAAACGACAAGCAGACCGCTTGGCTGGTTTCCTCCAAGTCTGACATCAAGACCCTGGACGATCTGATCGCCAAGTCCAAGGAGCAGCCCATCGGCTTCGCTACCGAGGTTGGTTCTGTTTCTCACCTCACTCAGCTCATGTTCATGCAGCTGGTTGAGGGAAGCCAGTTCAACATTGTTGACGCCGGCGGCTCCGCCGATAAGATCACCGCTCTGCTGAGCGGCCAGCTGGACCTGATGTATAACCAGATGGGTCTGGTTAAGGACTATCTGACCAACGGCGACTTCGTTGCTCTGGGCGTTATGGCTGAAGAGCGCAGCGAGAACTGGCCCGACGTGCCTACCTTCAAGGAGCAGGGCGTTGACATGGTCTTCGACAAGCCCTACTGGATATTCTTCCCCAAGGATACCGACCAGGCTATCGTTGACAAGATGAACGAGGCTATTGCCGCTGTCTGCGCAAATCCCGATTATGCCGCTGAGCTGTCCGAGACCATGCAGACCGTTCCCGGTGACATGACTCCCGACGAGGCCGTCACCTACCTGAAGGACATCGAGGCCACCTATGTTGACCTGCTGTCCGCTCTGAAGTAAGCTTATCCTTTAAAGCTCTTACTTTATAGCCCATGGAGGGGCGTTCGCCTGATTTTTTCGGACAAGCGCCCCTTTTGTGAGCCGTTTTTCCGTTACCGGAGTGTTGTGCAGCCTTATATGGAAGGAGTAATACAATTTGCTTAATAAATACAGAGACGTGATATGCGGCGTCGTTATTATGATCTGCGCCGTAATCCTGTTCATCGCAACCTTCAGCATCAAGTCTCTGCTGGGAATGAATCCCGGCCCAGAGTTCATGCCCCGCGTGGCATCTATCCTCCTGTTTCTCGTTGCCCTGGGTATCACCCTTGAGGGCCTGCAGAACGTGAAGCACCATGTTGCCGAGGAGGTCTCCGAGGAGGAGAAGGGTTACCGCAAGGCCGGTAACCGCAAGGTGCTGTATTCTGCCATACTGATTGGCTTCTACGTATTTTCCCTGGAGACTCTCGGTTTCGTTATCTCCACCCTTATCTATGAATTCTGCCAGATGATAGTGCTGACCCCCCTGGGCAAGAAGAAAAACTATCTGCTCTTCGGCATTATTACTGTTGTTTCCACCGTATTTTTCTACATAGTGTTCACCAGATTCCTGTACCTGATGCTGCCTGCCGGCCTGCTGCGGTACGTAGGCCTGTAAGGAGGGTAAAGAAATGCTTGAAAATCTGCTTATAGGTGTTCAGAACATCGTAAACCCCGCCACTCTCCTGGTTATGCTTGGCGGCGTCACCCTGGGTATCATCTTCGGCGCCATGCCCGGTCTGAGCGCGGCTATGGCCGTTGCCCTCTGCCTGCCCATCAGTTATGGTCTTGAGCCAATCATGGGTATCGCCCTGCTGGTTTCCCTGTATATCGGCGGCGTGTCCGGCGGTCTTATCTCCGCCATCCTGCTGAAAATTCCCGGCACTCCCTCTTCCGTTGCCACCACCTTCGACGGCGGCCCTCTGGCTGAGCGCGGCGAAGCCGGTAAGGCCCTGGGCGTCGGTATCTTTTTCTCCTTCATGGGTACCATCTTCAGCGTTGTGGCCCTGGTGTTCATCAGCCCCATGCTGGCTGACTTCGCTCTGAAGTTCGGTTACTTTGAGTACTGCTCCATCGCAATCTTCTCCCTGTCTCTGGTCGCCTCCCTGGTGGACGGCTCCCTGTGGAAGGGCCTTGTCTCCGCTGTTATCGGCTTCACCCTGACCATGGTTGGCGTGGCCCCCATCGACGGTTATCCCCGCTTCACCTTCGGCCTGAGCGCTCTGGGCGCCGGCTTTGATATTCTGCCCGCTCTGATTGGCTTCTTCGCCGTTGCCGAGATTTTCGGCGCCGCAGCCGACTCCGCCCGTCCCGAGTCTGAGGGAGTGGTTGTGGACTATAAGATTAAGGGCATGGGCTTCAGCCGTGCCGAGTTTGTCGGCCAGATCCCCAACATGCTGCGCTCCGCCCTCATCGGTATCGGCGTCGGCATCCTGCCCGGCATCGGCGGCGGTACCTCCAACCTGCTGGCCTACGCTACTGCCAAGAACCAGTCCAAGCACCCCGAGAAGTTCGGCACCGGCGTTATTGACGGTATCGTAGCTTCCGAGACTGCCAACAACGCCTCCGTCGGCGGCGCCCTCATCCCCCTGATGGCTCTGGGTATCCCCGGCGACGTTGTCACCGCCATTCTGCTGGGCGGCCTGACCCTCCACGGCCTGACCCCGGGCCCCCTGCTCTTCAAGGATCACGCCGATGTGGTCTACTCCGTGTTCGTGGCCCTGTTTGTGTCCAACATTATGATGCTGTTCCTTGAGTACTTCGGCATGCGTATTTTCGTCCGTGTGCTGCAGGTGCCCAAGAACATCCTGCTCAGCTGCGTTATGGCCCTCTGCGTCATCGGCGCATTCGGTGTGAACAACCGCGCCTTCGACTGCGTCACCATCTTCTTCTTCGGACTGATGGGCTACGCCTTTGCCAAGGTGGGCATCCCCTCCACTCCCTTCATCCTGGGCTTCGTCCTGGGCGAGATGGTGGAGACCAACCTGCGCCGCGGCATGATGATGTCCATGGGTGATATCACCCCTCTGTTCACCCGTCCCATCTGCGTAGTGTTCCTGCTCCTGGCTGTGTTCTCCATTGCCACCGCTGTCATCAAGCGCGTGAGAAGAAACAAGGCTTCCGCCAACTAATCAAAGCTGAAAAGCCCGGCCCATGCGGCCGGGCTTTTTGTATTGCAGGCCCTGCTGTAGGGCAGTTTCCCATATTGCAAAATTTCTCTTCTTGCGGTATCATAAAATAACATAAACTGAAAGGGAGCGTGGCTATGAGAAAGCTGTTCCGTTTCTATGGCTGGGGTATGAGTCTGCTGCTGCACGCGGCGGTTTACGCTCTGGCCATGATACTATGCAAATGTGTCGTATGCCTTATTATGAAGGAGCCGGCGATAGAGGTGAATGCCGTACTTGAGATGCTGGCTATGTCCGTAGTGTTCGTATGCATAGAGGCCGCTTTGTTCCCCAGGGGTATAGTTTTTGCCGGCAGCATACTGGCTTTTCGCACGGCCATATGGGTTGCTCTGTGCAATCTGCTTTTCGCCGCCGGGGCCATGGCCTTTCGCTGGTATCCGGGCATACCGCTCTGGGGCAGCTGCGCGCTGCTGCTCGTGCTGGAGCTGTGCCTGACGGCGCTTTGGTTCGGCAGCAATGTGGTGCTGCGCATACAGAATGCGGAGCTGGGCAGATTTGCGCAGAAATATCAAAACCACAGTTAGTTGAATTTTTTTTGGAGGTGGGCGTTTGCCGGAGTATTTTACCACACATGCTTATGAGGTAGAGGGACTTTTACGGCTGCTGCTGGCCGCTCTGCTGGGCGGAATAATGGGACTGGAGCGCACACGCAAGCGCCGGGAAGCGGGCTTCCGCACCTATATGCTGGTGGCTCTCGGCTCGGCAATGACGGTGCTGGTGGGCGAAATAATGTATACGCGCCTGGGCAGCGCCGATACCTCCCGTATAGCCGCCGCGGCTGTCAGCGGAGTGGGCTTTATAGGCGCGGGCAGCATACTGGTGTCCCGCTCAAACAGGGTGATGGGACTCACCACCGCGGCGGGAATCTGGGTGAGCGTCACCGTGGGCCTGGCCATAGGCTGCGGCTATTATATTGGCGGTACTGCGCTTGTGGCGATATCCATCGTGATAACCATGCTGGGCGAAAAAATCCAGGAGCGCTTCCTGCGCCACAGTACGGTGCTGCGCCTGTCCATACTTTTTAACGGCGGTGAGCACGTTCTGCCCTTTATACAGGAGGTGCAGGCTCTGGGCTGCCGTATAGACAGTCTGGATATGGCCAGTCCCATATCCGGCTGCGTAAGCGCAACCATGCTGCTGCATGTGCCTCTGCACGCCGACCATCAAAAAATACTGGAGGAGATTCGCCTTATGTCCGGCGTGGCTTACGCCGAGGATGTTTAGCGGATAAGGAGAAGGCTTTATGGATATTTTTGATATACTCGGCCCCACCATGGTGGGGCCGTCCAGCTCTCATACTGCGGGCGCCGTGCGCATAGGCGGCATGGGACGCAGCCTGCTGGGCGAAAGACCCGTGAGCGCGGACATACGTCTGCACGGCTCCTTTGCACAGACCGGCTGCGGCCACGGCACGGACAGGGCTCTGGTGGCGGGGCTGTTGGGCATGCGCCCGGACGATCTGCGCATACCGGATTCTTTTGCGGAGGCGGAGAAGTGTGGGCTGGATTTTAAGTTTTCCACCGTCAATCTTGGAAATGTCCACCCCAATACCGTGCACATGGAGCTGAAGGGCGAAAACGGCCGTGAGCTGAGCATAACGGCCTGCTCCACCGGCGGCGGGCGGATACTGGTAACGGAGCTTCAGGGCATAGAGGTGAACTTCACCGGCGACCTGCACACCCTCATAGTAAGCAATATGGACGACTGCGGCCAGATAGCGGACGTGACGGCGCCCCTGAGCCGGGCGGGAGTGAACATAGCCTTCATGCGCCTGTGCAGGGATCGCCGGGGCGGAAGAGCCATAATGGTCATAGAGGCCGACCAGCCCATACCGGGCTATATTATAGACTATATCCGTATGCTCAGGGGCATACTGAGCGTTACCTATTACGAAAAGGCGGAGGGATGAGCATGGCGCTGCTGAGCAAGCTGATAGAACAGGCTGAGCGCGAAAACAGAGAGCTCTGGGAGATAATTCTGGAGCGGGACATGGATGAGCGCATGGTGTCCCGGGAGAAGTCTCTGGAGCGTATGCGCTCGGTGTGGACGGATATGTGCCGTGCCTCCGACGATTACGATGCCCGCCGCGTATCCCGCAGCGGCCTCTCCGGCGGCGACGGGGCGCGTATGAGAGAGTATCTGGACGGCGGACAGGCTCTCACCGGCGGATATGTGGGTCAGGCTATGGCCGAGGCCCTGTCCATGGCCGAGTCCAACGCCTGCATGAGATGCATAGTGGCCGCCCCCACGGCGGGCGCCTGCGGAGTTCTGCCCGCTGTGATGATGCCTCTGAGGGACAAAGGGCTGGACGAGCTTGGCGTGTTCCGTATGCTGTATACCGCGGCGGGCATAGGCCAGGCCATAGCGGAAAACGCATTTATTGCGGGCGCCGCGGGCGGCTGTCAGGCCGAGATAGGTACGGCCAGCGCCATGGCGGCGGGCGCGCTGGTGGCCTACCGGGGCGGCAGCGCCGCGCAGATTGGCCACGCCGCGGCTATAGCCCTGAAGAATCTGCTGGGACTGGTCTGCGATCCGGTAGCGGGGCTGGTGGAGGTTCCCTGTGTGAAGCGCAACGTAATAGGTACGGTGAACGCCATATCCGCCGCAGAGCTGGCCCTGGCGGGCATAGAGAGCCGTGTTCCGGTGGACCAGGTCATAAGCGCCATGAAGGATGTAGGCTGCCGCATGAGCGTGGAGCTGCGGGAGACCGCCCTGGGTGGTCTCGCCGCCACCGAGTTCGGCGAGAGCGTGAAAAAACGTCTTTGGGGAACAAATTCGTTTTAAAATCGTCAAACATGGCAAATACAAAATAAGGAGCTGCCAATGAAAAGAAGTGTACGAATTTTTTTGTCCATGGCGCTGTGCTTTGCGCTGAGCCTGTCCCTGTGTCTGCCCGGATTTGCCGCGGAGAGCACGGAAAATGAAAATTACGCCCAGGCGTTGGGCGCTCTGGGACTGCTAAAGGGCACCGACAAGGGCTATGAGCTGGACAAGAGCATGACCCGCATGGAGGCGCTTATCATGATGATACGCCTTACCGGCAATGAGTGGACCGCCCTCTACGGCGAGTGGGACAGCCCCTTTGAGGACACCCCCACATGGGAGGGCGCAAACGAGTACGCGGGCTATGGCTATGACGCGGGCCTTATCACCGGCGTGAGCGAGACAAAGCTTGACCCCAACGCCCCTGTCAGCGAACAGATGTTCATGACCCTGCTGCTGCGCGCCCTGGGCTATGCAGACGGAGAGACCACCGTGTGGCAGGACTGGAAAACTCTGGCTGCGGCGGCGGGACTGCCTCTGATGGAGGAGGGCGAGACCTTCCTGCGCGGAAACATGGCCGAGCTGTGCTGGAAGGCGCTGGACGCGGAGATGCAGGATTCCGGAAAGACCCTGGGCGATACGCTCAAGGAGAATAACGTCTATTCCGAGCTGAGCCTGTCCATTGCCAATGTGCTCATGGGCCGTGCCGTCAGCGCTGAAAGCGAGCTGCGTGATATTGCCGGAGCTGTCTACGCCGGAGTTGAGGACACAATCCCCCCTTCCTACCTCACCATATACGATATCACCGAGGACAATATGGCAAGCTTTCTGGGCGTGGACAATCTGAAAATTGAGGAGGCCATAGGCATAGAGCCTATGTTCACCGCACGCGCCCACTCCGTCTGCCTGATCCGCATGAAAGACGGTCAGGACATAGAGAAGGCCAAGCAGGAGATTCTGGACAACGTGGACCCCTTCAAGTGGATATGCGTGGGCGTAATGGAGGAGAATATCCGAATCGCCAGCATAGGCAATCTGATATGCCTGGTCATGGATAACGGCGCCCCCGACGAGCTCATGGGAAACTTTGAGGCTCTGGATAAGACGAAACCCGACGCCAACGGCATGATGCAGGTAAACGGCGTCTGGATGGAGGCCGGAAAGGCCACCAACGCCGACTACGTCCGCCGCTTCGCCGAGAAGCTGGTGAGTGTGCGTGAGGATTACATACCCCACAACGATGTTTTCTACGCCGTTGTGCCCGACAAGAGCTATTACGCCCGGGAGGCCGTAACCGAGTATTTCGACCACGAGGCCATCCGGGAGCTGCTGGCTCAGAGTCTGCCCGGCTGGAACGAGATAGACCTGACAGATACCCTCAGCCTGGATGACTACTACGTCACCGACCCCCACTGGCGTCAGGAGCGCCTGGGCGATACCGTGGCCGCTCTGGGCGGAGCCATGGGCTTCAATGTGGACTGGAAGTCCTTTGAAGAGCACAGCAGAGAGGGCTTTATCGGCTCCTACAGCCGCAAGACAGAGGGACTTGCCGGCGAGAGTGTTAGCTGGCTCACCGGTACCGCCATCGATGCTGCCGAGGTCGAGAACTTCCAGCACCCCGATGTTAAGACCGTGTATGAGTCTGCCCGTCTGGACACCAAGAACCCCTACGATTTCTTCCTGTCCGGCGCCACCCCCCTTCAGACCATCAGAAACTCCGGCGCGGACACCGACCGCCGCCTGATAATCTTCCGCGACAGCTTCG
Source organism: Candidatus Heteroscillospira sp. (assembly GCA_050943935.1). Taxonomy (GTDB): domain Bacteria; phylum Bacillota; class Clostridia; order Oscillospirales; family Oscillospiraceae; genus Heteroscillospira. The sequence continues at coordinate 59,118 of JBMNQC010000003.1, read as the reverse complement.
GCAGCTCCATTGCGCCCCTGCTGGCAGGCGAGTATGCCGAGATAACTCTGATTGACCTGCGCTATATGGCAAGCTCCCTGCTGCCCCAGTATGTGGATTTTGAGAACGCGGATGTGCTGTTCCTCTATTCCGACGCGCTGATCAACAATCTGCTTATGCTGAAGTAAAACAACAAATCCGGACACCGTAGGTGTCCGGATTTGTTTATGTATGGTGCGGAGGGTTCAGCCTGCCGGAGCGCAGACGAAGCAGTGCCACTCCTCCTGGCAGTCGTGGCTGAGGACGCGGAAGCCGGCTGCCTCTATGGCCGCGCGCACCTCGTCCTGCCGGCCCTCTATGATGCCGGAGGTGATGAATATGCCGTCCTCTTTCAGGAAGCCGGGGACCATGGGGGCCAGAGGGATGATAACGTCGGAGACAATGTTGGCCAGCACAATGTCGTAGCCGCCGCCCAGCTCGCGCTTAAGCCCCCCGTCCGTGAGGACGTCGCCCGCGTAAATTCGGAAATCTGAGCCGTCTATGCCGTTGAGCCCGGCGTTGGAGAGGGCCACATCCGGGGCCTTGGGGTCAATATCGCAGCCGCAGACCCAGCCGCAGCCCAGCACCCGGGCACCTATGCCAAGAATTCCGCTGCCGCAGCCCAGGTCAAGCACCCGTTTGCCGGGGGCGGCGTAGTTTTCCAGAGCCATAAGGCACATACGGGTGGTGGCGTGGCTGCCGGTGCCGAAGATAAGGCCGGGGTCAAGGCGCAGGGGGAGGCGCCCATTGCAGTCGCAGTCCTCCCACTCGGGCACCACTACCAGCTTTTCGCCTATCTCCAGAGGGCGGTAGAACTCCCGCCAGTTGTTCTCCCAGTCGGAATCCTCAATATAGCTGACTGTGGGATTATAGCCGTTGTCCCGCACACGGGCCAGAACAGCCAGCCCCTCCTCATCGTCGGAGAGGTAGAACTTTATGCGGCTCACGCCGGCGAAGCGCTGCTCCAGCTCCTCGTCCACATAGTCCCAGTACTGGCGGTTGTTTTCAAGAAAATCCCGAAAGTCCTGCTCGTCCTCTATTACCATGCCGGGCACGCCCAGCTCGGCCAGCTCGGCGCATTTCAGGTCTATAAGCTCGCTTTTTGTCTCAACAGAGGCTTCTATCCAACGCATTATATTTTCACTCCGTAAATATTATTGATAAATAGAGTGTAACCCGCCGGAAGGGGCTTTGTCAACGCCGGAAATCCCAAAATTGGGATTGACAAAAAGAGGAATAGGTGTTAAACTTTTAACAAAATAGCGGTCCCAAAAACAAATATGAAGGAGAATTCGATATGAGCAGAATTTTCACTTTTGTTTACGCGGTCCTGGCGGGTATAGCCATTGCTGTTGGGGGAACGGTGTTCCTTTCTGTGGAGAGTAAGGTCGTGGGCGCGCTGTTTTTTACTGTGGGCTTGTTCATTATCGTTACTTTCGGACACAATCTGTATACCGGCAAGGTGTGCTATGTGTTTGAGAAGGACAGGGAGTTTTGCATAGGCGTGCCTATAATCTGGCTGGGCAATCTGCTGGGCACCTGGGGCACGGCGGCCCTGCTGCGCATGACCCGTGTGGCGGCTCCTCTGGCCGAGCGGGCTGCGGGAATGTGCCAGACAAAGCTGGACGACAGTCTGCTTAGTATTTTTATCCTGGCTGTATTCTGCAATATTATGATATTCATTGCAGTTGACAATTTCAATAACAACAAACATGAGGTCGGCAAGTACATAGCCCTGTTTTTGGGCGTGCCCGTGTTCATCCTATGCGGCTTTGAGCATTGCGTGGCCAATATGTATTATTTTTCCATTGCCGGAATGTGGAGCGGCAAGGCTTTCCTGTATCTGCTGGTGATGACCCTGGGCAACGCCGTGGGCGGCTGGATTTTCCCTGTGGCCCGGCAGCTGAGAAATAAATATGTGAAGTAGATACGGCTACGCTGGCTGCCCTTACAAGGGCAACAAAACCATCCATTCTAAATAGGATTACATTTTGTTTTAATAGAAGATATAATAATTGCTATGAGCAGCAACGAGCAGGAGGCGTATCAGCGCCTCCTGCTCGTTGCTGCTCATCAGTATTAAAATGTGCCTCAATGTGAGATGTGCGAGTGAAGTGCCTACTGAAACTTAAAATGCTGCTCTATCATTTGCAGGATAAAGGCAGTAAAAGAGCTGCATTGTTCAAACACGACAGGCTCATATCCGTCTACCTGGTGAAAGGATATGATTTTATCTTCCTCATTTACCCAGGCGGGATGAGCGGCTGCAATGTAAGGCGTCATCTCAGATTCCTCCCAAGGATTGTTTGCCATTCCGCATCGGTCTTACCGCTGCTCAACGTCAGCGAGTATGAGTAATTGCCGTCTGTCCAGGTTGCCAGCGTGTAATTTTCGTATCCCTTCAGAGCGACGGAAACATCGTTGACACGGACAGAGGTCTCGGCAGGGTAATCGTTGCTGTCGCCGCTCACATCCGCTGCGCCGGGGGCCTTGCGGTATGTGGCAGACTGCCCCTCGCCCGAATAGGTGATTTCAGCCATACTATTCCAGTAAGAGAAATATGTGGTTTCTTCCGGCGTAAAGGGGAGCCCTTCCACCTCGGCCACATCAAAGCCCACGGCCTGGCCCAGCTCCTGAACAGAGGCGACTTCAACAATGTCCTCCAAAGGATTGCCTACCATTTCAGTAGGGAGCGGGTCTTGGGTCAAATAGTTGGGCAGGGTCAATGCTCCCACCAACAGCAGGGCAAAACAGGCGGCCAAAGTCGTGAGCTGCCGCCATCTAGGGAAGCGGATGACCTTGGCGGGCTTTTTCTCGGACAAGTCCATATCCTGAATGTTATTCAAAATACGCTGACGCATTTCGGGGGTAACTTCAATCTTTTCCATGATCTCATCATACTTCCTATCCAAAATCATACGCCTCCTTCAATACAGACTTGAGCTTTTCCCGGCCGCGGGCCAAATTGGAACGGACGGTGGACTCCTTCATTTCCAGCATCCTGGCAATCTCCGCGGTCTGGTAGCCCTCATAATAATATAGGTGGACTACCTCCCGGTATTTTTCCGGGAGAGATTTCACGGCGTCCCAGACAAAGAGCAGCTCGCTCCGTCCCTCGGCTTCCAGATCGTCCGCCAGCTCGTCGGTCTGCCGGATGGTATTGTATTTCAAACGGTTGCGGCACAGATTGGCGGCCACATGGAGAAACCACGCCTTTTCATGTTCACAGGTTTCCAAAGTTGGAGCCGCCTTTAGAAACTGCACCAGAGTGTCCTGTAAAATCTCCTCTGCGTCCTCCATATTATGGAGGTAGGAATACGCCATTCGGAGAACGGCGTTGCCATGATTGGCCAGCAGCCGCTCGGCCTGCCGGTTGATGCTCTCCCGGCTGACTGCGCGTTGGATCTCATCGTCTTTTTCGACAGAAGCAAAGTAAGCGGAGAACCATTTAAAAACCGCATTAGAAAGATATAGCGCAAAATTGAGCAGAAGGTATCCAACTCCCTTTTGAGCAAGATATAATTGCATGTTTTGATCCCTCCTCGGCTTTTGCGGATTGCAAAAGCAGTTTATCATTCGTATGCTTCCGCGTCAACTTGTTTGAGACATACAGCTGCCAACATCAGTCGGTTCTCAAAGCCTCCACAGGCGGTAAGCGGGAGGCCTTGGCGGCCGGATACATGCCGAAAATCAGCCCAAGAAGCAGGGAAATCACCAGTGAGCCTGTGGTAATTGCCGCATCCGGGAGAAGAATCGTATCGAATGTTATTTTCCCTAAAATCAGCGTTCCCAGACAGCCTGTTACAACGCCAAGAACACCTCCGGCGCCGCAAAGAACGGCGGCCTCAATGAGAAATTGTGTGATAATGCTCTTTCGCTCGGCGCCTATGGCTTTTCGGATACCGATCTCACGGGTGCGCTCTTTTACCGTTACCAGCATGATGTTCATAATGCCAATTCCGCCTACCAGCAGGGATATGGCGGCAATGCCGCCCAGGAAGCGCTGCTGCATTTTGTTCGCTTCGTCATCTTGCTGGATAAAGCTATCGCTGCTGGACACATCAGAACTTCCACCGTAAGATTCTGAATAGTCCCGGCAAAAAACTGTCAGACCTGAAAGTGCCTTCGGAAGCGTATAGGCATTTTTGGCCTTCACAGTAAAGCTCTCAACAGGTTGATTCTGATTCAGGATTCGGGTCATGGAGTACGGAAGGAGAATCAGCCTGTCCTGGGCCTCCAACGCTTCTTTTATACTCGCCTGCTCTTCCTTTTTTCCGGCCACCTTTCCGGCCTTGGGCTCATATACGCCTATGACCAGAAAAGGATGACCATTTATCTGTATCTTCTGATTGATTGGATTGGAACTATCAAACAGCTCCCGGGCCGTGGCCGCCCCCAACACGCACACTTGATGATAGCGGCTGATTTCCAAAGGGGAAGGTTCACGCCCCCTCGCCAGTCTGTAGTTGTTGCATTGGCCAAACTGCTCGTTGCTCAAATAGACGGTGGGATATGTATTATAATTCTCCTCGCTTAAACGCTTGGTACCGTACTGGATATTGACTCCGCCGATCTGCATATCGGGCGCAAAAGCCGAAATTGTTTCCTGCTCTTTCAGGCAATATTTCTGGAGGGCCATACAAACATCAAAGGGGCGCAGCTTGTCATTACGCGTTGCGTATACACTAATACGGTTGCTGCCCAGACTTTTGTAGTATTCCTGCATGGCCATGTTTTGACCTTTGGCATAGGACACCATGACGATCACAGAGGCAATGCCGATGATGACACCCAGCATGGTGAGCAGAGAGCGCATTTTGCTGCTGGAAATGGATTTCACAGCCATTTTCAAGGCTTGTCCCAGCTTCATCTTCTGAGGGCTCCTTTCCGAGTAAAGAGGTTTACTGTTTTCACCTTTAGATCCGGTCGCTTTTCCCTCAAGAAATGCCAGAAGGGAGTGCTGTCTCCATTGGAGAACCCATTGGGTGAAAGAAGAATGGGGGCCTGCCGCCCCATATCCAGAGCGAAAAAGGTGCGGCAGATGCGTATCCCGGTCAGGGAACGGTAGTCGATGGTTTCCCAGCGGCCGCCCTCTCTGTAATAGATCTGTTCACCGAAGCGCACAACGGTCTCTCTGACCGGAGCGCTTGAGAGTGGGAAGCGCCTGCGGCAGAGGAAAAAGACCGGGATGGAAAGTCCGGAAGCGAGGCCCACGGCGGCAAAGAAACATAATACTGCGGCCCAGGCGGACTTGTGCAGATAAAACAGGAGTATCCCCAGCAGGGCGTTAATCCCGCTGAACATAAGACTTCCCATGAAAAGGCTCCGGCTGTTTCGCCGCTTCACATACTCCAGGAGCATTTCGTCGGTCAGTCTGTATCGGTTTTCAAATTGGTAGGGCATGGCAGCTTCCTCAAAAATGTTTCACAGAGCAGGCCGGACTTGGTCCAGCCCGCCCTGTAAAACCCGGTCGTAGTTATTTGACGGAAGCCACCAGCGCCAGCATATCAGCCTGGGACAGAGCCTGGGCAACGCTGATGGAGTAGGAATAGCCATCTTCTTCCCAAATGGCAAGGGAGAAGGCATCATGCTCGCCCTTGATGGTCACGCCGTCCACGGTCTCCACCTCGGTGTAGATATTGCAGTCACCGCTGATGTCGTCGCTGCCGGTGCCCTTGCGGATACGCATGGTCTCGTTCTCGCCGCCGTAAATAGCCTGGATCATCACGCCCTCCCAGGCCTCAACGACATCGGGGGTGCCGGGAACAGACAGCGTAAAACCAGCCAGCTTCTCCGCCTCGGCCAGATCAGCGCAGGGGATATACGGGCTGGGCGGCGCCACATTGACGTCGCCGCTCACAGCGGTGTTTCCGGGAATAGTCAGGGCCTGACCGACAAAAATGAGATCGGGGTCCTTGATGGCCGCCCGGTTCATCTCATAAAGCTCCGTCCACTGCTGGCCGCTGCCCAAATATTTCTGAGCAATCTTCCAAAGACTGTCGCCCTTCACCACGGTGTAGCGATCAGCCGGAACTGGGGCGATGACAGGAGCCATCCCGTTTTCGTCCGTGGGCAGATTATCCAGGCCCTTGATCATATCATCCACATGATCCACTGTGTCATTACCCTCATCGGCCATGGGGTTAGGGGCGATGACAGCGGGCATACCGTTTTCGTCAGCGGGCAGGTCCTTCAGCCCTTCGATCATCTCGTCGATATAGTCCACGGTGTTGGCGTTTGCGGGGGTGGTTTCGGCGGCCAGGGCGGGGATGGCGGCCGCGCTCATCAGCATGAGGGCTGCCAGGGAAACGGAAAGAGTTCTTTTGATTTTCATGGTTATCATCCTTTTCTTAATTTGTACGGCTCACTTGCCGTTCTACTTAGTTATACAAGCGGGTCAACTGATATGTTGCAAAGTTTTCAAAAATTCTTGGAGATTTTTCTTTCGTCCTTTATTGAATGGACAGCGCCGCATCGTTGGTCAGATTGGGGATGCCGTAGACCACCAGCACCTCGGTGATGCCGTTGTCCCGGATATAGTCGGAGAGGCTGTCCCGGAAAAAGCGCAGATCCACCATATGCACCTCGGCGTAGTCCTCCGCCGGGAATTGGGCCAGGGAGTTGCCGAAGGAGTCCTTGACCAGCAGCAGCTTTCCGGTCTGACCGCCGCCCTGGATAACGGTCTGGGCCTGGTTGGAGTTGAGGAACACGCCGTACTGGTCCCGGCCCTCCAGATAGCTCCGCTCATAGAGGCTGTCCGACTTTTTCTCTCCGTCGTTATAGCTGACGGCGTGGCGGTCGCTTTTATAGTAGGCCGTGATGGTGTCCGCCTGGGCGAAGGGGTAGTTGACCTTGTTGTAGGAGGTGCCCAGAAAGTTGGTGGAGAGGGCCTCCGTCTGATAGTCCCCCAGCGCCGGAACGGGCAGGCCCCGGCTCTCCCGATAGGCGGCGTAGCAGTAGTAGGCCCCCAGGCTGGTATAGTGGTGGTCGGTGCGGTAGTAGATATACTCCCCGCTGTGGTCGGTCAGGGCCTGGGTCACGTCCACCACGTCAAGGCCCTGCTCCTTCAGATAGGCGATGGCCTGGCTCTGGTCTGCGTGCGTGGCGAAGGCGGGCAGCTTGTCCTCTAAAATCTGCACCGCCGTGGGGATGGGCATGACGGTGCAGGGCAGGCCCAGTTCCCCCACCTGGTCCGACAGCTTTTTCAACTGGGTGGTGTTGCTGATGAACCGGCTGGCATTGATGGCGTCAAAGTTCTGGATCAGGTAGCCGTCCCGGGCAAAAAACACGCCGCCCACCTCCCGCTTTCCGCCGGCAAGGTCGGCCAGGGTTTTTAGGGAGATCCACCCGTTCCGCCCCGGAAATTGGTCGGTAAGGTATTTGTCCAGGGCGGACTGGAACTTGCCGGAGCCGTACTCCTCCGCCTTCAGCTCCTCCCGCTGGGTCAGCAGACGCTTTTCACTCTCTGAGTAATAGCGGTCTGGCAGTGCCAGGGACAGGGCGGCGGCGCCCACCAGCAGCAGGCAGAAAAATGTGGTGACGATCTTGTTTCTCATGGGTGGCACCTTCTAAAAACGGAAATAGAGGAATGGGTTGTAAGAGCCGCTGATGAGGTATGCGGTGCACAGCACCATACACCCGGCAGCAGCGGTGCAGTCGGCCAGGGCCAGGGGCAGCTCCCCCAGCTTTGCGGAGAGGGCCCTGTACCCCTTTGCCGCCAGCGGGGTGGCGGCAAGGACGGCCGCCAGGAGCAGCGGGACAGAGGTGGTCAGCAGATAGAGAGCATCTGTATTCCAGAGGGGGGCACCGCCGAACATAGCCCGGAGAAAAGCCCCGGTCCGCCCCAGGTCCTCCACAGAGAACAGCGCCCAGCTGACCGTCACCAGGCACAGGGTGTAGAGATGTCCCACCACAGCCGGGGCCCGGTCCAGCCAGTTCAGCAGGAAGCACTTTTCCATGATGAGGATGGCGCCGTAATAGGCCCCCCACAGCACAAAATTCCAGCTGGCCCCGTGCCAGGCTCCGGTGAGCAGCCACACCACGGCGATGTTGTGCAGCTGTACCGCCCAGCCCCGGCGGTTTCCGCCCAGGGGGACATAGACATAGTCCCGGAACCAGGTGCCCAGGGAGATGTGCCAGCGCCGCCAGAACTCGGTGACGCTCTTGGAAATGAAGGGATAGTTGAAATTCTCCAGGAACTGAAACCCCAGCATTTTCCCCAGGCCGATGGCCATGTCGGAGTATCCGGAGAAATCGAAGTAGATCTGCAAGCCGCAGGCGGCCAGACCCAGCCAGGTTCCCAGGACGGTGAACTGGCTCTCGGGCAGCTTGGATACGCTCTCCCAGATCAGGCCGATGTTGTTGGCCAGCAGCACCTTTTTCCCAAGTCCGCAGACGAACCGCCGGACTCCCTCGCCAAAGGCGTCCACGGTGTGGGTGCGGCAGTCAATCTGGTCGGCCACCGTCTGATAGCGGACGATGGGGCCGGCGATGAGCTGGGGGAACAGGGATACATAGGCCCCGAAGGACAGGATGTTCCGCTGCACCCTGGCGTCCCCCCGGTACACGTCGATGGTGTAGCTCATGGTCTGGAAGGTGTAGAAGGAGATGCCGATGGGCAGGGCCAGCCCCGGCGCGGGGAGCTGCCAGCCGATGAGGGCGTTCAGGCTGGTGATGAGAAAGTCGCTGTACTTGAACAGGCCCAGCAGCCCCAGGTTCACAAAGACGGAGACCAGCAGGGCGGCCTTTGCGCCCCGCTCCCCACGGTACTTGTCCACCAGCAGGCCGCAGGTGTAGTCCAGCACCGTAGAGAAGATCATCAGTACCACATACACGGGCTCGCCCCAGGAGTAGAAGAGCAGGCTGAACAGGAACAGGACCGTGTTTTTGCCCCGGCTGGGCGTCAGATAGTAGGCGCCCAGGAACAGGGGCAGAAACAGCAGTAAAAAGGTAGCGCTGGAGAAAACCATAGCTTATCGGCCTCCGACCATGATCCCGCCGTCGCCGTCCGCAGGCTCGTCGATGATCAGACCGCTGTTCTCCTTCTCCTCGGGAATGATTATCTGGTTCTCAGGCACGCTGCCGAAGATACCCTTCCACGCCTGGTCGATCTTGGCGTACTCATCGTTGGACAGCTTGGCGGCCTCCTCCTCGGACAATTCTCCACCGTTCGCTCCGGCGGTAATCAGGGCGATGTAATTGCCGTTCTGATAGAGCCGGGTCCCCAGCATTTTCTGGACGTCGAAGCCGTACATCTGGGAGTAGCTGGCACTTTGGTCAAAGCCGCCGTTTAGCGCCTTGATGGCATCCCCGGCATAGCCCTCCTTGACCTGGAGGATCACCACCCGGTCGATGTTCAGACTGCCGTTGCTGTTTTCGGCGGCTGCGATGGCCTCCACCTGCTCTCCATCCAGGCCGTAATAGCCCAGCACCATGTCCTTCTCCATCTCTGCGTCGCACAGCCAGCCCTCGCCCAGGGCGTCCTTGATGGCCTTCTGGATGTCGTCGGGGGTGGTGACGGTCTCGGTATTGGGCTTATCGCTCGGCTCGGGGGTGGGATCGGTTTTTCCTTTGCTGCCGCAGGCGGCCAGGGAAAGGGCCATGGCAGCGCACAGGCCCAGGGTAAGCACTTTTTTGATGTTCATTGTAAGTCCTCCAAAGTTGTTTGTGATATAGAGAGAATTTATCTCTCTATATCTGGATACAAACAAGCAAAGAAAAATGTTGCAGAGAGAAAGAAAAATTAAATATTTTTCTTTAAGCAGCAAACCCGGCCCTGCAAAGCAGGGCCGGGTTCGTGTATGCTCATTTTGGTAAAGTTGTTTCTAGGTTAGGGGAGTAAAGGTTTATTCCCTATCCTCCTCAGCACCCAGGGATTATACAGCAGCATCCATATGGCGGCCAGGGCGGGGGGATAGATAAGTCCGTGCCAGGGGAGAAAACCGGCGGCCCATTCAAGGGGAGAGCCGGGAGCGGGCTGGGCCAGAAAGAGATAGTTTACATCCAGCAGCTTGTCCAACACGGCCACAGCCATGGCGTATAAAACAAGGCATAGGAGGCACTTTCCCAGACGTCTGCGCTGAGGCCGAAATCCCTCTGCCAGCAGAGCTGTACCGTAGGCGCATATCAGTATGTGTATGCCGAAAGAGCTGAGGTATATAAAGCTTTTTGGCGAATACCGCAGCCAGTCGGGAAAAAGCAGAGCAATAAGCGCTCCCGGCGCGAGGGTGGAGTATATAAGCTCTCCCAGCAGCGCTCCTCCGGCAGCTGAGTGAAAGGTGCAGGCATATACCGCGGCGCCGCAGAGATGCAGAGGCAGAAAGCCCCTGTCAAGCTCTCCGGCAAAAAACAGAGCCAGCACCCTGGATGCTTCGCATATAAGCAGCACCTGTCCCACGGAGCGCCGCGCCGGGTAGCCGATGGAACCCATATAATATACCCAGAGCACAAGTCCCGCAGCTCCGGTCAGCCACATTATATGTTCAGGAGAAAAATGGGGGGCCGGAGTAAGGCTTTGGAACATAAAAAAATCTTTCATGCTGTCCTCCTGCTTTTTGCTATTTTAACACTCCGATTTATAGAAAAAGCTCGAAAAAGCGTCCTGTACAGCGCCTTTTCGGAAATATTAACACTTTTTGAACAAATGCCTTGACAAACATTTTTTTGAGCATATAATAGGGTTCAAGCAAATTGATAGAGGCGCGGCACGCCAAGAGTAGGATTCCACTCCCAGGGACGGACATCCGGGAAGCGAAAGGGGCTGCCGCCGAAGCGGAGACTGTGCGCTGTCCGGCGCGGTGTCTGCTGGGCCGTCGGAGAATATCCGCCGGACTGTCACGCAAGTGGAGCGCTGTCATGTAGGCAAGATATACCCCGCGCAGGGGTATTAGCAGTCATGCGTCAGCAAACCGCTGGCCATGGCTTTTTTTGTTGCCCGGCCGGACGTGTCCCTCGTGAAAAGAAAAGGAGAAAGAAAAATGAAAAGACACAATCGCGCGCTTGTCAGCATACTGCTGATAGCGGTGCTGGTCTGCCTGCTGTCCGTCAGCGCTTTTGCTGCCGATGGTGAGGAAGCTCCGGTCAGCAATATGTACGCCAGCTTTTGGGCTTTGGTTCCGCCTCTGGTTGCCATAGTCTTGGCCCTCATCACCAAGGAGGCATATTCCTCCCTGTTTATCGGTATTGTGGTGGGCGCCCTGTTCTACTGCAACTTCTCCCCTGTGGCCACTCTGAACACTCTGCTGGACGCCGGCCTCGTCACCGCTATTGCCGACAACGCAGGTATTTTCCTGTTCCTGGTCCTGCTGGGAATTATCGTAGCTCTGGTCAACGCCTCCGGCGGCAGCGCAGCTTTTGGCCGCTGGGCACAGAAGAACATCAAGTCCCGCGTTGGCGCCATGCTGGCCACCTTTGCGCTGGGCGTGCTCATCTTCATCGACGACTATTTCAACTGCCTCACCGTTGGCTCCGTCATGCGCCCTGTCACCGACGGCCACCGTATCTCCCGCGTGAAGCTGGCCTATCTCATTGACGCCACCGCGGCTCCCATCTGCATGATTGCCCCCATCTCCTCCTGGGCAGCCGCCGTCTCCGGCGTGGCCGCAGACCTGGATACCGGCATCAGCGGAATCCAGCTGTTCATCAGCGCCATCCCCTACAACTTCTACTCTCTGCTGACCTTCGTGTTCGTCATAGCTATGGCCTGCATGAAGTTCGATTACGGCCCCATGCGCGCCTTTGAGGAGGCCGCACAGGCTACAGGAGAGCTAAGCGGAATCGCCGGCTCCGAGGAAGAGGAAGGCAATCCCAAGGGCAAGGTCGTTGACCTGGTATTCCCCGTGCTGGTGCTTATAGTTACCTGCGTTATCGGCATGATCTATGTCGGCGGCTTCTTCGGTACTGACTGGTGGGGCGGCACCGACTTCGCCGGCGACTTCGTAGGCGCGTTCGGCAATACCGACGCCTTCGTCGGCCTGCCCTGGGGCGCTATCATAGCCCTGGTCGTCATCGTGGCTTATCTGGTTGCCCGCCGCGTGCTCACCTTCAAGGAGGCCATGGCCTGCGTGCCCAAGGGCTTCATAGCCATGGTTCCCCCCATCACCATCCTTGTTATGGCCGTCAGCCTGAAGACCATGACCAGCGGACTGGGCGCCGATGTGTATGTCCACGACCTGATGATGGGCGCCAGCCAGAGCCTCTACAGCATGCTCCCCGCCGTTATTTTCATCGTGGCCTGCATACTGGCCTTTGCCTCCGGCACCAGCTGGGGTACCTTTGGTATTCTTATCCCCATTGTCACCGCTATCTTCCCCGCTGACAGCACCCTGCTCACCATAGGCATCTCCGCCTGCTGCGCAGGCGCCGTCTGCGGAGACCACTGCTCTCCCATTTCCGACACCACCATTATGGCCTCCGCCGGCGCCCAGTGCGAGCATGTTAATCACGTCTCCACTCAGCTGCCTTACGCCATCACCGTGGCTGCCGTCAGCTTTGTGACCTATATCCTGGCGGGCTTCGTTCAGAATGCCGTCATCTGCGTCGCCGTCGGCGCCGTGCTTACCGTGGGCGTGCTCTTCGTCCTGCGCAGCATGAACGCAAAGCGCGCATAGTTAAATAATGAAACAAGTTAAAGGTCGGGTATCTGAAAGACAGATACCCGACCTTTTCTTTTTGTGGATCTAAGGCTCCCTTGTGCAAAGGGAGCTGTCAGCGAAGCTGACTGAGGGATTGACAACCCCTCCGCCCCTGCGGGGCACCTCCCCTTACACAGGGGAGGCTTTGACGTGTAGGGGCGCGCATTGCGCGCCTGCATGATCTGGCACAGGAGTACGGGGCGCAGTCTGCGGACTGCGTAGTGCGACCCCATTTCTTTCAGAAAGAAACGGTGTCGCCCGCCAAAGAAACTGACGGTTCGCCATGGGCCATTCGTGAGCTAAAGCTCACTCATTCAAATGGCGAAGTGTGAGTGCCACCAAATCGCGCCTGAATCGATGGAATTGGGCAGTAGGTTTCAGCGTGAAGCTCACCCGGCAGCACTGCACCCAGACTCAGGCCAAGGCTTGCATCCACCGTCGCACGAGCGCGTTGTGCGCGTCGGCGAGGCCCAAAAGAGTATACGACTTAGGCAAGTTCTTTGGGAAGTCTGAAACCCGTTTCTTTAAAGAAATGGGTTTCAGAACCCGCCCCGCAGGACAGACCTATTTTACTGCCGCACCCGGGCGAATAAGAACGTAGGCGCACATTGCGCGCCCCTACACGCTTCGAATTAGCTTTAAGCTTAAACCCCACTTCTTACACAGGGGAGGCTCTTACGCGTTGCTGTCAGGCGGTGCTTTTTATATTGCTATGGTTTTCGGAGTTCCGGCGCGGGCGGATCTGCGTTTGGCGTGATAGAGCAGCAGGCCCAGGAGATAGCACACAACGGCCAGGAACACCCAGGTGAGCTTGTGCTCGCTCCAGGGGAGCATATTGTAAAAAGCCAGAAAGCCCGGAGCCTTCAGTCCCAAAATGCGGCAGTAGGCGGCGCATACATCCAGAACACCGCTGAGGGTTGCGCCGTAAAAGGCGAAGGCCAGGGCGTACAGGCGGCTCTTTTCGTTGAAGCGGGGCATGAACACATAGTAGAGCACTATGACTATGGCTCCGGGATAAAATGCGTCCAGCAGAGGGGTGATAAGGGTGATGATGGAGTCCAGCCCCACGGCGGATATCACAATACTGACCGCGCAGGTGGCTATTGCCGCAGCCTTATAGGAGCAGCGCCCTCCGGTGGCCTCCTCCATGTATTCGGCGGTGGAGCCGGTGAGTCCCACGGCGGTGGTGAGAGCGGCCGCCACCAGGGCTATGGAGAAGAATATGCCGCCCACGTTGCCCCACAGGGCGCGCACCACCTCGGTATACAGCTGCGCGTAGGAGAGGTTTATGGTGCCGCCGGTGTTGGCGCCAACTATCATATGGCCGAAATGGGTGAGGGACAAAAGGCCCATGCCCACCAGGCCGACCTTGACAACGCTTATATTCTGCCTGCTGGCGGGAACTCCCGCGTTTTTCAGTCCCGAGACTATGACCAGACCAAAGAGCATGGAGCACAGCAGATCGGCGGTGGCGTAGCCCTCCAGAAAGCCGTAGATGAAGGGAGGCTCGGTGTAGCTGGGCTCCGCCCAGGTGTCGGAAATGGGAGTTGCTATGCCTTTGATTATAACGGCGCTTACGATGACTATCAGCACGGGGAACAGTATATTGCCTATTTTATCCATGGTCTTGGATTTGCTGGAGACAAACCAGTAGGTCAGGGCGTAGTAGGCGCAGTTAAAGAGCATTATGGGCAGCTTGCTGTCCGTGTGCCAGCCGGTGAACTGCATAATGGCGTCCCAGGAGGCCGCGCTCATTCGGGGCACCACGAATAGGGGACCAAGAAGTATCACGGTGCCCAGGCAGAAGAAGGAGCCGAAGCGGGGGGAGAAGCGGCAGGTTATCTGACGGAAGTTGCCGCCGCCGCGGGACAGGGCCACATAGGCCAGCATGGGCAGCAGCAGGCCTGTTATGAGTATACCCAGGAAGGCTATGAGCACGGCGCTGCCGCTCTCCTTGCCCCAGTTGACAGGGTACAGCATACAGGATGCGCCGAAATGCATGGAGAACAGGGCGCCGCCCATAATGAACAGCTTTTTGGCGGAGATGTCACCTTTCATAACAGTCGCTCCTTTTAATTTGAAAATACCGGTATGACCTCTTTGACGACAAAATGGAAAATACTTGCTCTGGCCTTTTGGCGGAGTACGACGAAATAAGTTGTTGAAATTATACTAAATCATGCTGGGAGTCTGCTAAGTTCTTTACAATTTGATTATATACAGGCGGCTCTGTATTGTCTTTATACTAAAAAACAAATATAATTGTTTTATAATACAGCACGGGGAGGCGCGTATGTATGGGAATAAGCTGCGCGGAGATTTTGAAGCTTCCAGACGCCGAGGGACTTGAACTGATAGGTGGTATGACCGGGCTTGGCCGTGAGGTCCTGTGGATACATATAGGCGATGGCGTGGGCGCCATGCACGAGCTGGACCGCTGGATAAACGGCCATGAGCTGGTTTTCATTACGGGAAAGGGCCTGGACGGACATCTGGAGGATGCGCTGGAGGCCTTTCCCAGACTGAACGAGAAGCAGGCGGCGGGAGTAGTAATAAATGTAGGGCCGTATTTTCCCGAAATACCGGAGGAGCTTATAAAGCTTGCGGACAAATTGGCGCTGCCGCTGTTTCGGCTGCCGTGGAAATACAAGCTGGTGGACGTCACCCGGGCTGTGGGCAGGGCTGTTATTAACAGCGAGCGCTCCGCCGCGAATAGAGCCACTCTGCTGGAGGAGATACTCTTCGGCACGCCTCCCGGAGAAGAACTGCCGGAGCTGCTGGCGGGAGCAGGCGTGGAGGGAGTGGGGGAGTATGTCATAGGAGTAATGGCCGCAGCGGGGGAGGATGAGCCCGAGTCCACCCGCGAGGCCCTGCAGCTGCGGCGCAGGCTGTATTCCGCGGCCTCATCGGCCTTTGCCGACGCGGGAGTTAAGGTCATGCTTATGCAGCGTGGCTCGGGTATGCTGGTGTTTCTGTGCGCCCAAAGCCCCAGACTCAGGGAAAAGCTGGAGCGGGCAGTAAAGACCGCGGACGGGCAGCTCAGCCGCGGCGTGCGTATGGGCCTGGGCAAGGCGTGCGGCACCGCCGCCGGTCTGCGCCGAAGCTATACCCAGGCGAGGCAGGCCCTGCGCTGTGCGGGGCGCGGTGAGCTGAGCCTCTACTCCAGACTGGGGCTGGACGCCCTGCTTATGGAGATGCCCGACAGGGAACGGCTGGAGGAGCTGTTCCACGCGACTCTCGGGCCTGTTCTGGCATACGATGCCGCAGGAGGCGCCTGCCTGTATAAGACGCTTGAGAAGTGCTTTGACTGTAATTTTGATTTGAATACGGCGGCTGAGGAGCTGTTTGTGCATAAAAACACCGTCCGCTACCGTCTGAGCAAAATAGAGGAGCTCCTGGGCAGAAAGCTGCACGATGTGCAGACCATAGTTCTCCTGGGTGCGTGTATAAAAATAGGAAGAATACTGGACGAGGAGATAAGCGAAGAGTGAAAAGTTGAAGTGTCGCTTTGCGACGATTAAAAATACAAACAAACGACCGCCGCCCTTTTGGGCGGCGGTCGTTTGTTTAATTGGCGTTTCTGCGGCGGCGCCACTCGTTCCAGAAGGCGGTATAGCCGCGGCGGTCAAATTCGTCCTGGGGGGCGGTTTTTGGGGTGCAGGATTTGTAGAAAGCCTCTATGGCGTCGGCGAAGCGGAAAACCTCTTCACGGTAGTCAGCTAATGCCACTCTCTCCTCACGGCCGGAGGGGAGAATAAGGCGCACCTCGCCGCCGTCATGGACGGTTGCCCAGTCAAATCCGGTGTCGCAGCCGCTGATATCCACATGACTCAGGTCGTCGCTGGCTATCAGAAAGTGGCCGCAGCAGGGTATCATCTGTATGACGCCCCGGGCCAGGGGCTTATCCTCGGTGAGGGTTTTCAGCAGGTACAGGGCGGTGGCGCTCACCGTGCCGTATTCCTCAAAGACCTCGCCGCCTATGTTCACGGTGACAAGACCGTGGAGGCAGCGGTCCTCCGGGTCGTCCGCCGCGCCTCCCAGCCATGAGAGCCGGGAGGCTGTGATTTTGAAAACGCCCATCTTATTTTTTGCCGGCCTTGTAGCCCAGCTGGAAGGCGCGCTTGTTCATCTCCAGGAACCTGGGCTTCACATTGTCCTCCAGAGCCTTGTCCCACACCTGGCGGGGAATGTCCATCATGGAGGCCAGTATGCCTATGAGCACCACGTTCACGGCCTTGCTGCTGCCGGCCTCAAGGGCCAGGGCCAGAGCGTCCACGGCCAGGAGCTTCGCGCCCTTGGCGCTTATCTTATTCAGTATGTCCCCGGGGTATTCGGCGGCGCCGGTTATTACGGGCATGGGGCTGATGCGCTGGTCGTTCACTATCATCTCGCCGTCCTTTTTCAGCCAGCTCAGCCAACGGGCGGCCTCGAGGCGCTCGAAGGATAGAATGAAGTCGGCCTCGCCCTTATCCACAACGGGGGAGTAGACCTTGTCGCCGTATTTCACATAGGTCACCACGCTGCCGCCGCGCTGGCTCATGCCGTGCACCTCGCTGAGCTTAACATCGTGGCCCAGCTCCAGCAGGGCGCTGCCCAGTATGCGGCTGGCCAGCAGGGTACCCTGACCTCCAACGCCTACTATCATAATGCTTTTGGTTTCACTCATGTTACCGTACCTCCGGTTTATGAATTGCGCCGGGCTTGCACATCTGCATACACAGGTCGCAGCCGACGCAGAGGGTGGCGTCAATGGAGGCCTTGCCCTCCGTGACGCTGATGGCGGGGCAGCCTATGCGCATGCACATTTTGCAGCCCACGCATTTGTCGCCGTCCACCTCAAGGGCGGGCTGGGGCTTTACCTCGGGCAGCAGGGCGCAGGGGCGGCGGGCGATGATGACGGAGGGCTCGTCCTTCTGAAGCTCCTCTTTGACTATGGACTCAAGCTCCTTGAGAGCGTAGGGGTCAACCACGCGGACATTCTTAACGCCCACGGCGGCGCAGAGCTGCTCTATGCTCACGGCGGGGGCGGCCTGGCCCTTCAGGGTCTTGCCGGTGGTGGGGTTCTGCTGGTGGCCGGTCATGCCGGTGATGGAGTTGTCCAGAATGATGGCGGTGGAGCTGCCGTTATTATACACCAGGTCTATGAGGCTGGTGATGCCGGAGTGCATGAATGTGCTGTCGCCTATTACGGACACGGTATTTTTCGCGCTGTCTCCGCCCCGGGCGGTGTTGAAGCCGTGCATGCCGGAGATGGAGGCGCCCATGCAGACGGTGGTGTCCACGGCGGCCAGGGGGGGCAGGGCGCCCAGGGTGTAGCAGCCTATGTCGCCGAACACGGTGAGGCCCAGCTTGTGCAGGGTGTAGAACAGGCCTCTGTGGGGGCAGCCGGGGCACAGCACGGGGGGACGGGGAGGCACGGCCTCGCCGAACTCCGCGCAGGGCTCGGAGACAAGACCCATGCGCTCGCGCACCTTGCTCTGGCTCAGCTCGCCCTGAAGGCCGAAGATGTCCTTACCGCCGGATACCTTCACGCCTATGGCGCGGCAGTGGTTTTCAATAACGCCGTCCAGCTCCTCACAGACTATGAGCCTGTCCACCTTGGCGGCGAAGTCCTTTATGAGCTGAGCGGGCAGGGGATTCACCATGCCCAGCTTCAGGATGCTGGCGTGGGGGAACACCTCGCGCAGGTACTGATAGGCGGTGCCGGAGGTGACGAAGCCTATGGAGGTGTCGTCCAGCTCAACGCGGTTCACGCCTATGGTCTCACACAGCTCCGTGAGCTTTGCCTGGCGCTCCTCCACCACAACGTGGCGGCCTATGGCGTTGCCGGGCATCATGACGTACTTGCGGGGGTTCTTTTCAAAAGCCCGGAGGGGCAGCTCGGTCCTGTCGGACAGCTCCACCAGGCTCTGGCTGTGGGCCACTCTGGTGCAGGTGCGCAGAATAACGGGGGTGTCGTACTCCTCAGAGAGCTTATAAGCCAGCTTTGTGAATTCCAGACACTCGGCGCTGTCGGCGGGCTCAAGCATGGGCAGCTTGGCGGCGATGGCGTAGTGGCGGGAATCCTGCTCGTTCTGGGAGGAGTGCATACCGGGGTCGTCGGCCACGGCTATGACCATGCCGGCGTTCACGCCGGTGTAGCTGGCGGTGAACAGGGGGTCGGCGGCCACGTTAAGACCCACGTGCTTCATGGCGCAAAAGCTGCGGGCTCCGCCTATGGCGGCGCCGAGAGCGGCCTCCATGGCGACCTTTTCGTTGGGCGCCCACTCGGCGTAGATCTCGTCATACAGGGCGGCCTGCTCGGTTATCTCGGTGGAGGGGGTGCCGGGGTAGGCGGAGACAAAGCGGCATCCTGCCTCGTAGAGCCCGCGCGCCACGGCGGCGTTGCCCAAAAGCAGTTGTTTCATAGCGTATCTTCCTTTCAGTATGGGCGCTTTGCTGCAAAGAAGTGCGAAAGCGCAATTTAATAAAGTATACTACAAAATTATCGGCAGTTCAATAGCCGTGTCTTTTGGGGGGAGAGCAATATTTTTCCCACAGAAGACAAATATGAGCAATTTCTCTTTTTTTGTTCACAATTTGATGTTATAATAGCATCCGTATGATTATAAGCGCAGTAGACTGCGTACCATAGATGTTTTGGAGGATACACGGCAATGGGACTTTTTTCAAAGATTTTTGGCTCCTATTCAGACAGAGAGCTGAAGAAAATATATCCGCTGGCTGACGCCATTGAGGCGCTGGACGCGGAGTACACCGCCCTAAGCGACGATGAGCTGCGGGACAAGACCAGACAGTTTAAGGAGCGTCTGGCAAACGGCGAGAGCCTGGATTCCATACTGGTGGAGGCTTTTGCCGCCGCCCGCGAGGCGGCCTGGCGCGTGCTGGGCATGAAGCCCTTCCGGGTGCAGCTCATAGGCGGCATAGTGCTGCACCAGGGCCGCATAGCGGAGATGAAGACCGGCGAGGGCAAGACCCTGGTGGCCGTGCTGCCCTCGTACCTGAACGCTCTTGCAGGCAAGGGAGTACACGTGGTGACCGTGAACGACTATCTGGCCCGCCGCGACAGCGAGTGGATGGGCAAGGTGCACCGCTTCATGGGACTGTCCGTGGGCCTCATAGTCCACGACCTCACCCCAGAGCAGCGTCGCGCTGCCTACGCTGCCGACATCACCTACGGTACCAACAACGAGATGGGCTTTGACTACCTGCGTGACAACATGGCCATTTATAAGGAGACCATGGTGCAGCGGGGCCACTCCTTTGCCATAGTGGACGAGGTGGACTCCATACTCATAGACGAGGCCCGCACCCCCCTTATCATCTCCGGCCAGGGTGAGGAAAGCTCGGAGCTGTACAGCCGGGTGGACGATTTTGTGGCACGGCTGAAGAAAAAGGTCTATGCCTCCATAGATGAGAAGGAGGCCGAGGACGAGAAGCTGGACGCCGACTATGTGGTTGATGAAAAGGCCCGTTCCGCCACCCTTACAGCTCAGGGCATAGCAAAGGCCGAGGCGGCCTTCGGCCTGGAAAACCTGTCCGACATAGCCAACTCCACCCTGTCTCACCACATAAACCAGGCCATCCGCGCCCACGGCGTCATGAAAAAGGACATCGACTATGTGGTCAAGGACGGCGAGGTCATCATAGTGGATGAGTTCACCGGCCGCCTTATGATAGGCCGCCGCTACTCCGAGGGTCTGCACCAGGCCATAGAGGCCAAGGAGCACGTCAAGGTGGAGAACGAGAACAAGACTCTGGCCACTATCACCTTCCAGAACTTCTTCCGCCTGTACGACAAGCTCTCCGGCATGACCGGAACCGCCGCTACCGAGGCGGAGGAGTTTGCCACCATATATAAGCTGGATATAGTCGAGATACCCACCAACAGGCCCATGGCTCGCATAGACCACAACGACGCCCTCTACCGGGACGAGAACTCCAAGAACAGGGCGGTCATAGAGCAGATAATGGCCTGCCATCAGAAGGGCCAGCCCGTGCTGGTAGGCACCGTGTCCATTGAAAAGAGCGAATACCTGTCAAGCCTGCTGAAGCGGACCGGCATAGCCCACAACGTACTGAACGCCAAGAACCACGAGCGGGAGGCCGAGATAGTGGCCCAGGCGGGCAAGCTGGGGGCTGTGACCATAGCCACCAACATGGCCGGACGCGGTACTGATATAATGCTGGGCGGCAACGCCGAATATATGGCCAAGCACGACCTGAAAAAGGCCGGATATTCCGACGCAGTCATAGCCGAGGCCGTGGGCCACGCCGACACCGCCGACGCGGAGATACTGGAGGCCAGAGCCCTCTTCGGCGAGAAAATGGAGCTATATAAGGCGGAGACGGCCGCAGAGGCGGAAAAGGTGCGCGCGGCGGGCGGCCTGTTCATCATAGGCACCGAGCGTCACGAGTCCCGCCGCATAGACAACCAGCTCCGAGGCCGCGCCGGCCGACAGGGCGACCCCGGCGAGAGCCGCTTCTATGTGGCCCTCACGGACGATATCATGCGCCTCTTCGGCTCCGAGCGCATTATGGGCATGCTGAACTCCACCATGGACGAGGACGCGCCCATAGACTTCAAGATGATGTCCAGCGGCATAGAGCAGGCTCAGAAAAACGTGGAGAGCCGCAACTTCCAGTCCCGTAAAAGCGTGCTGGAGTTTGACGACGTTATGAACGTGCAGCGCAACACCATATACGAGGAGCGCCGGCGCGTGCTGGACGGCGAGGATATCAAGGACAATGTGCTGGCCATGGTCCGTGACTATGTGCGCGGACATATCGCCCTGCTCATGGCCGATAAGCCCCATCCGGAGAACGAGGCAGAGCTGCAGGAGATGCTCTCTCCCTTTGAGAAGCTCTTCCTTCTGCCGGGTGAGATAAACACGGCGGAGCATCCCCTGAATACTCTGGATACGGATACGCTCACCGGGCTGCTTATGGATATCGCCCGCAGGGTATACGAGCGGCGGGAGGAGGCCTTCGGCCTCAATCCCCGCACCGGCAAGCCCCTTATGCGCGAAATTGAGCAGGTGGTCGTGCTGGGTGTGGTTGACCAGTACTGGATGGAGCACATAGACGCCATGCAGGAGCTGCGCCGGGGCATAGGTCTGAGGGCTTTCGGCAATACCAAGCCGGTGGATGCCTATAAGGAAGAGGGCTTCACCATGTTCGAGGAGATGATAGACGGCATAAAGGCCGAGGTGGCCCGCCGTATCTTCACCGTACAGGTGCAGGTGGGAGCGAATGTGCAGCGCAAAGCCGTGGCAAAGGCCAATACCGCCAGCGCCGGCGGCGAACCTGTGAAGCGCCAGCCCTTGAAGAAGGCGAAGAAGCCCGGACGCAACGACCCCTGTCCCTGCGGCAGCGGCAAGAAGTATAAAAAATGCTGCGGCATGTATGAGCAGGACTGAGGGCGGAATATGGCCTTCTATGAAAGCTGCGTGAACGGCGTGCCGCTTATAAAGAGCAGCCTCATACCCTTCCGCCACGGCTTTACAACCAGGCTGGGCGGCGTGAGCAGCGGATACTGCGAGAGCCTGAACCTTGGTGAGAACCGGGGAGACGACCCGGACTGTGTCCGGGAAAACTACCGCCGGGCGGCGGAAGCCGTGGGCTTCGACCCGGGCAGGCTGGTGTATACCCGCCAGGTGCATGGCAGAGAGGTCCGCTATGCCGCGCCGGAGGACAGCCGCGAGCTTTTTACCCCCATCCCCTATGAGTGCGACGGACTGTATACGGATATAAAAGACCTGCCCCTGGTGTGCTACACCGCCGACTGCGTGCCGGTGCTGCTGTGCGACCCGGAGGCCGGGACGGCGGCCGCCGTCCACTGCGGCTGGCGCAGCACGGTCGCGGATATTCTGGGCGAGGCCGTGAAAAAGCTGGAGGGCCTGGGGGCGAAGCCCGGGAACATCCGGGCGGCCATAGGCCCCGCCATAGGCGCCTGCTGCTTTGAGGTGGGCGCGGATGTGACAGAGGCCATGAACGGCTGGCTGGGCGCCGCCGCCTGGGAGTTTATCCGGGAAAAACCGGATACGCCCGGCAAATATCTCGCGGACCTGCGGGCTGCGGACAGATACCGCCTGCTGGAGCTGGGGCTGAGCGCCGGACATATAGACGTCTCGGACGAGTGCACCATGTGCGCGCCGGACAAGTTCTGGTCCCACCGGGTCACGCGGGGGGAGCGGGGCAGTCAGGCCGCCTTTATCGTCATATAAAATTTCCGACAGGAGCGAATCGGATGCCAAGTAAGATAAAAAAACTGGGCTGTCTGGTGCTGAGCGCGGCTCTCGCGCTGGGCATGTCCGGCTGCCGCGGCAGCGTGGAACAGCCGGAGCAGGAGGTGCAGGGCAGCACCATAGGCGAGGAAATTGAAGATATCGCCGCGGCTGACAATATATTTTCCCTGAACAGCGACCAGAGCGGAACCTTCCACCCGTATACGGACACCAGCGTGCTGAACCGCCTGTTTATGCCTCTGGTGTTTGAGAGCATGATGGAGCTGGACGGCAACTTTAATGTCAGTTACGGCCTTATAACCAAAGCAGAGACCAGCGATGGCATAATCTGGACTTTTTATGTGGACACAACCGCGAAGTTCCAGGACGGAAGCGCTCTCACCGCCCGTGACGTGGCCTACTCCCTCAACCGCGCAAAGCTGGGCAATGAGTACGCCGGGCGTCTGGCCAATATGTACGGCGTGACCGCCATGGACGATGAAATGCTGCTTGTGAGTCTCAACAAGGCGGATATGCAGTTCCCAAGCCTGCTGAATCTGCCTGTGGTGAAAAGCGGAAGCGGAGAGGACATAGCCCCCGTGGGCACGGGGCCTTATATGTATAATGAGGACCACACGGAGCTGCGCCTCTGGAGCGGGCATCCCAAAGCTGCGGAAATGCCCATAGACACCATATATCTGAAGTCCTACACCGGGCCGGAGAGCACCATATCCGCCTTTGAGGATTCGCTTATAGACCTGGTGGAAAACGACCCAACCGGCCTCAGCGATCTGGGCTACGGCAGCGCAAACGAGAAGCGCTACTGCAACACCACCAACCTGCACTATCTGGGCTTCAACCAGAACAGCGCGTTTTTCTGCTATCCAAAGTTCCGCTATTTTGTAACTTTCGCCGTGGACAGAGAGCAGATAGTCACCGACTCCATGGGCGGCGCGGCTGTGGGCAGCACCCTGCCCATCAGTCCCCTCAGCTCGCTGTATAACCAGAACTTTGCCAATAACTTTGTGTACAGCCCGGAAAGGGCGGCCGCCTCTCTGAAAAACGCCGGAGCTGAGGATCTGGACGCCGACGGCATGCTGGAGTTTATGATGGGCAGCGTGGTGGTGGATATCAAGCTGGACTTCATAGTCTGCGGCGACAGCGCCGCCAAGGTGAGCGCAGCCCGTGACATTGCCGAAAACCTCCGGGAGCTGGGGCTTGAGGTGAACCTCCGTGAGCTGAACTGGAGCGACTACCAGGAGGCTCTGGAGGAGGGGGAGTTTGATATGTACTACGCAGAGGTGAAGCTCTCTGCCGACTTCAATCTCACTCAGCTGCTGACGGAGGACGGAAACCTGAATTTTGGAAAAATATCCGACCCCGGCTACGAGACCTATATTGACGACTATCTGGCCTCGGGCGACGATACACGGCAGATGAACTGCGAACTTATGTGCAAGTATTTGCAGGATACCGCTCCCATAGTGCCCATACTGTTTGAAAAGACCGAGGTGCTTACCCACCGGGGCGTGGTGACCGGAGCCAGCCCAACGCAGTACAACGTGTTCCAGAACTTTGAAAACTGGACGATAAATTTGGATTAATTGAGGTGGGCGCGGTGAAAGAGCTTATCACGCGCTATATGCGCGTTATAAAATTCGGCGCCGTGGGCATTGTGAACACAGCTGTGGACTTCCTGGTGTTCACCATGGCTTCGGAGCTGCTTGTAATGAAGCCCGCCGGGGCGCAGAGCCTGGGCTACGGAGCGGGCATAGTGTGCAGCTTTGTGCTCAACCGCTTCGTCACCTTCTCCGACGCAAAGAAGGAGAGGGGCGCCGGGCAGTTCATGCGCATAGTGCGCTTCCTTGTAGTGAACGGCGTATCCTGGGCGGTGAGCGCGGGGCTTATAGAATTGTTCACCGGCCTGGGAATGTGGAAGTATCTGGCCAAGCTGGTGGTGACCGGCGTGACCATGGTGCTGAATTATTTCGGTTACAAGATACTTGTATTTAATATTAAGGAAGGGTGAAACGGCAATGAAGGACAGAGAGCTTCTGGAAATAGCGGAAAAGGCGGCGAAAAACGCCTATGTGCCCTATTCCAAATTCCCCGTGGGAGCCGCGCTGGAATGTGCCGACGGCACGGTGTATACCGGATGCAACGTGGAGAACGCCGCCCTGGGCAGCACGATATGCGCCGAGCGTACGGCCTTTGTGAAAGCTGTGAGCGAGGGCAAGCGCGAATTTGTGCGCATAGCCATACACGGCGAAAGCGAGAACTACTGTATGCCCTGCGGCGCCTGCCGCCAGTTTATGCACGAGTTCGCGCCGCGCATAGAGGTGCTGTGCACCAAGGCCGGAGGACGCTATGTGAGCTATAAGCTGGACCAGCTTATGCCCTATGCCTTCGAACTGTAAAAAACAAGCCCGAGAGAGAAAAAGGGGGTACACGATTGAAAAAGAGATTACTTGCGCTGGTTCTGGCCCTGTGCCTTACGCTGAGCGCTCTGGCGCTGCCGGCATCCGCCTTTGAATTCAGAAGCTTCCCGGATGTGCAGGAGAGCGACTGGTATTATGAGTGCGTGGGCTGGCTCAGCGCTCTGGAGATAATAAACGGCGATACCGACGGCAATTTTTATCCGGACCGCCCCATACGCCGATCCGAGTTTATTAAAATGATATCTGTGGCTACGGAGCTGGTCGGCTCCGTCACTCCGCTGCGGCATATCCACTGGTCTGAGTCGTCGTGGCTGATGGCCTGCGAAAACGGCCTGCTGGAGTATAACAACGGCAACGTCATAGAGCTCAACGCCTCGGAGCTGGAGGAAAATATCACCCGCTACGAGATGGCTGTTATGGTGGCAAACGCCATGGAGGGCGTTATGATGGAGGATACCGTCAAGATAAGCTCTCCGGACAAGGCCATAAGCGACTACTCCAATGTGCCCAAGAGCTATCGTCCCTTCGTTGAGCAGGCCTACGGCAAAGGCGTTATCACCGGCTTTACAGACGGCAGCTTCGGCGGAGGGGAGACCCTTACCCGCGCTCAGGCCGCTATGGCGGTGTACCGCCTGCTTTGGAACAACGAGCGGGTGAAGCCCGACTTTGACTACAGCGTGGTGGAGAGGGAGGAGCCCACGGCGCCCTCCATCGTGCCCAGCGGCACGCCCTTTGCCACTTACATCCAGCAGAACGGCCTGCTGAATGCCTACGGAAAGGCTACTGACGCTCTCCGCGAGATGCTGTTCGGCAGCCCCTACAAGAGCTACTTTACCTCCGCCGCAGACGCCGCAGGCTACATAGTGGATGTGGAGGTGCCTGTGTGGCGCATCAACTCCAGCGGAGTGAAATACTCCACCACCGCCTGGCTCCAGGTGCACAAGCTTGTAGCTGAGGATGTGCGGGGCATATTCACCGCCATTTACAACGATCCGGAGAAATTCCCCATCCAGTCCGTGGGCGGCGCCAGATACAGCGACACCCTGCGCCACAGCTGGGGCTGCGCCATAGATATTAACCCATCCCAGAATGCCTACGGCTACTATTCCGGCGGCAGCCTGGTCTGCTCCGTGGGCGACGGCTGGTGGCCGGGGAGCAGCCCCTATTCCATCACAGCCAACGGCAGCGTGGTCAGGGCCTTTAAGGCCTACGGCTGGGGCTGGGGCGGCCAGGGATACCGCAGCGGATGGTACGACTATATGCACTTCTCCATCATGCCCTCCGGCGGCTGATACAATATAATTTAAAGAGGCGGCTTATGGCCGCCTCTTTTTAGTGAAGAGTGAAGAATGATTAGCTGCGAATAATTTAAATTTTTCGCTTCAGAACGCGAATAGCGCGGGGCTTTTCGGCTTAAAAAGCAGCTGAAAGCCTCTGGACAAACTCAATAAAAATATAGTCCGAAATTCTTATAAAAATACGAAAAAACTCCTTGACAACGGGGCTCCTTTTTGATATTCTAATGGAGCGCCTGCGGGAAAGTTGCGCCCGTCAGCGCGCAGAATGCGTTGAAGCGGGAGATTGCGTCGGTTTCGGCGGTAACTTCCGTGGAGTATGTCCGTTTGATCGGGCGGCTGAGAGATTTCTGTACGGCAGATATTCGTATATCGTCAGTACGGGATGAGCCGGCGATTTTTGCCGGTTTGTTTTTCGGACCGAGCCTGATACGCACGGCCTAGTGTGCAGAAAAATCTCATCCGTACGATGCACAGTCGGCGGAAATGTGCCGCCGCAATTCGTACGAAGAATCAGGAGGAAACAAAACATGGCAGCAACCAACAAAAAGATGATCCGCATCCGCCTCAAGGCTTATGACCACCAGCTCATCGACAAGGCCGCAGAGACCATTGTCGAGGCCGCCAAGAGAACCGACGGTAAGGTCTCCGGACCCATCCCCCTTCCCACCAAGCGCGAAGTGGTCACCATCCTGCGTGCGGTCCACAAGTATAAGGACAGCCGCGAGCAGTTCGAGCGCCGCACTCACAAGCGCCTCATCGACATCGTCAGCCCCACTCAGAAGACCGTTGAGGCCCTCATGAGCCTGGAGCTTCCCGCCGGTGTGGAAATCGAGATTAAGCTCTAAGCTTCTTCTCAACATCAATCTGCCAAACCCATTGCCCGCCGCTTGCGTCGGCGGGCGGGTCAAGTCAACAGCCTCTGGCCGGCGGAAAACCGCAGGAGCCACGCGAGTTGACCAATAACCTGAACAGGAGGAAAAACCATGAAAAAAGCTATCATCGGAAAAAAGGTCGGCATGACCCAGATCTTCGATGAGTCTGGCAAGGTCGTTCCGGTAACCGTCATCGAGGCCGGTCCCTGCGTCGTTGTCCAGAAGAAGTCCGCCGAGAAGGAAGGCTATGTTTCCGTTCAGCTCGGCTACGGTGAAGTCACCGACAAGCACATCTCCAAGCCTGAGAAGGGCCACCTGGCCAAGGCCGGTGTTGCCAACTGCAAGTACCTCAAGGAGTTCCGCCTTGAGAATGTCGACGGTCTGAACGTCGGCGATGAGCTGAAGGCAGACGTATTTGCCGAGGGCGACAAGATTGACGTCACCGGCACCAGCAAGGGTAAGGGCTTCGCCGGCGTCGTTGAGCGCTACGATGCTCACATCCAGAAGAAGAGCCACGGCGGCGGCCCCGTTCACCGTCACGCCGGTTCCATGGGCTCCGGCACCGACCCCGCCCGCATCTTCAAGGGCAAGATCGGCGCAGGTCACCTGGGCGACGAGCAGGTTACTGTTCAGAACCTGGATGTCGTCAAGGTCGATCCCGAGCTTAATATGATTGTTGTCCGCGGCGCCATTCCCGGCCCCAAGGGCGGCATCGTCTATCTGAAGAATACCGTCAAGACCCTCATCGAGAAGAAGGGTGCTGCCGGCATCTCCACCAACCCTCAGAAGGCCTCTGCCCGCGTAAACCCCCAGAAGGCCTCCGCCAGAAACAAGTAAAGAAAGGAGAGAGTGATCCATGCCTAAAGCAAATATTTACAACATGGCCGGCCAGATGGTCGGTGAGATTGAGCTCTCCGATGCTATTTTCGGCGTAGAGCCCAACGAGGCAGTTGTCCACGAGGTAGTCAAGAACCACCTCGCAGCCTGCCGTCAGGGTACTCAGTCCGCTCTTACCAAGGGCGAGGTCAGCTACACCACCAAGAAGCCCTGGCGTCAGAAGGGCACCGGCCGTGCCCGCGCCGGCTATGCCGGTTCTCCCGTGTGGAGACACGGCGGCGTCGCCTTTGCTCCCAAGCCCCGGGATTACAGCTACAGCCTGAACAAGAAGGTTAAGAGACTCGCTCTGAAGAGCGCCCTCTCCTCCAAGGCTGCACAGGGCGAGATCATCGTCATCGACGACCTGAAGATGGACGAGATCAAGACCGCCGCTTTCAAGAGCTTCCTCACCTCCGTCGGATGTGACAGCAAGTCTCTTGTCATCACCAAGGAAGTCGACGAGAAGGTCGTCAAGAGCGCCCGCAACATCCCCGGCGTGACCACCACCGTCGCCACGATCCTCAACACCTATGATATCCTCGGCTGCCAGAAGCTCGTGGTAGACAAGGCCGCCCTGGAGAAGATAGAGGAGGTTTACGCACGATGAAAAGCGCTTACGATATCATAATCCGCCCCATCGTTACCGAGCAGTCCATGGAAGACCTGGACATTAAGAAGTACGCCTTTGAAGTTGCAAAGGACGCCAACAAGATTGAGATAAAGAAGGCCGTTGAGGAGATTTTCGGCGTGACCGTCATCAAGGTCACCACCGCTAATGTAGACGGCAAGGAAAAGCGCACCGGCGCTTATCCCATGGGCCGCACCGCCAGCTGGAAAAAGGCTGTCGTGAAGCTGAGCCAGGATTCCAAGACCATCGAGATCTTCGAGGGTATGGTGTAAGGGAGGAAATGAGAAATGTCTATTAAAACTTATAAACCTACCACTCCGTCCCGCAGACACATGACGGTCTCCGGCTTCGACGGCATCGATAAGCATGCCAGGCCCGAGCGCAGCCTCACCGAAGTCCTGAAGAACAATGCCGGCCGCAACAGCTATGGCCGCATCACCGTCCGTCACCAGGGCGGCGGCAACAGAAGAAAGTACCGCGTTATCGACTTCAAGCGCTCCAAGCAGGGCTCCGCTACTGTTCTGCGCCTGGAGTACGACCCCAACCGCTCCGCCAACATCGCCCTCATTCAGTATGAGGACGGCGAGAAGCGCTACATCCTGGCTACCACCGAGATGAAGGTCGGTCACGTCATCATGACCGGTCCCGAGGCCGACATCCTCCCCGGCAACTGCCTGCCTCTCCAGAACATCCCCGTAGGTACCATGATCCACAACATTGAGCTGTACCCCGGTAAGGGCTCTCAGCTCGTCCGCTCCGCCGGCACGGCCGCTCAGCTGATGGCCAAGGAGAACGGAATGGCTCAGGTCCGCCTGCCCTCCGGCGAGTATCGCAAGATCCGTCTGGAATGCCTGGCTGTCATCGGCCAGGTCGGCAACGCCGAGCACGCCAACATCCACATCGGTAAGGCCGGACGTAAGCGCCACATGGGCTGGCGTCCCACCGTCCGCGGTTCCGTTATGAACCCCTGCGACCACCCCCACGGCGGTGGTGAGGGCAAGAGCCCCATCGGTCGTCCCGGTCCTGTTACCCCCTGGGGTAAGCCGACCCTCGGATTCAAGACCCGCAAGACGAAGAACGCTACCGATAAGTTCATCGTCAAGCGCCGCAATGCGAAGTAAGGAGGGTATGTATTTATGAGCAGAAGTGTTAAGAAAGGCCCCTTCGCTGCTCCCGAGCTGCTGAAGAGAGTCGATGAAATGAACCAGACCGGCGATAAGAAGGTTGTAAAGACCTGGAGCCGCGCTTCCACCATTTACCCCGCCTTCGTTGGTCACACCATTGCCGTTCACGACGGCCGCCGTCATGTTCCCGTGTACATCACCGAGGACATGGTCGGTCACAAGCTGGGCGAGTTTGCCCCCACCCGCACTTATCGCGGACACGCCGGCAGCAAGACCGGCAAGTAAGGAGGAGAGAAAATGGAAGCAATTGCACATCTGAAATATGCGCGCATATCTCCCCGTAAGGTCAAGATTGTCTGCGACCTTATCCGCGGCAAGGATGTTGGTACCGCCAGAGCCATCCTCATGCAGACCCCCAAGGCTGCAAGCGAGCTCATGCTCAAGCTGCTCAACAGCGCCGCTGCTAACGCTGAGAACAACTTCGAGATGGACCCCGAGAAGCTCTATGTCTCTGCGACTTACGCAAACCCCGGTCCCATCCTCAAGAGAGGCATGCCCAGAGCACAGGGACGTATGTATCGTATCAACAAGAGAACCAGCCACATCACCATCGCCGTGGCTGAGAAGGAATAAGGGAGGCGCAATATGGGACAGAAAGTAAATCCTCATGGCCTTCGCGTCGGCGTTATCAAGGACTGGGATTCCCGCTGGTATGCCCGCAACGATAAGGTCGGCGACCTGATCGTCGAAGACTACAACATCCGCAAGTACCTGAAGGAGACTCTGTACTCCGCCGGCGTACCCAAGATAGAGATCGAGCGCGACAACTCCAAGGTCCGCATCTTCATCCACTGCTCCCGCCCCGGTGTTGTCATCGGTAAGGGCGGCGCCGAGATCGAGCGCCTGCGTCAGACCATGGAGAAGCGCATCGGCAAGCCCGTCGCCCTCTCCATCGTCGAGGTCCGCACCCCCGATGTGAACGCTCAGCTCGTTGCCGAGAACATCGCTTCTCAGCTTGAGCGCCGCATCGGCTTCCGCCGCGCTATGAAGAACGCCATGGGCAGAGCAATGCGCATGGGCGCCCGCGGCATCAAGATCATGTGCTCCGGCCGTATCGGCGGCGCCGAGATCGCCCGCACCGAGCAGTATCACGAGGGCACCATCCCCCTGCAGACCCTCCGCGCCGACATTGAGTACGGCTTTGCCGAGGCTGCCACCACCTATGGCCGCATAGGCGTAAAGGTGTGGATCTACAAGGGCGAGATCCTCTCCCAGACCCTGCGCACCACCCCCCGCACCATGGACATGAACCGCCGCGATGACCGCCGCAGAAACGACCGTCGCCGCGATGACCGCCGGGGCGGCGACCGCCGTCAGGGCGGATACAACCGTCAGGGCCAGGGCCAGGGCAACAACTTCAACCGGGGCGGCAACCGTCCCCAGGGCCAGGGCAACTTCAACCGTGGTCCCCGCGCACCCAAGGAAGGAGGCAACGCATAATGCTGATGCCCAAAAGAGTTAAGTACCGCAGAGTTCACCGCGGCCGCATGAAGGGCAAAGCCCTCAGAGGCAACTTTGTCTCCAACGGCGAGTGGGGCCTCCAGGCCACCGAGCCCTGCTGGATTACCAGCAACCAGATCGAGGCAGCCCGTATTGCCATGACCCGCTACACCAAGCGTGGCGGTAAGGTCTGGATTAAGATATTCCCCGATAAGCCCATTACCGAAAAGCCCGCCGAGACCCGCATGGGTTCCGGTAAGGGTTCTCCCGAGTACTGGGTGGCAGTTGTTAAGCCCGGCCGCGTCATGTTTGAGATTGCCGGTGTTTCTGAGGAGACCGCCCGTGAGGCTCTCCGTCTTGCCAGCCACAAGCTGCCCTGCAAGAGCAAGGTCGTGAAGCGCGAGGCTGAGTCTGAGATTGGTGGTGAATAAGATGAAGGCAAACGAAATTCGCAATATGTCCGCCACCGAGCTTGAAGCAAAGCTCGTCGAACTGAAGAAGGACCTGTTCACTCTCCGCATGCAGCACGCCACCAATCATCTTGACAACCCCGTTAAGATCAGCGCAGTACGCCGTGATATTGCCCGAGTCAAGACCGTCATGCGCGAGAAGCTCGAGCAGTAAGGAGGTAAAGTGCAATGAACGAAACTAGAACTACTTCCCGTAAGACCCGGGTCGGCAAGGTCGTTTCCGATAAGATGGACAAGACCGTGGTCGTTATTGTTGAGGACCGCGTTGCCCACCCCGTTTATAAGAAAATTATTAAGAGAACCTATCGCCTGAAAGCCCACGACGAGCAGAATTCCTGCGGTGTAGGCGACAGAGTGAAGGTTATGGAGACCCGCCCCCTGTCCCGTGACAAGAGATGGCGCGTGGTCGAAATCATTGAGAAGGCAAAGTAAGGAGGCGCCAACATGATACAGCAGGAAACTTATCTGAAGGTCGCCGACAATACCGGCGCCAAGGAACTCAAGTGCATCCGCGTTCTCGGCGGATCCAAACGCAAGTACGGCAACATTGGCGATGTTATCGTCGCCTCTGTCCGTAAGGCTGCCCCCGGCGGCACCGTGAAGAAGGGTGACGTCGTCCGCGCTGTCATCGTTCGCACCGCCAAGGGCGTTCGCCGCGCAGACGGCACCTATGTCCGCTTCGATGAAAACGCTGCGGTCATTATCCGTGAGGACAAAAACCCCCGCGGAACCCGTATCTTTGGACCTGTGGCCCGTGAGCTGCGTGAGAAGGAATTTATGAAAATCCTCTCCCTGGCTCCCGAGGTCATATAGGAGGACAGCAGAATGAATATCAGAAAAGACGATACCGTTATCGTACTGTCCGGCAAGGACAAGGGCAAGAAGGGCAAGGTCCTTTCCGCCAGCCCCAAGGCTGAAAAGGTTGTTGTTGAGGGCGTAAACGTCGCTTCCCGCCACACCAAGCCCCGCAAGCAGGGCGAGGAGGGCGGCATCCTGAAGATTGAGACCCCCATCTACGCCTGCAAGGTTCAGGTTGTCTGCCCTAAGTGCGGCAAGGCAACCCGCGTCGCCCACAAGATTGAGGGCGACAAGAAGGTCCGCACCTGCAAGAAGTGCGGCGCCGCACTGTAAGGGAGGAGAGACAGATATGACTACCATGAAAAAGAAGTATGTTGAGGAAGTCGCTCCCGCCCTCATGCAGAAGTACGGCTACAAGAGCGTTATGCAGATTCCCAAGCTGGATAAGATTGTTATCAGCGTGGGCTGCGGCGACTGCCGCGACAATGCCAAGGCTCTGGACGCCGTTATCAAGGATATCACCGCTATCGCCGGCCAGAAGGCCGTGGCCACCAAGGCACGCAAGTCCGTCGCCAACTTCAAGCTCCGCGAGGGCATGAACATCGGCGTTAAGGTCACCCTGCGTCAGGACAGAATGTGGGAGTTCCTCGACAGACTCTTCAACATCGCCCTGCCCCGCGTGCGTGACTTCCGCGGCATTTCCGCCGACGCTTTCGACGGCCGCGGCAACTACAGCCTGGGCCTGAAGGAGCAGATCATCTTCCCCGAGATCGAGTACGACAAGATCGAGAAGCTCCGCGGTATGAATATCGCAATCTGCACCACCGCCAACACCGATGAGGAAGCCCGCGAGCTGCTGAAGCTCATGGGTGCTCCCTTCGTACAGGCATAAGGAGGTAAGCGAAAATGGCAAAGAAATCTATGATTCTCAAGCAGCAGCGTGAGGCCAAGTTCTCCTCCCGCAAGTACAACCGCTGCAAGATATGCGGTCGCCCCCACGCTTACCTGCGTGACTACGGCATCTGCCGTATCTGCTTCCGCGAGCTGGCTTACAAGGGCCAGATCCCCGGAGTCAAAAAGGCTTCCTGGTAAACTCCGGCGGCACTCAGCCGCCAGGGGAGCCGTTATGGAGCGCTGACGCTTCGAACGCTTCTCAGGGCGGGTCGGAAATATGACCCGCCCATAGGAGCGAAATGAGGTTTTTACGGCAAAGGCCGAAAAACATAAATTAATAGGATGGCGAAAGGTCACGGTCAATCAAGGATTGGTTATGATACCTCGCCGCCTGAACAGGTTAAATGACCTGTAACTCTAATAAGGAGGAAAAAATCCATGCAGATCACCGATCCCATTGCGGATATGCTCACCCGCATCCGCAACGCCGGCAGCGCCAAGCACGAGTCTGTCGACGTCCCCGCTTCCAAGATGAAGAAAGCCATCGCCGAGATTCTCCTTGAGGAAGGCTACATCAAGGCCTACAATGTTGTTGAGGACGGCCCCCAGGGCAACATCCACATCACCCTCAAGTACCTTCCCGGCAAGGAGAAGGCCATCACCGGTCTTCGCCGCGTAAGTAAGCCCGGCCTGCGTGTCTACGCCGGCGCTGACGAGCTCCCCCGCGTTCTGCGCGGCATGGGCATCGCCATCATCTCCACCTCCAAGGGCATCATGACCGACAAGAAGGCTCGCGCTCTGAACGTCGGCGGCGAAGTCCTTGCGTTCGTCTGGTAAGGAGGTAGTAAGATGAGCAGAATTGGTAGAGCACCCATTGCTATTCCCGCCGGTGTTGAAGTTACCGTCGGCGAGAATAACCACGTAACTGTGAAGGGACCCAAGGGCACCCTCGAGATGACCGCAGTCCCCCAGATGAAAATTGAAATCGACAACGGAAGCCTCCATGTCATCCGTCCTGACGATGAGAAGGAGAACCGCGCTCTGCACGGCCTGACCCGCAGCCTGCTGCACAACATGGTCGTGGGCGTAACCGAGGGCTTCAAGAAGAACCTCGAGGTTAACGGCGTAGGTTACCGTGTTGCCAAGGAGGGCAAGAAGCTGGTTATGAACCTGGGCTTCTCCCATCAGGTTATCGTTGAGGAAATCGACGGAATCACCATCGACGTCCCCAACCCCAACGCCATCGTCATCAACGGTATTGACAAGCAGAAGGTCGGCCAGTTTGCCGCGGAAGTCAGATCTAAGCGTCCTCCCGAGCCTTACAAGGGCAAGGGCATCAAGTATGCTGAAGAAGTCATCCGCCGCAAAGAAGGCAAGACCGGTAAATAACAGGAGGTGTGCCTAAATGATTAAGAGACCCGATACAAAGGGACAGCGCGTTAAGCGCCACGCCAGAGTCCGCGGAAAGATCTCCGGCACCCCCGAGAGACCCAGACTCAGCGTGTTCAGAAGTGAAAAGAATATCTATGCTCAGATCATCGACGATGTGGCCGGCAAGACTCTGGTAGCCGCTTCTTCCGTTGAGAAGAGCTTCGAAGGCTTTGGCGGAAACAAGGAAGCCGCCAAGAAGATCGGTGCCGTTATCGCAGAGCGCGCTCTGGCCAAGGGCATCGAGAACGTGGTGTTCGACCGCGGCGGCTGCGTCTATCACGGACGTGTTAAGGAGCTGGCCGACGGCGCCCGCGAAGCCGGACTGAAGTTCTAAGGGGAGGAGGAAACGAAAATGGCTTACAATAACAACAGAGACAGACGTGAAGAAGTTCAGTCTGAGTTTACCGAGAAGGTCGTTTCCCTGAACCGCGTTTCCAAAACCGTCAAGGGCGGCCGTGTCATGAAGTTCTCCGCGCTGTGCGTGGTGGGCGACGGCAAGGGTCGTGTCGGTTATGGTCTGGGTAAGGCCAACGAAGTCTCCGAGGCTATCCGCAAGGGCCTTGAGGACGCCAAAAAGCACATTGTTGCCGTTACCCTTGAGGGAACCACCATTCCCCACGAGGTCACCGGTATTTTCGGCGCAGGCAAGGTTCTTATGAAGCCCGCAGCTCCCGGTACCGGCGTTATCGCCGGCGGCGCTGTCCGTGCAGTCGTCGAGGCTGCCGGCATCAGGGACATCAGAGCAAAGTCCCTGCGCAGCAACAACCCCCAGAACGTCGTTGCCGCCACCATGGCAGGCCTGCGTTCTCTGCGCAACGCCCAGCAGGTCGCTGCCGTCCGGGGTAAGTCTCCTGACGAAGTTCAGGGCTAAAGGAGGTAGCAGCAATGGCAAATCTTAGAATTACGCTCGTGAAGAGCCTGAACGGCAGACTGGAGAAGCACATCGCTACTGCCAACTCTCTCGGACTGCGCAAGATCGGCAACGAGACTGTCCAGCCCGACAACCCCCAGACCAGAGGCAAGATCGCCAAGATTGGCTATCTCCTCAAGGTCACCGAAGAATAAGGAGGTGTGCAGTATGAAACTCAATGAGCTCTCTCCCGCCTTTGGCTCCACCCACGTTTCCAAGCGCAAGGGCAGAGGACATGGTACCGGCAACGGAAAGACTGCCGGCCGCGGCCACAAGGGTCAGAAGGCCCGCAGCGGCGGCGGTGTCCGCGTAGGTTTTGAAGGCGGCCAGATGCCCCTGGCACGCCGTATCCCCAAGCGCGGCTTCAACAATATTTTCGCCAAGCCCCTCGAGAGCGTCAATGTCTCCGCTCTGGAGCAGTTTGAGAACGGCGCCGTTATCGGTGCTGCCGAGCTGCTTGAGGCCGGCATTCTCTCCAAGTGCACTTATGGCGTCAAGATTCTGGGCAACGGCGAACTGACCAAGAAGCTCACCGTCAAGGCTTCCGCCTTCTCTGAGTCCGCGAAAAACAAGATCGAGGCAGCAGGCGGAAAGACTGAGGTGGTGTAAGGTGCTTCAAACTATCCGTAACGCATGGAAGATCGACGAACTGCGCAAGAAGATTGTGTTCACTCTGATCATGATTCTCCTGTACCGCGTCGGTAACGCTATTCCTGTTCCCTATGTCAACATCCAATACCTCGGCCAGTATCTGGACAGCCTGTCCAACACCGTGCTGGGCCTGTATAACGTGATGTCGGGCGGTGCGTTCTCCCAGGCGACGATATTTGCACTTTCCATTCAGCCCTACATCAACGCCTCCATCATTCTGCAGCTCCTGTGCATAGCTATTCCTGCTCTGGAGCGTCTGCAGAAGGAGGGCGGCGAGGAAGGCAAAAAGAAAATTGCCGCCATCACCCGCTACAGCACCGTGGGCATCGGCCTCCTGCAGGGCTTTGCCTATTATATGCTTATCCGCAACAATCACCTGCTCACCGCTGACGGCAACACCGTCTGGGCCGGTATTGTTATCGTTCTCACATTTACCGCCGGCAGCGCTCTGCTGATGTGGATGGGCGAGCAGATTACTGAGTTCGGTATCGGCAACGGTATCTCCATCATTCTGTTCACCAGCATCATCTCCCGCTTCCCCAGCGGTATCATCACCACCGTGTCCAACGTGATGAACGGACTCACTCCCTGGTATGTGGCTCTGCTGATGCTCCTTGGCGCGCTGGCCATCATCGTGCTCATCGTCATTGTCACCAATGCCGAGCGCCGCATTCCTGTCCAGTATTCCAAGCGCGTCGTCGGCCGCAAGATGTACGGCGGCCAGACTACCCATCTGCCCATGAAGGTGAATATGTCCGGCGTTCTGCCCGTCATCTTTGCCCAGTCCATCGCCTCTCTGCCTGCTACCATCTGCATGTTCTTTGGTATCACCGAACAGAGCGAGGGCTTCTGGGGCGGATTCCTGAGCGTGTTTAACTCCACCAGCGTGTTCTATGCGTTCATTTATCTGCTGCTCATCATCTTCTTCGCTTATTTCTATGCTACCATCCAGTTCAATCCCATAGAGATTGCGAACAACATGAAGCGCAACGGCGGCTTCATTCCCGGCTTCCGCGCCGGCCGCCCCACCAGCGATTTTATTGCCAAGGTTCTGAACAAGATTACCCTGTTCGGCGCCATCTATCTGGCCATCATCGCTGTGGTTCCCATCCTGATTGCCTGCTTCAGCGAGAGCGCCGCCAACTCCGGCATCTCCCTGGGCGGTACGTCCATCATCATTGTAATTGGTGTCGCACTTGAGACTGTGAAGTCCCTTGAGAACCAGATGCTCATGCGCCACTACAAGGGCTTCCTCGAGTAAATCGGAGGTTCGGGATGAAACTGATACTTTTAGGTGCTCCAGGAGCAGGAAAAGGTACTCAGGCGGAGATTTTGAGCCGCAAACTTGCCATACCGACCATTTCCACCGGAAATATCCTCCGCGCCGCCATCAAGGCGGGAACGGAGATAGGCAGGATGGCAAAATCATTTATCGACAACGGTCAGCTTGTTCCCGACGATGTCATCATAGGCATCGTTCGGGAGCGGCTTGCCGAGCCCGACTGCAAAAACGGCTTTATCCTCGACGGGTTCCCCCGCACCATCCCTCAGGCCGAGGCGCTTGAGAGAGAGGGCGTGGAGATAGACTGTGCGCTCTCCATTGAGATCAGCGATGATACCATTATTGAGCGCATGGGCGGCCGCAGGACCTGCCGCGACTGCAGCGCCACCTACCATGTGGCAACCAAGCCCCCCAAAACCGAGAACCGGTGCGATGTCTGCGGCGGTGAGCTTATCATCCGCCCCGACGACAAGCCGGAAACGGTGAGGGAGAGACTGGCGGTTTTCCATACTGAGACTGAGCCGCTCAAGGAATTCTACGCCGTCCGGGGCAGGCTGAAAACCGTGGACAATCAGCCCACGGTGGAGGCCACGACTAATGTTATCTACCGGGCTCTGGGGATAGAATGAGTATGATTACGATTAAATCCCCTCGGGAAATCGAGCTCATGCGCCGTGCGGGAAAAATTACCGCGGCTGCCCGTACTGTAGCACGGGAAATGGTAGCCCCCGGCGTCACAACCCAGGAGATAAACAAAGCAGTACACCAGTTCATCAAGAAGTCAGGCGCGGCGCCGTCCTTTTACGGGTACGGCGGATTTCCCGCCAGCTCCTGCATTTCGGTGAACGACCAGGTTATCCACGGTATTCCCGGCAAGCGTGTGGTGAATGAAGGCGATATCGTCTCCCTGGATGTGGGCGCCTATATCGGCGGCTACCACGGAGACTGCGCCGGAACCTTCCCCTGCGGCAAATGCAGCGAGGAGGCCCTGCGGCTTATCGCGGTCACGCGCCAGTCGTTTTTCGAGGGTATCAAGTTCGCACGACAGGGCTATCGGGTCTCTGACATCTCCCATGCCATTCAGGAATATGTTGAATCCAACGGATTTTCTCTGGTGCGGGAATATGTGGGGCACGGTATTGGACAGAAGCTCCATGAGGCCCCTGAAGTTCCCAACTACGGCGCGCCCGGACACGGTCCCCGCCTCGTCAAAGGCATGACCCTGGCCATAGAGCCAATGGTGAATGCCGGCGGCGCCGCGATACGCGTGCTCGACGATGATTGGACAGTTATTACAGCCGATGGAAGCTATGCGGCACACTACGAGAACACAGTTCTCATAACCGACGGTGAGCCAGAAATACTCACCTGGGCGGAGGATATATGAATCCCGGCTTCGGTTAAGACACATCAGCTGACTGAATCAATCGGCAGCTCAAGGATTTTCAGCTAGGAAATTTACAGACTGCTTGCGGATACTGCTCCGCAACGCCAGGTAAAACGCGTAGGAGGGAAAAGAAACTTGGCAAAAGACGATGTTATCGAGCTCGAGGGCACGGTCATAGAGTCCCTGCCCAACACGATGTTCCAGGTGGATATTGGCCACGGCCATGTCATTCTGGCGCACATTTCCGGTAAGCTCCGGATGAATTTTATCAGAATCCTCCCCGGTGACAAGGTGACGGTTCAGATGTCTCCCTATGACATGAGCCGCGGCCGCATCACCTGGAGAAGCAAGTAACAGGAGGTTTTACCTATGAAAGTCAGACCGTCCGTCAAGCCCATGTGCGAGAAGTGCAAGATCATCAAGCGCAAGGGTAAGGTCATGGTAATTTGCGAGAACCCCAAGCACAAGCAGCGTCAGGGCTGATAGCCTGCGCTTATTAAGTCTCTCTGCGGCGGAAAGCCGCACAAAAGTCATAATCTTCCCGCATGGCCGAGGGAGCTCCCCTCCGGCGGGAATAAGCCATCGGCCGCGAAAAATGCGGAAATACATTCAGAAAGGAATGATTGACAAATATGGCACGTATTGCCGGCGTTGACCTGCCCAAAGATAAGAGAATCGAGATCGGTCTCACCTATGTTTTTGGTATAGGCAGAACAAGCGCAACCAAGATTCTGGAGATGACCGGTATCAATCCCGATACCCGTGTCAAGGACCTCACCGAAGAGGATGAGGCAAAACTGCGTGAGTGCATCGACCACAACTTCGTTGTTGAGGGCGACCTGCGCAGAAGTGTGGCCCTCGATATCAAGCGTCTCACCGAGATCGGCTGCTATCGCGGAATGCGCCACCGCCGCGGACTTCCCGTCCACGGTCAGAGAACCAAGACCAACGCTCGTACCCGCAAGGGTCCCAAGCGGACTATCGCCAATAAGAAGAAGTAAGGGAGGGATATGTAATGGCAGCACCTAAGAAAAAGGTCAGAACCCGCAGAAGAGAACGCAAGAACGTTGAAAAGGGAGCCGTGCATATCAGCTCTTCCTTCAACAACACCATGGTAACTATCACCGATACCAACGGAAACGCCCTGTCCTGGGCCTCCTCCGGC
Source organism: Candidatus Heteroscillospira sp. (assembly GCA_050943935.1). Taxonomy (GTDB): domain Bacteria; phylum Bacillota; class Clostridia; order Oscillospirales; family Oscillospiraceae; genus Heteroscillospira. Next base: position 18,518 of record JBMNQC010000003.1, on the reverse strand, counting down.
GGCATGGGTTTCCGTGGCAGCAAGAAGTCCACTCCTTTCGCAGCTCAGACCGCTGCCGAGACTGCCGCCAAGGCAGCCATGGAGCATGGACTCAAGACTGTCGAGGTCTTTGTTAAGGGCCCCGGCTCCGGACGCGAAGCTGCTATCCGCGCACTGCAGACCGCCGGTCTGGAAGTAACCATGATCAAGGATGTTACTCCCATTCCCCACAATGGCTGCCGTCCGCCTAAGCGCCGCCGCGTGTAATTCAGAGAAGGAGGAAGAAATATTATGGCTAAGAATATGCAGCCCATTGTTAAGCGCTGCAAAGCGCTGGGCGTTTCTCCTGCGGCTATGGGTTATACCGGCAAGACCAAGGCTGACACCATCCGCAACCCCAAGGGTCAGATGCGCCGCAAGCAGAGCGAGTATGCTCTCCAGCTCAACGAGAAGCAGAAAGTTAAGTTCGTTTACGGAATTCTGGAAAAGCAGTTCCGTGCATATTACGACAAGGCAGCCAAGGCTCCCGGCATGACCGGCGAGAACCTGCTCGTTACCATCGAGCGCCGCCTTGACAATGTTGTTTACCGTCTCGGTTTTGCCATGACCCGCCGCGAGGCCCGTCAGGCTGTAACCCACGGCCACTTCACCGTAAACGGCAAGAGAGTGAACATCCCCTCTTACCTGGTGAAGCCCGGCGACGTCATCGAGGTTTGCGAGAAGAGCCGCTCCTCCGTCATGTTCAAGCGTCTGCTTGCTGAGGATGCTCCCATCATCACTCCTCCCCAGTGGCTGGAGCGCGAGAAGAACGCGCTGAAGGGTACTGTGGCCAAGATGCCCGTCAGAGACGACATCGATTTCCCCATCGAAGAGCACCTGATTGTCGAGCTGTACTCCAAGAACTAATCCGGCTTCCGGAAGGCTGTGCCCTGTGGGCATGGCCCTCCGGGCTCCCGGTTACAGACAGACCCTCATAATTGGAAAGCTGACTATCGAAAAGCGCCTCCGGCGCTACGACATCAAAGGAGGGACTTGAAATGATTGAAATTGAGAAGCCGCGTATTGAATGTATAGAGACGCCGTCTGACAGTTCATACGGCAAGTATATTGTGGAACCTTTGGAGCGCGGCTATGGTACGACTCTAGGTAACTCTCTCCGCAGGGTGCTTTTGTCATCTCTCCCTGGCACGGCAGTAACTTCCATCAAGATCGCCGGCGTGCAGCACGAGTTTTCCGTGATCCCCGGTGTGAAGGAAGATGTGACCGAGATTGTTCTTAATGTTAAGAACATCATCGCCAGACTCCACTGTGATGAACCCAAAACCGTTTATATTGAAATGAGCGGCGAGTGCGAGGTCACCGCCGGCGATATCAAGCCCGACGGTGAGGTGGAGATACTCAACCCGGATCAGCACATCGCTACCCTGGGCCCTGACGGCGCGCTCAGCATGGAGCTCGTTATCAGCCACGGACGGGGCTATGTCTCCGCAGAGAAGAACAAGCCCGCCCAGCCCGTTATCGGTGTCATCCCCGTTGACTCCATCTATACGCCCGTTCTCAAGGTGAACTACACCGTTGAGAACACCCGCGTAGGAAACCAGACTGACTTTGATAAGCTCACCATCGAGGTGTGGACTGATAAGACCATCACCGCGAAGGATGCAGTTTCTCTCGGCGCAAAGATACTTTGCGACCATTTCACCCTGTTTACCGACCTGAGCGACAGCATTAGCAGCCGCTCCACCGTGGTGGAAAAGGTTGAGACTCAGAGAGACAAGGTACTTGAGATGACTATTGAAGAGCTGGACCTTTCCGTCCGCAGCTTCAACTGCCTCAAGCGCGCTAATATCAACACTGTGGAGGACCTTATCAGCAAGACTCAGGATGAGTTGATTAAGGTCCGCAACCTCGGCAGGAAGTCTCTGGAAGAGGTCGAGCATAAGCTCACTATGATGGGACTCTCCCTTGCCAGCAAAGACAACAACTAGGCTACACTCTAATAAGGAGGAAAAGCGAAATGCCCGGAACTAGAAAACTCGGCAAGACCACCGAACAGCGCATGGCCATGCTCCGCCAGCAGGTTACTGACCTTCTGGACAAGGGCCGCATGGAGACCACCATTACCCGCGCTAAGGAAATTGGTCCCATGACCGAGAAGATGATAACTCTTGGCAAGAACAACACCCTTGCCAACTATCGTCAGGCTCTTAGCTTCATCACCAGAGAAGATGTTGCTAAGAAGCTTTTTGACGAGATCGCACCCAAGTACGCAGAGCGCAACGGCGGCTACACCCGCATCGTCCGCGTCGGCCCCCGCCGCGGTGATGCAGCCGAGGTTGCTATCATTGAGCTTGTGTAAGTAAGAAAATCCCCTGCTTCGGCAGGGGATTTTTTTACTTGCAATGAGGGCAGCGCTTGACTGCCTTCAAAAACCGTCTTATGACCGCTCCCGCTTAGGCGGGGGCGGTTCTCTATATAAAAAAGGCCGGCACGTTTAAGCCGTGCCGGCGTTTGCTATATTTCGCTGGAGAGTTCTTTTGCGCATTCAGCGCAGATGTTTTTTCCGCGGTAGTTCAGGATTTCCTTTGTTCCACCGCAGAAAACGCAGGCGGGGTCGTGCTTTCGGAGCATGATCGTGTCATCGTCCACGTAGATTTCGATGGGATCTTTTACGTCGATCCCCAGGGATCTGCGCAGCTCGATTGGGAGAACTATCCGCCCCAAATCGTCAACTTTTCTGACGATGCCGGTGGCTTTCATGTGGATCACTCCTTATGCTGCATTTTTCTATTATCTTGACGTACCGATAAAACGGCACGCTGAAATAGCACAAGTGTACAAATTGGAATAGCGATGAAAATTATATTTAAGAGATTCTCACAATTTGATTATAACACAGCATTTGGAATTGTCAATTGCATCCATGGAAAAAGTTTATATAAATATAATAAATATGTATTGTCCGCTCAACTGAAATGCGCAGCCAAATACAATGCGGCGTACCGGTAAAACGGAGAGGATTTTTTTTCATGGTGTTGCCTCCGGCTTTTTGGATGCCCTGTTTTTTCGCAGAATTTTTCCTAGGTAGTGAAAGATAAAAACAAACAGGCCCAGCAGCGCCAGATAGTCAAGATAAAACAAAAGCGGCTGTTCGCTGTAGTCCATGAACACAAATTCTGACTTTAGAAGCATATAGGTCAGAAAGTTTCTTTTAATAAATACATACGCGCCATAGGCTGCTGTTAAAGCTCCAAGCAAGGACGGCGCAAACGAAGGAATCAGCTTATTGCGCTTGGGCTTTTTGACCATTCCGAGAATCATGCACCAATGCAGACCCAGGTGTGCGCCCATAAGGATGAAGCCCCAGTAAGATGCCTGAATATGAATCCTTCTTGCCTTAGACATGCCGACGCTGATTTCAAGGAAATCAAATACATATCGGGATATCACAATACTGCTGTACGCCAGCAGAAGCGTCACTATAAACAGAAGTATATTTACAATGGCTCCGCAGATACGCAGGTATGTATAATTTCCCTGAAATAAATTCCTGTGCCAGCGGCCATTCAGAAAATGGTGGAGAAGAAATAATGCCAATAGCCCGACGCCGGCCCATTCATGAGCTTTGGCGCCCCAGAACTGAAATCCCATGAGAACCATCAAGGCCAATGTCATCAGAATATCCGTAAGTAATTTTAGAACTGCTTTCGGCTTCATCCGGACTGCCGCCTAACAGACCTGACTAATACAGGCAATCGCATTTAAGGTTCGGGGAAAACCGATAAACGGCAGGCACAGGGTGATAGCATCTATCAGCATTTCACGGGTATTTCCCACGTTTAGATTAGCTCCGGCATGAGCTTTCGCCTGGGGCTCGCAGCCGCCCAGAGAGCAGATGGCGCAGAAGGTAATCAATTCACGCATTCTGAGGTCAAGGGCGCCTCTGGTATAAAAATCTCCAAAGCAGTAGTCGGATAAATAATCCTGGATGTGCTTCAGCTCCGCCGGAGCGGCGGCGCGCATATTGCTGATATTTTCCTCCCCGAAAATTTTCTGCTGAACGGCAAGCCCTTTCTCAAAACGGGTATCCTCTGTGACTGTGCCCTGCTTTGGAAGGGGGAAGTCAATTCCGGCGGCCTGAAACGCCGGGTTGACTTCATCCAAGGCGCACCGCACCTTTTCAATTCCGATATAGGGTGCACATTGATACAAGGTCTCTTTAATTTCTTCCGGGCTGGCTCCCATAGCAAGAGCTGACTTTGTATATTGGGGAAGTGCTTTCCAGGTCTGTGTTGCCGTTAAAGCGGTAATAATTACCAAGGACTTCTGCACATCGGTAAGACCGGATCGGCTCATCACATCTTTGTTGAGAAAACGATTTGCTATTTCCATAAATTCAGGGTCAAATTCGCTGATTTCTGCTCGATTCATAAAATGCGCCTCCTTATTCTATTGCCTGAAGCCAACCGGCAACAGCTTCGGCGGGGGAGTCAGCAGAGCTGTCTCTGATATGAAGTCCCTCGATTACTGCTGCATCCGGCTCCAGAGACTGGATTTCCGATACCGTATTGGACAGCCCGCTGCCGCCGCTGGTACAGAAGGGCGCGATGGTTTTGCCGGAAAGGTCGTAGATATCAAAGAAGGTGTACAGAATCATAGGCATGTCGCCCCACCAGTTGGGATAGCCAACATAAATCACATCATAATCCTCAAGGTTTTCAATGGTGCCGGAAATTACCGGGCGTGCATTGTCACTCTGCTCCTGCCGGGCGAGGTCTACAACAGTATCGTAGTCATCGCTGTAAGGCGTCTCCGGAGTGATTTCAAAAATATCGGCTCCGGTCTGATTGGCGATTTCCTGTGCGACACCCTTGGTGTTGCCGGACCAGGAGAAATAAACAACAAGCTCCTTTGTTGCCGTCTCTGCTGGTACAGCGGTTTCTTCTTCAAACGGCTTCGGGGACTCCGGGGCGGGGGTGGAGGTAGTCCCAGCTTCCGGTTCGTCAGAAGAGGGCGCCTCAGTTTTGGAATTGCCGCCGCAGGCGGTCAGAGAAAATACCAGCAGACAAGCGGCCATAATAGCAAAAATTCTTTTTATCATATTGTGCTCCTTAACTTATTTCAAATTGTTTTGAATCCATTCAGCCATTTCTTTCTCAGCTGCAGCGCCGCCTTCATAAGCGGTGTACATCGGTTTTATACTGGCTCCTGCACACAGTTTTTCCATATCACGGTCAGCATGGCCTTTACCGCCGCCACCGTGGGTGCTGAACGGCATGACAGTTTTTCCAACAAAATTCCGGCTGCTCAGGCAGGCTGCCAGGGGCGGAGCCATGGTTCCCCACCAAATCGGCGTGCCGATGTAGACCACATCATACAGCGATAAATCAATTTCTGCCGGCTTTATTGCAGGAAGATACCCTGTTTTAATTTCATTCTTCGCCTGATTTACAACGGCGTTATAGCTCTTGGAATACGGCGTTACAGGCTCAATTTCCAGCAGGTCGGCGCCTGTCAGCCCGGCGATGATTTCTGCCATTTTTCTGGTATGACCAGACCATGTATAAAACATAACGATACTTTTGCCCATAAGTGTTCCTTCTTTCTTAACTCAATTTTATCTGTCGTCATGTGTGCCTTATTTTAATTTTGCATATTCATCATCAGATACCGGCTCGCACCACTCGTTGCCGGTGTTTTCGCCGGGGACTTCAACTGCAATGTGGCTGAACCAGGAATCTGTTTTTGCGCCGTGCCAATGCTTTACCTCCGGGGGAATTGTAATTACGGTACCCGGCGTCAGACTGATGGCGGCTTTTCCCTCTTCCTGATACCAGCCTTCGCCGGCCGTACAGATTAAAAGCTGTCCGCCGCCTTTATCCCCATGATGGATGTGCCAGTTGTTGCGGCATCCCGGTTCAAAGGTCACATTCGCCAGAAATACCGGGCATTCCTGCGGATTTGTCAAGGGATTCAAAAACGAATTTCCAGTAAAATATTGTGCATACGCATCATTGGGAAAACCTTTCCCAAATATATTGGCCTGTTCAAAGCTTTCTTTTTTCATATCTTTCATATGCCCCCTTTTTGATTCTTCCGTATTTTGTGCCTGAGATAGTCAAGATTATCCATCTGCTTTTCCTTGAAATGGATTTCGTCAAGAGTCTGGCTTCTCTTTTGGTTCAGCATTTGCAGGCGCTTGACTTCCGTGCCTGCTCCTTCCAATAGAAGTCGCATATAGGTTTCGACATCTTCGCTGGTAAAACCGATATCATGGAGCGTCATAATCAGACTGAGGTGCTCCAAATCCCGGTCGTCATAATGCCAGCTGCCCATAAGCTTTTTCACGCTTGCGCATAGTCCCCAGCGCTCATATTCCTGGAGAATCTCTATGGGAATTTTATATTTCTCACTTGCCTCATGGATTGTCATTGTGCAATTGCCTTTCCTCCCGCTAACGAATTTGAAAAAATATAGGCGCCCCTTATGGGGACGCCTATATTTTAATGCCCTTATTAATAAATGTAAAATACCTATATCACATCTTTAAAAATGCTTAAAACGCATTTCTTAGTTGCTTGATAAAATAAGATGTGGCAGGAGACAGAACCTGATTCTTTTTCCATACCAATACGGAGCCTGTTTCCAAAACAGGAGAAAAGGGAATGAACCGCAGCCCGTCATAAGTGACCCCAAGGTCGAAGCACGTGGCAGCTCCGGCGCGGCATTTTACCATTGTGGCGGCGTTGATAATCAAATTAAAGCTTGCAGCAATCTGAAGCTGGTCATAATAGTCTCCGAACCAGCTGGAAAGCTCGTTTTTTACCGATTCACGTCGAGAAATCAAAAGAGGAACAGTCGTTAAATCTTTCGGCGTCACAAATTTTTTCTCTGCCAGCGGAGAATCTTCCGGTACCAGAATACCCCACTTTTCTTTCAGGGGCATACGAATAAACTCATATTTTCCGATGTCAACAGGCTCGCACAGAAGCCCCATATCCAAAGTCCCTTTTTCAATCCGCTCCTTGATGTCATCCGCCGTGGCGCTATGAATTTGAAATTGAACAAGCGGATATTGCGTCCGCAATGCTACCATCTGTTCAGAAAGATAGGACATGCTTTTTGTTTCGCCGCATCCGATGGCAATTTCACCGGATAGGACAGAGTCTCTGCGGGACAGTTCCTGTACGGTCTTTTCAGAGAGAGAAACCAACTCCTGTGCCCGGCGTTTCAGCAGCATTCCTTCCTCTGTAAGAATAATGCTGTGCTTGCTTCGGTGAAACAGTTTAACACCCAATTCTTCCTCAAGCTGCATAAGCTGGCGGGAGAGTGTGGGCTGTGTAAGATGTAAAAGCTGTGCGGCCTTTGTGATGTTTTCTTCTCTGGCGACCATTAAAAAGTAGTTTAATACTCGTAGCTCCATTTTTGCGCCCTCCCGATATAACTTGCCTTTATTATAACAGAAACAACTCCATGCGAAAGATCTCTCAATCACATAGAGTTGTTTTTTCTTTCGTTTACCCGGCATAGCTCATGGTTTTTGTGATATTTCCTTATAAGCTGCTGCCTTTACCAAGGGTCGTGGCTGTCTTTTTTACCAAATTTATTCCAGAATCCGGATTTTTCCCGGGGCTCTCCGTCTTTCTCGGTTTTCGGCTTTTTGCCATGGAGGTCCGAGCGGTAATCGTGGCCGCAATGGGGGCAGATGAACTGAGTAAGGTTTGTGAGCTCCTTGCCGCATTTGGAACAGGTCACAGGTTCGGGCTTGGGGTACAGCTCTTCCTGCGTGTGCTCCCGGTACTGCTCTATGTACTCCTCCGGAGGCAGGCTGGCGTAGAGCTCCACCTTGCCGCAGCCGGGGCAGACGCAGATTTCAAAATCTATGCCGCCCTGAATAAGGTGCTCGTCAAAAAAGCTGAAGAATTTTTCGGCTCCAAGCTGAAATGTCTTGGTGCCCAGGGACTTCATCTCTCCGCCGCAGGCGGGACAAATACGCTGTGCCATGTGCGCCTCCTTATCTGTTCGTATAGTCATATTTGCAGAAGGGACATTTGGGGTAATCCATGTCGTGCGTTTTGCCGCAGTTGGGGCACTTCACCTGTTGTATACCATCGGCGCAGGTCACCTCGTCGGCGGCGTAGAATTCCAGCTTGCCGCAGTCGGGGCAGGCGTATATGGACATACGCATACCTCCGGCCAGAAGATTGGGCAGGTCGCCCAGGAACCAGCCGGTCTGACCAAGCTGAAAGGTCTTGTCCGAGATATGGTTCATTTCAGCTCCGCAGCGCAGACAGTTTAGCTTGCGCATATTATTCCTCCACAGCTTTTCCGTGGTAGACCCGCAGGAATTTCTCCCGCAGTACGGCGTCGGCAAAGCTGACGCTCAGGGGCAGGCTGAGGCCGTACTGGTTTTCGTCTACGGTTTCTATGTCGTTTTCGTCCCGTATGTGCAGGCGGATAAGCTCCGCTCCCTCGCCCATGGCCTCGGCCATGCTCTCCAGAATATCGTCGTTTATTTCCACGGGGACTATTTCGGTATCCCCGTCGATTTCCGCCACGCGGGTCTGAGACGCGGCCACAGACACGGCGGAGGGCGCAGGGGTGTACGGATGCACATCCGCCACAGCGCCCGCCAGAGCGGCAATATGGGCGTCACAGGTGCCGCAGCAGCCGCCGATAAGTGCCGCGCCGCTCTGGACCAGGCCCAGAGCCTCGTCGGCAAAGCCGGCGGGGGTCATACGGTAGCGGGCCTCTCCGTCAATAAGCTCGGGCTTGCCGGCGTTGGGCTTGGCGATAAGGGGGATGCCGGAATATCCGCGCATACGGTTCAGCAACTTCTCCATGAGCTTAAGATCGCCGCAGCAGTTAATGCCGTAGGCGTCGGCGCCCAGTTCCTGCATACACAGCAGACCGGATACAAGGTCTGAGCCCATGACGCTGCGTCCGCTGTCCCCGCAGGAGAAGCTGACGATTGCGGGCTTTGCGCTTACGCTCTTTACTGCAATGAGCGCAGCCCGGGCCTCCGGGATGGACATCTGGGTCTCAACGGCGAAGAAGTCCACTCCCGCCTCCTCAAGGGCGGCGGCCTGCTCGGTATAGATGTCCACCAGCTCCTCAAAGTCCGCGGTGCCGTAGGGCATGAGCTGCAGGCCCGTGGGGGCGAGGTCGCCGGCCACCAGCACGCTGCCCGGTACGGCGTCACGGGATATGGCCACAAGGTCGCGGCAGAGAGAGCGCACGTCGGCATTGAAGCCGTGGCTCTTCAAGCTGGCGCGGTTTGCACCGAAGGTGGGGGCGTATACCGCCATGCTGCCTGCGGCGGCGTAGGCGCGCTGGATCTCCTGAATGGCGGCGGGGTGCTCAAGCACCCATTTTTCGGGGCAGACGCCCCTCTCCATGCCGCGCTTCTGCAGCTCGGTACCGGTTGCGCCGTCCAGGAGAAAGACGGAGTTAAGATTTTTGAACATGGTTTACCTCCTAGCGTATGGGGTTTATGACAAAAGCCCGCCGGTTCGGGCGGGCTTTTGGATTGAAGCTAAAGCACGGTGCCCAGTATGTATATCCAGAGCGGTATGGAGAAAATGCTGAGTACTGTGGACATGGATACCAGCACGCTGCCGTATATGGCCGAGTGCTCGTCGCTGCAATAGCGGGTTGCGAAGGTGGGCAGCAGGGCGCCGAAGGGAAGCATGGAATATACCACGGCCAGCTTGCTGACTAGTGAGGGGAAGCCGCACAGCAGGCACGCGCCCAGCACCACGGCGGGGGCTATGAGCAGGCGCAGGACGCACATCACGGCCATAATGGGGCGGGTAAACACATCGCGCAGATTTGCGTTGGCCAGGGTCATGCCGCATAGCATCATGCCCAGGGGAGAGGCGGTGTTTGCAAGACCGTCCATAACGCCCTCTACTGCCGTGGGCAGGGGAATCTGAAACAGGTATATCACAAGGCCCACGAAGATGGCTACAATTGGCGGACATATCATCTGGCGCATAAACTCGGGGAGCGAGGCTTTCTGACCGTCGCCCAGCAGATAGGGGGGGAAGCCGTAGTAGACTATACGGGCCAGAGCGGTGAGTATGGTGTAGTAAAAGATGCCCTCGTTGCCGAAGAGCGCCTCCACTATGGGCATACCGAAGAAGTTGAAGTTGCTGGTCATCATGCCGTAAACGCAGATGTGGGCTTCGCTGGGCACCTTGTGCAGACGCTTGGCGAAATATCCCACCACGCCCAGGGCGCACAGCATTACAACGGTGCAGACAGTAGTGCTGCCAAACTGGCTGATGGCCTCGGCCGTCAGTTCGGTGTTATAGAAAGAGCGGATAATGAGGGCGGGCATGGGCACCAGCATTATCATGGAACTGAATTGCTTGTGGAAATCCTTGGAAACTGTGCCGGATTTAACGGTGACATAGCCCGCCAGAATATAGATGGTGAGCTTGGCCACCAGAGCCGTTGTAGACATAGTGCCGGAAAACCTCCTTGCTGTGCCGGGGCGCAGCCTTGAATTTTACATTTTTTCAGGCGCGCTTACGCCGACTATGGCGAGGGACGCGGCGATAACTTTACGGACGCTGTCGGCCAGCACAAGGCGGGCGCTGCGGACGTCGGGCTCGGCGTCCTTCAGACGGCAAGCGGTGTAGAAGCGGTGGAAGCGGGCGGACAGCTCCACCACATAGCGGTTTATGCGGCTGGGGTCGTAATCCCGGGCGGCCAGACGAATCTCTTCGGGCAGGGCGGATAGCTGCTTTATTAGCTCCAGCTCGTGCTCGTCGGTGAGCAGGCTCAGGTCGGCGTCCCTGCAGGAGGGGACGGTGTGGCCCTCGGCGGCCATGTTGGCCAGCAGGGAGCAGATGCGGGCGTGGGCGTACTGGACATAGTAAACGGGGTTCTCGCTGTCCTGACGCACGGCCAGGTCCAGGTCGAAGTCCAGGGGACTGGTGGCTATGCGGTTGTTGAAATAGTAGCGGGCGGCGTCCACGCTTATCTCGTCCAGCAGATCGTGGAGGGCAATGGCCTTGCCGGTGCGCTTGGACATACGCACGGGCTTGCCGTCCTGCAGCAGATTGACCAGCTGCATCAGGACTATGACCAGGCGGTTGGAGCCGTCCAGCCCCAGGCCGTCCAGAGCGGCCTGCAGACGGGCCACATGGCCGTGGTGGTCAGCGCCCCAGACATTTATGACCTTGTCAAAGCCGCGCTTCTCAAACTTGTTGCGGTGATAGGCAATGTCGGCGGCAAAATAGGTGTAGAAGCCGTTGGCGCGGCGGAGGACGTCGTCCTTCAGGTCCAGCTTTTCGGCCTGTTCGGGGGTCTTACCGTCACGGACGGCCTTCTCCCGCAGGAGGGCGCTGGTGTTCAGCCAGAGGGCGCCGTCCTTCTCGAAGGTCCAGCCCTTCTGGGTGAGCAGGTCCACGGTCTCGGCCACATAGCCGGAGTTGTGGAGCTCGGACTCGAAGAACCACTCATCGTACTCTATGCCGTAGCGGCGCAGGTCGGCCTGCATGGCGGGAATGTTGTGCTTCAGACCGTAGGCGGCCATGCGCTCCAGGCGCTCCTCCTCGGCCAGCTCCTTCCAGCTGTCGCCGTTTTCCTCGTAGATGCCCCGGGCCAGGGCTTTTATATCCTCGCCGTGATAGCCCTCCTCGGGGAACTCAAAGCCGTCCTCCCCCAGAATGAGCTGCATATAGCGGGCGTTTATGGAAACGGCAAACTTGTTTATCTGGTTGCCCGCGTCGTTCACATAGAATTCCTTCCAGGCGCTGTAGCCGGCCAGGTCCAGCACGTTGGCCAGAGTGTCGCCAAGCACGCCGCCGCGGGCGTTGCCCATGTGCATGGGGCCTGTGGGGTTTGCGGATACGAACTCCACCATCACACGCTGGCCCCTGCCGTAGTCGGAGCGGCCGTAGTCCGCGCCCTCGGCCTCTATATCGGAGAGCACATCGGCATACCAGCGGCTGCCAAGACGGAAGTTCAGGAAGCCGGGGCCGGCTATCTCAACGGACTGGAAATAGCTGCCGTCCAGCTCTATGTTGGCGCAGAGAGCCTCGGCTATCTTGCGGGGGGCCATGTGCAGGGCCTTGGCGCCAGCCATGGCGTGGTTGGCGGCGTAGTCGCCGTTTTTGGTATCCTTGGGTATCTCGACTATGCCGTTAAGCTCGCCTTCCGGGAGCTGACCGGCCTCGGCAGCCCTTTTGTGGGCGTCCTTCAGCAGGGAGTCTATCTGGAGCTTTGCGTTCTCAATAAGGTTAGCCATGATTACACCGTTCCTTTTTGTTCTCTTATGGTGATGAGGAAAGTATTTTTTCCTATCAGATTGTGTTCCACATCGGTGGAATACTCTATTTCCAGCTCGCCGCCGTGCTCGGTCAGCTCGGAGCGGATGGTGTGGGTCTCCAGACCCATGGTGGCGGAGCCGTAGGGGGTCTCGTAGAGAAAACGGTGGTTTTCTCCCGGCTCAAATATCATTCGGCTGGTGAGGGCGCCCGTTCGGTTCATTGTAACGCCGCCGCGGCGCACAAGAAAGGTGGTCTTGGTGCCCTCAAGGCCGGTGAGCTCGCTCTCCATATAGGAGAATACCGCGCCGTTTTTGCCGAAGGAGTATTGACCGTCGGTGCTCAGCTCCATGGAGTCGGTCTCGCCGTTTGCATAGAACTGCTTGCCAAGTATGGTAATAAGTACGTCTTTCATATTGCTTCCTTTTCAGATAAGGGGGTACGGCTCAAGCTGTATGACGGGGCCGTCCAGGGGCCGGGCCAGCAGAGTTTCCGCCAGAGCGGCGAACTGCGTACCGTCGCCGCTGGTGTAGTAGATGTGTCTGCCCCGTGTGCCGTCTTCCGGCTGACGGCCGGAGAGCTTTTCCGCCAGAGCCCGTGCGGCCTCGCCGCTGGAGCTTATGAGCTTCACATTTTCGCCCAGATATTCCTGTATCGCCCCGGCTATGAGGGGATAATGGGTGCAGCCCAGTATCACCGTGTCGGCCCCCGCCGCCTTTATATCCCGCAGATACTCCTCAATGGCGGAGCGCAGCTCATGAGAGGAGCCTGTGCACACGCCGGACTCTATGAGCGGCACGAACCGGGGACAGGCCCGGGCAATGACCCGGACCCCGGGTATGGCCCTTTCCAGCAGCGCCTGGTTAAAGCCGCTGTCCACGCAGGCCTGGGTGGCTATAAAGCCCACCACGCCGTTTTCCGTAAGTTTTTTTGCGGTCTCCGCCGCGGGCTGGGCTACGCCCAGCAGGGGTGTTTTCGTCTCTTTTGATACGGTATCCAGAGCCACGGAGGTCACGGTGCCGCAGGCGGCAAGTATAAGACCCGCGCCCTGAGCCTCCAGAAAGGCGATGTTCTTCCGCGCCATATACAGCAGCTGCTCCCTTGAGCGTCCGCCATAGGGCATATGGCCGGTGTCGCCGAAGTAAACAATGTCTGCATGAGGCAGCAGTCCGGACAGCGCCGTAACGGCAGTAAGCCCGCCCATGCCGGAATCGAACACGCCTATGGTGAAATTCGACATAAAAATATACACCTCAAATTCTCCTATAAATAATACGACAAAACGGACTTTATTACAAGAGCAAAAATAGTGTGGAAATCTTTTGTGCGATTTGATATAATAAAAAGGAGCGTGCACGGTGAACCGTGTACGCATATACTATCTATAACCGGAGGCGACCGAAAGGAGGGCGCTGTTTTGAATATTGAGCTTACAAACAGGGAATTCAGACTGCTGCTGGATATGGCCTACATCGGCAACTGGGTGCTCAACTCCACCCGGGGGGAGGACCGTATAGTTGAATACGACAATCTGCAGGAGAAGCTCTTTGCCCATTGCGCGCCCCAGAGCATGGGAAGTCTCATCCAGCTCTGGAGAGGGCACATCTATCCGTCCAGAGAATACGAGGACGGAGGAATACACGAGGCCATAGCCGATTATGAGGACTCCATGTTCTTTGATATTCTGGCCGAGGAAATGGCCCGGCGGGATATGGTGAGCGAGCAGCTCAATCAGGACGATCTGCAGGAGCTTCAGCGCAGAATGGAGGAGTATATCTCCGAATTCGAGCGCAACGGCATACAGAACATCTCTCTGGAACCATAATATGGCCGTCAAAGCAATATTTTGCCCATAAAAATAGTCTGCCTTTCGGCAGACTATTTTTATGGATATTTACGACTTCTCACCTGTATGATGAGCGCTGAGTTTTTTTACGCCGTCCAGCAGTCGATGCCAGAGAGATGGCGGTGAAGCCGGGGAATTTGCGGCGCTTTCCAGGGGCAGGGAATTTTCCATGAAAAATTCCTGGCTGGACAGGGGAGACAAATCATTGCGGCGGCGCTTATAGCTGCCGTCGGGACAGAGAACGGAGGCCTTCACATTGTCCCGCAGCTGCTTGTCCAGTATCCACAGCAGACAGCTGCGCAGCTGCTCGTCCTCTATGGGACAGGCCACTTCCACACGGCGCACCAGATTGCGGGTCATAAGGTCGGCGGAGGAAATGAACAGCTTTGCCTCTTCATCCCGGCCGAAGCAGTATATGCGGGAGTGCTCAAGATAGCGGCCCACTATGCTGGTGACGTGGATGTTTTCCGTCCTTCCGGGTATGCCCGGGCGTATGCAGCATATGCCGCGCAGTATCAAATGTATCTGCACCCCGGCCTGAGAGCAGACGGAGAGCTTGTCTATTATCTCGCGTTCGGTCATGGAATTGGCCTTGATGCAGATATAGCCGCGGTCCCCCTTGGCGGCCTCTTCATCCATCAGCTCCAGCAGGCGCTGCTTGATGCCCTGGGGCGACACCAGCAGAGAGCCGTAATCACCGTGCAGATTGGATACCAGCATATTGCGGAAAAATACCGTGGCGTCCTCGCCTATGTCGCGGCGGGCCGTCATAAAGCTCAGGTCCGTATACATGGTGTTGGTTTTTTCGTTATAGTTGCCTGTGCCTACCTGAGTGATGTATTCCACCTTGTCGCCGCTGCGCATGGTTATGAGGCAGAGCTTGGAGTGGCACTTGAAATCCTCTATTCCGTAGATTACCCGGCAGCCCGAGTCCTCCAGCAGCTTGGACCATGATATGTTGTTTGCCTCGTCAAAGCGGGCGCGCAGCTCCATAAGCACGGTTACCTCCTTGCCGTTCTCTGCCGCCCGGCAGAGAATGTGGGCAATTCTGGAGCTGGAAGCCAGCCGGTATATGGTTATGCGGATGGAAACCACGTCCTTCCTGTCCGCCGCCTCGCTCAAAAGCCGCAGGAAGGGGTCCACGCTGTCGAATGGGAAAAACAGCAGACGGTCCCGGCGGCGTATCTGCTCTATCATACCGGCGTTTTTGTCCAGACTCTCCGGCTGGCGGGGGATGTATGGAGAGAAAGAGAGGGGAGCGCGCACATCCTCCGGAAGGGCGGCGGCCATGGGGTATACATACTTCATGCACAGGGGAGCCTCACAGCAGTATACCTGGTGGTTTTCCACTTTTATTCTGTCCTCAAGCAGCCGGACGAACTGCTCAGAGGGGCTGCCCTGCAGTTCCAGACGGACTATTCCCAGATGGTCGCGCTTTTTCAGCAGCTTTGACACCTTGGAGCGGTAATCGTCGTCTATGTCGTCGAATTTGTCGTCGTCAAAGCTAAGATCGGCATTGCGGGTGACGCACAGCACACAGCTCTCCGAGGGCTTGAAGGAGCCGTAAAGCCCGCCTGCCCGGGAGAGCAGCAGGGTTTCGATACGCATAAAGCGCAGGCCGTCTCCGGGCAGCTGTATGAAGGGCGGGAGCAGCTCCGGCACGGGAATCAGCCCCAGAGGGACGCAGCTGCGCTTGCCGTGCAGATTGGAGGCGATATACAGGCTTTTGTTTCCCAGATGCGGAAAGGGGTGGCGGCCGTCCACAATCTGGGGGGAAAGTATAGGCAGCACCTTGGCCTTGAAGTATTGATTTACATACTTTTTTTCCTGGGCGGTGAGCTCGTCGGCCTCCAGGTCGCGTATGCCCTTTTCCGCCAGAGCGGAGATTACCTGTGCGTACGCGGCGTCACGCCGGCGGATGAGGTACGGAATTTCACCGTAAATTTTTTCCAGCTGTCCGGCGGGCGTGAGGCCGGACTTGCTGTCTATGTCCTGGGGGCACATTACGGACATATCAAAAAGGCTGCCTACCCGGACCATGAAGAACTCGTCCAGATTGCTGGTGAAAATGGATATGAACTTAAACCGTTCCAGCAGAGGAACTGCCGGGTCCTCCGCCTCCTCCAGAACTCTGAGGTTGAATTTCAGCCAGCTCAGCTCTCGGTTTTGGGTGTAGCTGGTATCTCTGGTTTTATCCGGCTGCACAGATATCCCTCCCTGACTCCGTAGTTGCTTATGATTATTTTCTGCGTGCCGTATTTCTGTACTATTTCACGCAGAATGGCTATACCCGGCACTATGGTGTGCACACGCTCGGGTTCGGTTTTCAATATAAGGTCTATGGCGGCCCTGTCGTTTTTGATAAGCACCTGCCACAGCCCCTCCAGCGCGGCGGAGTCTATCTCCTTGCAGTCGGCCGGCAGAGAATAAAGCCGCCGGGTCAGCTTCAAAGCTGCGCGGAGAGTGCCGCCGACTCCGACTATTGTATCGTAGCTTTTGCCGGCCTGAAGTGACGCCAGCTCCGATTTTACTCTTGTGTCTATGCGCAGAAGCGCGCCCTTGTGGGGGAGTATGCGCTTGACATAGTCCGAATACAGCCGCAGAGAGCCAACAGGCAGGCTGACGGCTCCGTCAAGCCTGCCGGAGCTGAATGTGACTATCTCCGTGCTGGCGCCGCCTATGTCCACAAACACGCCGGTTTCCAGTCCCACATCCCGCATGGCGCCCGAATAACCGAACATAGCTTCGTCAAAGCCGGACAGCACCTCTATTGCATAGCCGGTGCGGGCCGTGATTTCGCTAACGGCCTCGGCGGTGTTTTGTATGTTGCGGAGAGAGGCCGTGGCGAATACCCGCACATCGCTTATACCCAGCTTTTCCAGCGTATCGCGGAACTGCATAAGCCCGTTCACCGCCCGGGAAATGCCGTCGGCGCTGAGCCGTTTCTTTTCCACAAAGCCGGCAAGTCCGGCCATGATTTTTTCGCGGAACAGGGTTCTGAAGCCTGCGGCGTTTATCTCATACACCGAAAGCCGCATGGAGTTGGAGCCTATATCTATGAGGGCGCACTGCATGTAAAAACCTCCCGGATTTTTGCTTATTAATTCACCATAATACGCCGATTTTGTTAAGTACACAATGTATATTGTGTTAATTTCAAGAAAAAATAGTCGGGAGGTGAACAATTTGAAGATGACAAAAAGGGAATACAACGCCTATGTGCAGAAAATTTCCCCGCCCTCCGCCATGTGGAAAAATGTTACGGCGGCCTTTGTCTCCGGTGGGCTTATCTGCTGCGTAGGCCAGGCGTTTGTGTATTTGTACCAGCATTTCGGGCTGAATAAGGATGATACTGCGGCCGCGGTGAGTGTCAGCATGGTGCTGCTGGGCGCGCTGCTCACAGGACTGGGATTTTATGACCGCCTGGCCAAAAAGGCGGGGGCTGGTACCCTTGTGCCTATCACGGGCTTTGCAAACTCCGTGGTCGCTCCCGCCCTGGAGTTCAAAAGCGATGATAGAGTTATAATAGGGACAAGTCAGAAACACCACGAAATCAAGGTGGATGTGCTGGTTTAGCCCCTATTTTTTATGTTCTGAGAATAAATCGTGATTATTATATCACAGGAAGGGAGAGGATACCATAAAAGTGCTGTAACAGGCAAAAAATGCTTGGCAGCTCATGTTTCATCTATGTCTGTGAGCTGCCGGTTATGGCGCTTCGGGTGACTATGAATAAAGTAGAGATGATTTTCAGGCAGCTGGTACTGCCGCTGACAGTTGCAGTTCTGATGGCAACTTTGTTTCGCACCATATATATGGATGGCGAGACATGTAATTACTTTTTGGCTTGGATCTTGATTGGGTTCCCCTTTGGTATCGGAAAGATGTGCTTTTGGTTGGTGCCTACCCATTATGATCTTGCTGGAACGATTGGCATAGTATTTTTGAATGTGCTGGTTGGTGGCATGATTGGAGGGTTCGTGCTAATCTGGCAAATACTCAAAGGTCTAAGCTGCATTGTTTCGATAATTCTAAGGAGGAACTAATGGCACAGATTATTGCTATTGCAAACCAGAAAGGCGGCGTGGGAAAAACGACTACTACGCTGAACCTTGCGTATTCCCTACATAATATGGGATTGAAAGTCCTGACCGTTGACTTTGATAGTCAGGCAAATTTGACAACCTGCTTCGGGGTAGAAGCTCCTAATGAGATTGAAACCAACATTGCCGATTTGATGATGCTGATGATGGATGAAAAAGAGCTGCCCGAACCGGAAAGCTATGTCCTTTCTCACGATGGTGTGGATTTCATTCCTTCGAGCATTTCGCTTTCTGTGATTGATGCAAAGCTCCGATTGGAAATGGGAGCAGAACAGATGCTGGCAGGCATTCTTGAACCGCTCCGAGACGAAT
>JBMNQC010000002.1:0-214511 GCA_050943935.1 Candidatus Heteroscillospira sp. | reverse complement strand
ATGCACAGGCAAAAAAATAACGGGTACTCGGCTTTCACCGAATACCCGTTATCTTGTTTACCAACCCCGTCTGACAGATGCCATAATCGTAATTCTTTCAATTACTTTCTTATGAGCACCCGTGTAATTGGGAATGTTTTTTATGGAATTGGGCGAAATGCAGTAAAATGCAGTAAAAGAGCTTGCCACAACTGAATATAGTGTGTAAAATGAGCATTAAGAATTTGCTGGATGAAGCCTGCGGAACAAAAGTGAACCGCAGGGTGACAGCGCTCTGGAGAAGCCCGCCTCAGGCGGGGGCCGAAGGTGCAAATCTCTCAGGCAAAAGGACGGAGTACACAATCGGACGGGTGAACCCGCTTTTTGTATTTGCTTATTTGAGAGGGAGGCAGCTTTGGCTGCCTCCCTTTTTGGGCTTTCCGGGGAGAAGGGAGAAGGAGAAAATGGAGGCTTTTACAAACTGGCTGGTTGCTGTTGACGATGTGGTGTGGGGCGTGCCCCTCATAGCCCTCATACTTACCTGCGGCGTCTGGCTGACTATCCGCACCGGGCTGCTGCAGGTGTTCCACCTGGGCAAGGCCCTGCGCTTCATGTTCAAAAACGAGACGGAGGGCCACGGCGAGGTTACCTCCTTCGGCGCCCTGTGCACGGCTCTGTCGGCCACCATAGGCACCGGCAACATCGTGGGCGTGGCCTCGGCCATAGCCGCAGGCGGCCCGGGCGCCCTGTTCTGGATGGAGGTTGCGGCCTTCTTCGGCATGGCCACCAAATACGCCGAGGGCCTGCTGGCCATCAAATACCGCGAGATTGACGAGAGCGGCCATGTGCTGGGCGGACCTTTCTACTACATAGAAAAGGGCATGGGCGAAAACCGCTTCCTGGGCATAAGCAACTGGAAGTGGCTGGCAAAAGCCTTCGCCTTCTTCGGCGCTCTGGCGGGCGTTATGGGCATAGGCACCATCACTCAGATAAACGGCATTACCTCCGCGGCCCAGAACTTCTTTGACCCCAACATGAGCAGAGTGCTGTTCACCATAGGCTCCGGTGAGGCGGCCCTGCCCATCACCCTCACTACTGTCATCGCCGGCGCGCTGGTCACTTTCTTTACCGCCCTGGTGGTAATAGGCGGCATACAGCGCATAGCCAAGGTTTCCGAGATAGTGGTGCCCTTTATGGCGGTAGTGTATATCATCTGCGGTATGCTCATACTTATTTTCAATGTCACCGCCATTCCCGGCGCTTTCTACCAGATAATAGTCGGCGCTTTCAATCCCCAGGCTGTGGCCGGAGGTATTGTGGGCGTTACGATAAAGATAGCCGTACAGAAGGGCGTGGCCCGCGGCATCTTCTCCAACGAGGCGGGCCTGGGCTCCGCGCCCATAGCCGCGGCCGCCGCCCAGACCAAGGACCCTGTCCGCCAGGGCCTTGTAACCATGACCGGAACTTTTATAGACACCATCATCATCTGCACCATGACCGGACTGTCCATAGTCATCTCCGGAGCGTGGCAGCCCGAAATGGGGCTGGAGGGCGCCCAGATAACCATGTATGCTTTCCAGAACTGCCTGCCCTTCCCCGAGCAGGTTGGCTCCTTCCTGCTGATGATATGCCTGGTGTTCTTCGCCTTCACCACCATACTGGGCTGGGATTACTACTCCGAGCGCTGCCTTGAGTATCTCACCGGCGGCAGGATGGGCCCTGTTAAGGTGTTCCGCTGGATATACATTCTGGCCGTGGCCGTGGGTCCCTACCTCACCGTAAAGGCTGTATGGACCATAGCCGATATCTTCAACGGCCTTATGGCTGTGCCCAATATCATAGGCCTGCTGGCCCTATCCGGTGTGGTGGCCAGAGAGACGTCCAAGTATTTCGCGGCGCACAAAGAGCTTTAGATGCATAAGACCGTCCTGTCGTTTCGGCGGGGCGGTCTTTTTGGCGTAAAATCCTTGCATATGTGCGGGGAAGTGTATATAATTATTGTACTTATCCGATTCTGGAGCGTGAACAATGGAAAAAAACCCTATTCTTCTGAGCAGAGTCTCGCCGGAGAGCAATATCCCTCTGTATTCCCAGCTTGTGAGCATAGTAAAACGCAATATATCTGCCGGAACGCTGATGGCCGGGGACCTGCTGCCCTCCGAGGCGGAGCTGTGCCGCACCTTTGATATCAGCCGCAGCACCGTGCGCCAGGCCATAGGCGCCCTGGAGTCCGAGGGGCTGGTGGTGCGCAAGCAGGGCCGGGGCACCTTTGTGGCCGAGCCGAAAATGCGCCGAAAAACCGAAAACGTATATTCCTTCACCTCGGAGATAAGCTCCATGGGCATGACGCCCTCCTCCTCCCTGGTGGATTTTGAAATAATCGACCCCACTCCGGACATAGTAAAGGTGTTGGAGCTGGGCGGAGACGATGTTAAGGTATACCGCTTCACCCGCATACGCCGTGTGAACGGGGAGCCGCTGATACTGGAAACCTCCTTTTATCCACAGTTCATCTACCCCAAGCTCAGCCGTGGGCTGCTGGAGAGCCACAGCTTTTACAGTCTGCTCTACGATGTGGGTATAGTCCCCGCCTCGGCGGTGGACTCCTACGAGGCCGTGACCCTAAGCCGTCAGGAGGCCGAGCTTCTGGACTGCAAGGCGGGCAGCTGCGCCTTTTTTGTACAGCGCAGGACAAAGACCGAGGCAGGGGCCACCTTTGAGTTTACCCAGAGCTACATCCGCGCCGACAGGGTAAAGCTGGACGTGTTTCTCCACAAGGACGGCGTGTCCTTCGCAAGAAGTGTGGATAAATAATATTAAAATCCACGTGTGCGGCACGGGGAGCTCAGCTTCTCGAAAAGTCTCACAGAGTTCGCCGCCGGAGCGGCGAAAAAATCAAATCTGTTTTCGGCCGCGGCGTGTACGTGGACGAAAACACTTATCGCGGAGCGAGCGTCGAATTGTTCGCCGGCGGCGAACAACCGAGGCGCAGAGCGCAGCGCAGCCTATTGCCCCAAAGCCCTTATTGGCTTTGGGGCAGTTCCAAATCCCCGTGCCGCGCACGGGGATTTTTTACAGGTCATCTTAATAGAAATTTAAAAATTCACCCTCTTTATTCTTAAAGCAGAACTGGATTACAATAAACCCATGGAGGAGAAGAAAATGCTGAATGTGCTTATCTGCGACGATGAAAAAGACATAGTATCCGCCCTGAGGATATATCTGAGCGCCGAGGGCTACGGTGTGTTCGAGGCCGGAACAGGCCGGGAGGCTCTGGAGATAGTGAATCGCGAGGAGATACACCTCATACTCATGGACATCATGATGCCGGAAATGGACGGCATCTCCGCCACGGTGAAGCTGCGGGAGGAGTACAACATCCCTGTCATCCTGCTCACCGCCAAGAGCGAGGACACGGACAAAATACTGGGTCTGAACATAGGCGCGGACGACTATATCACAAAGCCCTTCAACCCCGTGGAGGTGCTGGCCCGGGTAAAAAGCCAGCTCCGGCGCTATGTGAAGCTGGGCGGCATGGAGAAAAAGCCCGAGACTCTGGTGATGGGCGGGGTGGAGCTGTGCGACAACGACAAGACCGTCACCGTGGACGGAGAACCGGTATCCCTCACGCCCATGGAATTTTCCATTCTCCGCCTGCTGATGGAAAACCCCGGCAAGGTCTTTTCCACGGAAAAAATATACGAGGCGGTGTGGAACGAGAGTGCCATAGGCCGCGAGAGCGCCGTGGCTGTGCACATCCGGCATCTCCGGGAGAAAATAGAGATAAACCCCTCAGAGCCCCGATATCTCAAAGTGGTGTGGGGACAGGGGTACAAGATGGAAAAGGGGAACTGACAGGGTTCCCGGATTTGGAGGGTGAATATGAATAAAATACGGGGAAGCTACTTCCTGAAGGGGATAGCCTTTATACTGCTGCTGGCGTCGCTGGTGGTTTTTGCTGTGTCTCTGCTGGGAACGGTCTATATGTATGAGCAGCCGCAGGTGGCGCTGTACGATAATTATTTTCAGACGGACAGCTGCCGCAGGCAGCTGTATTACTCAGCTCAGGAGATATATGTCCGTATTGAGAATGACAAAATAAGCCTGGAGGATCTGCGCAGCTACTGGCACCATGAAATGAGCTGGCGGGGAGAGCTGAGCTTTGAGATACTTGACACAGACGGGAATCTGCTGATGGCAAGCTACTTTGCCACTCCGCTGGAGAATGCGGGGCATATCCATACTCTGACGGCCGAGAACTATGTAATAAAAACCTACATGGATAGGAATATGGCGCCGGGACTGAACGGCATCAACCTGGATAAGACCATGTTTGATTTTGTGAAGAGCTATGGCAGTATGCTGCCGCCGGCTGTGTTCTGCTCCTTCCTGCTGGCGGTGCTGAGCCTGGCGTTCCTGCTGGCGGCCGCGGGCCACCGCAGGGACACGGAGGAGATAGTGCTTGGCCCTGTGGACAGAATACCTCTCGACCTCTGTCTGATGGCAGGGCTGACGCTGTGCGTGTGCGGAATAGTCTTTGCCGGCGAGCTGAGCTATAATCTGGATTTCACAATGATACTGCCCCTGCTGGCGCTGGTCGTGTTGGCCACCTATATCGTGGCCTACTTCATGGGTATGACCGTGGTGGTGCGCCTGAAGCGCGGCGCGTTCTGGGAGAACACCCTTATCTGGCGCTGGGGCGGAAGCCTGCTGCGCTGGGGCTGGAAGTGGACCAAGATAATTCTGCGCAAGCTCTGGGCGCCGTGTGAGCATCTGTTTGGCGGCCTGGGAGATACCGTTCAGAGCATGTTCGGCGGCCTGGGTGAGACTATACATGGGCTGCCCCTCATCTGGAAGGCTGCTCTGGCGGCCGGCGGCGTGGCCTTTATGGAATTCCTGATGATATTAATTGCGATGGAGACATGGGATTTCAACGTCTTGCTGCTTATGTTCGCGCTGGCTTTCAATGTACTGCTGGTGCTGGCCGTTTGGCGGCTGACTTTGGACATGATGAAGCTGAAAAAGGCCGGAGAGCGCCTCGCGGCGGGAGAGCTGGAGGAGACGGTGGATACCTCCAAAATGCTCTGGGATCTCCAAAAGCACGGGGACGACCTGAACTCCATAGCCCAGGGCATATCCAAGGCTGTGGATAAGCAGCTGAAAAGCGAGAGGATGAAAACTGAGCTTATTACAAATGTGTCCCACGATATAAAAACCCCCCTCACCAGCATAGTCAACTATGTGGACCTGCTGAAAAAGGAGGAGCTGAGCGGCAAGGCCGCCGAGTATGTGGATGTGCTGGACCGCCAGTCAGCCAGGCTCAAGAAGCTGACCGAGGACCTGGTGGAGGCCAGCAAGGCCTCTACGGGCAATATCTCTGTGAATTTGTCCCCCACGGATGTGGGCGAGATAGTGCGGCAGGTGTTTGGTGAGTACACCGAGCGCATAGACAAGGCCAAGCTCAAGCTGGTCATGAACATACCCGACCCCGCGCCGAAAATCATGGCCGACGGACGGCTGCTGTGGAGGGTGATAGACAACCTGCTGTCCAACGTGTGCAAATACGCCCAGACGGGCACCCGTGTGTATCTGGACGTGCGCCGCCATGAGGGGCGGGTGACTCTGGCGGTGAAAAACATCTCCCGGGAGATGCTGAATATAGACCCCGAGGAGCTCAGCGAGCGCTTCGTGCGGGGTGACCTGAGCCGCAACACCGAGGGCAGCGGCCTGGGCCTGAATATAGCCCGCAGCCTCACGGAGCTGCAGAACGGCCGCTTCAGCCTCTCCGTGGACGGCGACCTCTTCAAAGCTGAGCTGCAGTTCAACGAGATAGGATGAGCGCCATGCAGTATGAAGTGCGCAGCCGCCTGCGCCGCATAGAGGCTGCCGAGCGCCGCGCTCTGGCAAAAAAGCCGCCGAAAAGCGACATAAAAGCCCGTTTGCGGGAGAAGGTGCCGCAGGGAGTGCGGAAGAGTTTGACTGCGGCCTTTGAAAAGGCCTTTGGCCTGCTGTTTCTGAACTGCGGCGGCGTGATATCCATGAGCTTTGACCGGGAAAAGCTGGTGAGGGAATTCTGCGGACAGGATGCTCTGGCGGAAAAGACCCGCTCTCTCAACGGCATGGAGCGCCTGCGCCGCTCTCTGGCCCTGGGGCAGCTGAAAAACGGCGCAGCCACGGCCGCCGCGGGGGCGGGACTGGGCTTTCTCGGCCTGGGGCTGCCGGATATCCCCCTGCTCACGGCGACAATGCTGAAAGGCCTGTATGAGCTGGCCTCGGGCTACGGCTATGATTTCGACAGCCAGGAGGAGCAGCTGTATATACTGCGCCTTATACGGGCAGCGCTGGCGGCTGGGGATGAGAGGGCGGCCCTCAGCCGCTTGCTGGACCTGCCTCCTGAACGGACGGAGGATATGGGGGCGGAGATAGCCGCCGCCTCTGAGGCCCTGGCAGACGCCCTGCTGGCGGAAAAATTTATTCAGGGCATACCTCTGATTGGCGCCGTGGGCGGTATAGTGAACGGACGGCTGTACGGAAGAATATCCAGACTGGCAGCCATGAAATATGAAAAGCGGTATCTTATGAGCAGGCTGAGATAATAATACGGCGGCAGACCGATGTCTGCCGCCGTGGTTTTTGATGTGGAGACTTGGGCGTGTTCTGAAACCCATTTCTTTGAAGAAACGGGTTTCAGACTTCCCAAAGAATCTGCCTAAGTAGTATACTCTTTTGGGCCTCGCCGACGCGCACAACGCGCTCGTACGGCGGTGGCTGCAAGCCTTGGCCTGTGTCTGAGTGCAATAGTAACAGGTGAGCTTTATGTTGAAACCTACCGCCCAATTCCACCGAATCAGGCGCGATTTGGTGGCACTATCACTTCGCCATTTGAGTAAGGTGAGCCGAAGGCTCAGCTTACGGCCCTTGGCGAACTGTAAGTTTCTTTGGCGGGCGACACCGTTTCTTTTAAAAGAAATGGGGTCGCACTACGCAGTCCGCAGACTGCGCCACGTTCTCTCTGCGGACATCGTGGGCGCGCAATGCGCGCCCCTACACGCTAAGAATGAGTTTTCTGCAAAATTGATAGATTAAACCCTTCCAGCCCTCTGCGGAGGGCACCGCCCCTGTTATGGGAGCGTATCCTGCGGAGAGTGCCGAGTGAGTGTTCATTCAAAACAGCCCCCTGTTTCCAGGGGGCTGATGCTTTATCTGCTTTGCAGTATCTCCTCGACCTCGCGGAGCTGGGCGGGGGTGTTCACGCCTATTATCTCCATGCCCAGATTCCGGCGGCAGACGCCGACTTTCATGCCCTGCTTCTGCATGAGGGCGGGGGCGTCGGTGAGGTAATACTCGCCCTGGGCGTTGTCGCTGCGGAGCTGGCCCAGCACGGCCTTGAGGGCCGGGGCGCTGAAAACATACACGCCGCTGTTCAGCTCGGTAATGCGCTTTTGCTCCTCGGTGGCGTCCTTTTCCTCCACCATGCCGGCGAAATTGCCGTCGCCGTCCCGCAGGATGCGGCCGTAGGGGAGATAGGTGTCACAGTCGCCGCTGAGTATGGTACAGGCGTTATTTTCGCTCTCGTGGGCGCGGCAGAGCTCCGCGTAGGTCTCACGGCGGATGAGGGGCATATCGCCGCAGCAGACCAGGATGCTGCCCTGGAAATCGCCCAGAGCCTCGTATGCGCACTGCACGGCGTGGCCTGTGCCCAGCTGCTCTGCCTGGAGTGCAAAGCGGCACCGGGGAAAGGCCTCCTCCACATATTCCTTTTTATAGCCGACAACAAGAATACAGTCCTCGGGCTGTATGAAATCCAGAGCGGAGAGCACATAGTGCAGCAGGGGATTGCCCAGAGCCTGACGCATCACCTTGGGCAGGGACACGCCCTCGGTCTGCATGCGGGTGCCCTTGCCCGCGGCCAGAATGACGGCCTTGAGTTGAGTGTTCATAAAAATACCTCCGTCAGACCTCGCGCTCCAGGCGCAGGTCGTATTGATTGGCGCTGAGATAGCTAAGTACCCGGCTTAGGGCGCTTACTGAGTTGTCGGAGCAGTCCAGACGCAGATGCACGCTGCGCTGGGCCGCCTCTATGCGGCTTATTATGTTCTGGCTGCTCACGCCGTAGCCGAAGCGGTCGGCGGCGTCCAGGGTTATCTGCCCCATCCTCAGCTGAGACTGTACGGCATAGTTCTGGCAGGCGGTCATTGCATCGCCGGAGGAGGAGACCAGCACCGTGCGTATCTGAACGGCGTCCAGCAGCAGAGCGGAGCCGGCTGCAAAATCCGCCGCCGGGTCGGCACCGCAGAAAACACCTATGCTGTGGCCGCTGCCGTATATGCGGCGGACTGTGTCGGGGGAAGCGGCTATCTCCTCCGGCGTAAGGTAAAAGGCGGCATTTGCGGAATAGCGCGCCAGCAAATCCAGCAGGCGGGCGCTTGGAACGCCCTCGAAGCTAAGATACACGGGTGTGGTATTGTGTATGGCGGTGGGAGTGGGCGAGGCAGGCAACGCGGAGGGGGAAGGCGAGGGGGATGGCGTGAGAGAGCTTATATAGCTCTCATACCTGGGCTGCATGATAGAGGCGGCGGCAACTATGAATTCGGAATCAGACAAATAGCTGTCGCTGTCTGTTATGCGCAGAATATCGCCGTAGCCTATGCCCTTGATATAGGACCAGTTGAGGCCGAAGAAATTGCACACAAAGGGCACGGACACATATACCTGGCCGTTTTTCTTGACTGTGGATGTGGCGTAGTAATTATCGTCTCCATCATAGGCCTGGCCGGTGGTGAGGTTAAAATACAGCTGCTTATCCGAGCGGTACAGAGAGATGGTATTGCTGCTGGAGAAAAAGGAGGAATATATGCGGAAGCTGCCGAAAACGGAGTAGGGCACAAAGGCAGAGCCGTAGAAATAGGGCGCCACGCTCAGCTCCTGCACATTTTCATTCAGCGCCAGAAAGCAGACCTCCGGTGTGGACGCGGCCCCGGCAACAGCCATGGCGAATACAAGCGCCAATACGAGTATTAAAGTAACAGCACGCCTCACGGAGCCACCGCCTTTCATTATATGTGGTATCAGTTTAGCACATTTGAGTCCCGGTGGCAAGAGCGGCAAAATTTTTGAAAAAGCGCTTGCAATCCGGCGGGAACTGTGTTAATATTATCAGGCTTTCGCAGTTGTTGAGGACGAGCCCCAAAAGGACGGCAAAAAAGTTCGAAAAAAGGTATTGACAAACGTCTGAAACGATTGTATAATGGCAAAGCGCTTGTGGCCCAGTAGTTCAGTTGGTTAGAACGCCAGCCTGTCACGCTGGAGGTCGACGGTTCGAGCCCGTTCTGGGTCGCCACTTGCATCTATAGCTCAGTCGGTAGAGCGCATCCTTGGTAAGGATGAGGTCTCCAGTTCGAATCTGGATAGATGCTCCATAAAAGAGACACGACATATGTCGTGTCTCTTTTATTTATTTGCACCGCCGCGACGGCAGATATTCGCATTTTGGAGCATTATCTAAGCCGCGTTTGAGAAGAATTTTAACAATTAATTTATTTTGATGCCATATGTAGCTTTTGACGGTATTGCGAAGGAGTTTTTATAAATTCCTACAACCCATATAAAGCATGTGAGAAATAATTATTATGTATTTAAAGCGGCGCATGATGGACAAAGCTAAGAATCACTAAAGTGATTATGTAAACTTAAATGACGAAAAAACGCTGAAAAATATGAAAACATGGCAAATATTATACATTGAAATTAACCAAATATGCGTGTTAAAATTAACACGGCGGCGGAGCCGCGGTACAGATTAAAGACATTATGTAAACATTAGCGGCTCTGGCGCAGGCTCGCCGTTTTTGTGGAAAAATGTTAATTAAATACGTTGAGCGGCGATAATTTGTGAGAATTTTGTGCTTTGTCACAATTATTGCGCTGCAACAGGTCAAGTTATGGACTTTTTATGAATTTTGTAGTATAGTTAAGTGTATTTCTTTGCACTTAGGAAATTCTTGTATCAAGAAGAGGTGAGCTCATGTCATTCAAGTTTTTCGGCGGCGTCCATCCCAACGATAAGAAGGCGCCCGCCAACAAAGCGGCAGTGACGGTCATGACTCCTCCCAAACAGGTAGTCATACCAATGTCTCTGCACATCGGCGCGCCCTGTCAGCCCACGGTTGCCGTGGGAGACGAGGTGAAGCTGGGTCAGAAAATAGGTGACGCGGCATCGCCGGTGTCCGCACCTATCCACGCATCCGTTTCCGGTAAGGTCATAGCCATCGAGCCCAGGCTCCATGCCAACGGCACCATGGTGAACTCCGTCATCATCGAGAACGACGAGCTGTATACTCCCTGCGAGACCATGGTTCCCGCCACCGAGGAGCAGCTTAACGATCCCGATGCCATCGCAAAGCTTATCCGCGAGGCCGGCATAGTCGGCATGGGCGGCGCTACCTTCCCCACCGCGTTCAAGATAACCAGCGGCAAGGGCAAGGTGGATACCGTCATTATAAACGGCGCGGAGTGCGAGCCCTACATAACCAGCGACCATCGCACTATGCTGGAGCACCCCGAAGAGGTGCTGGGCGGCATCGCCCTTATCATGAAGGCCTGCGGTGTGGACAAGTCCACTTTCGCCATTGAGGAGAACAAGGCCGACGCCATTGCTCTGCTCCGTGAGAAGAACAGCGCCGACAGCGGCATAGAGATACTGTCTCTGCCCTGCCGTTACCCCCAGGGCGCTGAAAAGCAGCTCATTCAGACCGTTACCGGCCGTGAGGTGCCTCCCGGAGGACTGCCCGCCACCGTGGGCTGCGCCGTGTTCAACACCTTCACCGCCTACTCCGTCTACCGTGCGCTCCATGAGGGCCGCCCCGCCATCGAGCGTGTGGTCACCGTCACCGGCAGCGCCATCGCCGAGCCCAAGAACCTTGTGGTTCCCGTGGGTACTCCCGTTGAGTACGTCATTGAGCAGGCCGGCGGCTTTGCCAAGACCCCCAAAAAGGTACTGATGGGCGGCCCCATGATGGGCAACGCCCTCTACAATCTCTCCGTTTCCGTAACCAAGGGTACCAACGCGCTCACCTGCTTTGCAGAGGACGAGGACCAGACCGTTCCCGAGCCCACCTGCATCCGCTGCGGCAAGTGCGCCAGCGTCTGCCCCATGCGTCTGCAGCCCGCCTATCTGTATCTGGTGGAGAGCAAGACCGACTATGAGGGCATGGACAGATACCACATCATGGACTGCATCGAGTGCGGCGCCTGCACCTACAACTGCCCCGGCCGCCTGCACCTGACTCATTCCTGCCGTACCGGAAAGGCCAAAATGCAGGCCAAGATGGCGGCTGACAAAGCCAAGGCTGAGGCTGCAAAGGCCGCTGCCGAGGCCGGAAAGGAGGAGAAGAAATAATGAACGAAATGCCCAAACTCACAGTATCCTCTTCTCCCCATATTCGCGCGGCACAGAACACCGCCAGCATCATGCGCGATGTTGTCATCGCCCTTGTTCCCGCTCTGGCAGTAGCTGTGATCATGTTCGGCATGAGCGCCCTGATGGTCATTGTCTCCTCTGTTGTCTCCTGCGTGTTTTTTGAGTGGGGATACCGCAAGCTTATGAAAAAATCCAACACCATCGGCGACTTCAGCGCTGTTGTCACCGGTGTGCTGCTGGCCTGCTGCCTGCCCGCAGGCGTGCCCGTGTGGCTGCCTGTTATCGGCGGCTTCTTTGCCATCGTTGTTGTCAAGCAGCTCTACGGCGGCCTCGGTAAGAACTTTGTGAACCCTGCTCTGGCAGGCCGCGCCTTCCTGTTCTCCTGGCCCGTGCTCATGACCACCTGGCAGGCTCCCAACTTCTCCTACGGCGCAGACGTTGTCACCAGTGCCACCCCCATGTCTTTCCTGCACCTGGGCAAGCTGCCCGAGGGCATCAGCGTCATGGGCAGCTTCCTGGGCACAATCGGCGGCTCCCTGGGCGAGATAAGCGCTCTGGCTCTGCTGCTGGGCGGCGCCTATCTGGTGTGGAGAAAGGTCATCAGCCTGCGCATCCCCGCCAGCTATCTCCTGACCGTGGCTGTGCTCACCCTTATCTTCCCCAGAGGCAATGATCCCATCCTGTGGATGCTCTATAACCTCTTCGGCGGCGGCCTGATGCTGGGCGCTATCTTCATGGCTACCGACTACGCCACCAGCCCCATTACCCCCAAGGGCCAGATCGTCTACGGCATAGGCTGCGGCTGCCTCACCGTTCTCATCCGCTACTTCGGCGGTTATGTTGAGGGCGTCTCCTACGCCATCCTCATTATGAACGTCTGCGTGTGGCTCATTGACCGCTATACCATGCCCCGCCGCTTCGGCGTATCCAAGGAGGATATGCAGAAGGCAAAGGCCGCAAAGAAGGAGGCTGCGAAATGAAAAAACAAACCAGTATGGCAGGCCTCGTTATAGTTCTGTGCGCCATATGCCTGGTGACCTCCCTGCTCCTGGGCTTGGTCAACAGCGTGACCGAGGGACCCATTGAGGCGCTTAACAAGGCAAAGACCGAGGCGGCTATGAACGAAGTCCTCCCCGCCGACAGCTATGAGACCGTTGATTACACCGGTGACGACGGCCAGATTGTCAGCGTGAGCAAGGCCGGCGACGCCGGGTATGTTGTGGAGGTCTCCGTCTCCGGTTCTCAGGGTATGATCAGCATGGTCGTCGGCGTCAAGGCCGACGGAACCGTAAGCGGCGTCTCCATCGTCAGCATGAAGGAGACCGCCGGTCTGGGCGATAAGGCTCTTGAGCCTGAATACCGCGCACAGTATGTGGGCACCACCGGTGACGCCGCCGTTAATAAGGACGGCGGAGAGATAGTCGCTCTTACAGGCGCCACCGTCACCTCCAGAGCTGTTACCAACGGCGTAAACGCCGCTGTTGCAGCCGCTGCGACCATGGGTTAAGGAGGGCTATGAATCATGAACTTTAGTCGTCAGCTTAAAGAAGGACTTGTTACTCAGAACCCCGTTCTGGTTCAGCTTCTGGGTATGTGTTCCGTTCTTGCTATTACCACCAGCCTGTTCAACGGTCTGGGCATGGGAATCAGCGTTCTCATCATCCTGACCTGCTCCAACATCGTCATCTCCCTGATGCGCAATATCATCCCCTCAAAGATCCGTATTGCAGCCTACATCGTCATCATCGCCGGCTTCGTAACCATGGTAGACCTGCTGCTTCAGGCCTTCCTGCCCGAGCTGGCCGCCAACCTGGGCGTGTTCATTCCCCTTATCGTCGTCAACTGTATCATCCTGGGCCGCGCCGAGGCTTTTGCCTCCAAGAACGGCGTGCTGGCCTCTGCAGTAGACGGCATCACTCAGGGTATGGGCTACACTTTCGCTCTGGTTGTCATGTGCGTTGTCCGTGAGTTCCTGGGTAAGGGCAGCTTCGGCGGCGGTATACTGAACGGAGGCGAAGGCATCCAGATTTTCCCTGCCGAGTACGGCGCAATGTTCATTGTAATGCCTGTGGGCGGCTTCCTGACTCTGGGCTGCTTTATTGCCTTCATGCAGTGGAGACTCAACAAAAGTAAGAATAAGAAGGAGGATGAAGCAAAATGAGCGGACTTACCTCTATCCTTTCCATCTCTCTCGGCGCCATCCTTGTCGAGAACTTCATCTTCTCTCAGTTCCTGGGTATCTGCCCCTTCATGGGCGTCTCCAAGAAGATGGACACCGCTATGGGCATGGGCCTGGCCGTTACCTTCGTTATGGGCGTTGCCAGCGCCGTCTGCTACGCGGTAAACCTGCTGCTGGTAAACCTCGGACTGGAATATATGCAGACCGTGGCCTACATCCTGGTCATCGCTTCTCTGGTTCAGTTCATCGAGATGTTCCTGCAGAAGAATATGCACTCCCTCTATGAGGCCCTGGGTATCTACCTGCCTCTTATCACCACCAACTGCGCGGTTCTCGGTGTGGCTCTGCTGAACACCCAGAACGGCTACAACTTCATCGAGAGCGTTGTCTACGGCGTCACCGGCGGTCTGGGCTTCATGCTGGCCATCGTGCTGTTCGCCAGCGTCCGCGAGCGCCTGGATATGACTGCCGATTATCCCAAGAGCTTTGAAGGCTTCCCCATCGCCCTCGTTACCGCCGGCCTGATTGCCCTGGCATTCATGGGCTTCTCCGGCCTCAAAATCTTTGGTTAAGGAGGGACGGGAATCATGAGTATTGTTTATCCTGTTGTCGTCCTAAGCGTCATGGGAGCTGCCTTCGGCCTGCTGCTGGCTATTGCCTCCAAGATATTTGCCGTAGAGGTTGACGAGCGCCAGGAGCTTATTGCCGAGGTTCTGCCCGGCGCCAACTGCGGCGGCTGCGGCTTTGCCGGCTGCTCCGCCTACGCTGCCGCCGTGGTTGCCGGTGAGGCTCCCACCAACAAGTGCGCCGCCGGCGGAAACGCCGCTGCCGCCAAGATAGCGGCAATCATGGGCCAGGAGGCTGCCGCCACCGAGAAGATGGTGGCCCACGTAAAGTGCTCCGCCCATACCGGACACTCTCAGAAGAAGTTTGAGTACTCCGGCCTTACCGACTGCCTTGCCGCTATGCGTCTTGGCGGCGGCCAGGGCCCCAACGAGTGCCCCAACGGCTGCATCGGCTTCGGCACCTGTGTGAAGGCCTGCCCCTTTGACGCTATCCACATTGTGGACGGCATCGCTGAGGTGGACCATGAGAAGTGCGTGGGCTGCCAGTCCTGCGTGGCTATCTGCCCCAAGCATGTCATCGACATGGTGCCCTACGAGGCTCCCGTTACCGTCGGATGCGCCTCCACCCAGAAGGGCGCTGTCACCCGCAAGGTCTGCGATATCGGCTGCATAGGCTGCAAGATCTGCGAAAAGACCTGCGAGAGCGACGCTATCCATGTGACGGACAACCTGGCATATATCGACTATGCCAAGTGCACCCACTGCGGCAAGTGCGCCGAGAAGTGCCCCCGCCACATTATCATGAGCACCGTTGTCACCGCCGCGAACGGCGAGGAAAAGACCGTGCCTGTGGTTGGCAAGGACGAGTAAATCCAATGAAAAAGAGCTGTGCGTCATGAGATGCACAGCTCTTTTTTGTTATTTAATGATTGACAGCAAAGGGGAGCAGCCAACCGGCTGCTCCCCTCTGCTGTCAATAGTTTCTGATGACTTCGTCGGCAATTTCAAACCAGCGCCACAGGCGGGTGGGGTCGCCGCGGAGATTTACTATGGTCTTTATGAGTATTTCTACAGTACAGTTGTATTTTCTGGAAAGCTCCAATACCTCCGTCAGCTCCCGGCGTATTTTATCCTCGTCTATTACGGCGTCTGTGAGCCAGATGTTGTTGGGCTTGAAGGACACTATGTACTTGTCGCCTATGGCCTCCATAGCGGCCTCCTTGTCGGAGAATGGGGACACGGATATCTTGCGCAGACGGGGAATGGCGGAAAGCTCCGATATCTTGTGGTCCAGCTTCTCACAGCAGCCGTAGTAGTTGGAGTGGAAGAGCCCGGCATAGCGGGACTCGTGCTCAAAGGCAAATTCTCTGGTCATCTCCGGGCCTATGCTCGTCAGAATCTGGTCCTGCACCTGGCCCCAGATGTCGCACATACGGGCACCTATGCCGCTCTCGGTCTCGGCGGGCAGCAGGTCGGAGTAGCCGTAGCCGCCGGTGCCGGTATAGAGATTGGTGTTGTTTGAAGACAGGATGCCCAGCTGCTCATACTGCGTTACCTGGGAGACAAAGGCGTCTATCATGCGGTCAGCCAAAGCATGCATGAAGTCGGGGTCGGTGTAGAACATGAGCATACCTTCCTGGAGTCCGGTCCAGGAGAGCAGGTTATCCCAAATCTGAGCGCGGAAAGCGTGCTGACCAAAGAGCTTTACATCCAGAATACCGTCCAGGGCTTCCCTGGTGCGGGCGAGCTTCTCCTTGGTGGCTGTCTCATCGTACTCCACCTGTGGGAGCTTGATCATCTCCAAATCGTCCCAGCCCTTGATGATTGGGTCGAAATGGATGGCGCGGGAGTAGCTCTCGTTATCGCTGGCCAGGGAATTGGTGGCGGCGGGAGTGAGGCCGAAGCCGGTGTTTTTTATTACGCAGCCGCACCGGTAGAAGCTCTCCACCACCATGTCGCCGCGGATGTGGCGCCAGTCGTACAGAGTGCGCAGCAGGTCTGACTCTATGGCCCTGTAAAAGGGGTCCTGACATTGGTTGTCAAGCTCCGTAGTGCCCTGGGACAGCAGAAATTTTTTGGTGTCCCGGGTGAGCACGGTGGGGCGTATCATCTTGCGGTCGTTTACGCCCTTCCAGAGGGAGATGTTCTTTTTCTGAATATCCAGGTCCGCTATCTCCCGCACCTCACGGGCAAGGGCGCGTACTCGCTCAAGATCTTTGTTCATGTGCTTACCTCCAAATCGTATTACATGCGGCAAGCGCAGACTGATAGGAGTAGTAGCCTGTGCTTGCCGCTGTCAAATAAAACCGGTTACTTCGAGGCTTTTGAGGCCGTCATCATCTTCTTTATGCCTCTGCGGAAACCGAAGACCAGCGACAGGATTGATACTACCATCAGCACGGCAGTAATCGGGCGGGAGAACATGGCGATAATATCCCCGTGGAACATGGAAAGACCCCTGCGCAGGTTCTCCTCGGCAGTAGAGCCAAGCACGATGCCTATGACCATGGGAGCCACCGGGTAATTGAATTTGCGGAAGAAATAACCTACGACGCCAAACACGAACATCAGGATAACGTCGAAGGTGGAGTTGCTGAGTGCAAATACGCCCACCGTGCAGAGTACGGCGATAATGGGAGCCATGATGGTGTAGTCAATCTTGAGAGCTGCGCCGAACACACGAACAGCGGCCACGCCAAAGAACAGCATTGCGATATTTGCTAAGAACATAGTGACAAAAATTGCGTAAACCAGATCGGGCTGCTGAATCATCATAAGAGGGCCGGGGCGGATACCGTGGATCATCAGTCCGCCTATCATGACAGCTGCGGTGGCGCTTCCGGGAATGCCAAGGGACAGCAAAGGCACAAACGAACCGCCGGCCGCCGCGGTATTGGCGATACTCGGGGCGACAACGCCTTCCACCGCGCCTGTGCCGAATTTTCCGGAGTCCTTTGACCAGCGAACTTCCTCGCTATAGGATACGAAGGAAGCTGTTGTAGCGCCGATTCCCGGCAGAATTCCGATTATTACGCCTATAAGAAAGCCGCGCAGCAGAGTCCATTTCAGCTGCATCCATTCCTTGAAGGAGGGAAGCTTAACAGAAACGGTATTGATTTCATCTCCGAATTTGACCACGCCCAGGTCTTTGGTTTCTGCCCGCACCATGATTTCGGAAATTGCAAACATACCGATGATTACCGGCATGAAGCTGATGCCTGCCGCGAGCTGGTCAAAGCCAAAGGTAAAGCGTGTGGAGGCGGACAGGGGGTCGAGTCCGACTACTGCCAGCAGCAGACCGATAAGGCCGATGCTGATGGATTTCCAGAAGGACTTGGAATCCAGCGCGGAAATTACGCTGATGCCCATAAACGCCAGCGCGAAATATTCGGGAGCGGAGAAGGCCAGAGCAACCTTGGACA
Source organism: Candidatus Heteroscillospira sp. (assembly GCA_050943935.1). GTDB lineage: Bacteria > Bacillota > Clostridia > Oscillospirales > Oscillospiraceae > Heteroscillospira. The sequence continues at coordinate 196,946 of JBMNQC010000002.1, read as the reverse complement.
GAGGAGGCGTGAGCACAGCCAGAACCAGCGTGCTGAATATGCCGCCCATGGTTGCAGCGCCGACTGAGTAGCCCAGAGCCTTGCCTCCGAGGCCCTTCTGCGTCATTGGATAGCCGTCAAAGGTGACGGTGGCAGCCTCGGGAGCGCCTGGGGTGTTAAACAGTATGGCGGTTATGTTGCCGCCGAACGTAGAGCCGCTGTAAAGAGCTGCCAGCATAACAATGCCGGTTATGGGGTCCATGGAAAAGGTAAGCGGAATAAATATGGCTACGCCGGCCGTGCCGGTAAGTCCGGGCAGCGCGCCGAAGGTTATACCGATTACCAGACCCAGCAGAGTTAACAGAATCGCCTCGGGGTTTTCAACCAGAAACGAAAAAGCAAGACTATATCCTTCGAACATCTAATTCTCACCTCTACTTTCCTTCTTAATAGAACAACAGGCTGAAGCTTCTGAAGATGCCCATGCCGCGGGGCAGCGGAATCATCATGAATTTACAGAACAGAAGGTAGCACAAAATTGTGACGGCCAGAGTGTTCAGAATAATGACGATAGGCTTGCGGTTGCCCAGTAAGTACATAAACAGCGGAATGAACACCAGAGAAGAGGCGATAAATCCCAGATATTTCAGTCCGAAAACCATATACAGGAGCATAAGAGTGACCGCTCCGAGCATACGGCGCCGGCCTTTCGGGTCATAGCCCTCCGCCTTTGTGGGATCCGGTCTTTCGGACTCGGGGAGCGCCTTTTCGCGCTTCCAGTTTTTATAATCCTCGTACAGCGCCAGGCAGGTAAAAAATATCAGCAGCGCCGCGACGATGCGGGGCCAGGCTCCGGCGTCCTGGATAGAGCCGCCCTGTATTTCCGGAAATCCGAAGCTGTTTGCAAACAGCACCACACCGAAAAGTAAAATAACCAAACTCATTACTATATGGCCCATTACTAGCCCACCTTTTTAATGAAAATTTTGCTGTGCCGCAAAAAACATGGCTGCCTGATTTTTTGCGGCGGGAGTAATCAAAAAATCAATCTGGTAACGACGTATGGATACAGAAAGCCCGGGGAGAGCACTCGCTCTTACACTTGAAGCTCTCTCCGGGCCAAGGTGACTGTTTTATGCGGCGGGCTTTATGTCAAGTTCATCCATGACGACGCTGTACGCGTCAATTTCAGACTGAATAAACTCCTTGAAGTCTTCGCCGTTCATGAGACCGGGGCGGATATCCAGCATATTCTCTTTCTCGTTTGCCTGATAAATCTCGCCCTCCATGGCCTTGGAGAAAGCGTCGTAAAGCTTTTCGATTATGGCGGGATCGGTGCCCTTCTTCACGGCAAAGCCTCTCCAGCGGCCGATGGTGACATCCCAGCCCTTGGATACAGAGGTGGGAACGTCCTTTACTATGTCGTAGTTGGTGATGGGCTCGTCGGTGAAGGCCACCAGAGGAACGGCGTCTCCGGAATCGATAAGGGAGCGCGCGGGTCCGATTTCCTCATGGAGTATGTCCACATGTCCGCCAAGCAGTGCGGCTATGGACTCGGAGCCGGAGCCGAAAACAACGAGATTTATATCAATACCTGCGGCCTTGGCCCACATGTTTACGAGTACTTCGTCATAGGAGGCGGCGCCGGTGATGGCTACGTTCAGCTTGCCGGGGTTTGCCTTGGCGTACTCGACGACGGTGTCTATGTCGGTAAACTGGCTGCCCTTCTTGGCGTACAGAAAGCTGGTGTCCATCTGGCAGCGGATAACTGGCTCAAGCTCCTCTTCAAAGTTGAGCTGGTCCCAAACGTGCATGAACACCTGCTCGGGGCCTATGGCATAAAGAGTATAACCGTCTGCGGGCTGGGTGGAGAAACGGTCGTAAGCGACCAGGCCACCGCCGCCGGTGGCGGAAATGGGAACGACAGACTGTCCCAGCAGTTTTCCTGCGTCAACGCCGACGGCGCGAATGAAGATATCGGTGCCGCCGCCTGCGCCGAACTGGCTGATGACCTCAATGGGACGGGAGGGGTATGCATCGGCGGATTCGTTGGACGGTGCATTTGATTCCGGTGAGCCCGTCGCCGGTGCAGAGTTGTCGTTGCAGCCGGCGAGCATGGCGCCGAGCATTACGACACACAGGAGCATACTGAGCAATCGAAAATTTTTGGTTCTCATTTTGTTACCTCCTAAAATTTTTTGGCATAACCCCAGACAAAAGCATGATGGCTGTTCCACATGCTGTTTGCGCTTATTAGCCGACTTGCGGCGGTTTGGAACTGTCCGGCGGAGCTGCCCCTCCGCCTGGATGTTTGAATAAAAAACACCACCGTCTTTTGTATAAAATATACAACACTTGAAAAAAGCTTGCATAGCTTCTGTACATATATTACAATATAACATAAGCAAAATCCAATACCAAAAGGCCTTTAACCCATAGGTAAATGCCTATACAGGAGCATAATATGAACACCAGACAGATGGAATACGTAATAGCTGTATACGAGGAGAAGAGCATTTCCAGAGCGGCACAGCGGCTGCACATATCCCAGCCCTCCCTGAGTCAGTACATACGGAGTATAGAAAAAAGCCTCGAAATTGAGCTTTTCGACAGAACTGTCAGCCCTATAGCGCCGACGGATATGGGGCGCATATATATCAGCACGGCGTACAAGATGCTTGCGCTGGAGAATGACCTTATGAAGTGTATAGGCGACCAGCGGGAGGAGAGCGTGAGCCAGCTGAACATAGGCGTATCCGCGTATCTGAATACAGGGGAGCTGAGCAGCGTGGTAGCGGAAATACACGCCAAATATCCCAGCCTGCGCATATACATACATGAGCTTTTCAGCGTGGCCATGGATGAGATGATACAGCAGGGCGAGCTGGATTTTTCCATATCCCCCATAAAGGACAGCTACGACACAACGCGCTTCTGCCGCGATGTGGTGAGCCGGGACAGATTTTATATAGCGGCCAGCCGGGAGCTGCTGCGGAAATGGGTGCCGGAGCTGGAGTTAGCGGAAGACGGCGACACAGCGCCGCTGGAGCGCTTTGCTCTTGCGCCGTTCCTGACCATGGATAAGCGCAGCCTGCAGACCTACTCCTCTGAGATGGCGGCGAGGCAGGCGGGCTTTGAGATGAATGTGATACTCAGGTGCAGGCGCTGGCAGATGCTGCTGGAGCTGGTTGGGGAGAGCGCCGGAGTATCTCTGCTGACTGACCGCTATCTCATGGACAGCGTAATTCCGCCGGAGGTGGTGCTCCTCAGACCGGCGGAGCCTGTGCCGGAGCTGGTAGGCGCAGTATCGTATCTGCGCAGCGCCTATATGCCTAAGGCGGCGCGCAGCTTTATAAGCTGCTATAAGCGTACTGTGGGACACAGCAGAAATATGCAGGGATTTTTGGAAAAGGGGTATCTGTAAGCATAGAAAAAGCCCGCCGGAAAAATCCGACGGGCTAAACAAAACACTGATAAAAATACCGATTACCGTGTGTCTAGGTGTTTCTCTGGAGGGGAGGGCGATGCTCTCCCCTTATGTTTTGGAACTAAGCCGTTAGCAGCTCCTTAAATAACGCCTGCGTAGAACAGTATAACCGTGGTCAGGCAGGATGCTATGGAGCCGAGGGTGCAGCCGATACCAATGCCCTTGAGGCCCTGAGGGAAGCTCATGTTGGAGAGAGAGCAGCCCATCCAGAAAGCGGAGCTGTTGCCGTGCTTGAACATCATGGCAGCGGAGCAGACGCACAGGAAAGCGGCCAGGGGGCTGATGCCCAGGGTTTCCAGCATAGGCTGAACCAGGGCGCCGGTGGTGGAGACGGCCAGGGTGGAGGAACCGGTGACGACGTGGATAATTGCGGAGAGGACTATGGGGACGAGAATGGCGGGGAATCCGGCATTCACGATGCCCTCGGCAATAACGTCGGCAACGCCGGCATCCTTGATGAACTTAGCCATGGCGCCGCCCATACCGGTGACGAACACGGGCATGGCGGAATCCTTCATGGCGACGTCAATCCAGTCGTTCAGGACCAGCTTGGTCTTCCAGCGGCCTTCGGTCAGGGTGACGGCGGCCAGGATGCAGCCGATAAGCAGAGCGGGCTCAGCAGAACCGAGGAAAGAGAAGAACTGAACAGCAACATTCTCTTCAGGCAGTACAGTACCGAGAACCGTATTGCAGATGATGAGGATAACGGGGAGTGCGATAGGCATAACGGACAGAGTAACGTTGGGGAGCTTCATGTCCTTATTCTTTTCGTAGGCAATCAGATGCTCTTCCTTGGGCATGACCATTTCCTTGCAGCCGAACTTTGCCCAGAAAACAACGGCAATAAGTGCGGGAATGGAGACGATAAGACCCCAGGGAATAGCAAGACCAAGGGGAACGCCCAGCAGAGCGGCACCGGCAACGGGACCGGGGGTGGGGGCGACCAGGCAGTGGGTGATCTGGGCGCCGACTGCGAGAGCGGTACCATAGGACATCATGGAAGCGCCGGTCTCAAGAGCCAGGTTGGAGACGATAGGGATAAGAAGAATGGTGACGGTATCGGAGAAAACGGGAATTCCGAGGATAAAAGCGGAAATACCGATAGCCCAGATAACGTTCTTCTTACCGACCAGCTTAACCAGAGCGTAGGTCAGAGACTGAGCAGCGCCGGTTTCTTCAAGAATCTTACCAAGCAGGGAGCCAAGCAGAATGATGATGGCTATGCTCTTGATGGTGCTGGAGAAGCCGGAGTTGATGGTGCCCATGATATCGCCGAAGGGGGTGCCGATGGCAATGGCGAGGCCGATGGTGCAGAGGAACAGACTCAAAACGGCGTCCATATGGAACTTCGCAATGAGGAAAATCATGATAACGATGGCGATTGCGAAACAAACAATAATACCAGTACTTGACATATAGTTACACTCCTATCAAATAACTCATTGAATGGGTCAAGTTAAACCAGTGATAATCGGTATTAATTTCTACAGTATTGTGTTTAAAAGGTGCACCGACATTTCCCCCCAACCACACCCCCCTTTTAAAGGGGGGCGTGACCGGAGTGTGTTATGTCGAAGAAGTAAGTATCGACTTAGAAGTTGAACTTGTAGTTGCGGATGGTCTCGGAGTAGAGCTCATCCTCCTTGGGAACGACCTCGTCCACGGGGAAGGAGAGGGTGGTGGTGTTGCAGATATCCTTCCAGGTGACGTTGGAGCAGGTGCTGTTCTTACCCCAGGTAGCGCAGCCCAGAGACATGGTGATGGGCAGGCCGTTGAAGTAAGCACCGGAGTTACCCAGAGCCTGAGGCTGGTTGACCAGGATACGGGCAACATGCATACGCTCGCCCATCTTCATGGCCTTCTCCTTGCTGGAGGTGTGGATACCGCAGGAGTGGCCGTTGCCCATGTAGTTCAGGATGGCTTCCATCTTATCCATACCGTCGTCCAGATCCTTGGCCTTCAGCAGGGTGACAACGGGGGTCAGCTTCTCACCGGTGAAGACATAGCCTTCGCCTGCGCCGTCAAACTCCTCAACAGCAATGAACTTGATGTTGTCGGGAATCTTCACGCCAGCCATCTCCATGATGATCTGGGGGCTGCGGGCGGGAGTCTTCTTGTTGAGCTTGTGGTTGGCGGGCCACTCAGGCCACAGAACCTTGCACAGAGCTTCCTTCTCGGCGCTGCCCTGACGGACGATATAACCGTCGTGAGCCTCGAGCTCCTTCACGAAAGCGTCGTAGACCTTCTCGTCAACAACGGCGCTGTTCTCGGAAGAGCAGGAGGAGCTGTAGTCGAAGTTCTTGGAGCGGCTGATCTTATCGGCGGCGTCAGCCAAGTCGGCATCGTCGGCGATGAAGGTGGTGACGTTACCGACGCCGACACCTATAGCGGGAGTACCGGAAGAGTAAGCGTTGTGAACCAGCTTGCTGCCGCCGGTGGCAACGATGAAGTCGCACTGCTTCAGCAGCTCGTCGCAGGCGGCGTGGCCGGCCTGGTCGATGCAGATAACCAGATCTTCGGGAGCGCCGAATTCCTTCAGGACGGCACGGATGCGGTCGCAGACGAACATAGCGGTGCTCTTGCCCTTGCCGGAGGGAGAGAAGATGATGGCGTTACGGCTCTTCAGAGCCCACAGGGACTTAACAATGGGGGTGGCCTCGCCGTTGGTCAGAGGCAGAACGGCACCGATGACGCCCATGGGCTTAACAAAGGTGACGGTGTTGTGCTCGGAGTCGGTCTCGATAACGCCGACGGACTTAACGCCCTTCATGTCGCGGTAAACGCCCATGGACTTGTTGCGGATCTTGTTGAACTTGTGCTCAACAACACCCAGGCCAGCCTCGTCGACCAGCATCTGAGCGGCGGTGCGGCGGAAGTTCTCGTCCAGGCAGGCGTAGGAGACGGCCTCGACCAGCTGGTCGCAGCGAGCCTGATCGTGCTCAGCCTCAGCAATCTTCTGAGCGGCGCGGGCTCTGTCGACCAGACCCTTCATATAAGAGACATAATCAAATTCCTGATTGTCCATTGTTTTGTACCTCCATAAAAATTTTGGTTTTTAATTTATATGTATCGCTTCGGCAAAATCACCGAGGTGTTCATATACGGGATGTGCTCAGTTCTCCTTGAACTTGTCGGGGATGGTGTACAGGCCGTGAGACCACTCGACGATATCGTCAAAGGTCTGAGCAGACAGTCTGTCGCGGGTGGCGGTGGCGGGATCGATGCCCATATCCTCGGGGAGGGCGATCTTGCCTTCCTTGCGCAGCTCCAGGCGGCGCTCCTCGCTCATGGTCTTGCCCAGGGCGGTCTCGCCGGCGACTGCGGCGATGAGCTCCTTGCGCTCTTCCTTGGTCTTGGCCATGTAGAGGTAGGCGACACCGATTTCGGTGACCAGATGGGTAACGTCGTCGCCGTGGATCATAACCAGAGGCTCGGAAACGCCGGCCTTCTTGGCGGTGGCAACAGCGTCCAGCTCGGGAACGATGCAGTCGGTCATCTCACCGGTCTTCTTGTTCTTGACCTGGGTGCGGACGATCTGGGTGACCAGCTTGCGGCCGTGAGCCATGGGGTCATCATGGTCGACGATCATGCTGCTCCAGGCGGGGGAGATGTGACGGCGGCCGTTGGGGTTGGAGCCCATGTTGGGAGCTCCGCCGTAACCGGTGATGCGGGTCTTGGTAACGGTGGTGGAGTTGCCGTAGTAGTCCATCTGCAGGGTGGAGCCGGTGAACATATCGCAGCCGTACAGACCGGCCATCTGAGCATAGCAGCGGTTGGAGCGCAGGGCGCCGTCGCTGCCGGTGAAGAAGATGTCGCTGCGGGCCTTGACGTACTCGCCCATGCCGACTTCGCTGCCGAAAGCAACGCAGCTCTCAGCCCAGCCGCACTCAATGGCGGGGATCATGGCGGGGATGGGGTTGGCGACCCAGTGCTTGCAGATCTTGCCCTTCAGGCCCAGCTCTTCGCCGTAGGTGGGGAGCATGAGCTCCAGAGCGGCGGAGACATATCCGATGCCGTGGTTCATGCGGTCCACATTGTGCTTGGCGTAGATGCCCTTCAGAATCATCATGGCCTGCAGAATGTGCAGGTTGGTGATCTTGGCGGGGTCGCGGGTCATCAGAGGCTCAATGGAGCAGGGGACGTCGCTCTTCATTATAACGTCAACCCACTCGCTCTGAATGTCGATACGGGGCAGCTTGTCAACAATTTCGTTGACCTGAACAATGACGATACCGTCCTTGCAGGCGGTAGCCTCAATGATGGTGGGAGTCTCTTCGGTGTTGGGGCCGGTGTAGAGGTTGCCTTCCTTATCGGCGGCCTCGGCGACGCAGAGGCAGACATTGGGGATAAGGTCGGTGAACATACGGGAGAACAGCTCCAGATAGGTGTGGATGGCGCCCAGCTTAACGGTGCCGGCGTCGATCATCTTGGGCAGGCGGGCGGACATGTTGCCTACATAGGAGACGTTCAGCTCCTTGGCGATGCCCTTCTCAAAGATGTCCAGATGCTCATCCATCTGGGTGCAGGACATGACCATGCGCAGACCGTTCACCTTTGCGGGGTCGACGCTTGCCAGAGCGCGGGAGAGGTCGGCGGCCTGCTTCTGGTTATCACCCTCAAGAGCAACGGTCTCATTGGAGCGGATAACATTCTCAAGCAGAGCGACGATGTCGGAGCTCTTGACGAACTTGCCGTCGAGCAGCTGGGAAACGCTGGCGAGCTTCTCGGCCTTCAGGCGCTTTTTGGAGTCCATAACCTTGAACTCGGGAATGGGAACAGGAATCATAGCGCATTCTCCTTCAGAAAAATTTATTTTGTATTTATATATTTCAAATAAAAATTTGAACGATTTGAGGCCCTCCGGCGGGAATCAATTGACACAAGCTATAGATTTGTGTTATAATCAATCGATTTAATACCCGTATAAGCAATATGATTACTTACTTTCAGGAGGTAAAATATGAGGCTTGACCATCTTTATTATTTTAATACTATCTGCAAATACGATAACCTGACCCGCGCCGCCGAGAAGATAAACATTTCTCAGCCGGCTCTTTCCAACAGCGTGCGCCAGCTGGAGAGTGAATTCGGAGTTCAGCTTTTCCATCGTACCAGCAAGGGACTGGTGCTCACCGAGGCCGGTCAGATATTTCTGAACGAATCCACCATCATTCTGGACCAGATAAATTATCTGAAAAAGAAGATGAACGAATTCGTTGCCCAGAAGTCCACCGTCAACGTGGCGGTCTCGCCTCTTATAAGCACCACCATATTCCCGCAGGTGTTTCACGAGTTCCGGAATCAGTTCCAGAACATCACCGTGAATCTGCATGAGGCCGGCTCCAGGACCAACCTGGAAGAGATTATGAAGGGCAACGGCAACATTGACCTTGCCATCATTTCCAGCGATAAGGAGCACAACAACGGCGAGAACGAAAACCTCAGCTACAACTGCATCCGGCTCTGCCGCATCCCCATAGTCTGCTATGTATCTACTGCCCATCCCTTTGCCAAGCAGCCCTATGTGGATTACTCCATGGTGGAGAACGAGCCAATTGCCATGCTGCCCGACGACACCTTCGTTTCCGGCTACCTTAAGAAAAAGTTTGCTGAATACAAGGTCTCGCCCAACATCGTATTGGCTACCAGCCAGCTCAGTATGATACAGAGGCTTATTATGGACAATACTGCCATTTCCTTCCTATATAAAGGAAACTTCGCAACGTCCTCATCAATAACGGCTGTGCCGTTTAAGGAGCCTATGGAAGTAGGTATTGACCTGGTATGGAATAAGAAGCAGAAGATGCTCAAGAGCACTTTGCAGTTCCTCGATTTTATCAAAAGTTATCCTTTGGAATAAGTGCTAAAAAGATTGTGTGATTTTTGACAAACATCGATGGTATTAATATAGCACAGTTATTTTTGTTTGTGAAATTCACATATTCTATCATGGCATAACAGAGACTTATACTGATGACCACAACTCACAAAAAAGCCAGACATGATTGGCTGGTTTGCTGAAAAACCAAAAAATAGGCGAATTTTGCATCATGAATAATTGGAATACCAAAAAAATAGAGCCGCACAATTGCTGTGCGGCTCCGGTTTTTGGGCAAAACGGACAGAGGAAAAGCTGAGTTGGTACATACAGTTGGAGAAGATATATATAAGCCGGCTCCTTGGGAAGAAAGTCATATCTCCTGTGAAGGGAAAGCTCCAACCTGTGTGAAAAAGACAATTGCATAGCGAAAAGGGCCGAATGGGCGAACTTTTGGCATAAAAAGGTCTTATAGATTGTATACAATATAAATTATGCAGCAAGTCAGCTGAGCCCCAGCAGTCTGCGCGCGTTGCCGGAGCAGACTGCTTCCATCACATCTGCGGGCAGGTCCAGACTGTTCAGCAGGCAGGTCTCCCAGGCCGGGGGATGCCAGGGAGCATCGGAGCCGAAGAGTATGTGGTCGCTGCCGAAGGCCTCTATCATATCATGGGCGAAGGGGCGTATGGCGGTGCCGTAGCCGAAGGCGGTGTCCAGATAAAGCTGGGGTATGCCCCGCAGGGTTTTCAGAACCTCCTCGGCGGAGTTCACGCCTCCCCAGTGGGCGGCCACAACGGGGGCGTCCAGATATTTCAGCGCGCCCAGCATGTGCTCCGGTGTGGCGTGATATGGGGGGCGGTAGCCGTAGTCCGGTCCCGCGTGGAACACGGTTATAAGGCCCAGCTCGGATATTTTGCGGTAGATGGGGCGCATCTTCTCCTCGTCCGGATAAAAGCTCTGATACTCGGGGTGGAACTTAATACCCTTTATGCCCAGCCCGTGCAGGCGCTCCAGCTCTTCAAGGGCGTCCGGAGCATCCGGGTGTATTGTGCCGAAGGGCAGCAGCCCACGCCCGGCACAGGATATGGCGTAGTCGTTCACATGGCGCTGAGAGGCGGGATTGGTGGCTATGGGCAGTATTACGGAGAGGGATACTCCGTCATGCTCCATAAGCTGCCGCAGGGAATCGGCCGTGCCGTCCGTATGGGGAAAAAGCCCGGCAGACTTTGAGAGCTTTGCTATGGCTCTGGGCGCCAGAGCCTCGGGGAAAACGTGTGTGTGGAAATCAATAAGCATTCTTTTCACCGACCTGTGGAAATATGTTCTAATAGTATAATACGTTTTTTATAGTTTGAAAACGGTTTTTTCAGCAAAAATTTATAGTTAAGACACATTTCTTATGTTCATTCGTGCTATTCTGTACTCATATTAAATTTAAATTACAATCCGGGGGATGTTGATGAAAGACAAAAGAAAGATGATATATTACAGCTCAGTTATACTCTGCGTTGTAATAATATTAAACAACCTACTGTTCCGCGGCATATTTGACGAACAGGTTGAGGATATAAGCTACGATACCTTCCTCGACCAGGTTTACAGCATGAATGTGGACGAGGTGGAATACAGCGATTCGGAAGGGTATATTTATTTTACTCTGAAGCAGGATCTGCCGGAGATAAAGAATCCCGGCAAGGACGATGTGGTGTATACCACGGTTATCATGCCTGATGACGATATAGTAAACCGGCTGTATGATTCCGGCGCAAGGTTTTCCAGCGTGGCGCCTGTGGTGGTGCCCTGGTATGTGCAGGTTCTGGTCAGCTACGGAATACCGCTTCTGTTTATGGTGGTGCTGTGGCGCTTCCTGTTTAAGCGCATGGGCGGTATGGGCGGCGGAAACGTCATGTCCTTCGGAAAATCCAACGCCAAGATTTACGCCAAGGACCAGACCGGCAAAACCTTTGCAGACGTGGCCGGTCAGGAGGAGGCCAAGGAGAGCCTGCTGGAGATAGTGGATTTTCTCCACGACCCGCACAAATATGAAGAGATAGGCGCAAAGCTGCCCAAGGGCGCTCTGCTGGTGGGCCCCCCGGGCACCGGCAAGACCCTGCTGGCTCAGGCCGTGGCGGGCGAGGCCAACGTGCCCTTCTTCTCCATATCCGGCTCCGAATTTGTTGAGATGTTCGTGGGCATGGGCGCGGCCAAGGTGCGCGATCTGTTCAAGCAGGCCAACGAGAAGGCCCCATGCATAGTGTTCATAGACGAGATAGATACCATAGGCAAAAAGCGCGACGGCGCGGGCCTGGGCGGCAACGACGAGCGGGAGCAGACCCTGAACCAGCTCCTTGCGGAGATGGACGGCTTTGACGGCCGCAAGGGCGTGGTGATTCTGGCCGCCACCAACCGCCCCGACACCCTGGACAAGGCGCTCATGCGTCCCGGCCGTTTTGACCGCCGCATACCCGTGGAGCTGCCCGACCTGGCCGGACGCGAGGCCATACTCCGGGTGCATGCCAAGCATGTGAGAATGGACGACTCCGTGGAGTTCTCCTCTGTGGCAAAGGCTACCCCCGGCGCCTCCGGCGCGGAGCTGGCAAACATAATAAACGAATCCGCTCTGAACGCTGTGCGCCACAAGCGGCGTTTCGTTTCACAGCAGGACCTGGAGGAGAGCGTGGATCTCATCCTGGCCGGAGCGCAGCGCAAGGGCATAGTGGTGTCTCAGCATGAGAAGGAGATTATCGCTTTCCACGAGGTAGGCCACGCCATTACCGCGGGAGTGCAGAAAAACTCCGCGCCCGTACACAAGATAACCATTATTCCCCGCACCTCCGGCGCTCTGGGCTTCACCATGCAGGTGGACGAGGATGAGCACTTCCTCATGTCCAAGGACGAGGTTTTCAACAAGATAGTCACCCTCACCGGCGGACGGGCCGCTGAAGAACTGGTGTTCGGCAGCATGACCACCGGAGCGGCCAACGATATAGAGCAGGCCACCCGCCTGGCAAGAGCCATGATAACCCGTTTCGGTATGAGCGAGGCCTTTGGCATGGTGGCTCTGGAATCCGTCACCAACCAGTATCTGGGCGGCGATGCCAGCCTGACCTGCTCCATGGATACCGCTACACAGATTGACCGGGAAGTAATAGCTCTGGTGGACGCGGCCCACGCTAAGGCCACAGAAATTCTGCGTGAGAATATGCAGAAGCTCACCCGCATCTCCTGGTATCTCATGGAGAAAGAAACCCTTACGGGCGATGAGTTCATGGATATGATGAACCAGCCCGACGCTGCGCTCCCCGGGGAGAGCGCGGAAGAACTGACCGAACCCGCATCCGAGTCCGGCGGTACCGGAGAGGATGAATAACGCAGCAGACCGCCGTTTTTTACGGCGGTCTGCTTTTTTTGACTGTAGAAAAACCCCAAAGGAGGAAATGATATGAAACGAAAGCTGCTTTGCCTTTTGCTGGCGCTGTGCCTGTTTGCCGCTGTGCCCGCCGGTGCGCTGGCCGCGGACAACGACGGCGAGATGCTGGAGGTGCTATCGGCGCTGGGAGTCATGAACGGCGACGAGCGGGGAGAGCTGAATCTGGAGCAGAATGTTACCCGGGCGCAGTTTGCCAAAATGGCCGTGGCCGCCTCCCGGCTGGGAACGGCGGGGAGTGCAGCTGTTTCTCCCTTTAACGATGTGGCGTCCGGACATTGGGCGGCGGGCTATCTGGCGGCAGCTGCGGAATACGGCTGGCTGAACGGCTATCCGGACGGCAGCTTCCGCCCGGAGGAGGCGGTGACGTTGGCTCAGGCCGTGACCGTGCTGGAAAAGCTGCTGGGCTATAAGGATGGGGACTTCACCTCCGGCTGGCCGGAGGGCCAGATGGCGCTGGGCGAAAAGCTGGGTCTCACCGCCGGAGTTCAGCGCGGCAGCGGCGAGACTCTCACCCGGCTGGACTGCGCACGGCTGGTATACAACACCCTGAACGCTCAGGACAAATACGGCAAGACCTACGCTCAGGCTCTGGGGCACAGTCTGGACGAGAGCGGGAAGATAGACAGGGCGGCGCTGGTGGAGTCCGTGACCAAAGGGCCCATAACAGCAGACAGCGACTGGCTGAGTGATGTGGCTTTCACGCCCCTGCACATCTACCGCAACGGCGAAAAGGCCTCCATCTCTGCGGTGCGGGAATTTGATGTGCTGTATTATTCCGAGACTATGAAAACGGTGTGGGCGACTTCACGGAGTGTGACGGGAAAGCTCACCGCCGTACTGCCTAACGCCGCCAGCCCCGACAGCATCACCGTGGACGGCGTGAACTACGCTCTGGGCAGCAGCTCAGCGGGCTATGCCGTGTCGGAGCTGGGGGATATAAAGCCCGGAGACATGGTGACTCTGCTTTTGGGCCGGGATGACATCGCGGCGGCAGTAATGCCCGCGGGAGAGCCGGAGAGCGCTGTGGTGGGGTTGGTTACATCTGTGGGCATGGAGACCGCCGTCAGCGAAAGCGGCGACAGATATACCCGCGGCTATGTTACCCTGACGGCTACCGACGGAAAGACGGAAAAATTCACGTTTCCGTCCGCTCCCGGCGTACAGACCGGCGATGTGGTGCTGGTGAGCAGCGAAAACGGAGTAAACAGCTTGGCGCGCATGCCTGCGGGCGGACTGTCCGGTACTGTGAGCGAAAACGGCGGGCAGATAGGTTCCGTGAAGCTGGCTGCGGATGCGGAGATACTGGATGTGTCCGGCACTTCCGGGCGCAGTATCAGCCCCGCGCGTCTGGCGGGGGTCACTCTGAATGAGGAGGACGTTCTGGCCTGTGTCTACAATGACGGCGGTGAAGCGGCGAAGCTGGTGCTGGGCGATGTGACCGGGGATGTGCACAGCTACGGCCTGCTGCGCGAGAAAACCTACGGCGGCAGCGCTGTTTATTATAAGTATTTGAGCGGCGGCGTGAGCTTTATATACCCCGCTGCCAAGGACCTGGGCGGCGCGCCCGGCGGCATACAGATAAAGGGCGGAGTATCCGCCCCGGAGGCGGTGCAGTCCCTGCTGCGCAGCAATGTGACCGGTATGGATACCGGTAGTGTGACAACGGAGATGGGGGCCTTTACTCTGAACAGCACCGTACAGATATATGTGCTTTCCAACGACGGAGAGAGCATGGTATCTTCGACCGAAGTGGATATGGAGAACTATACACTCACCGCCTGGTACGATGATCTGCCCTCTCAGGGCGGCGCCCTGCGCGTAATAACCGCGGAAGCAAAATAAAAAATTTTTCTCCCTCCAAATAAAAACAGACCTCCTGCGCGTCTAATAGGTGAATCGGATCCGAAGAAAGGAAAGAAGGCTATGAACGGCGAAGAATTTGAGACGCGCCTGGCGGGCGTACGCCCCGGCCTGTACCGCACGGCGCTGATGTATCTGGGCGGCGAGGCCCAGGCGCTGGACGCGGTGGACGAGGCTGTATACAAGGCTCTGCGGGGACTTAATAAACTGCGGCAGGACGAATATTTCGAGACCTGGCTTACGCGCATCCTCATAAATGTGTGCAAAAGCGAGCTGCGGCGCATGAAGCGCCTGGTGCCCCTGGAGGACATACCCGAGGAGAGCGCCGAGGACTATGACCGTCTGCCCATGCGCGAGGCGGTGGGCAAGCTGCCTGTGCAGCTCCGGGAGGTCATACTGCTGCGCTACTTCGCCGGGATGACATTGGCGGAGACCGCGCGGACTCTGGAGATACCCCAGGGTACAGCCGCTACGCGTCAGCGCCGGGCGCTGGAACTGCTCAGACTGGAGCTTTCCGAGGAGGGAGATTTATGAACAACAGAAATGATGAAATGCGCTCGCTCTTGAGTGAGCTGGAACAGACGCCCCCGGAACTGGAATACACCCTCACCCGGGCGAAGGCGAAAATGCGCAGCCGGAAAATTCGGCGCTTTCTGACGCCTGTGGGCAGCCTGTGCGCCCTGGCCCTCAGCTTTGTGCTGCTGGTGAATGTGTCGCCCACCTTCGCCTCGGCCTGCTCGGGCATCCCCCTGGTGGGCAAGCTGGCGGAGGCGGTGGATTTTTCCCCGTCCCTTACGGCGGCGATAGAGAACGAATTTATACAGCGTGTGGACGAGGAGCAGACGGATAACGGCGTCACCTGCCGGGTGCTGGGTGTGATAGTTGACCGCAAGCAGCTCAACATCTTTTTCACCCTGCAGAGCAGAGACGGCACGGATTTCGGCTCGGATATGGAGATCCTTGCTCCAGACGGCTCTTACCTCGAGGGCATAAGCCACGGCGGCGCGTGGCGGGGCGACGAAAACGGGATCTATAAGAAGACTGTGGACTTCTTCGACGAGAATATGCCAGGCGAGCTTATCTTCCGGGTCATGGCCATGGAGGACGGGGAGAACCAGCGGGCGTCCTTTGACTTCCAACTCAAATTCGACCCCTATTTTACCTCCAAGGGCGAGGTGCTGCCCGTGAACGAGAGCTTCGAGCTGGAGGGCAACCGCTTTACCGTCACGGATATTGAGCTTTATCCTACCCAGATGCGCATAAACATTGCCTCCGACGGGGAAAACAGCGCGTATCTTGAGGGGCTGGACTACACGGTGACGGATGAGCAGGGCAATGTGTATAAGCCTGTGAAAAACGGAATCAGCGCCGTTGGCGACCCTGAGGGCGGTCTTGGCGCCTTCGTGCTGGACAGTCCCTACTTCTACGGCAGCAGCTCTCTGAAGCTGAGCATCACCGGGGCCGAGTGGCTGGATAAGGACTATGAGCGCACTTATGTTGACCTGAAAAACCAGACTGCCGAAAATCTGCCCTACGATACGGAATTTCTGTACGTCAGACGCAGCGGCAGCGGCTGGAATGTGGCTTTCAAGGTGCTCTCCCGGGGCGGCGACGACGACTACAACTTCCACCAGGTATTTTCCAGCCGATACTACGACGCCGGCGGAAACGAGTACTTTACCGGCGGAAACAGCTGCACCATAGGCTGGG
The DNA here is from genome assembly GCA_050943935.1 of Candidatus Heteroscillospira sp. GTDB lineage: Bacteria > Bacillota > Clostridia > Oscillospirales > Oscillospiraceae > Heteroscillospira. The sequence goes on along the minus strand of JBMNQC010000002.1, from coordinate 180,662 downwards.
AGGACCCCGTGACCGGCGAACAGCACGACGAGGAACGATATTTCACCGAGGAACTGTTCCTCACGGATTTCCCCGGCACCGAGGTCTGGCTGGAACCGGGATATACCTCCAAAACCGAACTGAGCGCACCGGTGGAGATACAATTGAGATAGAACAAAAAGCATCGGCAGTCTTTGGCTGCCGATGCTTTTGTATATGGCTTTGCACGGTGGATGAATATAAAATGCGAGAGGACGGCTGCTGAGCCGGAATACTTATTTTATTCGCTCAGATAGCGGTCCAGCAGAACGGCGGTCTGGGCGCGGGTGGCTGTGCCCTGGGGGGCAAAGCTGGTGTCGGTGAGGCCGCGTATCAGCTCCTGCTGCACACACCACTTTACGGCATCCACGGCGTAGGGGCTTATTGAGTCACGGTCAGAGAAGACGTCAAGGCTCTGGTCGGATGTGACGTCGTCGCCCTTCCAGGCGGCGTAGCGGCAGAGCAGGGCGGCCATCTGCTCACGGGTGATACTGTCGGCTATGCCGAAGGTCTTTTCGTCGTAGCCGGTGACCAGGCCGTTTTCTGAGGCCCAGGCCACAGCGTCGGAGTACCACTTGCCGCCCTCAACATCCTCAAAGGGGGCGGCGGCTTCCGGGGCGGGGGAGTTCTCAAGGCGGTGGAGCAGGGTTACAAGCATGGCGCGGGTCATCTGGGCGTCCGGGGCGAATTCGGTCTCGGTGACGCCGGTCATATAGCCGTTCTGACCCATGGAGAGCACAGCGTCTGCGTACCAGGCGCCCTCCTGAACATCGGAGTACACTCCGGCGGGATAGCTTATTTTCACGGGGATGGTCACGGTGTTTTCCCCGGCGGTGACGGTTATGGCGCCCTCGGCGGGAGCTTCCGCTGCGGTGAACAGGCCGTTTTCGTCAATCTCGCCTATCTCGCCCTCCACAGCCCATTCAAAGCAGGTGTCCTGTACGGTGAGGGGCAGATGGTCAAACATGGCCGATGCGGTGAGGTCCAGGCTCTCCTCCGTGGTGAGGGTGATGGAGGCTCTGGCGGCGCCGGACTTCTCCTCCTTTACAGTTATGGAATCCGGAGTGTCAACAACCAGCAGACGTGCCTCGCCGCGCTCCAGTTCGTCGGCGGATACGGAGATGCTGCCCTCTCCGGCCCGGCCGGCGGTGAAGGTGTCGCCGTCAAAGGAACCCAGGTCGCTGCTGTAGCGCACATCGTCGGGTACCTCGGCGGCAAAGCCAACGCTGTCCACAGCGAGGGTGGTGAGCTCGGTTTTCGCGCCCAGAAGCATACGGCTGCTGTATGGACTCAGCACCAGTCTCTCCGCCTCTCCGGTGGGGGGAGTGGTGGATACCAGCATGAGATAGTTGGTGACGGAGCGCTGAGTGCCGTCGGAGGGGAGATTTATCTGTGAAATACCGCTTTCACCGGGCAGGACCATATTCATGGTGGTGCTGCCGCCGCCGTCCATCATCACGGCGTCCACGCAGCCAAGCTCCAGAAGACGCTCAGCCACGCCGGACATTGTGGCGCCCACGCTGTGGCCGCTTTTGCGTCCGTCCACGGTGTAGAATACTACGCTGCCATCCTCCCGCAGGCCTATGGCGGTGCGGGGCTCGGCGCCTGTGGGCAGGTCGGAGACAATCTCGCCGTCCTCAAGTATCTGATACAGGGTGCCCAGACCGGTGACGACCTCATCCCAGCCCTCATTGCAGGTGACGGTGAGGGACACCGTGTCGCCCACGGAGAGGTTTTCCACACCCTTTTTGCGCCAGTCGTCGGTGCTCTTGGGAAGACTGAGCAGGAGCTTGCCCTCAGGTATGTCGCAGCGCTCCTCGCTCTCGATTATCTCGTCAACGGTGAGCTCCAGCGTGCAGTCGGCGGTGAGCAGGCCGTCCTCCGGCATGGAGAGGATGATGTCCCAGCCTGGCTCGGAATTGCGGGTCTGGGCGGCATAGTCGGAGGTGTAGAGGGCGTAGCCGGTCTGCCGGGCTTTGTTTATGGAGCTGAGCTGATAGGTCTCGCCGGAGAAGGCGGCCTTGGCTACTATGCCGGGGCGGCCTATCATGGCGCTGCCGTCGGCCTTGAAGCCTACGGCCACAAAGCCTCCGTCGGTAGTGATAAGTTTGCCGTTTTTAATTACGACGCCCAGGGGCTGATAGTCCCAGGTGTTGTAAAAGTCGCCGTTTATACCGCCTATCACATAATAGCCCTCGCTGTTGAGCAGCTTGGCCATGCTGGCGAAATTTCCGTAGTTGAGCAGCTTGGAGCCGTAGACCACCATGGGGTACACCTGGTCGTTGGGCGAATATTCAATGTAGTTTTCACGGCGGTAATCCGTACCCGTCCAGTAGACGCCGTGGGTGTATTCGGTGCCCTCTCTCACGGGCAGAGTGTAGCCATCGAGTTCCGTGCCCATGGCGGCGGCCAGGGCGGGCGAGGTTAGCAGCAGCGTGCAGCTGAGAGCGGCGCACATGCCGCGTATGGTTTTTTTGAATTTCATAGGCTGTCCTTTCGCTGAAAAGATTTCCCCCAATGCGGATATCAGTTTATTCTAGCACATATTGGAGGGTATGACTTGACTTTTTCGTGAACTTTTATTATCCTGTATCTGTTGCGGAGGTCGGATATGAAAAAATATGTAATTAAGATACAGTATAATTCTCCCGTGGTGCTCACCTTTGCGCTGCTGTCCTTTGGAGCGCTGGTGCTGGCCGGATTTCTGGGCGACTGGGTAACAACAAAATACTTCTGCGTCTACCGCTCGTCCCTCAGCGATCCGCTGACATATCTGCGGTTTTTCACCCATGTTCTGGGGCACGCCGACTATAACCATTATATAGGAAATATGCTGCTGATATTGGTGGTCGGCCCGCCGCTGGAGGAAAAATACGGCAGTATGAGCCTGCTGTGGGCAATACTTATAACAGCCCTCATATCCGGCATGGTGCAGTTTATCGCCTTTCCGGGCACGGCCCTGCTTGGCGCCAGCGGAATAGTGTTCATGATGATAGTCATGTCCTCTCTGGCCGGAATGAAGAGCCACTGCATACCGCTGACTCTCATATTTGTTGTGGTGTTTTATCTGGGCGGCGAGATAATGGACGGACTTTTCTCCGCCGACAACATATCCCAGCTCACTCACATAGTGGGAGGCGTATGCGGCGCCGTGATAGGATATATTTTTTACGGCAAATAATAAGACGAGCTCCACCGGATAAAAGTTCCCGATGGAAATAATTGCATAAAAAGCCCCGGACTTTAGTCCGGGGCTTCGGTTTGTCGAAATAGCCTCACAGAATTTGCCGAGCCGAAGCCTCCCCTGTGTAAGGGGAGGTGCCCCGCAGGGGCGAAGAGGTAGTTCCGACTAAATCGCGCCTGAGTCGGTGGAATTGGGAGATAGGTTTCGGCATAAAGCTCACCTGACAGCACCGTACTTAAACGCAGGCCAGGGCTTACAGCCACCGCCGCACGAGCGCGTTGTGCGCGTCGGCGAGGCCCAAAAGAGTATTCGATTTAGGCAGATTCTTTGGGAAGTTTGAAACCCGTTTCTTTAAAGAAATGGGTTTCATATCACGACCCCGCAGCCCGCAGGCTGCGTCACGTTCTCCAGCCCCGCCGTACTTATCCATACAAAGAAAAGGCCGTGTATCTGTCTTTCGGATACACGGCCTTAAACTGTTTTACTAACACCCGGACTTTAGTCCGGAGTTTACGGGTATTTACTTCGCGGTAATGGCGTCGGTGATGGAGGTATATACCTCATCGGCGTTTTCGCACATGACCATGACGACGGTGCCGTCCTCCAGGGTTTCAAGCTTTGCGGCCTTGGCTATCTCGTACTGGTCGGCCAGATAGAACTCGAAGTTCTGCTGCTGGGTGGTGATGAAGTTCTCAAGACCGGTCTTTACGGCCTCCTCGCTGCCCTCGGCGGGCTTGATCACGGCGATGCCGTAGGCGCGGACGTTCATCATGGATACGCTCAGGGCAAAGCCGTCGGTATCCTCGGCGGTGATGCCCAGCATTTCAAGCAGCATGGACATCTCCTCGGCCTCGGGGTCGGTAGCTACGGGCATATTGGTGTTCTCTTCCTCGCCGCGGGCGTTCTCAATGGCGGTCTTATACAGCTCGGCGCGCTCGGCGGCGGTGAGCTCAGGCTCGGGAGTGGCGGTGGGCTCGGGCTCGGAGGGAGCGCAGCCGGCGAAGGCGCCGGTGATGAGCACCAGGGAAAGAAGCATTGCAGTAATTTTTTTCATGTTGTTCTCCTTTAGAAGTCATTAGGTATAGAAGCTTGGCTTCTGATTGCTTAGACGCCGGGTTATAAAAATAGTTCCCAAAAATGATATGAAATATTTGTGAACATTATAAAACGGGCCGGTAAATACCGGCCCGGTCAAGTTTTATTTCAGAAGCTGAACAAGATCCTCGGCTATGCCGTCCAGCCAGGGAGAATCTATCTGCTCCACCTTGCCGCTGTCGCAGCGGGCGGGGATGGCGGGGTCTATGGGCAGCTTCGCTATGCGGCTGATGCCGTATTTTGCGGCCAGCTCCTCCACATGGCTCTCGCCGAAGATGGCGTGCTTCCCGCCGCAGTCGGGACACTGGAAATAGCTCATATTCTCCACCAGAGCCAGCACGGGCACGTTCATAAGGCGGGCCATGCGCACGGCCTTTTCCACTATCATGCTCACCAGCTCCTGGGGAGAGGTGACAACTATGATGCCGCACAGGGGCAGGGACTGGAACACGGTGAGGGGCACGTCGCCGGTTCCGGGAGGCATGTCCACGAACATGAAGTCCACATCGTCCCACAGGACATCGGTGTAGAACTGCTTTACAGCGCCAGCGATGACGGGGCCGCGCCACACCACGGGGTCGGCGGTATTCTCCAGTAGCAGGTTCAGGGACATGACCTGGACTCCGGTGGCGCTCTCGGCGGGGTAGATGAGCTCTCCGCTGCCGCGGGCGCGCTCGTTTATGCCGAACACACGTGGGATGGAGGGGCCGGTGATGTCTGCGTCCAGCACGGCGGCGGAATAGCCCTCGCGCTGCATTTTGGCGGCCATGAGAGCGGTGACGAGGCTCTTGCCCACGCCGCCCTTGCCGCTGACTACGGCAATGACCTTTTTGACGGAGGCTCCCTCGTGGAGTGCGGCCTTTTCTATCTGGGGGGCGGTGCGCTCGCCGCAGTTGGAGGAGCAGCTGGAGCAGTCGTGGTTGCATTCGCTCATTTATATAACTTCCTTTCGATGTTTTATATCAAAAATCAATATTTCCATTATAACCGTTTACGCCGCTTTGTCAATCATGGGGGCGCTGTCACGGAAGAGGAAAAAGCGCACTATGAGCGCCACCAGGGCCACAAAGCCCGCCAGCAGCAGACAGCCGGGACGCACGCCCAGACTGTCCATTATTTTTCCCATGTAGACCGGGCCTATTGTCATGCCAATGCCGTAGACAGCCTGATAAATGCCCATGGCTGTGGTTTTTTCTCCAGGCGGCACGCCCCGGACGCACTCGCTCATAAGCAGGCTGTTCAGCAGGGCGAAGGCAAAGCCCGCTACAAGCTGGCCGCAGAGTATCATCCAAGCATTGGAGGAAAAGGCCAGGATCACGAGATAGCCGCTCATCATAAGGAAGCCGCAGCAGAGCTGGAGGCTTCTCCGGCCGTTTTTGATGAAGTTGCTGCGGAGAAAATTGGTGCTGAGTATCTGAATAAGGGTGAAGGCCATGCTCAGCACGCTGAGCATAAGCGCGCCGGCGCCCACACCCTCGGCCAGAGTGGAGGTGAAGGAGAACACGGTGCCGTGAACTATCATCATGCTCACGGCGGCCAGCAGGGCGGGAATGAGGGTGTTTTTGTTTTTTAAGCAGGAAAAAAGGTGCTTCAGAGAGGCGGGGGAGCGCCTGAGCTCCACCTTGCCGGTGAAGGGCACCAGGCAAAGGCCTATAAGTCCCGTGAGGAAGCTCATGAACAGGGCGGCGCGGTAGCCGAAGAATCGGGCGGCCAGAGCGCCCAGCACAAAGGCCAGCAGCTTGCCGCAGCTGTTCAGGCTGTTCAGCAAGGCCGTAGCGGTAACGGCGTCCTCTTCCCTATAATAGCTCATGTATGCAACCGTCATGGCTATCCAGGCCGAGGCGGCCACTCCGGCAAAAATGCGGAACAGGAATATTAGGTACACATCGGTAAACAGCCACAGACCGAAGGAGGACAGGGTGGTGAAGAAAAGTCCGCCGACGGTGACGGCCTTGTAGCCGCTGGTGGCGTCTGTGGCTATGCCCAGAGGTATGCGCACCAGCATCTGGGTGAAGCCGTAGCTGCCGACAATAAGGCCTATGAGTGTGGAGCTGAAGCCCAGGGAGCCGAGATACGGTGTGAAGTAGGGCGCGTGACAGTATTCCGAGGCCCAGAAAAAAACAACGGCTATCTCAAACAGCCGCTTGCCGGTTTTGTTGCGCATTATAAAGCATCTCCCCAAGCAAAGGATAAGATATTAAGATGTATTATAAACCATAATCCCGGCTTTTTCAACAGGCGCTTGTCTTGAGGGATGGAATGTGTTAACATTGTTCCGAGGAAAAGAGGTATTGCAATGAAGGTCATCCGCGCTTTTTTAATGTGTTTTTCAATGTTCTGCTCCATACCCTGTCCCATCCGGTTTTGGGATGACGGTCTCCGGCCCCTTATGACGGGGGTGCTGCCCCTGGTGGGGCTTGTTATAGGCGCGCTTTGGGCTTTGTGCGCCCGGCTGTGCCATGTTTTGGACATACCGGCGTTTTTGGCTGCGGCGGCGCTTACGGCTCTGCCCTGGGTGCTCAGCGGATATATACATCTGGACGGCTTTATGGACAGCTGCGACGCGGTGCTGTCCCGCAGGGACCTGGAGGAGAGGCGGCGTATACTGAAGGACCCGCTCACAGGCTCCTTTGCGGTGATAAGCCTTGTGATACTGGCCATTGTATGCTTCGGTTCCTTCGCCGGGGCGGACCTGAGCCGGGGCCTTGCCCTGCTTCCGGTACCGGCTGTTACCCGTGGGCTATCCGCGGCGGCGGTGCAGTATCTGAAGCCCATGGGTCACAGTCAGTATGCCCGCACGTCCCGTCCGGCCTACGCTGTGGCGCTGCCTCTGGTGCTTGCGGCTGTATGCTTTGGCCTGAGCTTTCTGCTGGCGCAGGGGGCATGGATATGCTGCCTGTGCGCGGCTTTGGGCTGGTGCGCGGCCTGCTTCCGGGGCTACAGACAGCTGGAGGGTATGTCCGGCGATATTTCCGGCTACGCCATAACGGTGGGCGAGGCCTGCGCGGTTATTGCCTTTTCATTTATATAAGGAGAGCATTAAATGGTAGTTTATCTTATACGGCACGGTGACACCGAGGCTACTGAAAAAAAGCTGTATTACGGCAGCACGGACCTTCCCCTCAGCCCACGGGGCGAGGAGAAGCTGGCGGCTTTGCGGGAGCAGGGGGGGTATCCATCTCCGGAGGGGCTGAAGGTTTATACCTCCGGTATGCTGCGCACGGAGCAGACTCTGGAAGCGCTGTATGGCAAAATAGAGCATGAGGCTCTGCCCCGGCTGCGGGAGATGGCTTTCGGAGAGTTTGAGATGCGCGGCTATGAGGAGCTGCGGGAGGTGCCTGAGTATATAGAGTGGTGTTCCGGCGACAACAACGCCAATGTCTGCCCAGGCGGCGAGAGCGGGGAGATATTTGAAAAGCGCGTCCGCGCCCAGTTCGATGAGCTGCTGGAGCGGGGAGAGGACTGCCTGCTGGTGGTGCACGGGGGCGTTATCTCCTGCATACTGGAGCGCTTTTTCCCCGAGGAGAACAAAAACCGCTATGACTGGCAGCCGGAGCCGGGCAGGGGCTATACGCTCACATTTTCCGGAGAAAAGCTCTGCCGCACGGAGCTGCCCTGCGCGCCTTTCTGGGCGGGGAAGGGCTACTCGTTTTTCCAGAACAGGGACTGCGAATATTTCCCCTGTCACAAAACCGCCCGCCCGGAGGATTTTAGCTGCATGTTCTGCTATTGCCCCCTCTATGCCCTGGGGGATAAATGCGGCGGCAATTTCCGCTATACCAAGTCCGGGAAAAAGGACTGCTCACAATGCCTTATCCCCCATGTGCGGGAAAACTACGGGCGCATACTGGAAAAATACCCTATGATATGCGCTCTGGCTGAAAAAGAAACAGCGCAGAGCGGAGAAAAATAGCTTTTGCGGCTTTACAAATTTATTAAACTGTGCTATGATTACACCGTGAATATTGAAAAGCGTTGCTCAAGTTTTTGTGGAATCGGGTGAGAATCCCGGCGAGTCGGTCACTGTGATGCTTCCGTGAGGAGCTAAGTCAGATACACAAGAGCAATGCGCTGCTCCTGCCTTGACTGGGAAGCGGATCATAGATCGTCCGCGTACCTGTGCCGGTATGCGGATTTGCTTTTTGCAGCAAAGATATTTCACAAAGCCCGCCTGCCGGGAAAAACAGAACTGCCCTTTCTGTCCGGCTTTTGCGGCGGGTGTCCTCCTGATGCGAAACCATTCTTGTGCCGAAAGCAGGATAGCCCTCCTGATTTTTATGGTTTCGCGTTCATAACCCCTGGGAACCCCCTGTCTGTGCCGACGGGGGGTTCTCTGCGTTTTCCAGGATTCTATCGACTTTTACGCAGGCGGAGGAGTATAATAGGAATAAATAGCGGCTTTTCCGCGGGAAAGGAGTGGGCTTAATGCGCAACAGACGGGTGATAAGCTTTGTCCGGGAGCTTTTCCAGATATACATGAAAAAGCACATTTCGCGCTCGGCCGCAGAATTATCGTACTTTCTTACTTTGTCCGTTTTTCCCACTTTGATATGTTTATATTCTATATTTGGCGGAATGATTCCCACTCATGATATTATTGAGCGGGTTTTTAAAGGAGTAATCCCCACAGAAACTCTGGACGCAATAAGCGGCTATCTGGACTATGTGCGCCTGAACTCCGGAAAAAGCATGCTGGCCGGAGGCGCGGTGCTTATGGCGAGCTCCTCTGCTGCGGCATTTCGCTCTCTCCATAACATTATGGCGGAGATACAGGGCGTGCCAAAATACAGAGGCGTGGGCTTTTTTGCCGTAAGCTTTGTGTTCTCTCTGGTTTTTCTTGTGGTTATGTATTTTGCCGCTGTGGTAATAGTAACCGGAGAGTGGTTCCTTGGTATACTCTCGGAATTTGTGCCTGTGCCATGGGACTGGAGCTGGCTGCGCTTTGTGCTGCTGTTTGCTGTGCTGCTTCTGCTTATTCTGGGCGTTTACAGGCTCACCTCCCCATCCGGAAGCCGCGGACTGCTGCCGGGAGCCGTGCTGTCAGCTGCGGCAATGGTAATAGTGGGCATGGTATTCAGCGCCATGGTGAGCCTGTCGGTTAGATATTCGCTGGTCTACGGCTCTATGGCCTCGATGATAGTGCTGATGCTGTGGCTGTACTTTTTCGGCAATATCCTCATAACCGGCAATGCTGCGAATTTTCTTCTGAGAAAATATTGGAAATAAAAATTTGCTTTCCTTTCCATTAAATAGATGATATTATAGAGCCATATCGTAACAAGGAGGCTGCGCCATGCTGGAGGCGAGAGACATACGCAAGAGCTACTTTGGCTCTCCGGTGCTGAGAGGCGTCAGCTTAAGTCTGAGCCCCGGCGAGTGCCTTGGGCTGGCCGGCGGCAACGGCAGCGGAAAATCCACGCTTATGCGCATAATAGCGCAGATTATTCCAGCGGACGGCGGACAGCTGCTGCTGGACGGGAAAAGCGTATTGGGCGACAGAGCTTTTCTGCGCTCACGTCTGGGCTATGTGCCCCAGGAGGACGCCCTGTGCCCTGAGCTGACCGTAGGCCGGCAGCTTGACTTCTGGCGCGGGGCCATAGGCAAAAGCTGTCCGGAGGCGGATGAGCTTTTAAATCTGCGGGAGCTGTATAATAAGCGGATCACCAGCCTCTCGGGAGGACAGCGCAAGCGGGTGAGCATAGCCATGGCGCTGCAGAGCAGCCCCGAATATCTCATAATGGACGAGGCTTTTGCATCGCTGGACGCGGAGTACAGGCGGGTGCTTACTGAATATCTGAAACGCAGGCTTAGCGAGGGCGCGGCCATGCTCTGGTGCAGCCATGAGGCGGAGGAGCTTCAGCTGCTCTGTACAAGAGTCTGCGTTCTGAGCGATGGAACAGTCAAATGACCCATAGGGGTTTAAAAATAGGAGGAATAGAAAGATGAAAAAGAATTTCCTGCGTATGCGCACTCTGCTGGCCCTTGTGCTGGCCGTGGCGCTGCTTGCCGGACTTGCGGGCTGCGGAAAGGTTGACCCCAAGGAAGAAGTGAAGAAGGCCTCTCTGGCCACGTTTGCCCAGCTGGCCAAGGTCGGCGGACAGTTTGGCTATGACGAGATATCCAAGCTTTCCGTTAGCGGCAACTGCCATCAGGATATGGAGCTGTATCTCAAGGAGGCCAACGTGGGCGCGGATATCAGCCCCTTCTACGGCACCGGCTTTGTTATGAGCGCCGACTCCAGCATAAAAGACAGAAAAATGGCCATAGACATGGGCCTCCGTCTGGCGGATTACAACGCCCTGACCATGAACATGTACTATCAGGACACAGGCATATACCTGGGGTGCAAGGAGTTGCTGGGCGATGAGCTGCTGGGCTTCGACACGGCTACCCTGGCTCAGGATATGCCCGAGGCCGGTCTGGACGAGAGCATGAATCTGAATGTTTTTGACCTCGTGGAGGACTATGTGGACGAAAACGGCAAGTTCAAACTCGCCGAGGAGACCACCAAGGCTCTGCTGGACGCCTGGAACGCCATGTCCGACGCCTCCGAGTGGGCTGAGGGCGGCAAGCCCACACTCACCGTGGGTGAGGACAGCGGCGAGTGCGCCCTCTATACCATGACCATCCCCGCCGAGAAGTTCTGCGATTTCGTGAAGAGCGCCGCCAAGGCACTGATGAACGACGACTACATCGCCACCATAATGCAGAGCGTGCTGATGGAGGAGCTCTACGGATATGAGAGCTACGAGGCCTATGTGGATGAGAATCTTGACGCCATGGACGCCGGTCTGCGTGAGGAGCTCACCGAGTCTCTGACCATGGAGTTCTTCGTGAATGACAAGCTGCTGCGCGGCGTCTCAATCGACATACAGGGCGTTGAGCTCAGCCTGTTCTTCGGTATGGGCAAGAACGTGGCCGACCACATTGAGCTCATAGGCAACGTGCTGGACGAGGGCGGTTTTAAGCTGGTATCCAAGGGCAACCATGTGCTCTCCGACGGCAAGTTCACAGACAACACGGAGTTTACCGTCAGCTCCGTAAGCGAGGGCGAGCTTGCAAAGCTCACTATGGACACCCAGTACGACACCAAGGGCGGCGCATACAGCGTCGCGCTCTACGGAGAGGCCGAGGGCGAGGCTGTCACCATGGATATGAACGGAAGCCTGAAGATAGACGGCAAGACAATGGACATGAGCTTTGACGCCATCACCGTGGATCTCATGGGCATGAACGTGACTCTGGCGGGCTCCTACAAGATCAGCGAGGGCGAGGGAGCGCAGTTCGATGTCTCCGGCGCCAGAATGTTCACCGAGCTCACCGACGCGGACTTTGAGAATCTGGGACTCACCGTGCAGAACAACGCCTTCGCTCTGCTCCAGAACATCATGCAGGAGGCGCCTGAGATTGCGTCTCTGTTTATGTAAAAACTTAAAATGAGGTTGGTTTTCAGTCTTATTAAACTTAACCTGCAGCGTCTCGGACGGCGGCTATTTCTGCTTGCGGCAATAGCCGCCGCCTTTCTAATGCTGTCCGCACCCCTGGGCGCAGGAGTACGGGAGCTGTTTTCAAGGGAGGACTACGGGGATATAACCATAGCCGTGGCCGGAAAAAACGGAGAGGGTGAGGCGCTGGCTTCCTTTGCGGGGAATCTGGCGGATGTGGCGGAGTACTGCCGCTTCGTGGCAATGCCGGAGAATGAGGCTCTCGCTCAGCTGGAGCGGGGAGAGCTTACGGCGGTGCTGGTTCTGCCGGAGAATTTTGTGAACAAGATACTCACAGGCGAAAATCAGGGCGCAAAGCTGCATTTGGACCCATCTGAGCCTGTGGAGAGCCTGCTCACCCTGTACGCCGGTCAATGTGCGGCGGACATGCTGGCGGCGGCTCAGGGCGGCATTTATGCCGTGCTAGACGCTTTGGACGAGGCGGGTGCAATGGGTGATCGCTCCGTAGAGGAGATAAATCTGGAATACATCCGCTTCACCATGGGCAGGGGCGGGATGTATGAGACGGAGCTTGCGCAGCTTGTACCCGGCGGGGAGCCGGGGGAGCACTATGTGCGCAGCGTGCTGGTGTGGGTGCTGCTCATGTCGGGGCTGCTGTTTTATCCCGTGCTGGGTCCAGGGAGGGACGCGCACAGGGAGAGACTGCGCTCCGTGGGCTGCACGGGAAATGAGTGGGCGGCGGGGGCGCTGGCGCCCTTGCTGCTGTGGGAGACTGGACTGAGCGCCGTTATTTGTCTGGCGGCGGGTGAGCCGACCTTGTTCGGGATCATCGGCTGCGCCCTGTTTGCCGGGGGCTTTTCAGCTCTTGTCTGCGCAATCAGCTTCAGCGAGGCGTCGGCAGCGGCCTGGGGCTTTATCCTCAGCACAGCCCTGGGCTTCCTCTCCGGAGGAATAGTGCCGCCGGCGCTTATGCCCGGTGCGCTGCGGGGCGGCAGGCTGTATGAGTGGACGTCCCTGCTGCGCCGGGGCGTACAGGGGCAGGCGGGAGAGGCGCTGTGCCTTGCGGGCGCTCTGCTCACGGCGCTGGCCTTTCTGACGGTCAGACTCAGCTTCGGAAGGGAGGCGCGGACATGAGATTTTTTCTGTGCGCCCTGAAAACTGAGCTGTACGAACTGCTGCGGGGCGGGAGAAGGCTTGCCATGCTGTGCGCGGCGGTCCTGTGCCTGACGCTGGCCGCCCGGCTTATGCCGGAAGCGGAAGTGCTGCCCGCCGTGCCCGTGGGCTGGGTCATGCCCGAAAACTGCGAAAGGGGCGCGGAGCTGCTGGAGATACTCCGGGAGCGGGAGGGCATTGTGAGCTTCATCCCCACCGACGAGGACAGCCTGCGGCGGAACGTGGCCTCGGGAAAATGGGAATGCGGCTTTATACTCCGGGAGGATTTCGATAAGCGTGTGGAGAAGCAGCGCTGGCCGCGGCTGTTCACCCTGGTGCGGGGCGAGAGCAGCACGGTGGATGCCCTGGTATCCGAGGCTGTGTCCGCCGCCATGCTGGTGATGGTCTCACCGGAAATAGGCGAGGATTATCTGAAAGAGAAGGGCGTGCCCGCCCCGGAGGAGGGCTGGATACTGGAGGAGAGCCTGCGCATGGAGATAGAGCCAGTATATAACGGCCTTGAGGGCATAGCCCCCGCGGCGGGACTGGGACGGGACTTTATACGCGGCGGCGCGGGCGCGCTGATGCTGCTTCTGAGCCTCGCCATGGGCGACAGTCTCAGCCGCCGCAGGTGTGAGCCGTGGTTTATGCGCGCGGCTGCTGTGCAGGGCGAAAACGCTCTGCTGTTGCCGGCGCTCTGCGCCCGGTTTATCCTGCTGCTGTGTGCGTCGGCGCTTGTTTTGGATATACGGTTTATTGTATTGCTGAGCTTCTGCTTGTGCCTGACGGCCCTCATGTATCTGCTGGCCCGCCTGCCCGGGGGCTGGAGCGCTCTGCTGCTGCCCTTCCTGCCGCCGGTGCTGCTGGTGCTGTGTCCCGTGCTGTTCGATGTATCGGAGCTGTTTCCCGTACTGCGCCCGCTGTGCGCGCTCATACCGCTTACCCATCTCCTGCGTGGAGATACTCTGCCGAATATTATTCTGGCGGCGATGTTTGCGCTTGCGGGGAAATTTGTACGGCGGCGGACTTAATCAAAATTTAATATTTGCCCTCCTTGTTTCTTAATTGAGCTTTGCGCTAGACTTTAGTCAGAGATAACGACAAGGAGGGCGTTTTTATGACAGAGCTTATAAGGGTCACCGGACAGGTGATGTTTGTGATGTTTCTGCTGTTTTACGGCTATCAGTTCATATACATGCTGGTGCCGTTTTTTGTAAAGAAGAGCTGGGAGGACAATACCCGGCTAAACCGCTTTGCTGTGCTCATAGCCGCCAGGAACGAGGAGACGGTGATAGGCAAGCTGGTGGAGAGTGTGAAGCAGCAGGATTATCCGGCGGAGCTGGTGGACGTGTTTGTAGTGGCTGACAACTGCACCGACGGTACGGCCCGGGAAGCGCGCCGTGCGGGGGCTGAGGTATACGAGCGCTTCGACACTCAGCGGGTGGGCAAAGGCTATGCCCTCAACTGGCTGCTGGGTCAGATACATGGAAAGTACGGGAAAAAATACGATGGTTATTTTGTGTTTGACGCGGACAACCTGCTGAGCACGGACTACATAAGCCAGATGAACCGGGTGTTTTCCGAAAAGTACCCCATTGTTACCGGCTGCCGGAACAGTAAAAACTTTGGGGACAGCTGGATATCTGCGGGCAACGCCCTGCGATTTCTGCGTGATTCTGAGTATCTGAACCGTTCCCGTATGCTGCTGGGTACGGACTGCTCTATAAGCGGCACAGGCTTTTTGGTGAGCCGTGATGTGCTGATGAGAGCGGGCGGCTGGCACTTTTTCCTCATAAGCGAGGACACGGAATTTGCCGTCAGCAGCATACTCCGGGGCGAGCGCATAGGCTACTGCCACGAGGCGGTGTTCTATGACGAGCAGCCGCAGAGCTTTGAGCAGTCCTGGAAGCAGCGCATGCGCTGGGTGCGGGGCAGCTTTCAGGTTTTTGGCAAATACGGCGGCAGGCTCTTCAGGGGCTTTGCCCGTGGAAACTTCGCCTGCTACGATGTGGGGCTTTCAAACTTCCCCATGATGGTGATGAGCTGTATGAGCCTGCTGGTGTGGGGCGGCAGCCTGCTGTCCGCCGCGGCGCTGGGCATGGAGCTTATGCCCCTGCTGCTCATGGCACTAACTGCCTTTGGACGCAGCTATATGAGCGCGGCGCTGATAGCCGCCTTTGTTACGGCTGCCAGGTGGAAACAGATTCACGCCGCCTGGTACAAAAAGCTCATGTATATATTCACCTTCCCCATCTTTATGTTCAGCTATGTGCCCCTGTCTGTCTGCGCCATGTTCGGAAAGGCCCAGTGGCAGCCTATACGGCATACCGCGGGGGTGAGCCTGCGGGAAGTGGTGATAAGGTAACAATAAGAATGAATAGTGAAAAATAAATAATTAATAATTGTGGTGTCCGGGCAGAGCCCGGACGATTAAAAACTTTTCCTCCTCTGTTAGGGGAGCGGATCCTGTTGTACGTACGGTGTGGCCGGGTGAGCTTAAAGTCTCTAACCAACTACCCAATTCCATCGACTCAGGCGCGATTTAGTGGCACTACCCCTTCGCCATTTGAGTAAGATGAGCTTTAGCTCAGCTTACGGCCCTTGGCGAACCGGGCTTTCTTTGGGAAGTCTGAAACACGTTTCTTCTAAGAAATGGGTTTCAGAATACGCCCCGTAGTATGCACTTAGTCAAACTTAAAATCCACAGCACATAAATAAGAAAAGCCCAAACCATACGGTTCGGGCTTTTTGCTGTTTAGTTCAGGAAGTCGCGGAGCTTCTTGCTGCGGCTGGGATGGCGCAACGTCGGGGCAAGCTGCGCTTTCTTCGGAACGCCGCGCGCGGGCATTCCTCAGCCGCTCTGCTGCCCCTCCTCTCCCCAACGCAAGTTCCTTGCGCCGGGGACCCCGGCGCAAGCTGCGCCTATGAGGTCGTGGCGAACAGGAACTCGATTTAGTTCAGGAAGTCGCGGAGCTTCTTGCTGCGGCTGGGATGGCGCAGCTTGCGGAGCGCCTTGGCCTCTATCTGGCGGATACGCTCACGGGTGACGTTGAA
Source organism: Candidatus Heteroscillospira sp. (assembly GCA_050943935.1). Lineage (GTDB taxonomy): Bacteria > Bacillota > Clostridia > Oscillospirales > Oscillospiraceae > Heteroscillospira. The sequence goes on along the minus strand of JBMNQC010000002.1, from coordinate 164,714 downwards.
CTCCTTGCCAACCTCCTCCAGGGTGCGGGTGCGGCCGTCCTCTATGCCGAAGCGCAGGCGAAGCACCTTTTCCTCTCTTGGGGTGAGAGTGCTGAGCACGCTCATAAGCTGCTCCTTGAGCAGGGTGAAGCTGGCTGCCTCGGCGGGCTCAGAGGCGTCCTCATCGGGGATGAAGTCGCCAAGATGGCTGTCCTCCTCCTCGCCTATGGGAGTTTCAAGAGACACAGGCTCCTGAGCTATCTTCAGAATATCGCGGACCTTGTCGGGCTGCATATTCATGACCTTGGCTATATCCTCAGCGCTGGGGTCGTGTCCCAGCTCCTGAAGCAGCTGACGGGAGACACGGATGACCTTGTTTATGGTTTCCACCATGTGTACGGGGATACGGATGGTGCGGGCCTGGTCGGCGATTGCGCGGGTGATGGCCTGGCGTATCCACCAGGTGGCATAGGTGGAGAACTTGTAGCCCTTGGTGTAGTCGAACTTCTCAACGGCCTTTATAAGACCCAGGTTGCCCTCCTGTATGAGGTCCAGGAACAGCATACCGCGGCCAACATAGCGCTTGGCTATGGAGACCACCAGACGGAGGTTGGCCTCGGCCATGCGGCGCTTGGCCTCCTCGTCACCATCGGCCATGCGCTTGGCCAGCTCCAGCTCCTCCTCATTTGAGAGCAGGGGCACCTTGCCTATCTCCTTGAGGTACATGCGCACGGGGTCGTCGGTGGAGAAGCTCTCTACCATGGCTTCGGTATCCACTATCTCCTCTTCCGTGACTTCCTCTATTTCATCCAGCTCTTCCAGAGCCGGCAGAGCCTCCTCGTCTATAGGGGGGAGATAGTCCTCGCCAACGGTATCTATGCCAAGATTTTCCAGAGTATCGTAGAATTTATCTATCTGCTCCTGCTCCAGATTCATATCCTCCAGAACTTCCAGCAGCTCCTTGGAGGTGAGCTTGCCGCTCTTTTTTCCCTTTTCAATGAGCTCGTTCAGACGTTCCTCATTGGTTTTCTGGGGTGCGGCTTCCTCTTCAGCCTTCTTCGCCTTGGTGCGGCTGCGCTTTTTTGGCTTTTCCTCATCGTACTGAGCCAGTAGCGCGTCGGCCATCTCCTTCAGCTCCTTGGGGCTGAGCTTGCTGGTATCGAGGTTCTCATCAAAATTATTCTTGTTGTCTGCCATATCTAAACACCATATCCCTTCGTCTGCCTGTATTTTTCAGCCATGGCCCGTAAATCGCCTTCCGGCGCGGCCCTGCTGTGTTCGGTTTTTATGACATCTATGTAATCATGCAGCGCCTTCCGGCGGCTGCCCTGCACGATTTCCGGTTTGCTGATAAGCTGGGTGAGATGATCCATTTCCTCGCCCGAGAGCTGCCCTGCCAGCAGAGGCAGAGAGAGCTCCGCACCGCTGCGGACGCGCTCCAGGAGGGCGGAGTAGATCTTCGCCAGCACCGGGGCGGAGAATTCCTCCGGCTGTACCGGCGCCTCGCCCCGGAAAAGCTGGGGGTCTTGATAGAGCAGGGATATCACGCCCTGCTCGGCTTTTGCGCTGCGGACATTTTCAAAGCGCAGCGTTCTGTCCCGAGGCTGCATGGCCTTTATGGGACTTAGCTCCTGGCGCTGATACTGCTTTTTCTCCTGACTGAGCAGACGCTTACGCAGCCGTGCTACCTCGTCCTCAACCACAGAGGGGGACACTCCCGCCGTCTGGGCCACGCGCATGGCGTATACCTGGCGCTCCAGCTGGTTTTGAAGCGAGGCGATGAGCTGGGCGCTCTCCTTGAGATAGGCCACACGCTCCTCGTCTATCTTGAGGTCGTATTTGCTCTGCACAGCCTGCAGCCGGTATTCAATGTGGTTTTCGCTTTTTTCTATAAGGGCGCGGAATGCCTCCGGGCCGTTTTTGCGTATGAACTCGTCGGGGTCCTTGGCGCCGCTCAGACGCAGCAGACGCACCTTGATGTCCAGCTTTTCCAATATGCCTATGGCGCGCTGGGAGGCCTTTTGTCCGGCACCGTCGCTGTCGTAGGCTATGACCACCTGGTCGGTATAGCGGGCTATGAGCCGCGCCTGCTCCGGGGTGAGAGAGGTGCCGAGGGAGGCCACAGCCGAGTCGAAGCCAGCCTGGTGCATACTGACCACGTCCACGTTGCCCTCGGCCAGAATGAAATAGCCGGCTTTGGATTTCTTGGCCAGATTGATGGCGAAAAGGCCGCGGCCCTTGTTGAAAACAAGAGTTTCGGGGCTGTTCATGTATTTTGGCTCGCCGTCGTCAAGAATTCTCCCGGAAAATCCTATGACATTGCCCCGTATGTCAATGACAGGGAACATGAGCCGGTTGCGGAAGGTGTCGTAATAGCTGCCGGGCTTTTTGCCCGCCCGGACCAGACCTGCGTCAAAAAGCTCCTGATGGGTGTAGCCCATGGCCGTCATCTCTTTTATGAGACTGTCCCAGGCGTTGGGGGCGAAGCCCAGGCCGAAAGTCTTTACCATGTTGGGGGAGATGCCGCGCCTGTTCACATAGTCCTGGGCGATTTTTCCGGTGGGCGCAACAAGCTGGCGGTGGAAAAATCTGGCGGTATCACGGTTCAGGGAGAGCATACGCTCCCGGCGCAGGCTTTCCCTGTCCGGTTTGTCCTGTGGGACTTCCAGTCCCACACGGCGGGCCAGAAACTCAACGGCCTCGGGAAAGCTGAGGCCCTCTATCTCCATTATGAAATTTATCACGCCGCCGCCCTTGCCGCAGCCAAAGCAATGGTAGATCTGTTTTTCCGGCGAGACGGAGAAAGACGGCGTTTTTTCGCTGTGAAAGGGGCAGAGTCCAAATAAGTTGGCTCCGCTGCGTTTTGAGAGCTTCACATAGCCGGAAACCACGTCGGCTATGTCGTTGCGTTCCACAAGTTCCTGCAGAAAGCTCTCGGGAATGGCCATTTGAAGCCCTCCTTTGCTGTTTGGTGCGCCGGAGGATTTTTTTAATAGACCATCCAGGCGGCGGGGATGAAAATTTCGCTGTATTTGCGTATGGCGTATTTGTCCGTCATGCCGGATACATAATCGCATACGGCGCGGGAAAGCCCCTCGGTCTCGGCTATAGCCGCGTATTCCGGGGGAAGCTTCTCGGGATAGTTAACATAATATTCCCATATCCCGGTGATGATATTCGACACCTTGCTCTCCTCCCGCTTGGCGGTGGAGTTGAGGTAGACGTTTTTATACATGAAATCGTGGAAAACGTCCACAGCCTCGGTCATGTCCGGGGACATTTTAAGCACACCGTCCCGGCTGTTTTGTATCAGATCGGTGATAATGGTGTTTATGCGCTGGCTGTGGCGTGTGCCTATACGGCGCAGTACGATTTCGGGCAGGTCGTCTGTGGTGAGTATTCCCGCGCGGACGGCATCGTCCAGGTCGTGGTTTATGTAGGCAATTTTGTCAGCCAGACGCACGGACACGGCCTCGGGGGTATCGTCCGGGGCGCCGTGGGTGTGGTGGAGTATGCCCATGCGCGTCTCATAACACAGGTTCAGTCCCTTACCATCTTTTTCGATAAGGTCCACAACGCGGAGGCTCTGCTCATAGTGGTGGAAGCCCGGAGGATAGATCTCCCGAATGGCGCGCTCGCCGGCGTGGCCGAAGGGCGTGTGCCCCAGGTCGTGGCCCAGGGATATGGCCTCGGTGAGGTCCTCGTTCAGGCTCAGGGCGCGGGTAATGGTGCGGGCTATGCGGGATACCTCAAGGGTGTGGGTGAGCCGGGTGCGGTAATGGTCGCCCTCGGGCTGAAGAAACACCTGAGTCTTGTGCTTCAGACGGCGGAAGGCCTTGCTGTGGGTAATCTTGTCCACATCCCGCTGAAAGCAGGTGCGTATCTCGCATTCGGATTCCGGGTGGGAGCGTCCGCGGCTGTTTTTGGACAGAAAGCCATAGGGACCGATGAGAATTTCCTCGGCCTGCTCACGGAGTTCTCTTGGACACGGCATAAAGCGCCACCTCACGATCACTTTCAATAGGCTCTAATACTCTTATACGAGATGCACAGGCTTTTTCCCTCTTTTTTATATAAAAAATTTCAGAAAATTTATTGGAGGAAAAATACTGAAGATTATACTTAGTTTTAAGCGAATTTGATAGGTTAAACCCCTCAGTCGCTCCGCGACAGCTCCCCTGTTAGGGGAGCGGATTCTATTGGTGGTGCGGAGAGTTGGGGTGAGCTTTAAATCCTTAATCCACCGCCCAATTTCACCGGTTCAGGCGCGACTAAGTTCGCCATTTGAGTAAGGTGAGCCGAAGGCTCAGCTTACGGCCCATGGCGAATCGTACATTCTTTGGGAAGTCTGAAACCCGTTTCTTCAAAGAAATGGGTTTCAGAACACGACCCCGCAGTACCAGCCGATTTTACAGCAGTATCCGGGCGGCACACACAAATTAAAGACTGCGGCTTTTGGGCCGCAGTCTTTTGTTTTTATGCTGCTGGGATATCCGAGCCGGATACGGGGGTGGTGGGCAGCTCCGGCGTGGGGGTGGGAGAGGGACTCACAGTCACGTCGGGGCTGGCGGAGGGTGTGGGACTGGGGGAGGGACTGGGGCTTTCTTCTTCCTCCTCTTCCTCCAGGTCGCCGAAGATGTTGGTGGGCGCGCCTATTGAGGGAGTGGGGAAAGCCACGTACTCAAGACCCTCGTGTATGGGGCCCATGATGCTCTTCCATATCTGGGCGGCGGGGTTGCCGCTGAAGCGCATGGGCTCCGGCGTGTCATAGCCCGTCCAGACGGCGGCCACATAGTAGGGGGTGTATCCCACAAAATATCGGTCGCAGTCGTTGGAGGTAGTACCGGTCTTGCCGGCCACGGGCATGGTGCCGCCCAGGGATGCGTTGCCGCCGGTGCCGTAGCTTACGGCGGCCTCCAGAATGTTGGTGATATTTGCCGCGGTGTTGGGCTTAAAGACGGTGACGGTCTCGGGGGTGTTTTCCAGTACTACCTCTCCGTTGGAATCCAGCACCTTGGAGTAGGTGCGGCCGTAGGTCATAACGCCCTCGTTGGCAAAGGAGGTGTAGGCCTGAGCCATATTGCGCACGGTGGTGCCGTTTGAGAGCTGACCCAGAGCAAGGGGCGCGTAGTTAAGGTCGCTCTCAGCCAGCTCAAAGCCCATGCGCTGGGTGAGATAGTCCCAGGAGGTCTGAAGGGTGAGCTTATCCAGCACCTGGGCGGCCACGGTGTTCAGAGAGGAAATTATACCCTGACGGATAGTGGTTATGCCGCGGTTTCCGCCGCCCGCGTTTTTTGGATACCAGGTTGTGCCGCTGAGGGTGATATCCGGTGCGTCGTTTATAAGGGTGTACTGGGTTACAAGGCCCACATCAAAGGCCGGACCATATACGGCCACGGGCTTGAAAGAGGAGCCGGGCGGACGCAGGGAGTCAACTCGGTTCAGGGGGAAATTGGCGGTTTTTTCGCCGGTTCCGCCGGAGAGGGCCACTATCTCGCCGGTCTGGTGGTCCATGATGACTATGGCCGACTGGAACTGCTGCTGAGAGGGACGCCAGGACTGGGGCAAATTTTCCATGTTTTGATAGATAGTATCAACCTGGTTCTGTATATCCTTGTCCAGGCAGGTGTAGACCTGATAGCCGCCGGAGTACAGCAGCTGGCGGGCGGACTGGAGGGAGATGCCCTTCTGTTCCACCAGGTCCTGCAGGACGTCGTTTATTACAGTCTCCACATAGTAGCTGTAGATCTGGCCTGTGCTGGCCTCGTTGGCGCTGCGGACGAACTTAAGCTCTTCATCAACAGCGGACTGGTATTCCTCCCTGCTGATATAGCCCTGGTCGTACATCTCCCAGAGAATGGTCTCCTGCCGCTCCTTGTTTTTCTCGCGGTCGGCGTAGGGACTGTATTTTGAGGGGTTGTTTGTGATGCCTATGAGGCTGGCGCACTCGGCCAGGCTCAGCTCGCTGACCTCCTTGCCGAAGTACTGATCGGCGGCGGCGCCCACGCCGTAGCAGCCGCTGCCGAGATATATAACGTTGAGATACCAGTACAGTATCTCATCCTTATCGTAGTTTTTCTCCAGCTCAAGAGCTCTGAATATCTCCAGCAGCTTGCGCTGCACGGTGATATCGTCCTCCTGAGTGACGTTCTTTATGAGCTGCTGGGTGATGGTGGAGCCGCCGAAATCCGAGCGCATACTGAGGAACATATTGCCGAAGGCGCCAACAGTACGGTACCAGTCCACGCCCTTGTGGCGGTAAAAGCGCTGGTCCTCTATAGCCACGGCGGCGTATTTGAGATTCTGGGGAATCTCATCATTTTCGACCCAGACGCGGTTTTCAAGGCCGTGGAGGGTGATAAGCTCCTGGTAATTACCGTCATTGTCCTCATAGTACAGGGTGCTGCTCAGATTCAGCTGGTATTGCTCCAGAGTCACGTTAAGGTCTGTGGAAAGGCAGGTCTTGACGTATACGGCGAAGATACAGGTGAAAATCATTCCTGTTGTGAGGAAGATAAGCAGCAGCGTGAGCAGCGTTTTTAAAATAAGCCGCAGGGTGCCTCCAGCCGTGAATGCCAGGGCGGAGGCTGTGGCCTTGGCGGCGCGCTCCGTTTTTCGGTTTTTAAAGAAACTCATAGTATAAAGTCCTCCTGAGAAGGGGATACGATATTATATCACATTCTGGGGTCGGGAATTGTAAACTTTTTAAAGATGTATCCATTTTAGACGTCAAAGGTTTATTTTACGCTAAAATCGGAAAAAATCAACAGTAAATATGAAAACAGCTTGGGGGAAAGCAAAATGAGGAAGCATTTGCGTACCTGGATAGGCATAGGCGCTCTGGCGGCGGCCATGGCGTTTTCCGCCGCTGCGGCTCTGGCTCCGGATACACAGGCGGCTACGGAGAGCGAGGGCTATGTGCTGCGGGAGAGCTGCGGGCGGGTGGCCGTATTTTTGCCGAACGGGGCACAGCCTGTGGAAACCACGGATATTGAACTGAAAAGTCTGCCGGCAGCGGACAGAATTAAGCTCACAGACGGCGTTTTTGTGGAAAATATGGAACAATTAGCGCGTATTTTGGAGGATTTAGGCTCCTGAATAACAAAATTCTGTGACCTTCACATTTGGACGTACTTATAACTGTGCGTTTTGACTGATTGATTTTTACGTCCGATTGAGTTACAATATAGCCGAGGGATGAAAGTTCCCCAGAATTATCAGGAGGCTGATTCCAATGGGCCAGGATGAGTTTGGCAGCGATTTTATCTCCGTCCTCGACGAGGACGGCAACGAAATAGAGCTTGAAGTAATTAAGGCGTTTGAAGTGGGCGAACAGGAATATACGGCGTTCCTCCCCGCGGACATGGATGAAGACGACCCCGACTACGGCTACATTATTCTGAAGAATATTGAAGAGGACGGCGAGGAAATTTTCGGTTCCGTGGATGATGACGCTGAGCTGGAAGTAGCTTACAATACCTTTATCAGTCTGCTTTTTGACGACGAAGAGGAGGAATAAGTTCCCGGTTCCGCCGGAATCGGACTAAAAATTTCTGTTGTACTTTTCACCGATAGGTGTTATACTACAGCCTGCGGGCAAAAGGTCCGCAAAGAGTTAACCAGTTATCCCTGCGCTGTTCGTGGATTTTTGACCCTTTTAAACCCACATTTCTTAAACGGGATGCCGGAACTCCTGCTGTGAATTGCAGGCCTCCCGGGACGGCTTTGACCGTGCCTGGAAGTTGGAAGCAGAGAAGCAGCGGGGAGGCGACCCACCTGCCATTACGTGCAGGTTTCATTGGGTCACCACGGCAGATGCGGGGTGGCGGGCGCATTGCGCCCGCCTTTTTGTTTTTTCAGCCCCAAGCGGTTATGCCGCCGGGGCGCAAAATAATTTGATTTTGTTTGCCCCCGCGCTCAACTGAGCGCGGGGGCTTTTTTGCATCTTTTGACCGTCAAAATGCATAATCAAATTTGTGCAAAATGCAGAAAAGAAAAAATATTTAATTTGCTTTGCACGGTTTCGTGCAAAAAAAGGGGGTGCATAGACCCTAGGGTGAGAGGGGGGTACAGGTTTGAAGCGAAAGGTAAAAAAATCGGACATAGTGTGCAAACTTGCTCAGCTGGCTTTCAGCGGCTGCAATGACGCGGTGAAGCTGCTGTATATGGAGCCGGACGAGCTGAGCGGTCTGGACGATCTGGATCTGCGGCATATCTCGGAGCTGAAGCGCTCTTCAAACGGGGCGGTGGAGATAAAATTCACCAGCCGTCTGGAGCTGATGCAGCTGCTTCTGGGGCTGCTGGAGAGTGAGTCGGAGGGAGCGGAGGGCTTTGTAAGCGCTCTGGACAGCGCCGCGGCCATGCTGGGGGCGGAGAAAAGTGCGGATTAAGAGCTTTTCTCCAAAACAGCTGGAGGTGCTGACCTGGTGGAACCCAAACTCCCGCCACAGGGATAGTGAGGCTATAATCTGCGACGGCGCGGTGCGCAGCGGCAAGACAATGTGCATGGGCCTGTCGTTTGTGCTGTGGGCCATGCGCCGATTTGACGGCGGCAGATTCGGGCTCTGCGGCAAAACCATAGTCTCCCTGCGCCGGAATCTGCTGGACGAGCTGCTGCCGACATTGCGCGCGTTGGGCTGCGGCTGTAGGGACCAGATATCCAAGAACCGGGTGACGGTGACTATGGGGAAGCGGAGCAACACCTTCTATCTCTTCGGCGGCAAGGACGAGGGCTCCCGGGAGCTTATCCAGGGCGTGACACTCTGCGGCGTGCTGCTGGACGAGGTGGCGCTGATGCCCCGGAGCTTTGTGGAGCAGGCCATAGCCCGCTGCTCCGTGGAGGGGGCGCGGCTGTGGTTCAACTGCAACCCCGAGTCCCCGGAGCACTGGTTCTACAGAGAGTGGATATGCCGTACGGAGGAGCGGCGGGCGCTTTATCTGCATTTTAGCATGGAGGACAACCCGTCCCTCTCTCCGGAGATGCTGGAGCGCTACCGGCGTATGTACAGCGGAGCCTTTTACCGGCGCTTTGTGCTGGGTGAGTGGGTGCAGGCTCAGGGGCGGGTATACGACTTCTTTGAGCCGTCCATGGCCGTGCCTGTGCCGGAGGGGGAGTTTTCAAAATGGGTAGTCTCCTGCGACTACGGCACGGTGAATCCTGCGTCCTTCGGCCTGTGGGGATATCTCGGCGGGGTTTGGTACAGGGTCAGCGAGTACTACTATGACTCGCGTCTCCACGGGGCTCAGCGCACGGACGGAGAATATGTCCGGGAGCTTATGAAGCTCATAGGCAACAGGAGGGCGGAGGCCGTGATAGTTGACCCGTCGGCGGCCAGCTTCATGGAGCTGCTGCGCCGGGAGGGGCTAAATGTGGTGAAGGCCAGAAACGATGTGCTGAGCGGCATACGCCTGACGGCGGAGCTGCTGCGCACGGGCAGGCTGGCAATATGCCGCTGCTGCGCCGACACCCTGCGGGAGCTGGCGCTGTATTCCTGGGATCCGGAGCAAGGCGACAGGCCTCTGAAGAAAAATGACCACGCTATGGACGATATGCGCTATTTCGCTCAAACCTGGCTGTCCGTAGACAGAGGCGGCTTTGCCGCGCTGTCGGTTCGGAGAACACCCTCAAATCAAGGCGAATGGAGGAATTTGCTGGAAAAATGAAGTGGTTTCAAAAGAAAGAGGCCGCGGCGGTGAGAAGCCAGCTGCGGGGAGGGGCGCGTCACCCCTTTACCGCGCTGGATGGCTACACGCCCCTGGGAGGGGGCGAGACGCGGCTATACCGGGCTATTCGGGAGGCGGTGCCCGTAGTGGACGCGGCAATACTGAAGCTCATACGCCTCACGGGCGGCGTATCCGTGCGCTGCGGCGACGGGAAGGCGCAGCGGGAGCTGGAGGATTTCCTGCGCACGGTGAACACGGGCAGAGGCTGCCGGGGCATAGACAGTTTTCTGGACGCCTATCTGGACTCCATGATCACCTGCGGCCGGGCGGTGGGCGAGATAGTCACCGGCGGAAACAGGGACATAGCCGCCCTCATCTGCGGCAATGTGGCGGATGTGTGCGTCAGAGAGGGGAAAACGCCTCTGGATTTCTCCATCTGCCTGAACAGCGGCCTTGAGCCACAGCCCCTGCCATATCAGGAGCTGCTGCTGTTCACGCCCTTTTCCCCGGAGGCGGACAGTCCCTACGGCTGCTCCATGCTGCGCAGTATGCCCTTTCTGACGGACATACTGATGAAAATTTTCACGGCCATGGGCAGCAACTGGGAGCGCTGCGGCAATGTGCGCTACGCGGTGGTGTGCCGCCCCGGCACGGAGAGCGGCATGAGCGCATCCGAGCGGGCGGAGGCTGTCGCCAGGGAGTGGAGCAGCGCCATGCAGGAGACAAGGGGCGGCTCAGTCCGGGATTTTGTGGCCGTGGGCGATGTGGACATACGCGTGATAGGCGCGGACAACCAGATACTGGACAGCGAGGTGCCTGTGCGCCAGATACTGGAGCAGCTCATAGCCCGCACGGGCATCCCGCCCTTTATGCTGGGCCTGAACTGGAGCTCCACGGAGCGTATGTCCGCCCAGCAGGCGGACCTTATGACCAGCGAGATAACTGCCATACGCCGCTCTCTGGAGCCGGTGCTGAGGCGCATATGCTCCCTGTGGCTGAGAATGCACGGCTACGACTGCGGCTTTGAGCTGGTTTGGGACAATGTTAATCTGCAGGACGAGGTGGAGCTCGCCCGGGCCGCTCTCTACGGCGCCCAGGCACAGCGGGCTCTGGCCGGGATAAAGGAGGCTGAGAGATGAAAATAAGCAAGGAGCAGTCGGGAGTGTTTCCTGCTGCAGCCGGGGAGGAGCTGGCGGCCATAAACCGCTATGCCCGGCGTGAGCTGACGCCCGAAGAGGTGTACACCTTCACGGTGAAGCTGTGCGACAACGAGGTGGACAGGGATTTTGAGCGCTTTTCCGACAGCTGCCTGGACGAACTGGCGGAGCTGTTCGTGGGAAAAAGCGGGCTTCTGGATCACGCATGGACGGCGGCCGGGCAGCTGGCGCGGATTTACCGCACGGAGGTGCTCACGGATAAAAACAGGCTGAACGCCGCCGGAGAGCCATACCGCTATCTGAAGGGCTGGGCGTATATGCTCCGCAGCGGGGAGACAGAGCCTTTTATTCAGGCTATAGACGCCGGCATAGTACGGGAGACCAGCGTGGGCTGTGCTGTGGCGGAGAAAAAGTGCAGCATATGCGGTGAGAGCGCCTGCGCTCATGTTCCGGGGCAGGAATACGGCGGAAGGCTGTGCCACAGGGTACTCTCCGGAGCTGCGGACGCCTATGAGTGGAGCTTCGTGGCCGTACCCGCCCAGCGCGAGGCGGGAGTGATGAAGTGCGCGAAGCTCCGTGAGCTGGTAGATACCGCAAGGAGCGGAGATATGAAAAGCGAGCTGGAACGGCTGGAAAAGCTGGCGGGAGCCGGACAGGCGCTCCTGGACAGGGAGAGGGCGGAAGTGTACCGTCTGAGCCTGCTATGGGATGAAGGTATGGCTCCCGCGATGAAGGCCGCGGCAAAGAGCATGGACGCCCATGAGCTGATGAGCCTTCGCGGAGAGCTGGAGAAGAAGCTGGAAAAGTCCTTTCCGCCCCTGTGCCAGCTTCCGGGCAAAAACAGCGAGGTCCGTTTCGACGGCGACGACTATTTGATTTAGGAGGAGAAATATGAACTATTCTTTCAAGGGTATTGGTGAACTTTCGGCGACCTTCGGTGTGAAAGACGGCGCGGAGCTGGCGGCGGGCACGCCTGTGAAGCTGGGGACTGACGGTCTTGTTACCGCCTGTGCCAAGAGTGAGGGCTTTGTGGGCTTCGTATCCGCCTGCCGCAGTGGCTGTGCCGCGGTGCAACTCAGAGGCGCTGCGGAGGTTTCCTGCTCCGGCACGGGAATTGCGCCCGGCTATGTAAAGCTGGTGGCGGACGGCTCCGGCGGCATATGCTCCGGCGAGGGCAGGGAGTATCTGGTGCTGGCCGTTGATAACGGCACCGCTGCAATTATGCTTTAAGGAGGAAAAAACATGAGCTATAAATTCAATGAGATAAAGCTGGACAAGGGTATGTACGGCGTGTCCGGCAAGGGCTTTGCCGCCGTTCTGGAGGAGATGGACCCCTCCGAGGCCTACAAGGGTACGGCGATGGAGGGCATGGACGCCTATCAGCGTCAGCTGAAGCGCTTTGATATCCGTGTACGCGGAGGAAACAGCGATATCGTAGAGAAGTTTTTTCACAGCACCGATAGCGCTGTGCTGTTCCCAGAGTATGTCTCCCGCAGCGTGCGCCAGGGCATGGAGGAGAACAACATCCTGCCCGGCATAGTGGCCGCTACGACCAAAATAGACGGTCTGGACTACCGCGCCATAGCCTCTGTGCCCACGGAGGATGACAAGAGCATGCGCCATGTGGCCGAGGGCGCGGTCATTCCCCAGACCGAGATCCGCGCTCAGGACAAGCTGGTGAAGCTCCATAAGCGCGGACGCATGCTGGTGGCGTCCTACGAGGCCATACGCTTCCAGAAGCTGGAGCTGTTCTCCGTCATGCTGCGCCAGATAGGCAATCACATTGCCAGAATGCATCTGGCCGATGCGGTGGAGGTGATAGTCTCCGGAGACGGAAACGGCAATCCGGCGGCGGTCACGGAGGCGGATGCTCTTAGCTACGATGAGCTGGTGGGCTTCTGGGGCAAGTTTGACCCATATACCATGAACACCATGCTGGTCTCCCCGGATATGATGCTGGCCATGCTGAAGCTCAGCGAGCTGAGAAACCCCGTGGCGGGACTGAACTTCGCTGGCACGGGCGAGATAGGTTCTCCTCTGGGCGCGAAAATAATCCGCTCCGCCTGCGTACCGGAAAAGACCGTTATTGGTCTTGACAGAGGCTACGCTCTGGAGATGGTGAGCGCCGGGGATGTGGCTGTGGAGTACGACAGACTGATTGACCGTCAGCTGGAGCGCGCCGCCATCACCAGCACCAGCGGCTTTGCCAAGATCTACGCAGACGCCTCCAAAATTCTGGAGATTGCCTGATGGATATAACGCAGGAAGTGCTTGACAGGGCGCTTATCTTTCTGGGCGGCACGGTAAGCGATAAGGGCAGGGAGCGTTTAACGCTCCTCTGCCGTCTGGCTGTGGACGAGCTGGAGTCGCGACTGCGCCGCGGTGAGGACATCATTGCCCTGGGAGAGAGATTCACCGGCGCGGCCGGGGTGCTGGCGCTATCCATGTACGCCGCGCTGGGGGACGAAGATTTTTCCTCGGTAAAGATAGGCAGTATTACGGTGAAGCGCAGGGATGGGAATTTTACAGACAATCTGCGCTCCCTGGCCGAGGAGCTGCTGGCGGGCTGCCTGTATGAGCGGGGCTTTGATTTTAGGGGGGTGATGGGATGAACTTTGCAATGCTGGAGAAATATGCCTCACCCATCACCGTATACAGCGACATCTCCCCTCAGGGCAGACCGGAGAGAGGCTTCGTCCAGCCTCTGGAGCTGCGCAGCGAGCTGGCTGCCCTGCCTGACAGGCCGGGCAGAGGAGGCGGGAAATATCTGCTTATAGCCGGACCGGAGGCAATAGAAGCCCAGGAAAAGAGCGTGCGTGTGGGCTTTGGCGGAGCGCTGTTCCGCATGATGCGCCGGGAGGAATACGGACTGAGCGGCACAGACCACATTGAGTGTCTGCTCCGCTATCTGGGGAGGGAGACAGATGCTTGAGGCGGTGCTAGGCGAGCTGCGCCGTGGACTGGAGGCGCAGGGCATAAACGCCCTGTGCGCCTATCCCAATATGGAAATCCCGCGCTCTGAGGCTGTGGTGGCTCTGAGTGTAAAAAAGGCCGCGGTGTCCGCCGGCGGTTTTGGCGACTATCTGGGCATGACGGAGGCGGGGGAGGCCATGGCTCTGGTGTGCGACGCGCAGTTCAGCATGGATATTTACTCCGATGCCGACGGGGGCATGGCTGAGATGTCCCGGCAGGCGGACAGGCTCATAGGCGCGGTGTGGGCGCTGTCCGGCGCTTTGGGTCCGGGTGCGCTGACTCTGGGGCAGACGGAGTACGACAGAAATCTCTGCTGTCTGCGCTGCCGGGGAGAGCTGGGGGCGCGCTTCTGGCTGCTCCATGAGGAGACAGCGCCGGAAATAGAAAAATTCACGGTGAAAGGAATGATACTGCATGGCGATGAATGAGAGACCGGGAGTTTACTCCGGCTATGAGGTCACAAGCTCTGTGAGCGGGCGCGCGGACGGAGCGGCGGCAGCCTGCGCGGCTGTGGGCGAAAAGGGTTCGGACAGGGGAGTGGTGCGCATAAGCTCCCGGGCCGCCGCGGCCGAGGTGTTTGGCGCGGGCGGCATAACGGAGCTGTGCGCCACAGCCCTGCGAAACGGCGCGGGCTGCGTATACGCCTGCGCTCTGGAGGAGGGAGCTTCCGCTTCGGACTATGCGGAAGCCTTTGAAAAGCTCTGTACCGCGGAGAATGTGGGCATGATGTTCTGCGACAGCCGGGATGGGGCTGTGCACGCGGCCATGCGCGGGGCCATACTTGGCGCCTCAGAGGCCTACCGCTACCGCATTGGCATAGCGGAGAGCGCGGGTGATACGGATGAGCTGCTTAAAGCCGCCAAGGCGCTGGACTGTGAGCGCATGGTGCTGTGCGCCGCCGAGGAGACGGGTATACCCGGCGCTCTGGCGGCGGCTCTGGCGGGCGCGGCGGCAGGCACGGCCGATCCCGCCCTGCCCCTTAACGGCACCGGGCTGAGCGGAGTGGAGTTCGGAAAGCTCTGGACGGATGACGAGGTGAACACCCTGGTGCGGGGCGGCGTAACTCTGGCGGAAAATGTTTCCGGCACCCCGGTGGTGCTGCGCGCCGTGACAACACGCACGACCACCGGCGGTGTGCAGGACGCCACCTGGCGGGAGCTGACCACCGTGCGCATCATAGACGAGGTGATACCCGGCATACGGGACAGCCTGCGCAGACGCTTTGCCAGAGCCAAGAACACGGTCCAGACCAGGGGCGCCATACGCACCCAGGTGATAGTGGAGTTGGAAAAGCGTCTTGAGCGGGAGATAATCGACAGCTACGGCGAGGTCACGGTATCCCCCTCGGGGGAGGACCCCACGGTGTGCCAGGTGAGCTTTGCCTTCACCGTGGCCCACGGCCTCAACCACATCCGGCTTGAAGCCAAAATAACCGTTTAGGAGGAGAGCAATGGCAACGATAGGATTTCCCACAAGCAGCGATATCTATCTGGAGGCGGAGGGCAAAAAAATAGCCGTGGTGCAGAGCTACAAGGCCACGGCCAGACGCAGTGAGCAGGTGGTGGAGGCCTTTGGCGAATCTGAGCCCGTGGCCACCATAGCCACTCAGCTCAACTATAAAATCGAGCTGACCCGCCTTTACGCCACGGCGGAGGCCGTGGCGGACGGCATAGATTTCCATAAGCTCAGCGATTTCACCCTGGTGATAGTGAAGCCCGACAGGCGCGTGGCCTACACGGGCTGCCAGTGGAGCGAGATAGCCGAAACGGGCGAGCTGAGCCGCATGGTGGCCGAGCGCGTTACCATCACGGCCAGCCGCAGGATAGAGAGCGCCGTATGATGGAGGCGTATCTTGAGCGCCTGCGTGCCGACCCTCTGGAAAAGCTGCGCTGGTATGTGTCTAAGGCGCTGGGCATAGCGCCCTACGCTCAGACGGACCAGGAGACCGTGCTGTGCGGCCTGCACCTGGTGCTGGAGAGGGAGAATGCTGAAGCTTCCGGCAACCCGGATTTTGATAGGCTCCGTTTTGTGGAGCTGAGGGAGGAGGAAAGCCATGGAGCTTGAGCTGAATTCCGGTGAGCTGCGGCAGCTCTCGGAGGAAATACTCGGCCGCCTGATAGGCTCTGATGCGGGCTTTTTCTCCGGTGGATACGGCGGAGCGGAGCGGGCGCGGGGGAAATATTCCCCCGCCCTGTATCCCGGCAAAGCTGGCATGAGTTATTCTGAGATTCCGGTATACGGCGCCGTGCCGGCGGACTTCCTGCGCCTGAATCGGGAGAGGGGCGAGTTCCGTTTTCCCGAGTCCGGAGGCGGGCCTCCCGCCCTGGCGGATGAGGAGGCGGAGGATGTATTCCGGGAGTCGGAGGTCTGGGAGCGGCATCCGGAAATCGGCATGGCGGGGCGTTGGGACATGGAGGCGGCGTCGGAATGTCTGAGGCGGGACAGCCGCAGGTATGATGCCCCGCTGGAAAAATATTAAGAGGGGGGAAGACTGTGAAGCTTACGCCAATGCGGTATAAGAACTATATCTGGCCTCACAACCCCCGGGTGTATGAGGTGAATTTCTCCCGGCGTATGGTCTGCCATAAGGTGCCCTTCGGCGCTTATGTGCTCCAGAATATGGGCAGAAGCTGCCGCGTGCTGCGGGGCGAGGGAGAATTTGTTGGGGAAGGGGCTTACAATGAGTTCAAAAAGCTGGCCTCGGTTTTCTATGAGAACAGGCCGGGACTGCTGGTACATCCCATCTGGCAGGAGAGCAACGCATATTTTGTGAAGCTGAACCTGAGGGAGGTGCCTACGGAGGACTATGTGGCATACAGCTTTGAGTTCTGGGAGAGCTTTGACCAGTACGGAGACATCACCGAGGCAGGCCGGGAGGGCTACGGCGAGCCGTCCGTAAACTATTATGTGCTGCGTCCGGGCGAGAGTTTTTGGTCGGCGGCGGCAAAGTACGGCGGCGCGGAGAGGCTGCTGGAATTGAATCCCCAGCTGCGCAATCCCGGCAGGCTGCCTGCGGGCACGCGGCTGAGAATACGTTAGGAGGTGGGCTGTGGAGGCCTGCGTTTTGGATAAAAACGGCGTTTCCGCCCCTCTGCCCGTGCTGTTGAGCTGGGATATTAGCCATAGCTGCCACAGCTGCGACGCCTTTGAGGTGACTGTTCCCGTGACGGAGGGGCTGGGGGAGACTCTGGCCTCAGCCTCGGAATTTATCTGCCGCCATGAGGGCAGAACGGTGTTCTGCGGCGTGGTGGACGAGTACGAGCTGCGCGCCGGTGAGAGCGGCGCCACCGCCATGATAAGCGGGAGGGGCTATGGGGCGCGCCTTATGGACAACGAGGCGGAGAGCGCCGAGTACTGGAATCCGGGGATAAGACAGATTTTGGAAAATCATGTGTACCCCTATGGAATAAAAAAGCTGAGGAGCCGGGATATAAATTGCGCCGGGCGCTTCCCCGTATACAGCGGAAGCAGCCAGTGGCGGGTGTTGAGGGACTTCTGCTTTTTCGGCGGCGAGGTGACGCCCCGGTTCGACAGGGAGGGAACTCTGATACTGGACGGCTCCGTGGGCGATACGGTGACGCTCGCCCACAGGGCCATAACAAGGCAGGTGTGGCGGGACAGGCGCTACGGCGTGTTCTCCCAGGTGCTGGTGAAAAATCCGGCGCTTGGGGTGTCGTCAACGGCGGAGAACAGCGAGTTTATAAGCCGGGGCGGCCTGTGCCGCCGGGTGGTGAACGTGCCGCGCTATACGCAGTACGACGCCATGCGCCACACCGGGGAGTACCAGCTGCGCCAGTCCCGGCAGGGCAACCGGGTGATGTTTATAACTATGCCCCTGCTGTTCGCGGCATTTGCCGGGGACAGGGTGGTGCTGGAGGACAGCCCCCTGGGGTTGAGCGGGCGCTTTTTGGTGCGTGAGAGCCGGTGTGCGGCGGACGGAGAACATGGCGAGACACGGCTGGAGCTGGAAAAGGAGGAGTGAATATGTGGCTGAGTGAACAGATGAAATTCAGCGGCAATCTTGAGAGGTCGGGTGCTGAGACGGGAGTTGTGAGCCTTGGGGGCGCGGCCATAGCCGTTGTGACCCAGGGTGAGCGCCGGAAGCTGAGCATGGCTCTGCCCGGCGGCTTTCGCTGGCAGCCCGCCCTGGGGCAGAGGGTGCTGGTGCTCACCAGCACGGAGGGAGAGGCCATTGTTGTGGGTGCCATCCCGGAGCCGGATGGGACTTTGGAGGCCGGTGAGCTGGAAATACAGGGCGAAAACTGCGCAATCCGCATGAAAAGAGGCGGGGAGATGCTCATCTCCGGCCGCAGCATAAGGCTGAGCGGTGGTGTGGACATAGCGGGCGGTCTCAGCGTTAACGGCGAGGCCTACAAACCCTGCACCTGCGTGACGGGAGGCGTGTGATGGAGCTGCGCCTTGTGAACGGCGACTATGCAAAGACCCGCTTCCACGATTTGGAGAGCGTATCCGGCGCGGAGGAGACGGCCCAGCGCATTATGATGAAGCTCTCTGCCCGGCGAGGCGGCTTCGCCCTGCTGCCAGAATACGGCAGCCGCCTTTACGCCCTGAACAGGGTTCGCCCCGGACAGCGCGAGAGCTGTGCCCGCCAGTATGTGGCCGAGGCCCTGGCCGGCGAGGACGCGGTGCTTGAGAGCCTGGCTCTGCGTGAGAGCGGGAGCAGGCTGATACTTGAGCTGTCTCTGCGCTGCGGCGGGGATAGCATAGACGTCACAACGGAGATTTGAGGTGGATATGAGAACAGTAGAGGAAATTTATACGGAGATGCTCCGCGATTACGAGGAGCGCACATCTCTGGTGCTGCGTCCCGGCGGCGATATGTCCCTGCGGCTGTACGCTGTGGCGGCCCAGATATTCGCTCTGGAAAATCAGCTGGAGTTTTCCCGCCGTCAGGCCTTTCCGCAGACGGCGGAGGGGGAATATCTGGACAGGCACGCGGCGGTGCGCGCTCTGACCAGAGGCAGCGCGGTCCGCGCCACCGGCTGGGTCCGATTTTTCGTGGATGAGGCAGCGCAGACGGATATTCCCGTCCCGGCTGGGGTGGTGTGTACGGACGCCATGGGCACGCAGTTCGTGACCACCGCCGGGGGCGCGATAGCAGCGGGAGAGCTGTACTGTGAGCTGCCTGTGGAGGCGAAGCTGGCCGGCGAGGGCGGAAATATGCCGGCCATGGCGGTTTGCTGTATGCCCCTCGCGCCCATAGGCGTGTCCGGCTGCCGGAATCCCCAGCCTATCGCGGGTGGCAGCGCCGGGGAGAGCGACGAGCAGCTCAGACAGCGCATACTGGACAGCTACAGCAGTCTGCCTAACGGCGCAAACGCGGCCTACTATGAGGAGCAGGCAAGAAGTGTTGAGGGGGTATACGCCGTGCAGGTACTGCCCAAAAGGCGGGGCGTCGGAACGGTGGACGTGGTAGTAGCCGCCAGAGACGGAGCGCCGGAGGAGAGCACGGTTTCGGCGGTAGCGGCGCGGCTGGAGGAGCAGCGCGAGATATGCGTGGACATAGACGTCACAGCTCCCGTGGAGAGAGAAGTGGACGTGAGCGTGCAGGTATACGGGGACGCGTCCGCATGTGAGGCGGCCCGTGAGGCTTTGGAGAGCTGCTTCGACGGCGCTCTGCTTGGACGCGGAGTACTGTTGGCGGAGCTTTGCAGCCGTGTTTTTGCAGCTCCCGGAGTGAAAAATTGCCGTATCATCCAGCCTGCGGCGGATATCTCCGGCGTGGAGGGTGTACTCCCGGTGCTGGGAAACCTCACCGTCACGGAAATGGAGGCGTAAATGGGCTACGGCGAGGATATGCGCGGCCTGCTGCGCCCCCTGGGTATATACCGGCTCGATGGCGGCTTTTCAGGTGCTGAGCTGGATGTGATAGGCTCTCAGCTGGACGGGCTGGGCCTGCTCTCCGACAGGGCGGAGAGCGAGAGCTTCCTGGTCACGGCTGAGAACGAGGGCCTGCTGGCCTGGGAGGAGCTGTTTCCGTACAGGCCCCTGTGCCTTGGGGCGGAGGAGCGCAGAAAGGCCGTGGCGGCGCTCATGCGTATAGACGGGCGCAGCTTCACTCCCGCGGCACTTAACGACACGGTGCTGGGTTCCGGTGCTGCGGCTCTGGTGGAGGAGACGGACACGCCTCTGACGGTTGCGGTGAGCTTTCCCGGGGTTCGGGGCAGACCCGAGGATTTTCCGGAGCTGAAAAAACGCATTGATGCCATACTGCCATGCCATTTGAATATAGATTACCATTTTCGTTATCCCATATGGCTGGAGATAGAGGCTCACGGACTCACATGGGGAGAGCTGGATGCCATGACCCTCAGCTGGGAGGAGTTTGAGAGAACGGAGCTGTAAAAAAAGAAAATGCCGGAATCCATAGGATTCCGGCATTGTTTTAGTTATGGAAGGGGCGGGCGCTTGTCCATGAGCACCTTGCCGAAGCAAAACACGGTTATGCCGCTGCTGGCCATGACCGTGGTGTCCGCGTCGGAGCGGGCGCGGTTCAGGGAGAGCAGATATATATTGCCGAAGCTGTCCTCGCAGTACTGCTTGCACTTGATATCGCCGTCCACAAAGAACAGACCTACGTCGCCGTCGGCTATAGGGGAGCTGCGGTTCACCAGCACTATGCTGCCGTCTGCTATATATGGCTCCATACTGTCGCCCTGAATGCGGGCGGCAAAGTCGGCGCGGCTGTCGGCGGGCACCTCATAGTCCTCGTAGTCCTCGCCCAGAGCGGGGTTTGCGTATCCTGCTGCGGCGGGAGTGGCGTAGAGGGGGATTATCTTGGCGGCTTTTTCCTCAGGCTTGTGCCGCGCGGCGCTTACGCGCTCGTATTCGCTGTTGAGCACCATCTCGGTCAGATTCCTGCCGTGCTCATCCAGCTCGCGGAATTTTTTCAAAAAGCCCAGCTCATGTATTTCCGGCAGACCGGGAGGCGGCTGGCTGCCGTAAAACAGCTCAACGGGTATCTCCAGCTCCGTGCATATCTTGAGCAGAACGTCGAAGTCAATTTTGTTTGTATCGCGCTTTATGATGCTGTAAAGCGTCTGCGCGCTTACACCTATACGTCTTGAGAGTTCGTTTACGTTTACATCGCGCTCGTCTAAAATGGCTTTGAGCTTGCTGCCAATCATATAAATTCACCTCCACAGTAAGCATGATATCATATTTGACGCACTTGTCAAGAAAGAATTATGAAAATGCGTAAAAACCTCTTGACAAATTATGCGTTTGCGAATATTATGAAAGGGAACTTACGCAAAAGCATAAAAGAGGAGAGCGAAATGTATCGATGTTGTCCGGAAATGCCGGAGATAAAACGTGTGCTGGAGACGGGGGAATACAGAGCGGGGAGACGAAGGAGATATTTTAAATATGCCGGCGCAGCCGATACTGCAGTTATTGATTCTTTACTATTCACTATTAATTCGCGAAATGAAGAGTGAGGGCGGAAGGTAGATTCGCTTTTCTGCGGAAAAGCCACGCCGGTTGTAGTGCGACACCGGCGCACTACTAAGAGCCGGCTTTCGAATCCACCTATCTATAAAAAAATCAGCTCCACCTAACGGTGAAACTGATTTTTGGGTGGGGGAAGGTGGATTCGCCCGCCTGCGGGCGGGCCCGGTCGCGGCTCTGACATGCCGCAGGCATGTCATTCACTACCGCTCCCCTTCGAATCCGGTTCCCAATAAAAAATACCGACCATCCTGACGGATACTCGGTATTTTTGGTGGGGGAAGGTGGATTCGAACCACCGAAGTCACTGACAACAGATTTACAGTCTGCCCCCTTTGGCCACTCGGGAATTCCCCCACATTATTGAATTGAATTGGAGCTGGTGGACGGACTCGAACCCCCGACCTGCTGATTACAAATCAGCTGCTCTACCAACTGAGCTACACCAGCATTCGCGCCGGGCGTTACCAGCGAGGAATACTATAGCAGAGTATTCCCGCTTTGTCAAGAATTTTTTGTGTTTTATTTCAACAAATTTTACCAAGGAGAGAAAAATGAGAATGGAACTGCTTGCTTGCGAATACCGTGAAAGCGGAGAGCTGTGCCGCAGCCGGGCTGCCGAGCTGGAGAGGGGACTCAGGCACAGACTGAAAGAGCACCGGATAAGCGCACTCGATACCATGCGGCTTCGCCGCCGCATAGGCGCGCTGCGCTCCATGGCCCGGGACTGTGCGGCCACGGCTGCGTATCTGGAGCACTACTACGACAGAGGGCTGAGCTATGAGCGCTACATATGACCGTGAGGCGGAGCTGGAGGTAATACGTACGGCCTTTCCGGGCATGAGTGAGGACTCCCGGGCCTGCCGTGTCATAGCCGGAGCCATGGAGTATCGGCTCACACCCTGTCAGCGCCAGACGCTGGTGCTGTATTACACCCGCGGCATGAATCTTTCGCAGATAGCCCGGCTGCGGGGCGTGCAGCCGTCAACGGTGCTGCGCACCATGCGGAGGGCAAAGCAGCGTCTGCTCTGGGCGCTCAGGCTGGGAGGGATTGGCATAGACGATTGATTTGCACTCAGATGCGATCTGTGGTACAATGGCGCAAAAACGAAAAGGTGCGAAAAATGTTGAAATATGTGAAAAGGATACCGCTGCTGCTGGCGGCCGTACTGCTGCTGGCAGCCTGCACCCTCCGTCCGGAGCCGCCGGACCCCCACGAGGGCATGATACAGGTTAATGACGGCACGGGTCTGGTGTGGCTGCCCCTGGTGGAGGAGCTGGAGCTGAACGCCCTGCTTCCGGAGGATTTTTCCTCTGAAAACGGTGTGGTCAGCTACGCAGGCGGGTTCCGCCGGGGAATAGATGTGTCCGAGCACCAGCTTGAGATAGACTGGGCTGCGGTGGCGCAGTCGGGAATGGCGGACTTCGCCTTTATCCGGGCGGGCTACCGGGGCTATACCGAGGGGCAGATGTATGAGGATGCCTGGTACCGCCGGAATATGGAGGGCGCGGCGGAAAACGGCATAGATACGGGAGTATACTTCTTTTCTCAGGCAATTACTCCGGAGGAGGCTGAGGAGGAGGCCCGCTTTCTGCTGGAGCTTATAGAGGGATATGATATAAGCTGTCCCGTGGTGTACGACTGGGAACCCATGCATATGGCCGAGGCCCGCACAGAGGGTCTTTCGGATGAAACGCTTACGGACTGCGCCCTGGCTTTCTGCAAGGTGATAGAGGAGGCGGGATATGAGCCCATGGTGTATGTATACCGGCATCTGGCCTACCATAACTACGATTTGGGCCGGCTTGCGGATTATGACTTATGGGTTGGCGCCCCCGGCGAGACGCCGGACTTTGCTTATGCTCACAGCTGGTGGCAGTATTCATATACCGGAAGCGTGCCGGGAATTCAGGGCGATGTGGACTTAAATCTGCATTTTCCGGAGCTGCCCCAGAGCGGAAGCAACGGTGAAAATGCAGAGTGAATAGTGAAGAATGAATAATTTTGGAGGCGCGCTGCGCCGATAAAATATCCCCCGGTGCATACGCGCCGGGGGATGCTTTATATTGGAAAACCAGATAAGATAAGAAGCCCCAGGAGAAAGCTTGCGGCGTTTCCCGCAAGAATATAGCAGCTTGTACGTTTGTAGGAGTGTTCGCTGACCGGCAGGAACAGAGCCAGCTCTGCTATTACCACTATAAATTCCAGGAAGAACAGGGCGACCTGTGCGTAATTAATGTTGTACAGCACATAATTGAGCCAGCCCTGGGTGATTAGGTTTGCAGCCATAAACACCAGCCAGCTGCGGCGGGTGCGATAGCCAAAATAATAGAAAACCAGCCCCTCGCCAAGCATAGTAAACCCAACTCTTGAGGCGATAAGTATACTTTTGCGCATCGGAGTGTTTGCGTCGCATAGCTCACCGGTGCGGAGGTTTAATGTTACGGCGTTGTTATAGCTCTTGGTGAATTCGGGGATACCTGCTTTTTCTGTAACCTGCCCATTATAACGGATAAGCAGAGAGACTGGTTCTGTATTGCGTGGATAATCGCTGTGGAAAAATCGAAAATATGTCTGCCAGATTCGATTCCCAACCATACGTGGTGTGACTATGCTCCCGTCGCCAAACTTGAGCGAAAGCTCAAAATCCTCTGGTGCTCCGGATACTATTACCGTGAGTGCCGGGCGCTCGGCTGCGTTTGCGGAGACCGGGGTGGACAGGGGGAGGATACACAGGAAAACGGCAAAGCAGAACGCTGCAAGTCGCTTCATGGGGGGCACCTCATTATTTTACAGCTCTCCGGCGCTTATCAGGTCGCTGAGACGGTAGAGCAGCAGCAGACGCAGGCGCTGACCGGGGTCCTCCAGATCAAGCGAGAATATCTCGCATATCCTGCCTATGTGATAAATTACGTTGTTTCGGTGCATGTGCAGCAGGGCGGCGGTTTTTGTGAACTGCCGGTCAAAGCTGAGGAAGATAAAGAGAATGCGATAGTAGTCCGTTTTGTGGTCTATATCATAGCGGTGGAGTTGGTCCAGTATGCCCAGCTCATGCTGCTGACCGGAGAGAAGCATATATACATGGTAGTCCGAAAAGCGGAAGATGCGCCGGGGACCGCTGTCGGGGCTGAGCATATCTCCGACGCAGGAGGACACGGAGAGCCTGCGGCCTATTTCCAGGGAATCCCGGGCCTGTATATAGGCCTGACGAAGATTTTCCAGCCCGTGAAAGCTTTCGCTTACGCCTACATGGGCGCGGTTTACCTGGAGATATTCATTCAGAGTTTCAAAAAAAGCTGCATTTTTCTCCGGCTTGGAGCTGTTTTTGGGATACATGAGTATATTCTTGTTGTGCTGGAGCATACGCACATTGGGAAACAGCGTGGACAGATTCTGCATGGCGTGCTCCAGATACAGGGTGGTGCTGCTCTCGTGGCCGACTATCACGGAGAAATAGTTCTCCTGAAAGGCGGGGGGATAGACCAGGCTCCGCTCAACTATGTCGCGCTGGGAGCTGATATGCCCTTCTATTATATCTATAAGAAAATTGTCGAACTGACTGCGGAGATAGTCGTTGGAGGAGGTGGCGGGCTGCAGATAGTCCCGCAGCTTTTCAATAAAATAGTCGTAGAGCTGTATTATGCCCGGGGATATGGGCGTATTGCTGCAGGACATCAGGATTATGAAGCCCGTAGCGCCGTCCTGATTGATGGCGGTTATGGTGCTGGTGTGCGAATTGAGCGCGTCCGGCTGGAAAACGTGGGTTTTGCCGTCCAGAATCTCGGGCGAGAGATAGCCGTACTCTTTCAGCTTTCGGTAGCTGTCGTTGGTGAGATAGCCAAGCTCCAGCAGCTCCCAGAATATACTGTCGGAGGTCTCGAAATCCCAGGTGGCGGCTATGGTCTTGAATGCGCCGGTCATAACGGCTATTGGGTTGCCGAAAACGCGGCCGCTTATGTCCATAAGGCGCTGTACGCCCTCCCGGCGGCTGATGGATATTTCAACCTCGTGCACCCAGCTGCGCACAAGGTTCTGGGTTCCCAGCAGCTCGTTGAATACTGCGTTGAGATGCATATCCGTGTGCAGGACAATTGAATTGTCCGTAGGAATTTCTTCCTTGCAGTCAAAGGGACAGACATAGACCACCGGAGGGTGCCCGGCTGGCAGAACCATGGGGTCGGGAGGAGAGAAATAGAGAAAGCCCTTGTCCAACCGGTGGTTTTCGGGCATGAGCTTTATGCCGTCTATCCACATATCACGTCTGTCAAGGTGTATTTCCGGGTTCAGATAGGCCATATAGTCAAGGAGAATTTCCATGGGAATATTCATTGTGCATCACCTTTTCGTGAAATACTATGACAATATAATAACATAGAGATTTGTGAATTTCCACAATGTTTAGCCGCGAATTTTCTCCAAAAAAAGAGCCGATGTTTTGTAAACATCGACTCTTTTTTGGAGCTTGTTATAAGTATATTATTCCTCGTCGGGATGCTCGCTGCCGCCCTCGCTGGTGGAGCTTTTCTCGTTCTCTCCCGCGTCGCCAAAGCCGTGCTTGTCGTCTGGCTCGGGCTCAGGCTCAAAATCATAGGGGTCGCAGCAGCTGTCCTCTTCTACCTTTTCGCCGTCGGAGACAACCTCCTCAAACTCAACGGTGATGCTGTCATCGTCATCAGAGGAGCCGGCCTTGAGCTCGGCAATCTCGGCCTCCTTAGCGGCGATATTCTCCTGAGCCAGGGTAACCTCGTCGCAGAGCTGAATGAAGAAGCCCTCGGGATTATCTTTATGCATCTCATAGTAGAGCTTACCTATCTCTGAGTAGGCTTTGCGGATAACGTCCTTCTCGCTGTTTATCTCCAGGCTGAGCTTTGCGATACGGCTGACGTCCTTAGCCTTATCGGAGGCCTTGTCGGCCAGGTCCTTGGTGGTGTCCGCTGCCTTGCTGATGGAATCGATGACCTTGCTCTTGATGTTGTTAAAGTCAAACATTGTTATGTACCTCCCGATTCGAGCATGATTTGATGGTGGATGATTAGATTGTAACGCCAATGAGCTGCTTTGTCTATACCTTTTTGTTCTTCCAGAGATATTGCGGATTGTAGGGCCGCTTGAGCAGCACCCGCAGGGCTATGAGAGCCGCCGCGCAGGATACTGCCGCCAGAAGCTGTGACACCCGGATGTTGGCGAAAAGATACAGGCTGTCGGTGCGCAGACCCTCTATGAACATACGGCCGAAGCCGTACCAGGCCGCGTACATCAGGAAGAGCTGACCGTCGAAGCGGCGCTCAAATTTCCTGGAAAAGATGTGCAGCAGAGTAAAGCCCAGCAGGTTCCACAGGGATTCGTACAGAAAAGTAGGGTGAACGTAGCTGGTCACGCCGCTCACCGGGTCTGTGAGGCCCATACGGCAGAATATCTCCGTCTCGGCGCCGTAGGCCTCGCGGTTTATGAAATTGCCCCAGCGGCCGACGCTCTGGCCTATCAGCAGGCCGAAGGCGCCCAAATCCAGCATGGCGTAGGGGGAAAACCGGCTGCGTCGGGAAGCTATAAACAGGCCTATCACTGCGGCAATGATGCCGCCGTAAATTGCCAGCCCACCGTCCCGTATGCGGAATATACCCATGAGGTCATCCGAATACAGGGAGAAGTTGAACACCACATAGTACAGCCGCGCGCCGATTATGGCCAGAGGCGTGGCTATTATGAGCATATCCAGTACATTGTCTGCGGTAAGGCCGAACTCGCCGCTGCGCTTTATGCAGTAGCACACGGCCAGAAGAAAGCCGGAGGCGATGATGACGCCGTACCAGTAGATGGAAAAGCCGAAAATATCAAAGTGGTTGGGGGGATTCAGGCTGAAATTCTCCCCGAACATGGGAAAGCTGATTATGGGTTTCAAATTAAGACTCGTCCTTTCAGCCCTGACGGGCATTTCTGGGGCAGACCACGGAAAGCGCCAGCTTTTCCGGGGCGAGAGCCTCGGCAATAAAGGCGCGCACCTCGTCGGCGGTGATGGTTTCAATGAGGGCGTACTGCTCCGGCAGGATACAGCCGGCAAAGCGGCAGTCCGCCAGAGAGACGCAGACATCCTCAAAGGAATCCAGACTCCGCAGGGCCGCGCCGTAGAAGGATTTTCTCATGCGCAGGAAATCCCCGCCGGCCATGCCGCCGTGCAGCAGCTTGTCCGCGGCCTGCTTCAGGCGCTCCAGCACCTGCTCCGGCTCGGCGCTCTCGCCGCCGGCCAGAATGGAGGCCGTTCCCGCGGAGTAATCCGTCTCGGCGGAGAAGTCCTGCTTCAGCAGTCCCTCGGCGTAAAGCTCCGTATAGAAGGCGGAGGTCTTGCCCATGAGGCAGCGCAGGGCCAGCTCGGCTATGAGCCTCTGCCGCTGTCTGGCCTCGCCTCGGGGCGCGGGTTCAAAGCGGGAGGCTATTATGAACTGGGGCGCGGATACCTCCATTTCCACGGAGATGAAATTCTCCGCGGGCAGCTCATCCTCGGCCTCGCCGTAATCCCGCTCCGGCATTTCACCCGGCTCGGCGGGCAGTACCTCCCGGGCTATGCGGGAGACTGCCTCGGGGTCAACGTCGCCCACCACGGCAAGGGTCATGTTGGAGGGATTGTAAAAGATCTTGTGGCAGTCGTAGAGGGTGTCCGCCGTTATCTCGGCTATGCTCTCAATGCTGCCGGCCACGCTGTCCCGGACGGGATTGTGCCGGAACAGGCAACGCATGGCGTTGTTGTAGACCACAAAGCCCGGGTTGTCCTCTATCATGCGTATCTCCTGGCCTATGATGCCCTGCTCCTTGCGCACGCTCTCCTCCGTGAAATAGGGCACGGAAACAAAGCTCAGCAGGGTGCGCAGGTTCTCCTCAAAGCCCTGGGTGCTCTCGAAATAATAGGCGGTCATGCCGGAGGAGGTGAAGGCGTTGGGGTTGGCGCCGTTTGCCGACAGCACCGCCAGGGCGTTGCCGCCGTCGGGAGTGTCGAACATCTTGTGCTCCAGGAAGTGGGCCACGCCTGCGGGGGTGTCTATCCACTTACCGCCTATGCGGAAGCGACGGTCGGCGCCGCCGTAGTTGGTGGCGAAAACCGCATAGCTCTTGTTGAAGCCCGGCTTGGGCAGCACCTGTATGGTGAGGCCGTTGGGGAGCGTCTCGGTATAAAGCTCCTCGCCTATGGACTCATATCTGGTTTTCTGCATGGGGCTCATCCTCCTTTTCCAGACCTTTAAGGAAATACACCGCGTCGCACTCGACGCTTTTGGCCGCCTGCACCACCTCGCCGGCGGTGACGGACTCAATTAGCTCGGCCAGCTCCTCGGGGCCGTACTCAAAGCCCCGGATGTTCTGACCCAGCCAGAAATCTATGAGGGCGCCGGGGGAGTCCATCGTGGCGCGCAGATCGCTGGATATGCTCTTCCGGGCGGCTGTAAGCTCATCCTCGGTGAACTCGCCCCGGCGCATAGCGTCCAGCTGGGCGTTTATCTCGTCCAGGGCGACCTGGTATTTATCGAACTCTATGCCGGATGACACCAGCATGAGGCCCTTGAAGCAGTCCACGCCGGAGCTGGCGAAATAGCACAGGCTCAGCTTCTCCCGCACGTTCATGAACAGCTTGGAGTTCACGCTGCCGCCGTACAGGGCGTTGAATACCTGGATGGCTGGTATGTGATCATCCTCGAAATACTCGCCCAGACGGAAGCCAATGGCCAGCTTGCCCTGGGTGACGTCCAGCTCCTCGGTATAGTAGCGGGGCTGGTCCTCCACGGTGTTCAGGCGTATCTCGGTGCCCATGTCGGGCAGCTCCTCGCTGCGGGGCAGGGTTTCAAGCAGATTGGTGAATATCTCCTCCACACGGGCGGGAGGCACGGTGCCGCAGTAGAGTATCTCTATGGGCGCCTCGGAGAGCAGGCGGCGGTAGCGGCGGGTGAGCTTCTGATAGCCTATGGCCTCAGCCTCGGCCTCGGTGCCCATGGCGGGCACGGCGTAGTCCTCGCCGAAGCACATGAGCTCCCGCAGGCGGTGCATGGAATAGGCGCGCTTGTCGTTTATCACGCCGCGGATGCGGTCAAGCAGCTTGTCGCGCTCGCTGTCCACATATTTGGGCAGCAGCAGACCGCCCCGGGTGTCGGGGCTTAAAAGCAGCTCGCAGGTGAGAGAGGCTATCTGCTCCAGGACGGCTTCGCCGTTTGGGGCGAAAGCGTCGTCAATGAAGCTGGAGATAAAGCCCGTGAGCTGTATCTCGCCCTTTCGGGTAACGGCCGGCTCCAGCCGCGCGCCGTAGAGCTCATCCAGAGCGGAGGCCAGACTCTCCATATCCGGATGGGCGGAGCTGCCCCGGCGCAGAACATAGGGGATAAGGGCGTTCTGGGCCGCGTTTTCGCGGGTGAGCTGATCCAGCAGGCTCACGCGCAGGCAGCCGGTCTTGAACTTGTCCGTAGTGAGGCAGGTGAGGAAAACCAGCGGCGCCAGTTCAGTTCTTGTCACTTTCAATGGTTAAACCTCCATAGCTCCGGCGGCGGAGCAAACGCTCCGCCGCGGCGGTTGAATTCTTATATTTTATAAATATACCACAATCTTCCTCACAAGGGCAAGCCTTTTCCGTCATAAGCTGCGCCGTTTACAGTCACCTCGCCCTTATCTACGGCTACGGTATAGCGCTCTCCGGACTTGTCCTGCCAGGTGAAGCCCCAGCTGTCCAGTCCGGGGGTGGGGGACGGCTCTATATACAGCCGCCCGCCCCGGGGATGCAGGCCCAGCAGGTCCTCGGCGGCGACACGCCAGTACCAGCCTGCCGAGCCTGTGTACCAGGTCCAGCCGGCGCGGCCGAAGTGGTCCGGATTGGTGCTCACATCAGCCGGGAGCACAAAGGGCTCCGCGCCGTAGGTGAGGGCGTCGTGGTTTTCCGGCAGAATGTCCAGCAGGATTTTAAGCCCATCCTCACGCCTGCCGCAGCGCAGGCAGGCCATGGCCAGCCACACAGCCGCGTGGGTGTACTGGCCGCCGTTTTCACGAAATCCCGGGCCGTAGCTGCGGATATAGCCGGGGTCGGGGCCTTCATCCTCAAAGGCGGGGGTGAACAGGGCGGTGAGCTTTCCCATGCGCAGGGCGGATAGGGCGGAATCCAGCGCGGCGTCCAGCTTCTCCTTTGGCACGGAGCACAGGCAGGCAAAGCTCTGGGCGATGGAGTCTATGCGGCAGTACCGGCTCTCCGACGCGCCCAGAGGCTCGCCGCTCTCAAAATAGCCACGCAGCCAATGGTCGGTGTCCCAGGCGGCGTCGGCGGCCCGGGTGAGCTTTTCAGCCTCCGATACATAGCGTTCCTCGCCGGTGAGCTCCGAAAAGCGCCGGGCAGTACTTGCGAAAAACCAGGTGAGCCACACGCTCTCGCCGCCCACCTTGTCCATGCCGTCGTTCCAGTCGCCGGACAGCATTTTCAGAAGGCCGTGCTCACCTGTGCCACGGCGCAGCACCATGTCCAAAGCCCGGGCGCAGTGTTCACGCACGGAGAGACTTTCGCCGGAGAGCGCAGGCGTCTCATAGCGATCATGGTCGTCTGCCCCAAGCTCAGGGGAGATAAGAAAGGGTTCTTCTTCGTCCAGAACAGAGAGGTCCCCGGTCTTTTCCGCATATTCGCAGACCGCCCAGGGCAGCCAGACCAGGTCGTCGCTGCAATGGGTGCGCACGCCTCTGTCGCCGTCCGGATGGGGGTGCCACCAGTGCTGCACATCCCCCTCCAGGTACTGATGGCGGCAGGCGGAGAGTATATGCGCCCTGCAGAGCTGCGGCTGGGTGAGCAGTAGGGACACCACGTCCTGAAGCTGGTCACGGAAGCCCAGGGCGCCGCCGCTCTGATAGACGGAGGTGCGTCCCATTATCCGGCAGGCCTCGGTCTGGTAGGGAAGCCAGGGGCTGAGGGCTCTGTCCAGCTCCGGGTAGGGGGTGGACACCTTCAGACGGCTGGTGCGGCAGCGCCAGTAGCGCCGGGTGTATTCAAGAGCCCTGTCTGCGGCCTGGGGCTCGGCCAGGGCGCGCAGCTGCTCCTCTCCGTCGCAGCCGCAGACCAGCACGGCCCGGCCGGGCACGGATATGCGCGCGGCAAAGCAGGGCTCGGCAACGGCTCCGGTCTTTTCGTCGTATTCGCCCCGGGCGGCGCTGCCGCCGTCGCAGGTGAAGCCGGAAAAGCCGCAGCTGCACAGGGAGGAAAAGGTCGCGCCGGCGTCCGCGCGGGCGCTTCGGGCGGATAAAGTTGAGTTGACATAATCAGTAACGACAAAAGGGCGTCCGCCCCTGTCTGAGCTGAGGGAGAGGGGCAGCTTCCAGCGCAGATACACGGGCTTACTGCTCTCCAGAAGCAGCACCCGGGCGTCCGTTTCCGGCGGGACAAAGGCGGTGACGCGCAGATGCAGGCCGTTTACGCTGCTGTCCCACACCGCCGTGCCAGGGGCGTAGCGTATCCTGGTCTGCCCCTCCGGGGAGGCGAAGAGGCTGTACTGTCCGCTGTCTGTCTCCAGCTCCAGTATCTCGTGGCCCGTAACGGCGGCGGGAGCGTTCAGCCAGGGGCTTATAGGCTGCTCACGGGCGTTGTCCATCCACATGAATCCCGTGCCGCAGTCTGCGGCCAGATAGCCGAAGCGGCCATTTGTGAGCATATTCGTCCAGGTGACGGGCGGCAGAGAATGGTTTACATAAAACTCAAAGCTCTCGCCGTCCGGGAAGCGGAATTCCGGAATGGCGCCGCCATTGGACAGCAGAGGATTAGTTAACATAAATATATTATTGTAAATATATTTTGCATCCGTACCGTCCTCCGGCAGAAGAAGACAGGCGCTGTTTTTAAGAGCGGAGAGGTCCTTTGAGACATCCAGCAGGTGCACGCCGCCGTTTGCCCCCAGCAGATGTTCCAAACCGTGATGAGCCAGCAGACGGCTTATACGGCTTTCGTTCGGCCTCAGATAATCCCCGCCGTCGGCTACCATCACAGCCAGATCGAAGGGGATGCTCAGGCTGTGCAGATAGGCGCACAGCTTTACCGTGCGCTCGGCGTCCTCAATGAGCTCGGGTGCGGAGGCGTCATACACCACAAGAGGCAGGTCGCCGGATATCCCCAGGGGCCACAGGCCGCCCCGTCCGTCCGTGTCCCTTATATTTGCTGCGTTTTTCACCCGGGGGAACAGTATGGGCGGCATCAGCCCCATGGCGTCATCCACATCCCCGGCGTCCAGCCCCAGCAGGGCGGCGGACAGCTCCGGAAGTGCGGCGGTATTTCCGGCGTCCATTGCCAGCGCCCTGTCCGCATAGGTCTCCGCCTGTTCCGCGTCCGCACCGAAGCCCAGGGCGAAGCGTATCTCCTCGGTTCTGCCGCCGGTCAGCTCCAGGGGCACATCCAGCCTCAGATTTGGGCGCACCAGCCATCCCTCGGGCTGCCTGCCCCGGCGCGCGCGGGGAGAGACGGAGTTTTCCGACAGATCGGCCTCAAAGCTGTGACTGCATTTTACGCAAAGCCAGCAGGCGTCCAGTCTGCCCCGGCGCAGCCGGCGAATGAGTACTCCTCCGGGTATGCTGCGGGCTTCCAGCCCAAGGCCGAAAAAAGCGGGATGATTTACATAATCTTTTTCGAATGCCAGCGCGGGCTTCATGGACATGGTGAGCATTACCCGGCTAAGCCCCTCTCCGTCCGGGGTGAGGGACACTATCCTGCGCTCGCCGCTGCAGTCGGCGCACACGCTCAGGGCCATATTGGCGCTGAGTGAGCCAGGGCGGCTCTGTATGCTCACCTCCCGCTGGGTAAAAGCGTAGGCAACGCCGGGAAGCAAACTGCGGCTGTGTTCTCCGTCCCATATGAAAAAATCAATGCCGTGGCCGCTGCCGGGGCGCAGGTCTGAGGGAGCGTACATCAGTATATCGCCGCAGTACGATGTGCTGTGCCCGCATGAGGTAGACATAACGCTGTAAGTGCCGTTGGTGACGGCATTGCAGTACAGCCTGTCGCCCTCTACTGTGCCGCCGCTTTTCGACCACAGACCGCGATGCCTGTCCGGGCGCTGTTTTTCGGCCGGGTTCAGGGGACTGCGCCGCAGCACGGGAGCGTTCAGAGGTATGCGCTCCTCCAGCAGGCAGCCGTAGGCGCCCATGGCGCTCTCACGCATGAAGCGCTTGCGCCACACGCCGTTCTGTATGACGTTGGCTACGGATATGAGGCTCATGCCCAGATGGTGGGCCATAACGCAGCGCACCATCTCCGGCTCGCCGGAGCGCATACGGGAGGGAGTGTAATCCAGAGCCTCCCAAAAGCCGTAGCGTCCCAAGGCGCCGAGCTTTTCAAGCTCCTGCAGATTGTGCACGGCTGCCGGGGCGTCCACGGACATGGCAAGAAAGCTGCTGTAGGGGGATATCACCAGCTCGTCGTCCATACCGGGTTTCAGGGCCAGGGCCTGACAGCCGTGGGCCTTGTAGCGGTAGCTAAGACTGGGGTCGAGAGCGTGATAGGCGCTTTCTGAGCAGCCCCAGGGCTTGCCGGGGGCGCGCCTGCGCTGGACGTAAAGGCAGAAGTGCGCCGTCTCGTACAGCAGGGAGGCTCCTGCCAGGGGAAGCAGCAGCTCGGGCATGAGATACTCGAACATGGTGCCCGTCCATGAGGCCATGCCCCGGCGGTGGCCCTTTGCCACCAGGCAGCGGGACATACGCTCCCACACCTTTTTCGGTATATCGCCCCGGGCTACGGCCAGATAGGCGCTCAGCCTCGCCTCGCCCGCCAGCAGGTCATAGCAGCCGCTGCCGCTATCCGGCTCGGCTGTATTTATACCTATGCGCAGAAGCAGCTTCTCCCTGTCAAGCAGGGGAGAGAAATCCATGGCGCCGGCCAGCTCCCGGGCGCGCCCGGCGCTGTCGGCAAAGCCGTATTCCGTGAGTCCCTGAGAAAGAGCGATAAGGCAGGCGCAGAGGTTGCCGCTGTCCACCGTGGAGACGTAGGGAGGCTGCAGCACCTCCAGAGTCTGGGTACTGTACCAGTTGTAGAGATGCCCTTTCCATTTGGGCAGAGCCTCAATGGTTGTGAGGGTGGCGTCAATGCGTTCGCGGGCCGTGTCCGGCTCAATGATACCCAAATCCGCTGCGGAGAGGGTGGATATCAGTGCCAGACCGATATTTGTGGGAGAGGTGCGCCGGGCAAGACCGACCGGCGGGCGCTCCTGCCAGTTGTCCGGGGGAAGATAGTGGTTTTCACCGTCCATGAAGGCGTCGAAATATCCCCACATCTCCCTTGCACGGGTGAGCAGCCAGCAGCGGTCGCGGCAGCTGAGCCGGCTGCGTCTGTCGGAGCAAACCCGGCTGAGCATACAGGCTGCCAGCGGAGAAAACATCCACAGCACGCCTGAGGCCTTGCCTATGACGGCGGGAGAGAGCCATATGCACGCAAGTCCAAGCAGCGCCTCCGGAAGCATGGCGCGGATATAAGCCGTCACGCCCCGGCGGGAGTCCTGACCGGCAGGGCTCCATTCCAGCAGACTTTGCCTGGTTACAAGCATACGCCACAGAGCAGTAAGGATGGCGGATATAGCTGTAAAGGCCTCCAATGGCAGCAGGATAAAGGACACGGCGCTCTGGCAGAGAGAGCCGGGCAGACCGCTTATCACCGTGGAGTGGTAGCGCTCCCCCGTTTCCGGACGGTGGATGATGGAGTGCAGCGCCGCCAGAATAAGATTGATGATAAAGCATCCCATAGCAATAAGGCCCACGGCGGCTCTGCCGCCGAAAAAGCTCCACAGCAGGCAGAGCAGCACGGCGGGGGAGACCAGAGAGCGGCGCAGACTGTCCAGCAGCCGCCAGCGGTCCAGGTCGCTGAGGTTTGCGCCCCGGGAAAACAGCCAGGGGGAGTTCTGCCAGTCGCCCCGTATCCATCGGTGGGCGCGGCGGTAAAAGCTCAGTACCTCCCCGGGGAAGCTGTCGGTTAGCTCTATGTCCCCGGCCCAGCCGCAGCGAAGCACGGCGCCCTCAAGAGCGTCGTGTGAGAGTATCTGTCCCTCTGGAAAATTCCCGGCACAGCGAAGAAAGGCGTCCACATCCAGTATGCCCTTGCCGGAGAATACGGAGGAACCGGTGAGATTCATATACACCTCGCCGCAGAGGCTGCTGTAGGGGTCTATGCCGCCCTGGCCGGCAAAAAGCCGGGCGAAGGGCGTGCGCACGGCCGAGCGCAGCTGGGTGGACATACGGGGCTGTATAATTCCGTGACCGGACACCACCACGCCCCGCTTCTCGTCGATGACCGGCTTGTTCAGGGGGTGCAGCATGGCGCCTATTAGCTCCAGCGCGCTTCCGGGAGTGAGATGGGTGTCGCTGTCCAGAGTGAGAATGTACCGCGCCCCCATGAGTGCCTGCAGGTCCCCTGCAAGACAGCGTATGCTGCAGTCCTGCCCCCTCATGGCCCGGGCCAGCTCCAGTATGGCGCCGCGCTTTCTCTCCCAGCCCATGTATTTGCCCTCCCGCTGCACCCGGGGGCGTGTCAGAAGCAGAAAGTGGCGGTCATAGCGGCGGCTCAGCTCCTCAAGCAGGCGCGCGGCCTCAGCCATGGCTTTCCTGGCCCCGGGCAGCTCCTTCTCTGTGGATTCGGGCAGATCGGCCAGCAGACCGAAGATAAGGTTTTCGCCTGAGCCACGGGAGCAGAGACACGCCTCCTCCAGCCGGGCGCACAGCTCTTTTGCTCCGGCTTTATCGGATATAATGGCAGAGATGACGCAGAGGGTTTTTCCCTCCGGCGGCACGCCGTTTTTAAGCTCCATTCGGGGCAGATAACGGGGCGTAAGGGTGCGCAGCAGAACAAGGTCCGTAAGCGCTTTCACCGCGGCGGAGAAGGGCAGAAGAAGCAGCAGGGCGGCGAGAGGGCCCAGGTGCAGCCCCAGGGCTATGGACAGGGACAGGGTAGGCAGCAAATTGGCCGCAATGTAGGTCAGACCGGAGCTTTTATCCTCCGAAAACAACAGAAAACCCACATGGCGCAGCTCCGGCGCTGCCTCAGCGCTTCGGCGCAGCAGGCGTCGGGCGGCCATATGCTCGGGCAGCCGCTGCTTTTTTGCCAGAGCGGCCATCCTGCGGCGATAGCTGTCCCTTGTGCGCTCCGTCATGCGGGGATATACACCGGCGCTCTCCGCCATGAGAGCGCGCTCCGTCAGGTCCAGGGAGTCTATGCACCGGCTCAGGTCGTGGCTGCCCAGAAAACGCAGGGTAGTGAACAGCCTGCCGGCACGCTCCGGGTTCAGCTCCTCTCCGCCCTGAGCCAGGGCGGATACTGCGGCGGCTTTAAGCGCGGGGATGAACAGATCCAGCTCCAGCCTGGGCAGCACACGGCGCGTCTGCCAGGCTTCCAGAAACACGGCTATGCGCTCCTGAGTAATCTGCCCGTCACCGGCACGGAGCAGGTCGTCGGCGGCCAGCCGGATAAGAGCCTGGTCACGGCTGGCCGGGAGCTTTCCGCAGAATCTGAAAGCGCCCGCGGCGGACAGAGCCTCGCGCCGGGCCAGATACCAGTTGTCGGTCAGCCACTCCATAGCGCTGCCGGGCGGAGGACTGTCACAGTTGGAGAGAGCCTGCAGACGCCGCAGGTCACGTCGTATGGCGGAACAGATATCCCGTCCGGAAATGTGCGCCGTATCAGAATAGCTGCCAGCCATGCGCCTGGCGTATTCTCCCAGAGCGGAGGTTTCTATATAAAAATTGGTGTTGTTATTGTTATCCATGGTATCAGCCTCCAAAAGCTCTACAAAGCTTGCTATGAATTTTTCCCTGTTTCAGGCAAAATATACTTTTTGCCGCTTTCAAGAAAAAAACCTTGACAGCCGCCTGCGGAAAGTGTATAATTCCAGCTTGTAAAGTAGATTGCTTTCACACATGGAGGTGGGCATATGGAGGACAATACTCTGCGCCGCTCGATGCTCTTCGATTTCTACGGCGATTTGCTCACCGATAAGCAGCGCGAATACTACGACCTGCACTATAACGAGGACCTGTCTCTCGGGGAAATCGCCGAGCAGTCCGGCATATCCCGCCAGGGCGTGTGGGATATTATCCGCCGGGCCGACAGAATACTGACGGACACGGAGGAAAAGACCGGTCTGGTGGAGCGCTTTCAGCGCCTGCGGGTCCAGGTGGATGAGATAGAGAATCTCATCCGGCGCGTACAGAACGGCGGAAATGCCGAACTGCTCAGCGAGGCTCTGGCAAAGCTTGAGGCTCTCAGGCAGGAATGATTTTTCCCTACAGAAAGGAGCGGCAGGATATGGCATTTGAATCTCTGTCCGAAAAACTTAACGCCACATTCAAGCGGCTCCGCGGCAAGGGCCGCCTGAGCGAGAGCGATATAAAGGAGGCCATGCGCGAGGTGCGCATAGCCCTGCTTGAGGCAGATGTCAGCTACAAGGTCGTCCGTGACTTTGTAAAAAATGTCTCGGAGCGCGCGAACGGCGCCGAGGTGCTGGAGAGCCTCACTCCCGCCCAGATGGTTATCAAGATAGTCAACGAGGAGCTCTGCGCCCTCATGGGCAGCGAGAGCACCAAGATAAATATTTCATCCAAATCCCCCAGCGTGGTTATGCTGGTAGGCCTTCAGGGCGCCGGTAAGACCACCAACGGCGCAAAGCTGGCCGCCCTCATGCGTAAGCAGGGCAAGCGTCCTCTGCTGGCCGCCTGCGACATCTACCGTCCCGCCGCCATTAAGCAGCTGGAGACCGTGGGCGCGCAGCTTGAGCTGCCCGTGTTCCAGATGGGCACGGCAAACCCTGTGGACATAGCCAAGGCCGCCGTTGAGCACGCCAAGCGCCACGGCAACGACATGGTGTTTCTGGACACCGCCGGCCGCCTGCATGTGGACGAGGCGCTTATGGATGAGCTGAAGGCCATAAAGGCCGCTGTTGAGCCGGCCGAAATAATGCTGGTGATAGACGCTATGACCGGTCAGGACGCGGTGAACGCCGCCTCCGCTTTCGACCAGGCCCTGGGCGTGGACGGCATAATGCTCACCAAGCTGGACGGCGACGCCAGAGGCGGCGCGGCCCTCTCCGTAAAGGCCGTCACCGGCAAGCCTATCAAGTTCGCCGGCATGGGCGAAAAGCTGGACCAGATCGAGGTTTTCCACCCGGACCGCATGGCCTCCCGCATACTGGGCATGGGCGACGTGCTCACCCTAATTGAAAAGGCCGAGCAGAGCTTTGATGAGAAAAAGGCTCAGGAGCTGGCCGAGAAGATAAAAAAGAACAAGTTTACTCTCAGCGACTACTACGACCAGATGGTCTCCATGAAATCCATGGGCTCGCTGCAGGATATAGCCGGAATGATACCCGGCATGGACGCAAAGGCGCTCCAGGGCGCTCAGATAGACGAGAAGGCTCTGGCGCATACCGAGGCCATCATCCTCTCCATGACCATGTACGAGCGGGAAAATCCCTCCGTGCTGGGTTCCAGCCGCAAAAAGCGCATCGCGGCGGGCAGCGGCACCTCGGTGGTGGAGGTGAACCGGCTGCTCAAGCAGTTCGAGATGGCTCAGACCATGATGAAGCAGATGTCCGGCGGCGCAAAGAAGATGAAGCGTCTTGCCAGAGGCGGCAAGGGCCTCTTCGGCTTCTAAACTCGCAGACAGTTCGGCCGTAAAAGGCCCGACTATATAGATAAAATTTAACGGAGGTGAATATACATGGTCAAAATCAGACTTCGCAGAATGGGCGCCAAGAAGAACCCCTACTACCGCATCATCGTGGCGGATTCCCGCAACGCCCGCGACGGCAGATTCATCGAGGAGATCGGCACCTACGATCCTCAGGCCGGCAACGCTGTTACCGTAGACGCAGAGCGCGTCAAGTACTGGATTTCCAACGGCGCTCAGCCCACCGATACTGCCAGAGCACTGCTCAAAAAGGCGGAAGCCATCTAAGGAGAAGCAACCGGCATGAAAGAACTCTTGACCTACATCGTGCAGAACCTGGTAGATAATCCCGACGAGGTATCTGTGACTGAGCGCGAGGCCGATTCGGAGACCGTCTTTGAAGTGCGCGTTGCCGATGGTGATATGGGCAAGGTCATAGGCCGTCAGGGTCGGATCGTCAAAGAGATCCGTATTCTTATGAAGGCTGTAGCCCAGCGAAAGGGCAAAAAAGTGTCCGTTGAAATAATGGACTGAAAAAGCTGCCGGGGGAGAAAACTCCCCCGGCCGGGGCGTTTCGCCCTTCCCCGAGCACAGCTCGGGGATTTTTGGTATGTAAGCATATTACCGGAGGTAAAACCATGGCAGAAAAAAAGCAATATCTCGAGACCGGGCGGGTCGTGAACACCCACGGTGTGCGCGGTGAAGTGAAGATTCAGCCCTGGGCGGATTCGCCCGAGTTTCTGCTGGATTTTGCGCGTTTTTATATTGACGGAGCGCCTGTAAAGGTGCAGCACAGCCGTGTGCACAAGGGCTGCGTAATTGCCGCTCTGGAGGGCGTGGAGGATGTGAACGCCGCCATGCGCCTGAAGGGCAAGACCGTGTTCATAAACCGTGACGACGCCGAGCTGTCCGAGGACGGCTACTTCATCCAGGATATCCTGGGCGCGCAGGTAGTGGACGAGGACGGAAATACCGTGGGACAGCTCAAAGAGGTTCTGAACCTGCCCGGCAGCGACGTCTATGTGGTGCAGGCCCCGGACAGGGAGATGCTCATCCCCGCCGTGCCCGCCTTTATACTGAACACCGACGTTGTGGCCGGAGTTATCACCGTGCGCATGATGGAGGGACTGTGAGATGTCCGGTATGCGCATAGATATAATGACCCTTTTTCCCGACTCCGTGTCCCACGTACTGGGCGAGAGCATAATAGGCCGGGCGGCGAAAAAGGGAATAATTGAAATAAACGCCGTGCAGATACGGGATTTCACCGAGAACAAGCAGTGCCAGGTGGACGATTATCCCTACGGCGGCGGCTGGGGCTGCGTTATGATGGCCCAGCCTCTCAAGTCCTGTCTGGAGCATATCACCGCCCAGGCGGGTGAGCGCAAAAGACGGGTCATATACCTGTCCCCCCAGGGCAGACCCTATACCCAGACGGAGGCGCGGCGGCTCAAGGACAATTACGACCATCTGGTGCTGGTCTGCGGCCACTACGAGGGAATAGACGAGCGCTTCATAGAGGAGTGCGTGGACGAGGAGCTGTCTCTTGGAGATTTCGTTCTAACCGGCGGCGAGATAGCCGCCATGGCCGTGGCCGACAGCGTGTGCCGCATGGTGCCCGGCGTCCTGGCCGACGAGGAGTGTTTTACCGGCGAGAGCCATTGGGACGGCCTGCTGGAGTACCCCCAGTACACCCGGCCCGAGGTGTGGGAGGGCCGCGCCGTGCCGCCGGTGCTCCTGTCCGGCAACCACGAGAACGTGCGCGTATGGCGCCGTGAAAAGAGCATAGAGCGCACAATGGACAAGCGCCCTGATATGTTTGAGAAGCTGGACCTCAGCTCCAAGGAGGACAGGCGTTTGCTGGAGAATATCCGTCAGCGCCGTGAACCGAAAAAGCGGGTATTCGATTACCGCCGGGGCATGGCGGCCGACCTGCCGGAAATCATGGCCGTTGCGGAGTCCGCAAGGGCCTTTCTGAAAAGCCAGGGCCTGGACCAGTGGCAGACCGGCTATCCTGCCGAAAGCGACTACGCGAATGATATAGAAAAGGGCTGGTGCTGGGTCTTTGAGGAGGACGGTAAAATCGTCTCCGTCATGGCCGTGGTGCCGGAGCCGGACCCGGGCTATGAGCATATAGACGGCGCCTGGAAAACAGCCGGCGACTATGTGGCCGTCCACCGGGTGGCGGTATCCGCCGATTGCCGGGGCAGCGGCGTGGCCTCTCAAATGTTTGAGCTGGCGGGCGACCTGTGCCTGGGCTGGGGCCGGGGCAGTCTGCGCATAGACACCCACCCGGGCAACAGGCCCATGCGTAAGCTCCTGGGCAAATGCGGCTTTGAGGAGTGCGGCGCCATCCGTCTTGTGGGCGGCGTGGAGGACGGCCAGCTCCGGCTGGCCTTTGAGAAGGTGCTCCAATGGAACTGACAAATCTATCCGTAATAAAAGACGTGCTGGGCCGCAATGGCTTCCGCTTTTCAAAATCCAAAGGCCAGAACTTCCTCACGGCCTCATGGGTGCCCGAGCGCATTGCCTCCGAGTGCACGGCGGACAAGGACACAGCCGTGCTGGAGATAGGCCCCGGCATAGGCTGCCTCACCCAGCAGCTCTCATATGCGGCGGGAAACGTCCTCTCTCTGGAGG
This sequence comes from Candidatus Heteroscillospira sp., assembly GCA_050943935.1. GTDB lineage: Bacteria > Bacillota > Clostridia > Oscillospirales > Oscillospiraceae > Heteroscillospira. The sequence continues at coordinate 123,199 of JBMNQC010000002.1, read as the reverse complement.
TGGACGAGGCCCTGCGCCCCGTGCTGGCCGAGACCATGGCCGGCTGTCCCAATGTGGAGATACTCTTCGGCGACGCCATGGAGCAGGACCTCGCAAAGCTGCTGACGGAGCGCTTCGGCGAAAGACGCTGCGTGGCCTGCGCAAACCTGCCCTACAACATCACCACCCCCGTGCTGTCCAAGCTCTACGGCTGTGAAAAGCTGGATACCATTACCGTTATGATACAGCGTGAGGTGGCCCGCCGCCTGTGCGCGAAGCCCGGCACAGCCGATTACGGCGCTTTTACCCTGTTTACACAGTGGTACATGGAGCCGGAGATACTTTTCGACGTGTCCCCCGGCTGCTTCATCCCCCAGCCCAAGGTCACCAGCAGCGTGATACGCCTCAGCCGCCGCAGCGAACCTCCCGCCCGGGTGAAGGACGAGCAGCTTATGTTCCGGCTGGTGCGCGCGGCCTTCAACCAGCGCCGCAAGACCCTGGTGAACGCCCTGCAGCCCGCTCTGGGCGGCATGAGCAAGGCGGAGATAGAAAGCTGCGTCGCCTCCTGCGGCCTGGACGCCCGGGTGAGGGGAGAGGTTCTGGGCATACCGGAGTTTGCCGCTCTGGCCGACGTCCTGTCTGGTTCTGCATTTGCATGAAAAAATCTCCGCTGAAAGGTGAAAATTATGCACATGCTTTCACCTGTGCCGGATGTATAAAAAACGATTATGCGCCATAGAATTTGTTTTGGGCAAATAGTGTAATTATCCCATGCATTTTTGCTGAATTACGGTCTTTTTTGTATAAATTTTGTTTTCTGTTAAAAATAGACTGGAATTATACCGCGGTGTTTGTTATAATTTGGACTATCAAGATACAATTAAACTAAAATGTATTTTAGGAGGAAAAATCCAATGGAGACTTTTGGTCTTGAGAAGCTGGGTATCATCAACCCCAGCGCAGTTTATCGTAATCTCTGCCCCGCAAAGCTGACTGAGCATGCGCTCCGCCGCGGCGAGGGCGTCCTGATGCCCTCCGGCGCTCTGTGCGTCAACACCGGCAAGTACACCGGCCGCAGCCCTGACGATAAGTTTATTGTGGATTCCGAGGGTGTGCACAACGAGATTGCCTGGGGCAAGGTAAACGTTCCCATCACTCAGGAAAAGTTCGACGCCATCTATGAGAAGATGGTCGCCTATCTGCAGGGCCGCGAGATCTTCATCTTCGACGGTTTTGCCGGAGCCGACCACAAGTATCGCAAGGGCTTCCGCATCGTAAACGAGCTGGCCAGCGAGAACCTGTTCATCCATCAGCTGCTCCTCCGTCCCGAAGAGGGCGAGCTGGACAACTTCGAGGCTGATTTCACCCTCATCGCCGCTCCCGGCTTTAAGTGCATCCCCGAGCGTGATGGCGTTCACTCCGAGGCCGCTATCCTTGTCGACTACGAGAAGAAGCTTGTCCTCATTGCAGGCAGCCAGTATGCCGGCGAGATTAAGAAGAGCGTGTTCTCCGTAATGAACTACATCCTCCCCAAGGAGGGCGTGTTCCCCATGCACTGCTCCGCCAACATCGGCGAGGCCGGCGACACCGCTGTTTTCTTCGGTCTGTCCGGCACCGGCAAGACCACCCTGTCCGCCGACCCCAACCGCAAGCTCATCGGTGACGACGAGCACGGCTGGTCCGACGATTCCATCTTCAACTTCGAGGGCGGCTGCTATGCCAAGTGCATCGACCTGTCTGCCGAGAAGGAGCCAGAGATATTCAACGCCATCCGCTTCGGCGCTCTGGTGGAGAACGTGGTCCTCGATCCCGAGACCCGCGAGCCCGACTACACCGACGGCAGCCTCACCGAGAACACCCGCGTGGGCTATCCCGTTGACTTCATCCCCAACTCCGCCATCCCCGGCGTCGGCGGCGCTCCCAAGACCGTTATTTTCCTGACTGCCGATGCTTACGGCGTCCTGCCTCCCATCTCCAGACTGGATAAGAACCAGGCCATGTACTACTTCGTGTCCGGCTTTACCTCCAAGCTGGCCGGAACCGAGCGCGGCATCACCTCTCCCGTGCCCACCTTCTCCACCTGCTTCGGCGCTCCCTTCCTGCCCCTGGATCCCTCCATCTATGCTGAGATGCTCAGCGAGAAGGTCGAGAAGTCCGGCGCCCACGTCTACCTGGTCAACACCGGCTGGAACGGCACCGGCAAGCGCATGAAGCTGGCCTATACCCGCGCCATGATCACCGCCGCTCTGAACGGCGAGCTGGAGAACTCTGAGTTCGTGACCGATCCCTATTTCGGCGTTTCCGTGCCCACCACCTGCCCCAATGTCCCCGACGAGATCATGATCCCTGAGAAGACCTGGGAAGACAAGGCCGCCTATGCCGAGACCGCCAAGAAGCTGGCTGCTTCCTTCAATGAGAACTTCAAGAAGTACACTCATATGCCCAAGGAAGTTGTGGAAGCCGGCCCCAAGGCCTAAGTTTTTTCACTCGCGAAGTTTTTAAAAGCAGGGACGCCGCGTTAAGCGGCGTCCTTTTTTTGAGGAGAAGTTTTATGACTGAGAAGAGACAGATGTCTCAATCCATTTATCTGGCCATACTCCTTGCGCTGGCCGGAGGCATGCTGGACGCGTATACCTTTCTCTGCCGCGGCGGAATGTTTGCCACAGCCCAGACGGGAAACCTGGTTACTTTGGGTATATGCGCCGCACAGGGCGACTTCCATCGGGTGTTTTACTATATTCTGTCTGTCATCGCTTTTTCAACGGGCATATTCACGGCTGAGCTGCTCACTCTGCTGGATACGCGCCTGCGTCTGCACTGGCGCCAGTGGGGCCTGCTGATAGAGTGCGCCATACTCCTTGCCGTCGCCTTCACACCCAATGATTATGACCTGGCCGTGTGTCTGCTGGTGTCCTATATCAGCGCCATACAGCTGGAGACTTTCCGCAAATTCAGAGGCAAAAATTGCGCCACCACCATGTGCACCGGCAATCTGCGCAGCGCCTCTGAGCTAATATACAACCGTATGTTCAAAAAGGGCAAGCCGGGCGCTTATGTGTATTATCTGACCATAGGCTCCTTTGTTCTGGGCGCCGTGTGCAGCGGATTCCTTGCGCCGCGCATGGGCAACCGTACTGTGCTTATGCCATGCATCCCGCTTGTTCTGGGGTTTCTGCTTATGTTCTCGGAGCATGAGTTCCGTCTTAATATAAGAAAAAGCCTGTAAACAATATTCTTCTGCCTACTTTGCCCAATAAATCTGGATTTTTTTGTATTAAAGGACCTATTGAAGTTTGTATAAAACAGCGGTATAATTTTTATACAGGCACAATATTTTATGCAATAGGCACAAAGGGCGAATTTAAGGAGGATAAATTATGGCTACCAAACAGGAACTTTTTGTTGAGAGACAAAACCGTATGCAGGCTGCCGTCAGCCTGAACACACCAGACCGCGTACCCATTGCCCCCAAAATGAACTTTTTCTATGCTACTGCCTACGGTATACCCACCTATGCCACCCTCTCCGACGTACATAACATCATCCCCGGCCTGCGCCAGTACATCCGTGAATTCCAGCCAGATGCCGTTTGGGGTCCCGCCCACTACGATATGCACTCTCTGGAAGCTCTGGATTGTGCATTCATGCGCTGGCCCGGAGCCAAGCACGGCCTGGGTCTGAACGAGCCTTTCCAAATTTTGGACGGCGAATTCATGTTTGCAGACGAGTACAAGGAGTTCTGCCTTGACCCCACTAACTTCATCCTGACCAAATGGCTTCCCCGGCGCTACAGAAATCTGGCCGGTCTCTCCAAGCTGAATTTCCAGAACCTGTGCGAAATGGCTATATTTGCAGGCGTCTCCGCCTTTGACGACCCGGAGGTGCGCCTGGCTATAGACTCTCTCCAGAGAGCCGCCGAGCACTCCAAGAACTATCTGGCGGGCAACGCCGCCTTCTACGCGGCGGCTGAGGAAGAGGGCGTGCCCATGGCCGTCACCCTGGGCGGCACCTGCCCCTTCGATTTGCTGTCCGACAACTTCCGCGGTATGATAAACTGCGTAATGGATGTTCTGCAGTATCCGGACGAGCTGCTGGAGGCCATAGATGTAATGACCGAGCTGTGCCTGCGCACCACTCTGAACGGGCTTATCGCCATGGGACACAAGTACCTGTTCATTCCTCTGCACGGCGGCGTGGACGAGTTTATGAGCCCGGCTGATTACGCCAAGTTCTACTGGCCCGGCCTGAAGAAGCTTATGATGGCCGGTATCGAGGCCGGACTGACTCCATATGTGTTCTGCGAGGGCAACTACAACACCCGTCTGGAGCAGCTGTGCGATGTGCCCAAGGGCAAGGTGGTCTATATGTTCGAGAAGGTGGACATGAAGCGCGCCAAGGAGACCGTGGGCCAGGTGGCCTGCATCTGCGGCAACCTCCCCACCGCCACGCTCATGTACAGCAAGCCCGAGAATGTGGCCGACGAGACCAAGCGCCTCCTGGATACCTGCGCCCCCGGCGGCGGCTTCATAATGGACACCTCCATAGTCATAGACAGGTGCCCCAAGGAGAACCTCCACGCCATGTTCGACACCACCCTTACCTACGGCAAGTACTGAGTTTAAATATTTAAAATATAAAAAAGGACGCTCACATGAGCGTCCTTTTTTATTCAGGCTATGATTCCCAGATGTTCGAGGAGTATCTTTGTGCCCATGGCTATGAGCACCAGACCGCCGAAAAGCTCGGCGCGGGATTTGAACTTTCCGCCTACTATGTTGCCGATGTATACTCCCAGGGCGGAGAGCAGGAAGGTGATAACGCCTATGAAGCTCACAGCCGGGACTATGGGCACGCTGAGGAAGGCAAAGGTCACGCCAACGGCCAGAGCGTCTATACTGGTGGCCACAGCCAGGGGGAGCATGGCTGTGGGGGAGAAGTCGGCGCTCTCGCTCTCGGCCTCCTCCCGGGACTCCTTTATCATGCTTGCACCTATCAGAGCCAGCAGCACAAAGGCTATCCAGTGGTCGATGTTGGTAATAAGGCTCTGGAACTGAATTCCGAGGAAATAGCCTATGAGCGGCATACCCGCCTGAAAGATGCCGAAATAAGCGCCGGCCGTGAGGCAATGCCTGGGTTCGGCTCTGGATACGGACAGGCCCTTGCATATAGATACCGCAAAGGCATCCATGGACAGGCCCACGGCGATGATGAAAAGCTCAAATAAACTCAAGTGTGCAAACTCCGTTTCTGTGTGTATGGAAAATCTTTTCCTCCCCTAACAGGGGAGACAAGTAGGGGCGCGCAGTGCGGTTGGCGTGTACTTATGCGCCCGGGTGCGGCGGTGAGATCGGTTTGTACTGCGGGGTCGGGTTCTGAAACCCATTTCTTTGAAGAAACGGGTTTCAGACTTCCCAAAGAACTTGCCTAAATCGTGTACTCTTTTGGGCCTCGCCGACGCGCACAACGCGCTCGTGCAGCGGTGGCTGTAAGCCCTGGCCTGCGTCTGGGTGCAGCGCTGTCAGGTGAGCTTAATGCTGAAATCTACTGCCCAATTCCACCGACTCAGGCGCGACTAAGTGGCACTCCCACTTCGCCATTTGAATGAGTGAGCTTTAGCTCGCGAATGGCCCATGGCGAACGGTTGGTTTCTTTGGCGGGCGACACCTTTTCTTTCTAAAAGAAATGGGGTCGCACTACGCAGCCCGCAGGCTGCGCCCCGTTCTCTTTGCTGATATCGCGGGCGCGCAATGCGCGCCCCTACAATGTTCAGAATTAGCTTTAAGCAAATATGGAAGATTAAACCCTTCCACCCGCTGCGGCGGGCACCTCCCCTGTTAGGGGAGGAAAGGTTTAGCGAAGTCTGAAACCGATCTCACTCAGGAAATCGGTTTCAGAATAGTCAGTATAACTTACAGCACCTTCGCCAGGAAGGACTTGAGGCGCTCGCTCTGGGGATTGGTGAATATCTCCTGAGGGGTGTTCTGCTCCATGATTATGCCCTCGTCCATAAAGAGGACGCGGGTGGCCACCTCGCGGGCAAAGCCCATCTCGTGGGTGACGACCACCATGGTCATGCCGTCGTCGGCCAGCTCCTTCATAACAGAGAGCACCTCGCCCACCATCTCTGGGTCAAGGGCGCTGGTGGGCTCGTCAAAGAGCATGAGCTTGGGCTTCATGGCCAGGGCGCGGACTATGGCTATGCGCTGCTTCTGACCGCCGGAGATCTGTGCGGGATAGGCGTCGGCCTTGTCCTCCAGACCCACGCGCCTGAGCAGCCGCATGGCCTCCTCGTCGGCCTCGGCCTGCTTCATGAGGCCGGTGCGCACAGGGGCGAGGGTGATGTTTTTGCGTATGGTCATGTTGGGAAAGAGGTTGAAGTGCTGGAACACCATGCCCATCTTGCGGCGGACAAGGTCTATTTTTATTTTGGGGTCGGTGATATCCTCGCCGTCAAAGGTGATGGTGCCGCCGGTGGGAGTCTCCAGCAGATTCAGGCAGCGCAGGAAAGTGCTCTTGCCGGAGCCGGAGGGGCCTATGACGACCACCTTTTCGCCGGGGGCTATATGCTCGGTTATGCCTTTCAGAACATCATGGTCTCCGAAGGATTTGGTGAGGTCGTTAACGTATATCACTTTGACGCAGCCTCCTTTCCAGCTTGTTGAGCAGCCAGGTGAATATCATTACGAGTACAAGGTATATGCAGGCTGCGCCCACAAGAGGGAACATCTGCTCGTAAGTACGGGTGGTAATGCCGCGGGCAAAATACAGCAGCTCCTTGCCGCCTATTACGGTCAGCAGGGAGGTGTCCTTCAGCAGGACTATGAACTCGTTGCCCAGAGAGGGGAGTATGGCCTTGATTGCCTGGGGAATAATGATGAAGCGCATGGTATCTATGTAGCCAAGACCCAGGCTGCGCCCGGCCTCATTCTGGCCTCCGTCCACGGACATGAGACCGCCGCGGACTATCTCGGACACATAGGCGCCGGAGTTGATGCCCAGACCAAAGATACCTACGGCTGTGCCGTTGCGGCTCCAGGTGAACACCACGAACATCCATATCATCAGCTGGAGCATCATGGGAGTGCCGCGTATAACAGTAACATAAATTTTGGATATAAGATTGAAAAAGCCCAGAACCATGTTCCTGTGGCCGGGGCGCTGCTGGTCGTGAGCGGTGCGTATAACGGCCACCAGCACACCGAGAATGAGACCCATAATAAGGGCCAGAGCGGTGGCGTAAAGGGTGGTGCCTACTCCGCCCAGATACTGGGTCCAGCGGTCCTCCTGAATGAAGGCGCGGTAGAATTTAAGGAAGAAGTCCTGCCAGAACGTCAGCTCAGCGGCGGGAATGGCGGAAAGCTGCGTAAAAAGCTGCTCCATGCGGAGTCTCCTTTCGTGGATGTAAAAATGGAAAAAATAGGGCAGCAAGGAGCCGCCCTATTGATTCATAGGTGGGTGTGGGATAATTTACTCGGCGGTGATGTACTTATCCAGAATGGACTGCACGGTTCCGTCGGCAATGAGCTCTTCCAGAGCGCCGTTCACAGCCTCAACGAGAGCGGTGTTGCCCTTGGCAAAGCCAATGGCGTAATCCTCGGTGACGTACTCGGTCTCCAGAATGGAGAGGCCGGAGTTGGCGGAAACAAACTCCTCTGCGGGAGCGCTGTCGATGACCACGCAGTCAATCTGACCGTTCATAAGGGCCTGCACGGCGGTAATGCCGTTGTCGTAGGCGATGACGTGATCCTCGCCGTAATCGTCGGTGCAGTAGATGTTGCCGGTGGTGCCGCGCTGGGTGCCTATCTGCTTCTCGCCCAGATTGTCAATGGTGACGTCGCTGCCTTCCTTGACAATAACGACCTGAACGCCGGTGGCGTAGGTGTCGGAGAAGTCCATAACGGCCAGACGCTCCTCGCTAACGGAAACACCTGCCATAACAATGTCGGACTTGCCGTTCTGCACGGCCATGAGGGCTGCGTCGAAGTCAATGTCGTCGATAACCAGCTCCAGACCCAGCTTATCGGCGATGGCTGCTGCGATCTCAGCGTCGATACCGATGACCTTGCCGCTGTCGTCGGTCATCTCATAGGGAGGGAAGGCCGCGTTGGTGGACATGATGAGCTTGCCCTCTTCGATGGTGGTGAAGGAAGCCTCGGGAGCCTCAACATCGGGAGCGCTGCTTTCCGGAGCGGTAGACTCGGGAGCGCTGCTTTCGGGGGCGGTAGACTCGGGGGCGCTGTCGCCGCCGCAGGCTGCAAGAGCCATCAGCATGACAAGTGCGAGGATAAGGCTGAGAGCCTTTGTAATCTTTTTCATTTTTGTCACTCCAAATTAAAATATGATTGCCGTCCCATTCGGAACGACTGGATAAATTATAATACGCTATATTGCAATATGCAAGCCTTTTTCAGGAATATTCCGCATTTTTGTAGTCTGCACTATATAAAAATTCAAATTAGATGCATATATTGGCTATTTATGCGCATTTTTATGCGCTCTGTGTATGTGATTGCCTTTCGGCGGCGGGCGTGCTATACTTATAATAAAGAGGTGAAGTGCATGAAAGACAAAATGATAGGCCGTTTGCGTCTCTGCCGCCGGACCTCATACATAGGCCTGGCTCTGGTACTGCTGGTATATATAGCTCTGAGCTATATTTCCGCAAATATGGACGTAGTGGAGAATTTACCGGCCTGGACAGTTTCGGCCCTGCAGCTTCTGCTGGGTGTGGGCAGCGCGCTTACGGTATCGGGTATACTCCTGGGTATATACTATAAAGGAAAAACCGAGGGCGGCCCGGGCCGCAGAAAATAAAGGAGGATGGGGATAATGAACGAGTTGGGAGAACAGCTGCGTAAAGTTCTGGAAGATAACGGCGCGGTGCTGGTGGGCTACGGCGACGTGTCCGACCTGGTCACCGACGGACTGCGTACCTGCGTGAGCATAGCCGTGCCCATGCCGGCGGACATGGTGAGGAGCATTGAACAGGACCCCACCCAGGAGTACCGCCGGTGGTATAACGACACAAATGCTCTGCTGGATAAAATAACCAGAGCCGGAGGGGAGTTCCTGCGCTCAAAGGGCTACGGAGTGCGGGAGCACACCACGGACAAGGTTCAGCGCCTTGAGGGCCAGCGTACGGCCTTCCCACACAAGTCCGCGGCGGTCCGTGCCGGTCTGGGCTGGATAGGCAAGAGCTGCCTGCTGGTCACGCCGGAGTACGGCGGCGCCGTGCGCCTGTCCACCCTGCTCACTGACGCGCCCCTGCCCGCGGCTGAGCCTATGTTTGAATCTCGCTGCGGAGCGTGCACAAAGTGCCGGGACGTCTGCCCCTACGAGGCTCTCAAGGGCGTGACCTGGGAGAAGGGCATAGACAGGGCCGAGATGTTTGACTACGCAAAATGCGCCGACGGCACCTCCGCACGCAATCAGGAGATACTGGGCGTGGGAATGTTCATCTGCGGCAAATGCTTCGTGTTCTGCCCATATACAAGGAAGTACATAAAGAACAATTGACCAAAAGCGCCCGTATCGTGGCGCTTTTAATATTTTTAGCTTGTCATGGGAATAATTTGTGATAAAATAATGTGGACAAAATAATACTTTACATATATGGAGTGATAGCATGAAAGAAATTAAGCTCACCGATTCCGTCCGCTATATAGGCGTTGACGACAAGACCCTGGACCTCTTTGAGAGCCAGTACCGCATCCCTAACGGAATATCCTACAATTCATATGTGATACTGGATGAAAAGATCGCCGTTATGGACACGGTGGATAAGCGCGGCACCGCGGAGTGGTTTGCAAATCTTGAAAAAGCCCTTGAGGGCAGAGAGCCTGACTACCTGGTGTCCCTGCACCTTGAGCCTGACCACGCGGGCAATATCCAGAGCTTTGCGGAGAAATATCCCAACGCAAAAATAGTTGCCAGCGCAAAGGCGGTCGCCATGCTGCCCCAGTTCTTCGAGCTGGATATGAGCCGCGTTATCGCCGTGAAAGAGGGCGACACCCTGGACCTGGGCGGACGCAGCCTCACCTTCGTCATGGCGCCCATGGTGCACTGGCCCGAGGTCATGGTGGCCTACGACAGCGAGGACAAGATACTCTTCTCCGCCGACGGCTTCGGCAAGTTCGGCGCTCTGGACGCCGAGGAGGACTGGGCCTGCGAGGCGCGGAGATACTATTTCAACATAGTGGGCAAATATGGCGCCCAGGTGCAGGCCCTGCTGAAAAAGGCCGCCGCCCTGGACATCCGCATGATATGCCCCCTCCACGGCCCCGTGCTCAGCGAGAATCTGGAGTATTACATGGGCAAGTACCAGACCTGGAGCAGCTACGCTCCCGAGGACAAGGGCGTACTGGTGGCCTACGCCTCCATCCACGGCAACACCGCCGCCGCTGTGCGCCGCTTTGCCGAAATGCTGGAGGAAAAGGGCGCGAAGAAGGTGGTACTGGCTGACCTTGCCCGCTGCGACATGGCCGAGGCCATAGAGGACGCCTTCCGCTACGACACTCTGGTTGTGGCCAGCCCAACCTATGACGGAAACCTCTTCCCCGTGGTAGAGGACTTCCTGTATCACCTGAAAATAAAGACATGGCGCAGCCGCCGGGCCGGCATCATCGAAAACGGCTCCTGGGCCCTCTCCGCGGGCAAGCTCACCCGGGCTTATTTTGAGGAGATGAAGAACATAGAGATAGTCGAGCCTATGGTGAGCATAAAGAGCACCATGAAGCCCGCCGACGAGGAAAAGCTGGCCGAGCTGGCGGAAGCGCTTGTAAAATGAATAATAAAAAATTGGTGTCCGATTCGGACACCAATTTTTTATGCTTATTTTCTCTCAATTGAATATGCGCTTATGAGCTCGCCCTCCTGGGAGGAGCTGTTTATGCTCACCTCGTCGCCTATATCCAGTATTGCCGCAATGGGATTGTCCGCGGCGGATATCACATAGTAGCTGTCATTGCCCCTTAGGCTTATGAAGTAGCGGGTGTTGCCCTCTATGACGGCGGAGCGTATATCGTCTATGACGCCGGTGACCTTGCTGGATTCCACCTGGTCCGGCTCCACCAGATTGCCCTCGGTGAGCATCTTCACATAGTTTGCCTCGCACTCGGCCACGGAGTTGCCCACGGCCACTATTTGGTACTGCTGTACGTTTACCATGGCGTACATCTTGACCAGACCGGCGGCGTCCTTGAGAGCCATGAAATAGGTGGGCTGGTCGGAGATGTTCAGCAGCAGGGGGAAGGTGGCCACATATTTGAGGTTCTGCACCTCGCCCTCGGCGCTGCCCATGGCGGAGTGCTCGGTGGCGCCCGCGCCGGGATAGTATTTTGTCTCCTTGGTGCGCTGGTTTGTGAGTATGAAGCCCACGTTGGACTGGTCGCTGCCCACGGAGGTTATGCCGGTATACATATACACATCGTCATTTATGGCCAGATAGTTATAGCCGTCGGTGGTGACGGTGACGCCCTTCTGACCAAGGATGGAGTTTATGAAGCCGCCCTGGTACAGTCCGCGGTAGTCGTACTGCTGCATTATGAGCTCGGCGAAGAACACCCTGTCCACCCAGCTGGGGATGTCGGCGGAGTCGTAATATGTGCTCTCGCCGGTGACGGCGTTCACCAGCACGGCGCCGTCTATATCGCGGCCGCCGAAGAGTCCTATACGCTTTACCATGCGGGGGCAGACCCAGTAGGGCACGCCCTCCTCGTTCACCTCAAAGCTGGCGCCGTAGAACATATAGGTGGGGTAGTTGAAGCGCAGATGGCGGTAGAGATTGCGTCCGAAGTGTTCATTGGTAGAGTACTTCATGCCCTCCTCCAGCCGCACCACATCCACGCTCTGATTTACCATGTCTATTACCAGATAGGCGGGCAGACCCTCGGAGCGGTTGTTGAACCATTTTATCAGGTCGCCGTAGATGAGGGGAGTGACCCGCACGGGGCGTCCATGATAGTTTATTTGGGAGTAGTTGTCAGCCACTTCAAACTGAGACACCATGTCGGAGAGCTCGCCCAGCTTGCGGTCGCCCAGTTTTTCCGCGCTGGCGGCGTCCAGCATGGGTATCTGGTCGAAGGATATCTCCTTGACGTCGGTGGTGAAGTCACCGTCCTCCACGCTCAGCAGAGAGCTGTATGCTCCGGCCCGGAAGATGGGTGCGGAGATAAGCGTGCCCACGGCCATGACGGCCACAAGCACCGCGCAGAGTATGGCCGGAATGGCGCAGTTCTTCTTCAGCACGCGGAAGAACTCGAAGACGTTGCCCACCTGGCTGGCGCCAACGGTGACTATGCTGAGCAGGCAGTACACGGCGCTAAGGATAAAGATAAAGGTGTAAAACTCATAGTCCTGCAGATTCAGGCTGGGCAGCTCCACATAAAAATAAATGAAGCCGACCAGAGCGGTTATGAGCAGTTTTGCCGCCGTGAAGGCGAACTTGTTGTTTTTCATAAATGCTCCTTTGAAATAAATGTAAGTTTGTATTAAATAAGTATACCACTACTACAGGACAAATACAATCAGGATAAACAGCGAAAAATGAAAAATTAGCATTGACAAACGAATTTTGTTTTGCTATAATCATCTGGCACTCGGAAAACAGAATATCGCAGCCGCGGTTTGAATGTTGACCTTCAGATTGCATGGAGAGATGGCTGAGCTGGTCGAAGGCGCACGATTGGAAATCGTGTAGGCGTTAATAGCGTCTCAAGGGTTCGAATCCCTTTCTCTCCGCCAAAAATAACCACACCATTTGGTGTGGTTATTTTTATATTGTATAAATAAAAAAACCGTCCCATTGACAAAACAGGACGGCGGTCGTATAATGAATATACAAAAAGGCGCTGCCGATAAGCGGTTAGCCCAAAAAATTTAAGTCAAGAAATGACCGCAATCTTTTGGACGAGAGGGCGGTCATTTTCTTTTGCAAATCTGAATAATCAGACCAGCAAAGCCTATCAGTACAAGCGAATAAGCAAAAAGCTCCTCGTATGTAACCATAAGCGTCACCTCCCTTCGCGGGAAGTGCCAACCGCCTACCGTATATGGCAGCGCCTGCTCTCGTACCCCTGCACCTTGGCGCATTTGGGGCAGAACAAGAGCTGTTATATTCTATACGCTGCCGCACTTTTTGTCAATTGCCGTCCTTATTGGGCGGCTTTTCTTATTTCTTCGCTGCGCCCTCGGCCTTCATGGCGGAGACTCTATGCCCATGAGGCCGATGTTTTCCAGCAGGCTCAGGACCTTGTTGCCGCAGAAGAACAGCACGAAGGCGCTGCGCACATTTTTACTCACCTCCAATCCGCGTCCAGCCGTCCGGATATGCCTCCGGAGTATTCACGTTTGCGGTCAGCAGGGACTCGTACAGCTGGCCGCCCCACCAGCCGCGCTCGCCAAGGTCAAAGGCCAGTCCCGCCGTGATGGTCGCGGGGATGATACGAAAGCCCTCCCGGTAGGCTATGTCCTCCCACAGCTCCGGCGCTGCCTCCGGACTGTTCTCCGGTGTGTCCCACAGGTCGGCGGCAGCCCTTTTCAGCGCTCCGTTCCAGTTGATGCGCGCCCCGGCCTTTACAAGCGCGCCCTGACCCTTGAGGGTGGGGTACAGCTCCACCGCCGCGCTGCCCTGCTTGTCCGTGGCGTCCTCCCGCAGGCGCACCATAGCGTCAACCATTGCCCGTGCTTCCGCTCTTGTCATTTAGAGCACCTCCTCCATCATGGCCAGCAGCTCATCGCCGCTGATTTCCTCGTCCTGCATAGACGCGTCCTGCTCCCGGCGCTCATCCGCCCGCCGCCGGATTTCCTCCCGCCATTCAGCGGGTACGGCGTCAATGGTGATTTCGCCGCTGTAAAGCTTATCTACCAGGGCCGCTTTTTCACGGATTTCGGCCAGCAGGGCCTTGTACTCGGCTTCGGTTATTTCCGTGCCGCCGTTGCCTGTGCCGATGGCGATTAGTTTATTATCGAAATATTGAGCGTAGTATCTCATGCCACAACCACCCATCTGTAATTTACTGGGGCAAGGCCAGGCTGGAGAAGCGGTGAGCCAATCGAAAACGATGTTTCGGTTACAGAACCGATATTAATTCTTGGTGCCCCATATGTTGACGGATTTTTTAACCAGTCAAAATCAATCGATTCAGAACTAGTATTTAAGTATGAAGTACCGGAATACTGATAGAGACATAAGCACCGTGTTGGAGAACACGAAAGAGAATACAGTTGGTGTGGAGTTCTTCCGGCTGCAATAGAAAATAGATCTTCATACCACACAAATACGTAGCTCGGAATTACACCCAATGAGTGGCTTATTGTATATTGATTCTGATACAATACCCTAAATTCTGCAAGACAGAATGAGCCGGTTTCAATTCCCCCGCCCCCCGCCTCAATCGCCGCAATCAGCTCCGCCATACCGTCTATCTTTGTCCCCTCCGGTACGTCCACGCCTTTTTCGGCGATAGCCGCCGCTATGGCCGCCTTTGCCTCCTCGATGCGGGCTTTATCCGCTGCAATACTCATAAGCGTACCTCCTTACAGCGCCGCGAACCAGGCCGCCATGCCGTCCATGGCCGCCAGGTCGGCGTAAAATTCAGCCTCGGCTCCGGTGTATCCTCCGGCCTGCGCGGCGGCGAAAGCGCTCTGTCCCGCCGGTCCGGTCTCGCCCGTCTCACCCTGGGGGCCGGTTTCTCCCTGAGGGCCGGTTTCTCCTTGGGGGCCTTGCGCGCCCGTCTCGCCCTGGGGGCCTTTGAGGTCGGCGGACGAGGTGCCGGAAGCGCTGGTTACAGTCAATACCGTGCCATCCCATGAATGGGTGCAGGATACGCCGTCTGCTCCGGGCGCGCCGTCTGCTCCGGGTATGCCCTGTGCTCCCTCCGCTCCTGCCGGTCCGGAGGGGCCAGTCTCACCCTGAGGTCCCTGAGGGCCTGTTGCTCCCTGTGGGCCGGTATCGCCCTTGTCGCCCTTTTCTCCTTTAAGCGCCGCAAGCTGCTCTGGCGTGAAGTCGGCATATGTAAAGGCGTCACCCTTATCGCCCTTTTCACCCGTGGCGCCCGTGTCTCCCTTGGGACCGGCGGGGCCGGGTATGCCCTGAGGGCCGGTGGGGCCGCGCTCACCTGTGTCGCCCTTAGGCCCCTGAGGGCCGGTTTCTCCTTGGGGGCCTTGCGCACCTGTCTCGCCCTTTTCACCCTGAGGGCCGGGAGGGCCTACAGACAGGGGCGGCAGGGGAAATGCGCTCTCCGCGTATTCGTGCTTGTCCGCATCCCAGACCAGCCAGAAGCCGTTGTCGCCGGGGATGGAGGGGTGCTCGTTCAGCTCCCG
Organism: Candidatus Heteroscillospira sp.; assembly: GCA_050943935.1. Taxonomy (GTDB): domain Bacteria; phylum Bacillota; class Clostridia; order Oscillospirales; family Oscillospiraceae; genus Heteroscillospira. Next base: position 107,899 of record JBMNQC010000002.1, on the reverse strand, counting down.
GAGACGCTGCTCCATCTGGCTGAACTCGCTGGGCACCTCCGGCCACTTTGCGTCGCCGGACAGGGAGCCGGGCACATACACGGATATGACGTTTGTGTGCTTTACCGCCTCACCCTGCGTGCCCCTGAGCTGGAGATTGTAAAAGCCGCTTTTGGACAGCTGCTCCGCCTTGAGAACAGCTCCCACGCCTCCGGTCATGGGGGCCAGAGTGATGATGTCCAGGGCCGAACCCAGCTGCACCAGCATAGCCCAGTCGTAGCCGGAGGGCAGAGCACCCGTCACCAGCATCTCCCGGCTAAGATGGTCATACTGCCGCCCTAAAAGCCCCTCGGATTCTATTTGCCAATTTCGAAATATCAGCAAGTATATGCCTCCTGTTCTTATATTTTTGCGCGCAATTTCACACTACTGTGGATTTTACAATGTGTCAATAGCAGGTGAAGCATGGGACGCAAGAGACGCTTTTTCGTATATTTTTGCTATTTACATTCGCGACGCAAAGTGCTAAAGTAATTGTGCTGTAAATTAATCAAAGGAGACTGAGGTCATTATGGATAAAATGGACATGGAATTTCTGCGGAAGCTGCCAACACCCAAGGAGCTTAAAGAGCAGTTTCCCGTCAGCGAAAAGATAGAAAAAATAAAGGAGGAGCGGGACGAGGAGCTGCGCCGCATTTTCGTGGGAGAAAGCGATAAGCTCCTGCTGGTCATAGGCCCCTGCTCCGCCGACCACGAGGACGCGGTGCTGGACTACATCTCCCGTCTGCGCCAGGTGCAGGACAAGGTTTCAGACCGAATCTTTATTGTGCCCCGCATCTACACCAACAAGCCCAGAACTGTAGGCACGGGCTATAAGGGGATGCTGCACCAGCCGGACCCGGAGAAAAAGTCCGATATGCTGAAGGGCATCATCACCATTCGTGAGCTCCATACCAGAGCCGTGGAGGAGACTGGCTTCACCTGCGCCGATGAGATGCTCTATCCCGAGAACCACCGCTATCTCTCCGACCTGCTGAGCTATGTGGCCGTGGGCGCGCGCTCATCCGAGGACCAGCAGCACCGGCTTACGGCCAGCGGCATAGGCATACCCGCGGGCATGAAGAACCCCACCGGAGGCGAGATAAGCGTTATGATGAATTCCATCACCGCCGCCCAGTCCCGTCACACTTTCCTGTACCGGGGCTGGGAGGTTAAGAGCCCCGGCAACCCTCTGGCCCACGCCATACTGCGGGGCTATGTGGACAATCTGGGCAACAGCATGCCCAACTACCACTACGAGGATCTGCGGCATCTGTACGAGCAGTATCAGGAGCGGGGCCTGCGGAATCCCGCCGTGGTGGTGGACACTAACCACGCGAACTCCGGCAAGAAATATCTGGAGCAGATACGCATAGCTAAGGACGTTATGCATTCCTGCCATGTCTCCGCCGATATCCGCGGCCTTGTAAAGGGCCTTATGATAGAGAGCTACATAGAGGACGGATGCCAGAAGGTGGAGGAGCACTGCTACGGAAAATCCATCACCGACCCCTGCCTGGGCTGGGAAAAAACCGAGCGCCTTATTTACGATTTGGCCGAAATGTGGTAAAAAACCACCCCCGGATGCAAATTCGCGTCCGGGGGTGGTTTTTGGGGGGACCGTGGGTCGTGTTCTGAAACCCATTTCTTTGAAGAAACGGGTTTCAGACTTCCCAAAGAAAGCACGGTTCGCCATGGGTCGTAAGCTGAGCTAAAGCTCACCTTACTCAAATGGCGAAGGGTGAGTTCCGACTAAATCGCGCCTGAGTCGATAGAATTGGGCGGTAGAGTTCAGCGTTAAGCTCACCCCCACTCTCCGTACCTCCAAAAGAATCAGCTCCCCTAACAGGGGAGCTGTCGCGGAGCGACTGAAGGGTTTAAGCTATCAAGTCCGCTTGGTGTGAAACCAAAGAAAAACCGCAGGAGTTATTCTCCTGCGGTTTTTCTTTTAAGATACAGAGCCCACAGCGCTGCGGCGGCAAGCACCAGGAAGGGGGAAAACCATTCGGGCAGAGATAATTCGGGTTTGGGGTGCTCCACCAGCTCCAGGGATGATACGCCGCTGAACCGGGCGGGGTAACATTCCAGCACCCATCCGTCGTAGTGTACGCGGATAATGTCGCCCACCTGAAAGTTCTGCCCGCCCATGCCCAGATGATAGATCGGCTTGTAGCCGTTGGACTGGGCGCGGCAGTCCTCCACAAGCATCAGTCCGTCCGTATGTACCTCCAGGACCTTTACCTCCGCGACTCCGGGCGGAAGCTCGGACTTTTGACTGCTGTATAAAAGCAGAGCGCAGAGCAAAATGGCGGTGCACAGAAAAAGGAGTTTATATTTCATAAGTGCCTCCATGACTTCATCAGCCTACATTCGAATGCCTTCTGTTCAGATACAGGTATATGCTCACCTGGTAGACAATGATAAACACCCAGCCGGAACCGGCGCCGAGAGCCACGGCGGCCAGGCCCATTTTATCTATGAGCAGCCAGGATACTATGACGCGTATGGAAATATGCAGGGTGGTGCCTGCCATGGGCACCATGAGACGGCCCGTGCCCCGGTAGTAGCCCACAAAGCCGCAGCCGAGAAAGCACAGAGTGTAGAATACTGCGATCAGCCTCAGATAGCTCACACCGTAGCTCATGCTCAGCTCACCGCCCTCATCCAGAAACAGGCGCAGGGCCGGAACGGCGGAGAGGGCCATGACGGCCGAGAGGCTAAGGCCCAGACAGAGCATTATTACCTGCCCCGTGCGCAGACCCTGCTTTACACGGTGTTCTTTTCCCGCGCCGTAGTTCTGGGAGATGAACACGGACATGGCCGCGCCGCCGCTGTCGGCAAAGGCGGCTACAAAGCTCTCGGCGCGGGTGGCGGCTGTAAAGGCGGAGATACCAGGGGTGTCCAGGGTGTTCACGGCGCCCTGAACCAGGATTTTACCTATATACAGGCTGGACTGCTGCAGGGCGGACACAAAGCCGAAGGACAGGGTCTTGCGCAGCAGCACGGGATGCAGGCCGAAATCCTCCCGGCGGCACACCAGCTGGGGATAGCGGAGCCTGAGATATACAAAGCAGCCCAGGGCGGAGAGGCTCTGGGCCAGAACTGTGGCCAGGGCCGCGCCGGCTGTGCCCATATTCAGCAGCACGACGAACAGCAGGTCCAGCGCCGTGTTCACGCACACCGCCAGGAACAGAAAGACGAGAGCCGCCGAGGTGTCTCCCACGGAGCGCAGTATGCCGGAGAACAGATTATAAAAATAGGTGCAGATAAGTCCGCAGACTATCACGTTCAGATAGGCGCTCACATAGCCCCTGAGCTCCTCCGGAGTGCGTATCAGACTGAGCACCGTGCCTGTGAGCAGGAGAAAGAGTGCGCTGAGCAGCAGAGTGAAGATGCTGCCCCAGATAAGCGACACGCTCATCTCCCGGCGGAAGCGCTGAAGTTCCCCGCTGCCGTAGTACTGACCGAAGAGTATGGACACGCCTATACAGAAGCCGCTGAGCACAAAGATGAACAGATTCATTACCGTTCCTGCTATGCCCACGGCGGCAAAAGCGTCCCCGCCCAGGCAGCGGCCTATGATAAGGGCGTCTATTGTGTTGTAAAGCTGCTGCATGATGTTGCCCAGCAGCAGGGGGAGAGCCAGGCCTATGAGCTGGGAGCGGATGTTTCCGCTTGTAAGTTCATGATTGTGCATTTTCATTACCTCGTGTCTGAGCGTAGCACAATTTTTGGAAAAACACAAGAGCCCGCCCGGAAAAGGAAAATTCCGGGCGGGCGTTTGAATTTTTTGGTTATACGGCGGTGGCTGCGGTAAAGATATTCACTATGGTGTCCGCTGAGGGAGCGACTACAAAGAGGATGTAGTCTCCGCTGGTGACGGTCTTTGCATTTTCCACCAGCTCATACTGCTCGGGCAGATAGGTGCTCCACTGGTCAAGAAGATTCTGCTTGCGCAGGGCGATACCGTTTTTCACAGTTTCCATATTGTCGGAGGATGCCTTGGCTATAAAAATCTCCGTGGCGTGCACCATCATCATGGGCATGTTGAGGCTGAACTCCTCAACATTTGAGCTGTCTATACCGTAGAGTGCCAGCAGGTCGTCGGCGGTGCCGGACATAAAGGAGGGCAGCTCGCTGCCAAGCTGGCTCTGGATCTGGGCGAGGATATCCGCGCAGCTCACGGCTGCGGGTTCTTCGGTAGGTTCGGGAGCGGCGCTGGGCTGAACAGTTGCCTCGGGAGTGGGGACGGCAGTAGCGGGAACGGTGGGCTCGGGCGTCGTCTGGGGCTCCTCGGTAGGCTCAGGGGACTGGGTTTCGGCCGGGGGAGTGCCCTTGTCGGGAATAGGACTGGGTTCGGGAGAGCCCGCCGTGACATCGTCGCTGGGGGCGGGGGAACTGCTGGGCTGGGGCGCTTTATCTCCTCCGCAGGCTGAAAGTGTGAGCACCAGCGCAAACGCCATAAAAAGTGAAAGGGCTTTTCGCATCAAAAAACGACCTCCTGGATGTTTCTGGGGTATATAAACTTAGACGCAGCGGAGGCGAAAAAGTTCCATTAAAAGTTTGGAGTTTTTTTCAAAATTTTCGTTGCCGCTCCCGGTTGACAAAATACGACTCCTATTTTACAATATTAAGTTAGAAAAGAATGTAGTTTTCAAAGGAGGAAGAGGCATTGAAGAAGCTGATAAAAAACGCCCGTGTGTTTACCTGCGGCGCGTTTCGGAATGCAGATGTTCTGACAGACGGCGGCATTATTGCCGATATAGCTCCTTCCATCGATGCAGGCGCCCATTTTGATGGGCTTGTTTTTGATTTTTCAAATCGCGATTGCGTCGTATTGCCCGGCCTTTCAGATGTTCATGTGCATTTAAGAGAGCCGGGCTTTTCCTATAAAGAGACCATACGCACCGGCACTCTGGCCGCTGCCAGAGGCGGATTTACCAGCGTGTGCGCCATGCCAAATCTGCGCCCCGTGCCGGATACTCTGGAGCATCTGCGCGAGGAGCTGGACATAATAGAGCGTGACGCCGTGGTACACGTCTATCCCTACGGCTCCATCACAATGGGACAGAGGGGCGATGTTTTGGCGGATATGGCGGATATGGCCCCCTATGTGAAGGGCTTTTCCGATGACGGCCGGGGAGTTCAGGACCCGGAAATGATGAAAAAGGCCATGGCCGAGGCCAAAAGGCTGGGCCGTATCATAGTCTCCCACTGCGAGGTGGAGGCTCTGCTCACCGGCGGCTGCATATACGACGGCGTTTACGCCGCCCGGCACGGCCACGGCGGCATCAGCTCCGAGAGCGAGTGGGGACAGATAGAGCGGGATGTGGAGCTTGTCCGTGAGACAGGCTGCGCCTACCACGTCTGCCATATGTCCGCCGCCGAGAGCGTGGAGCTTATACGCCGGGCCAAGGCTGCGGGGCTGGACGTAACCTGCGAGACCGGCCCCCACTACCTCACCATGTGCGATGAGGAGCTGGAGGAGGACGGCAGATTCAAAATGAATCCCCCCATCCGCGCAGCCCGGGACAGGGACGCCCTTGTGGAGGGCCTGCTGGACGGCACCGTGGATATGATAATTACTGACCACGCCCCCCACTCCGCCGAGGAAAAGGGCAGGGGTCTGGAAAAAAGCCTGATGGGCGTAGTGGGGCTGGAGACCAGCTTTGCCGCCTGCTATACAGGTCTGGTAAAAACCGGAAAGCTCAGCCTGGAAAAGCTCATAGACCTTATGCACGGCGCCCCTATGCGGCGCTTCGGGATAGGCTCGGAGCTTAAAAAGGGTGAGAGCGCTGACCTGACGGTATTTGACCTTGCCGAGAGCTACAGAGTCGACCCGGATGAGTTCCTGTCCATGGGCAGGGCCACGCCTTTCACCGGAAAAGAGCTGTTCGGCAGATGCCTGCTCACACTTGTGGGCGGTGAAGAGGTTTGGAAGGAGAGAGAACTGTGATTAAAACCACCTATATGATAGTTGAAAACATCCCCCTCACCGAGGATATTTATCAGATGCGCCTTGGGGGCGATACCAGCGCCATCACGCGCCCCGGCCAGTTCATCAATATAGCCATGGAGGGCTATTTCCTGCGCCGGCCCATTTCCGTCTGTGACTGGGATTACGGCGGACTGACCATAATTTACAAGGTCGTGGGCCGTGGTACCGACAGGCTCAGCCGCCTGTTCGCCGGAAAGAAGCTGGAGGTGCTCTCCGGCCTCGGTAACGGCTTCGATACCTCCAAGTGCCCCCAGAAAACCGCCGTCATAGGCGGCGGTGTGGGTGTGCCTCCCCTCTACGGTTTGGCCAAGCGCCTCATTGCCGAGGGAAAGGACGTCACCGCCGTACTGGGTTTCAATTCCAAGAGCGAGATAATCCTCTCCAAGGGATTTGTGGACCTGGGCTGCAATGTGATAATCTCTACGGTGGACGGCAGCGCCGGAGTCAAGGGCTTCGTCACCGACGCCATGAAGCAGGCGGACTTTGACTATTTCTGTACCTGCGGCCCGGAGCCTATGCTCAAGGCCGTTTACAAAGCCACCGATGTGTCGGGACAGTTCAGCTTTGAAGAGCGCATGGGCTGCGGCTTCGGCGCCTGCATGGGCTGCTCCTGCCAGACCATAGTGGGACCCAAGCGGGTCTGCAAGGACGGCCCCATCTTTGAAAAGGAGATGCTGATATGGTAGACCTGAAAGTAAATCTCGCCGGGCTGGAGCTGGATAACCCCATAATCCCCGCCAGCGGAACCTTCGGCTACGGCTATGAGTTCGCCGAGCTGTACGATATAAACTGCCTGGGCAGCTTCTCTTTCAAGGGCACTACCAGGGAGGAGCGCTTCGGCAATCCCACCCCCCGCATAGCCGAGTGCACATCCGGCATGATAAACTGCGTGGGCCTTCAGAATCCCGGTATTGACAGGGTCATATCCGAGGAACTGCCCAAGCTGGCAAAGGTTTTCCATAAGCCCGTGATAGCCAATATAAGCGGCTTCTCCAGGGACGAGTATGTGGAGTGCTGCGGGAAGATAAGCGCTCAGGAGCAGGTGGGGCTCATTGAGGTGAACGTGAGCTGCCCCAACGTGCACGGCGGCGGCATGAGCTTCGGCACTACCCCGGAGTCCGCGGCCGAGATAACCGCCGCGGTGAAAAAGGTGTGCACCAAGCCCGTGTTCATAAAGCTCTCTCCCAACGTGTCCGACATAGTCTCCATAGCCAAGGCCTGCGAGGACGCGGGCGCGGACGGTCTGAGCATGATAAACACCATGCTGGGCATGCGCATAGACCTCAAGACCAAGAAGCCCGTGCTGGCCAACAAGATGGGCGGCTTTTCCGGACCCGCCATCTTCCCCGTAGCCGTGCGTATGGTGTATCAGGTCTACGACGCCGTCAAAATTCCCATAATAGGCATGGGCGGCGTGGCCAGCGCAGAGGACGTTATAGAGATGATGCTGGCCGGCGCCAGCGCCGTTGAGATAGGCGCCATGAACCTGGTAAACCCCTACGCCAGCCGTGAGATTCTGGCAGCGCTTCCCGCCGCCATGGAGAAATACGGCATCAGCAGTCTGAAAGATATCATAGGAGGAGCACATAATGGGTAAGGACGTAATCATAGCCTGCGATTTTTCATCCCGTACGGAGGTTCTTAACTTTCTGGATAACTTCAAAGAGGAGAAGCCATATGTCAAAATAGGCATGGAGCTTTTCTATGCCGAGGGCGCCCAGATAGTCCGTGAAATAAAGGCCAGAGGTCACAAGATTTTTCTGGATCTGAAGCTTCACGATATCCCCAACACCGTGAAGCAGGCCATGAGCGTGCTGTCCGCTCTGGACGTGGATATGGTGAATCTCCACGCCGCCGGTACCCGCGCCATGATGGAGGCCGCTCTGGAGGGGCTGGTGCGCCCCGACGGCAGCCGCCCTCTGCTTATAGCCGTCACTCAGCTCACCTCCACCAGCCAGGAGCGCATGGAGGAAGAGCTGCTCATAAACGAGAAGCTGGAGGAAGTTGTGCTGAAATACGCCAAAAACGCCGCCGATGCCGGTCTGGACGGCGTGGTCTGCTCTCCACTGGAGGCCGGCAGCGTCCATGAGCGCTGCGGAGACAAGTTCCTCACCGTTACTCCCGGCGTCCGCTTTGCCGACGGCGACAAGGGCGACCAGGTCCGTGTTGCCACCCCCGCCCGCGCCCGGGAGCTGGGCAGCGACTACATAGTCGTGGGCCGTCCCATCACAAAGGCCGAGGACCCTGTAGCAGCATACCGCCGCTGCGTAAGTGAATTTGTAGGTTAAATCAAAGGAGATTTTTACATAATGAAAAAGCTTATTGCCAAGGATCTGCTCTCCATAGGAGCCGTGTTCTTCCGTCCCGACGAGCCTTTTACCTGGGCCAGCGGTATCAAAAGCCCCGTGTACTGCGACAACCGCCTTACCCTCACCGACGTAAAGGTGCGCTGCGATGTGGAAAACGCTCTGGCCGAGAATGTGAAGGCCTATTATCCCGACTGCGAGGTGCTCATGGGCACTTCCACCGCCGGTATTGCCCACGCCGCCATAGTCGGCCACATCATGGGTCTGCCCATGGGCTATGTCCGCAGCGGCAACAAGGACCACGGCCGTCAGAACCGCATAGAGGGCAAGCTCCTGCCCGGCCAGAAGGTAGTGGTGGTTGAGGACCTCATCTCCACCGGCGGCAGCGTCATAGAGGTCGTTGAGGCTCTGCGGGAGTTCGGCGCCCAGGTGCTGGGCGTTGTGAGCATCTTCACCTACGGCATGAAGAAGGGGCTGGAGCGTCTGGAGGCCAATGAGGTCAAAAACGTCAGCCTCACCGATTTCGACACCATCGCCCAGGTGGCCGCCGACGAGGGCTACATTAAGCCCGAGGATATCCGCCGCCTTATCGCCTTCCGCAACAATCCCAGCGACGAGAGCTGGATAGGAGGCGCAAAATAATGAAGCATCTGATCGATATTCTGGACCTGAGCGTTGAAGAAATCGATGAGCTTATCGCCGCTGCTAACGATATTGCCGCAAACCCTGAGGCCTACAGCCGGGTATGCAGCGGCAAAGTGCTGGCCACGCTGTTTTTTGAGCCAAGTACCCGCACCCGCCTGAGCTTTGAGTCCGCTATGATACATCTGGGCGGCGAGGTGCTGGGTTTCTCAGAGGCCAGCTCCTCCTCTGCGGCCAAGGGCGAGAGCGTGAGCGATACTGTGCGTACCGTCAGCTGCTACGCGGACATTATTGCAATGCGCCATCCCAAGGAGGGCGCCCCAATGGTGGCCGCCATGAAGTCCGGCGTTCCCATCATAAACGCAGGCGACGGCGGACACAACCACCCCACCCAGACCCTCACCGACCTGCTCACCATCCAGCGTGAAAAGGGACGGCTGCATGACCTGACCGTCGGCCTGTGCGGCGACCTGAAGTTCGGCCGCACCGTCCACTCCCTCATGAGCGCCATGAGCCGCTATGAGAATGTGCGCTTCGTGTGCATCTCTCCCCAGGAGCTGATGATACCCGAGTACCTGCGCCAGGACCTGCTGGACAGGAACGGCATAGACTATGTGGAGACCCAGGACCTGGAAGAGGCTATGCCGGGACTGGATATCCTCTATATGACCCGTGTACAGCGTGAGCGCTTTTTCAACGAGGCCGATTATATCCGGCTGAAGGACAGCTACATCCTGAATCTGGACAAGCTGAAAAACGCCCGTGCAGATCTGAGCATTCTGCATCCGCTGCCCCGTGTAAACGAGATATCCACCGAGGTGGACGATGACCCGAGAGCCTGTTATTTCCGCCAGGTGCTCTGCGGACGTTATATCCGCATGGCTCTTATTATGAAAATGCTGGGGGTGCAGAAATGATAGTAAATCCCATCACAAACGGTATTGTTCTTGACCATATCACAGCCGGAAAGGCCATGGATATATATAAAATTCTGGGTCTGGACAAGCTGGACTGCACCGTGGCCATCATCAAAAACGCAGAGAGCGCCAAAATGGGCAAGAAGGATATACTTAAAATATGCGAGGTCATAGATATAGACCTGGATGTGCTGGGCTATATAGACCCGGGCATCACCGTGAATATAATAAAAAACGGCGTAAAGGTCAGCCGTCTGCATCTTGAACTGCCGGAGACTGTTACCGGAGTTATCCATTGCCGCAATCCACGCTGCATCACATCCGTGGAGCAGGAACTGCCCCACACCTTTAAGCTGGTAGACAGAGAAAAGGGCGTTTACAGATGCATTTACTGCGAGAGTAAGGCTAAAAATCGCCTTTAGAAATTCGCCCCGCTGCTCCGGCTTGGAGCGGACGGGGCGTTTTTTGTGCTTTTTTATTCGATTAAATCCGACTATAGATGACTTTTGATACCACGATTCGACTTAATTATTGAAAATATTGTCGAAATAAGCTGAAAATAGACGGCAAAAATATGTGAAAATTCACAAATATTTGTTGCAACTGTTCGCAAGCTGTGGTAAATTAAAAAACATAACAGGCGCTCAGCTGAGAGAGAAATTGCGGTCGTCAATTGGAAATATTCGGAGGAGAAAAATTCTATGGAAAGCAAACTGCGAGTTTTGATTGCAGACTCAAATGAAGATTTTCGCACCATACTCACGGAGATTATCAGCGATGAGGAGGACATGGAGGTGGTGGCCTCTGCCGGAGACGGCAGACAGACCATTGAGCTTGTGCGTGAGCATGAGCCGGATGTGCTGCTGATGGAGCTGGTGCTGCCAAAGCTGGATGGCTTCGGTGTGCTTCAGCAGCTGGCGGAGCTGGATACGAAGCCGGCGGTTGTGGTAACCAGCGCCTTTGTGACAGACAGCGTTATGGCAAAGTGTTCGGAACTGGGCGCGACGCTGTTTTTGTCCAAGCCCTGCGATACGGCGTCCATACTCAGCCGCATCCGCCTGGCCAGCGATATGCGTTCCCACGCCCTTACCCGCGGCTCCGGTGCGCCGGAACTCAGAAATGAGCCCAGTCTTGAGGCTGTGGTAACTGAGGTAATACATGAGATAGGCGTGCCTGCACATATTAAAGGTTATCAATATCTGCGTGAGGCCATCATCCTGGCCATAAACGATATGGAAGTGATAAACGCCGTGACCAAGGTGCTGTATCCGGCAGTAGCTAAGAAATTCGGCACCACGCCGTCAAGAGTGGAGCGGGCAATACGCCATGCCATAGAGGTGGCCTGGGACCGGGGCGACCTGGAGACTCTTCAGAAGTTCTTTGGCTACACGGTTTCAAACATCAAGGGTAAGCCCACCAACAGCGAGTTCATCGCCATGATAGCCGACTGCCTCAGCCTTCGCCGCAAGGCCGCGGACAAATAATAAAAAATGAGCCTGCTTCAAGCAGGCTCATTTTTATTTCTTTTTTCCGCTCTCAACCGGGGCGCCGGTGAGCTTTTCGGCGCTTATCTTTAGCATATTGGCCATTACGGTCAGACGCATAACAAGCATCTTGCCGCTCTCATCACCGTCGTCAAAAAACAACTCGCTGTTCCAGTCGCGCACAAGGGCGGACATGGTCTCTATGCCCTGCTGGCGGCTCAGACGGAAGGACTCATACAGGGCGGCCACCTCCTCTTCGTCCAGCTCTCCGGGCAGGAGCCGCTGTATGGCGGACATATTCAGGGTGCGCTTGAGTATACATATCATCACCAGACTTGCCAGATGAGTCCGGCGATAGCGCTTTTTCACAGGGGACTTCAGCAGACCCATTTTTACATAGTTGTTTATCATGGCGGGCGTCACGGCCTTTTCCTCGCCGAGCATGGGGCCCGTGTAGCTCAGATACTGGTTCACCAGGCTCACCACCTGGTCCATATAAAGCTCCAGATCCGGCAGCTCAGACCAGGCCGGCAGCCTGTGGTCAGACATAAGCTGAGTCCATTGAGCCAATTTTTCCCGCTGAGTCATGTTGCTTTCGTCCATGTCTGCCTCCGTTTTTTTATTTACTATAGATTATATCATAAATAAAATCTGTTCATCAACATAAAATCTATAAAAATTAATATTTAAATCTCTTGATAATCGAATGTATATGTGATAATCTAGTATCAAATACTAGATTAAACAATAATAGTTTTGGAGGAGCTGATTGAAATGACGAGAACAGCTGTATGCAGACCTCAAACCATGGGGGAGGAATTGGCGAATGCCATATCCCATGGCTCCGGTGTGGTGCTGGCCATAGCCGGCACGGCTGTTATGCTTTATCTGGCCGGTATGCAGGCTCAGGGCGTTGTGGGCGCCGCTATATACGGACTTAGCCTCACGGTGCTGTACGCAGCCTCCTGCGTTTATCATGCGGTGCGCGGCCGGGAGCTTAAACGCAAGCTGCGGGTGCTGGACCACTGCTCCATCTTCCTGCTCATTGCCGGGACTTATGCCCCCATTACCCTGGTTGCTCTGCGGGACAGTATTGGTATACCCCTGTTTGCTGTTATAGCCGCCTGCTCTGTGCTTGGTATTGTGTGCAACCTGATAAGCCTGGAGCGATTCAAAAAGCTGAGTATGACCCTGTATGTGGTAGAGGGCTGGATGGCGCTGCTGGCAATACGCCCACTACTGGCCGTGTCCACGGTGCCGCAGATTTGGCTGCTGGTGGGCGGAGGAATATGCTATACGGTGGGAATAATATTTTATACCATGAATAAGACCCGGTATATGCACTTTATTTGGCATCTGTTCGTTCTGGCGGGCAGCATATTACATTACTTCTATGTTATCCAGACCTGCTATCTGGCGTAAAAAACAGAGCTTTTAAAGCCCCGGCTCACAGTAGCCGGGGCTTTTTGTCAGGAAATCCCTATAAACCTATTGACAAACTAGGAATAATCTGCTATTCTGCATTTAACCTATTTGTTGAGTAGGAATAACCCACGGGGAGGCGACGGAATTGGTGCTGCTTTTCACCTTGCTGAACAGAATTAATTTCCGCTTTGGACGAATGCCGGTACCTCGCACCTAAAATACGATAACATAAATAATCAAAGCGAGGTATTAACAATGTCAAATAATTATAAGTTTGAAACTCTTCAGCTCCATGTGGGGCAGGAACAGCCGGACCCGGCGACAGACGCGAGAGCCGTGCCCATATATGCCACAACTTCCTATGTGTTCCGCGACAGCGCACACGCGGAGGCCAGATTTGGCCTTGCGGACGCCGGCAATATCTACGGACGCCTCACCAATTCCACTCAGGAGGTACTGGAAAAACGCATAGCGGCGCTTGAAGGCGGGGTGGCGGCTCTGGCTCTGGCCTCCGGAGCCGCGGCCATAAGCTATGTGATAGAGGCTCTTGCGGGAGCGGGGGAGCATATAGTGGCGCAAAAGACAATTTATGGCGGAAGCTATAATCTTCTGGCCCACACTTTGCCGCGATACGGCATAAGCACCACGTTTGTGGATTCCCACAATTTGAGTGAGCTGGAGGCTGCGATTCAGCCAAATACCAGAGCCGTGTACCTGGAGACCCTGGGAAACCCCAACAGCGATATTCCGGATATAGATGAAATAGCCGACATAGCCCATCGCCACGGTCTGCCGCTGGTGATAGACAACACCTTTGGCACGCCGTATCTCATTCGTCCCATAGAGCATGGCGCTGATATAGTCGTACACTCCGCCACGAAATTTATAGGCGGCCACGGCACAACTCTGGGCGGCATCATTGTGGATTCCGGAAATTTCGATTGGGAAAAGAGCGGAAACTATCCGGCCATAAGCGCGCCCAACCCCAGCTATCACGGCGTCTCGTTTACAAAGGCGGCGGGAAGAGCTGCGTTTGTCACATATATACGGGCCATACTGCTGCGTGATACAGGCGCGACCATTTCGCCTTTTGCCGCTTTCCTGCTGCTTCAGGGGGTGGAGACCCTGTCCCTCAGACTGGAGCGCCATGCGGAAAACACAAAAAAGGTGGTTGAATATTTGGCAGGACACCCATTGGTGGAGCAGGTGAATCATCCAAGCCTGCCGGAGCATCCGGACCATGAGCTGTATGAGCGCTACTTTCCCGGCGGCGGTGCGTCCATATTCACTTTCCGCATACGCGGCGGTAAGGAGGAGGCCCACAAATTCATAGATAGTCTGAAGCTATTTTCGCTGCTGGCCAATGTCGCCGACGTAAAAAGTCTGGTGATACACCCTGCCACCACAACACACTCACAGCTCAGCGAGTCGGAGCTGCGTGAGCAGGGCATTTACCAGAATACTATCCGCCTGTCTATAGGCACAGAGCACATAGACGATATAATAGCCGACCTGGAGCGGGGCTTCGCGGCTATACGGTAGAAAATCATAACCATGCAAATAAGCAATTCCCCCGGTGCGGTGCTGTTCCGCATCGGGGGAATTGCTGCTCATGCGCGTGGTGAGAACAGGTCGGTAGACAGATAACGTTCTCCTGTGTCAGGGAGGAGCACGACTATGGTTTTATCGCGGTTTTCATCCCGCTTTGCCAGCTCTGAAGCGGCCCACAAAGCGGCGCCGGAGGAGATGCCCGCCAGCACACCCTCTGAGGAGGCCAGAATACGGCCCATGTCAAATGCATCGTCGTTTGTAACGGTGATGATTTCGTCATAGACTTCTGTGTTCAGCACCTCCGGAACAAAGCCGGCTCCTATGCCCTGAATTTTATGGGCGCCTGTTCTGCCCTCGCTTAGAACAGGCGAGGAGGCGGGTTCCACGGCTACCACACGGATATCTCCGCGCCGGCTTTTCAAATATTCGCCCACGCCTGTTATGGTGCCTCCGGTGCCGACGCCTGCCACGAAAATATCTACCTGACCGTCGGTGTCCTCCCATATCTCGGGGCCGGTGGTGAGGCGGTGAACCTCCGGATTGGCGGGGTTGGCAAACTGTCCGGGCATAAAGCTGTTGGGAATTTCCGCCGCCAGCTCCTGTGCGCGGCTTATGGCGCCCTTCATGCCCTTTGAGCCATCGGTGAGCACCAGTTCGGCGCCGTAGGCCTGCATAAGGCGGCGGCGCTCCACACTCATAGTCTCGGGCATGACTATGATAAGGCGGTAGCCTCTGGCTGCGGCCACAGCGGCCAGGCCTATGCCTGTGTTGCCGCTGGTGGGCTCGATGATTGTCGAGCCGGGGCGCAATGCTCCGCCGGCTTCGGCGGCATCCAGCATGGCCTTTGCCGCTCTGTCTTTTACAGAGCCGGAGGGATTGAAGCTTTCCAGCTTTGCCAGAACGCGGGCGCTCAGCTCCAGCTTTTTCTCCAGCCTTGTCAGCTCCAGCAGGGGGGTTCGGCCTATAAGCTGGTCGGCGGCGGTATATATTTTTCTCATACATTATCCTCCTTTAAACCTATTTAATAGATGGGTATATAGATTATAAAACAAAATACCCAGTTAGTCAATAGGTTTATTTTTCGCTTGAATTCCTATTAACCTTGCTGTATAATATGTTTATCAAAAAAAGGAGAGACAGCTATGATGATATCAACCAAGGGGCGCTACGCTCTGCGGGTCATGATAGACCTTGCCGAAAACCAGACAGGCGGCTATACGCCCCTCAAGGAAATAGCCCAGCGCCAGGAAATTTCGGAGAAATACCTGGAGAGCATACTGAAGGTGCTGGTTCAGAATAAGCTGCTTTTCGGACTCCGGGGCAAAGGCGGCGGTTACAGGCTCACCAAAGAGCCGGAGGAATACACCGTAGGCAGTATACTGCGCCTTACTGAGGGTAAGCTGGCGCCGGTGGCCTGCCTCGAGGGAGAGACGGTGAGCTGCAGCCGTGTGGCCGAGTGCCGGACTCTGCCTATGTGGCGTAAGCTGGACAAGCTGGTGGGGGATTATCTGGAAAGCGTCACTCTGGCGGATCTTATGGTAAAGCCCGAGGGCGGAGACTATTAAATCTGAACAAAAAGCTGCGCGCCGAATTTACTTCTGCACGCAGCTTTTATTGTTGTAAAGAATGTTGGGCTATATTATAATATGACGTATTATAGTGGTCATACCACTTTGGGAGGTGCCGACTTGAGGAGAGTATACACTCTGCTGGTGGAGAATAAGCCGGGCTGTCTGGACAGGATAGCGGGCTTCACCCGGCGCTACGGCTGGAATATAATCAGCATGGTTGCTGCGGAAACTCCGGATAAGAACATAACAAAGATAACGATAGCTCTTGAGTGCAATAAATTCTGCGAGCTGCCGGATTCCGGCATAGAGCAGCTCAGCTTTGTGCTGGAGATGCACGTCTGTACGGAGGATACCCACACCTTCCACGAGGTGCTGGTTGCCCGGGGAGACCCCAATGAGCTTGCGGCGTACACGGCAGCGGCGGCCCGGGTGGATACGGAAAACAATGTCTGCACGGCGTGGTGGCTGGGGGACGACGGAAATATAACCCTGCTGGAAAAACAGCTCTGCGCCCTGCCCGGGGTAAAGACCGTCAGGTCCGGTCCCATGGCGCTCGAGCGGTGGGAGGCATAAAGATGTACAGGATACTCACAATAAACCCCGGCTCCACCTCTACCAAGATGGCGGTGTTCGATGGAGAGAAGCGTCTTTTTGAAGAGACAATACGCCATAACCGCAGCGATTTGGACGCCTATAAAAGCGTGCTGAGCCAAAAGGATATGCGCCGCGCCGTAATAGAGGAGACGCTCGCCAAGCGCGGGGTGGAGTTTTCCACCATTTCCGCCATAGCCGGACGGGGAGGGCTGCTGCGCCCCATAGATTCCGGCACATACGGCGTGAACGAGGCTATGCTCAGCGATCTGTACGGAGATATCGCCACGGTGCACGCCTCCGCCCTGGGCGGCATAATCGCCTATGAAATAGGCCGCGAACACGGCATACCGGCCTATGTGGTGGATCCCGTGGTGGTGGACGAGATGGAGCCCCGGGCCAAGCTCACCGGAATACCTGGCATAGAACGCAAGAGTGTTTTCCATGCGCTGAACACCAAGGCCATTGCGCGCCGGGCCGCTGCTTCCCTGGGGCTGGAATACGAAAATGCCCGCCTGGTGGTGGCCCATCTGGGCGGCGGCATTACCGTGGGCGCCCATTGGTACGGCCGGGTGGTGGATGTGAACGACGCCGTGTCCGGCGAGGGCCCGTTCACCCCGGAGCGCAGCGGCTCCGTGCCCGCCGATGAGATAGTGGAGATGTGCTTCTCCGGCAATTACACCAGGGAGGAGATGAAGCGCCTCATATCCGGCAACGGCGGTATGAGCGCCTACCTGGGCACCAACGACCTCCATGATGTGGAGTCTATGATAAAATCCGGCGACGAGTACGCGGCGCTGGTGGTGGACTCCATGGCCTATCAGGTGATAAAGGAGATAGGCGCCATGGTTGCCGTGCTGGAGGGGCGGGTGGACGCCATAGTGCTCACCGGGGGCATGGCCCACTCCAATCGTTTTACCGGAGCTATAAAGCAGGGTGTGGATCAGATAGCCAGAGTGCTGGTTTTTCCCGGCGAGGACGAGATGTTCGCGCTGGCCACAGGCGTGCTCCGGGTGCTTGACGGCAGGGACACCGCGAAAATTTACGGATAGAAAATAAACAGCCGCCGCTTTCTTTTGAAAGCGGCGGCTGTTTTATGCCTTAAGCCCTGCGGGCATTAAGCGCGGGCACGCATTTTTCTGCTACCTTCAGCAGCACAACGCCGGATATGATGCCGAACACGCCCTGCACCACGTTGCCGGGGATGCTGGCGGCGGCGCCGACGCCCTTGCCGAGCAGCAGGCTTGCATAGCCGAAATAGCCCAGAACCATCACTATTTCGGCCGCTATGCCGCCCAGGACGGCGGAAACGGTGCTTCTGCGTCCTGCGTTGTAGATGAGGGCGGCGATAAGCGCGCAGGCGGCCTTTATCACCAGCGTGCCGGGGGCGTAGTGGGCGTAGCCGGAGAGGATATCGGCAAGCATGGAGCCTATGCCAGCGGCTGCCGTGCCATAAACCGGGCCAAGCAGAAAGCCGGACAGCAGCACAAAGCAGTCACCCAGATGCACGTAGCCGTTCATTGGAGAGGGTATCTGTATGGCCATTGTGGCGACACAGCACAAAGCTGCGAACATGGACGCCCGTGCCAGATTGAGAACATTGTCGTGTTTCATTTGAAAAACTCCCTTGCAATTTGATTGGACCTATCTTACAATAAAACTGATATCATTAAAAGAACCATTTTAGATTTTTTCTATAATACCAGATGGAGGCGTTATGTTAACCTATAGCTTTGATGAGAGCAGCGGAACTCCGCTGTATGCCCAGCTTTACGGGTATATAAAACACGATATCAGCACCGGAGTGCTTAGAGCGGGGGAAAAGCTGCCAAGCAAGCGCTCTTTGGCACGGCATCTGCAGCTCGCCGTGATAACCGTGCAGAATGCCTATGCCCAGCTTGCGGTGGAGGGCTATATAGTTTCCCGTGAGCGCTCTGGCTATTTTGTGGCCCGGATGGATGAGCGTCTGCCCGCTCCTCCGGAGAAACCGTCAGCGCCGAATGCTGCAGAGGAAGAGCCGGAGCGCTGGCTGCTGGATCTCAGGGAAAACCGCATAGACCCGCGCAATTTTCCCTTTGCCACCTGGTCAAAGCTCATGCGCCAGACCCTGTCCCAGCGCTCTTCTCACCTGCTGGACAGACTGCCGCCAAACGGGCTGCCTCAGCTGCGCCGGGCCATAGCGGGACATTTGTACCGCTTCCGGGGCATGAGCGTCGACCCGGAGAACATTGTGGTGGCCGCGGGCACGGAGCTGCTGTATAACCTCATAGTACAGCTCCTGGGTACGGACAGACCCTACGCCCTGGAATCCCCAGGCTACGCTAAGGCCGGGCAGATATGCCGTGCGGCGGGGGCGGGCACGGTTTTTATACCGCTGGACGCTCATGGGCTTGACCCCGTCCTGCTGGCTGAGAGCGGGGCCGGGATAGCGCATATATCTCCCGCACACCATTTTCCAACGGGTATAGTCATGCCAATAGCCCGCCGCCGTGAGCTGCTGCGCTGGGCGGAGGAGCATGACGGCATAATAATTGAGGACGACTACGACAGCGAGTTCCGCTTTTCCGGCCGGCCAATAGAGACCATGCAGAGCATAGATGCCGCCGGGCGGGTGGTGTATATGAACACCTTTTCAAAAAGCATAGCCCCCTCCATACGCATAAGCTACATGGTGCTCCCGCCTGCGCTCATGGCCCTGTACCGGGAGAAGCTGGGCTTTTACTCCTGCACCGTGCCCAGCTTTGAGCAGTACACCCTGGCTCAGTTCATAGAGGGCGGCTATTTTGAGCAGCATCTCAGCCGCATGAAAAACTATTACAAGACTTTGCGGGGACAGGTTGTTGAGGCCATAGACGCACTACCCTTCCGGGACAGACTCACCGTGTCCGAGGAGCACGCGGGTCTGCACTTCCTCCTGCGGGTTGATACTGAGCTGACAGACTCTCAGCTGAAGCTCCGTGCGGCGGAAATGGGTGTGCGCATAGCCTGTCTGTCGGACTTCGCCATGGAAAATGAGCCTCGCCTTGCCCACACTCTGGTGGTGAACTACTCAGGAGTGACGCCCGAACAGCTGAAAACTTTTAGTGAGATTTTGAGGCGTATATAAAAATCTCCCCCGAGCATATCGGGGGAGATGGCAGCTATTTTTTAGTATCCGGCGGGGGAGGGGGCGGAGCGGCGAGAGCCTCCCGGCGGCGCACATCCGCGCCCACAAGCTGATACACGGAGGCCGCCAAAGGCACGCCGGCAAGCATACCGGGTATACCGGCCAGACCGCCGCCTAAGGTGATGGCGCAGAGCACCCAGATTCCGGGCAGGCCTATGGAGGCGCCCACTACCTTGGGATATATCACGTTGCCCTCAAACTGCTGGAGCAGCACTATGAACAGCAGGAACAGGAGAGCCTTCACGGGACTCACGGTGAATATCATGAATGCGCCCACGCCGGCGCCTATATAAGCGCCCGCTATGGGGATAAGAGCGGTGAAGCCTATGAGGGCGCCTATCATTGTGGAGTAGGGGAATTTCAGCGCCCACATTCCAAACATACACAGGGCGCCAAGTATTACAGCCTCTGTGCACTGCCCCACGATAAAGCGGCGGAAGCAGTTGTTGACCACTCCCAGCACATACCGGACGCGATGATTCACGCCTGCCGGCAGATATGCGTTCATTACCCGGCCTATCTGAAGAGCTATGCGTTCCTTGCCCATGAGCAGATAGATGGAGAAGATGGCGCTGACCAGCAGGGAGACAAGCAGGCTGAAGGTGGTGGTAAGCAGCGCCGTAAGAGCGTTCATAACGCCGCCCAGACCGTTTATCAGCAGGTTCACAGCCTTGGTGGCCAGCTCGTGTATGTCTATGTTCTCGAGGCTGGGGATAAGGCCGGTGCTCTGGATAATGTCGTTTACATCAAAGTTGGCGTTCAGATAGTCCCACAGCATTTTCACATAGGGCGGTATCTCCCGCACCAGCAGCATGACGCAGTCATACAGGGCGGGGACTATGAGACGTACCACCAGGAATGCCGTGGCCAGCACGCTGAGGACGGCGAGCAGCATGGAAGCGGCGCGGCGGGGACGTCCACGCCCCTTGCCGGTCCGCCTTGCGAACAGCACGCGCTCATAGAAGCTCATGGGAATATTCACCACATAAGCAATAAGGGCGCCCAGAATGAGAGAGCCGCCCGCGCCCAAAAGCAGAATAAAGCCGTGCGATAGGGCAGGCCAGTAATGCACGAGCAGATACAGGGCAAACAGCGAAACTACCGCTCTTATACAGTTGCGTATTGAAAGATTCAAAGCAAGCTCCTTTTTTGGCATGACAGTTGACGGAATTTTTTATTGATTTTATTAATTTTAGCATATACGGACCTGTGAAACAAGAGGAAAGCAGGTTAAAATTTGACATATAACCGCAGCTTATATATGGCTTTGAATTTAAAATGTGGAAAGCCGATAAAAACAGTTAATTAAATTTGATTTTAACGGGAAAATGTGGTATATTTTATGCAAGATAAACCCAATATACAGGACTGAAGCCATAGTTTTGCCTGCAATCAAGTGCGCTTATGGCCGCCCTGCTGCGGAGATTTGCAACGTTGACAAATCAGAACTGAAAGTTTATAATGTCTATGATGCCAAATCGTGGGCATTTTGCGCATATAAACAGCCTTTGCGCTGTTTCTGCTGAAAAAATTTTATTGAGAGGCAGTTGAATTACCAATGAAATTCCTGTTTGCGCCCGACTCCTTCAAGGGCAGCCTGAGCTCGAAGGATATCATCCGTCTCCTCACCGAAGAAGCCGAGAAGATTTTCCCCGGCTGTGAGTGCGTCTCCGTCCCCATGGCCGACGGCGGCGAGGGCACCATGGAGGTGCTTGTGGACATCAACAACGGCAAGTTTGTCACCGTCCCCGTAAAGGGACCCCTCTTTGAGGATGTGGACGCTGTTTACGGCGTGCTGGATGAGAACACCGCCATCATCGAGATGGCTGCGGCCTCCGGCCTGCCTATGGTTCCCAACGATAAGCGCGACCCCATGAATACCACCACCTACGGTACAGGTGAGCTTATCCGCCACGCTCTGGACGCCGGCTACCGCAACATCATCATCGGTGTGGGCGGCAGCGCCACCAACGACGGCGGCATCGGCTGCATGGGCGCTCTGGGCGTCAAGTTCCTGGACAAGAACGGCCAGGAAGTCTACCTGGGCGGCAAGGGCCTGGCTGAGATTGCCGATATCGACGTCTCCGGCCTGCATCCCGCTGCCAAGGACACCAAGTTTACCGTTATGTGCGACGTTACCTTCCCCCTGCTGGGACCAAAGGGCGCTACCTACGTCTTTGGACCTCAGAAGGGCGCCGACGAGGCCCGCCTTGTCGCCCTTGAGGCCGGCATGGAGAACTATGTCAACGTCATCAACGCCAAGTTCGGCGAATATATCGGCGATAAGCCCAGCACCGGCGCTGCCGGCGGCCTGAGCGCAGCCCTCATGGTATTCCTGAAGGCTCAGCTCCAGTCCGGTATCGACACCGTACTGCAGCTTTCCGACTTCGATAAGAAGCTGGAGGGCGTGGACGTGGTCATCTCCGGCGAGGGCAGAGCAGACCATCAGTCCGCCAACGGCAAGGTCCTCTACGGTGTGGGCACCAGCGCCATGAAGCGCGGTATTCCCGCCATCGCCATTGTCGGCAGCATGCTGCCCGGCGCCGAGAGCCTCTATGACTGTGGCATCACTTCCATCATCCCCACCGTCAACGGCATCATGAAGCTGGACGACGCTATTGCCAACGCTGAGGAGCTTTTCCGCGGCGCTGCATACCGCACTCTCATGATTGTCAAGGCCGGTTACGAGATTAAGAAGTAAGCAGTCCACCACTAATTTTACGCACAATTCCATTAATATAGTTCAAATTTTACTTTGGAGGTAAAAGACAATGAAAATTGTAGTACTCGACGGTTACACTGAGAACCCCGGCGATCTGAGCTGGGACGGTCTGAAGGCTCTGGGCGAGGTCGTTCTGTACGACCGCACCTCTCTGACCGATCAGAACGAGGTTATCGAGCGCGTTGGCGATGCTGATGTTATCGTCACCAACAAGACCCCTGTTTCCAAGGCTGTTTTCGATGCTTGCCCCAACGTCAAGCTCGTCACCGTTCTCGCTACCGGTTACAACGTAGTTGATTATGAGTATGCCAAGACCAAGGGCATCCCCGTATCCAACGTTCCCACCTATGGTACCGCTTCCGTCAGCCAGTACTCCATCGCTCTGCTGCTGGAGATTTGCCACCACATCGGCCACCACAGCCAGACCGTTTTCGAGGGCAAGTGGCAGAACCATATTGACTGGTGCTACTGGGATTATCCCCTCATCGAGCTGGCCGACAAGACCATCGGTATCATCGGCTTCGGCCGCATCGGTCAGACCGAGGGCAAGATCGCCAAGGCTCTGGGCATGAAGGTCATTGCTTACGACCTGTATCCCAACGATTTCGGCCGTGAGATTGCTGAGTATGTCGACCTCGACACTCTGCTGGCCACTTCCGATGTTATCACCCTGCACTGCAACCTCACTCCCGAGAACACCGGTATGATCAACAAGGACACCATTGCCAAGATGAAGGACGGCGTTATCATCATCAACAACGCTCGCGGCCAGCTCATCAACGAGCAGGACGTTGCCGACGCTCTGAACAGCGGCAAGATCTACGCCGCCGGTCTGGACGTTGTCTACACCGAGCCCATCCGTGCCGATAACCCCCTGCTCAAGGCCAAGAACTGCATCATCACTCCTCATATGTCCTGGGGTGCCAAGGAAGCCCGTCAGCGCATCATGGATTGCATTGTCGGCAACGTCAAGACCTTCATCGAGGGCAATCCCCAGAACGTCGTCAACAAGTAAGTTGGCTTTTGGAGGGTAATAATGTACGAGTCTATTCATAAGTATTTCCAGGTAGGCACCATCCAGTGGATGAGCTACCCCAAGATGGACCCCATGGATTCCCTGCTGGCCATTGCCAGAGACGATTTCTTTGACGCTATCGAGCTCAAGGGCTACGGCGAGAAGAACGAAGAGGCCAAGAAGATTCTGGATCAGAGTCATCTGAAGGTCTGCTACGGCGCTCAGCCCCGCCTGCTTGGACCCAAGCTCAACCCCAACGCCATCGACGAGACCGAGCGCCAGAAGGCCGAGGCCACTCTCATAGAGGCTGTTGACGAGGCTGAGTACCTGGGCGCCAAGGGCATCGCTTTCCTGGCCGGCAAGTGGGAAGAGGCCACCAAGGCCGAGGCTTATGCCCAGCTGCTCAAGACCACCCGCAATGTCTGCGATTATGCCGCCAAGAAGGGCATGAACGTAGAGCTGGAGGTCTTTGACTACGATATGGACAAGGCCGCTCTCATTGGCCCCGCTCCCTATGCCGCTCAGTTCGCCGCCGATATGCGCATGACCCATGCCAACTTCGGCCTGCTGGTAGACCTGAGCCACTTCCCCACCACCTACGAGACCAGCCGCTTTGTGGTGCGTACTCTGCGCCCCTACATCACTCACTTCCACTTCGGCAACGCCGTTGTGAAGCCCGGCTGTGATGGCTACGGAGATCTGCATCCCCGTATGGGCTATCCTGAGAGTGCCAACGATGTGGCCGAGCTGGTGGACTTCCTCCGCGTGCTGAAGGAAGAGGGCTTCTTCGATGCTGAGAATCCCTATGTTCTCTCCATGGAAGTCACCCTGCGTCCCGGTGAGGACGAGCTGACTGTTCTGGCCAACACCAAGCGCTGCCTCAACCGCGCCTGGGCTATGGTGTAAGAACCGTCTGAAACCAAACCAAATAAGAAACCACGCTGGATTTCCGGCGTGGTTTTTTTTATGGAAAACAATGAAATGTGCCTGTGCGTGCATACACCGCAAAACAGAACCAGCGGTAAAATGTACTTGGCCATCAGCATGGCCGCACGTCGTCTCCGGTTGAGAACATGGAGCAGGAGCCGTAAAACTCGCTTTTATCATCGGGGAGCAGGCGTATGTGGGGCAGAACTATGTCCTCAAACTCGCGGGACATGGTGCCCGCCCAGTTTTCGGGGTAGATTTCAAGCCCGAGACCGTCCTCGGTGCGGGCGCTCACAAATGGCAGCTGGAATCGCCGCAGATATTCGGGCAGGGAGATGCTCACCATACGCTCAAGCTCATCTCCTGGCTCAAAGCATGGCGCGGGGCGTGTAAAGAGAAATACTCTGCCTATCTCCCGGTCCAGACCCTCGGAGAAATAGTCCGATTTCCGCAGCGAGCCGCAGTAGCACAGCTCCCAGCTGTGGAGCTCAAGGCCGATCTCCTCTTTTATCTCACGGAGAGCTGCTTTCTCCGGAGGCTCTCCGGCTTGGATATGGCCGCCCACGGCTATGTCGTAGTAAAGGGGGAAGGTGGCCTTGCTCCGGGAGCGCTGCTGAAAATATACCCGCCCTTCGCCCCGCGGATCCACCACCCAGCAATGCACCACATCATGCATCAGACCCAGCCTGTGGGCCTCGCTGCGCTCAGCTGAGCCGATGAGCTGCTGGTTTTCGTCAAATATGTTTACCATTTCGGACATAAAAGCACCTCCGAACTTGCGCTATATGCCGATTTTATCACCGTATTACGCCCTTTACAAGCATAATTCTTGTGTGTCATGTTAGCGTATGATTTCACAGACTGAAAAAGCCCGCTTATAAGCGGGCTTTTCCTTTTTACAGGTCCTGTATGTTCATTTTGTCCACGGCGCTTTTACGGCGCTTTTTGCCCCGGACGCCGAAGAAAATGGCCAGCAGTATCAGAGTGGGGATGTTGCTCATGAGGAAGATGAGCAGCATATCCACTATTATGCTGCCTAGAGGCTGGCCGTCGTAGACGGCGTAGCTGAGCAGGGCTACCAGGGAGTACAGCAGGCCTATACCCGGCAGCACAAGTCCTGGGAGCGGGTGCTCACATTTAGCCAGCCGCCACTCTAAAAATGGAATGGCCACCAGCATGACAAGAAGAATGACTGTGTATATCGTAGCAATAATCATCAGTTTGTCCGTCCTTTCTTATATTCGCTGATAAGCAGCTTTGCGGTGTCGAAGTCCAGCTTCTCGTCCAGAGCCAGACGCTTGATGGTGGCGATGAAGGGGTCTGTCTGCTCTTCCTCCGTCAGCCTTATTTTCTGTATCAGCCGGTCCAGCCGCAGGCGCACGGTGGGGTAGCTCACGCCATACTGGGAGGCTATCTCCTTCAGAGAGCCGGAGGAGAGTATGAAGTTGCGTATGAAGCGCACATCCTCGTCCTCGAGACCGGACATCCAGTCGGGCATTCTGTCCATGGTTCCCTCCTTACAGCTCGCTTATGAGGGCGCTCAGCTCCTGATAAAAGCGCCCCACATGGAAGCCGTCCGCAAAGCGGTGGTTCAGCTCCACGGAGTAGTGCAGCTCCTTTTTGTCGCCGTTCTGCACATATTTGCCCCAGGCCAGCCGGGGGATGGCGTCGTCCGGGTCCATGTCGCGCTCGTTTTTCACCGCGGTGGCGTCGAACCAGGGCAGGCAGGTGATGAACATGAGGTCGTCTGTCTCCTCGGACTGATTGAGCATCCGCGTCTGGGCACGGCTCTTGTCCCGGGCGGCACGGCAGAATTCATCCATTGTGCCCCGGCAGGGGAGGGTAACTATGTGGAAGGTCTCGCTGCCGGGATGCAGGTCGGTGAAGCTGGGGATGCGCTCATCCAGCAGCCATACGTCGCCGCCGCGAATGGTGTATCTCAGCTCCTCCACACGGTTCAGGGCCTTGGTGCTCAGATATACCAGGGCGTAGTAAAAGGATATCTGCCGCCTGTGGGTGTACTCATACAGCTTCGTCACATCCAGAGTGAAGGTGATGCTGTAAAAGGGGTCGGACATGGGGGAGAAAAACTCAAACAGCTCACGCCGCTCCCAAAGGTCTAAATTGATTTTTTTCATATAAACCTCACCTTTAACTTGAATTATATTTAGTATATGCCTAAATAATATTAAAGTCAAGCATAAAAAAGCTCCCTTGCGTAAAGGAAACTGGGTAGCTGTCGGGCTGACTGGGGGGGTGCCTGTAGGTGTCATTGATACACTCGCAGTTCCACGGCTCCCTTGCGTAAAGGGAGCTGTCAGCCGACAGGCTGACTGAGGGATCGTCTGCGGGCGTCGTGGATATACTCGCAGCCTCGACTAAATCACAATCCCTCCGTCACGGCTTCGCCGTGCCACCTCCCTTTATACAAGGGAGGCTTCGGAACGGTGCAAAAAATCCCCCCGACATATGGTCGGAGGGATTTTTGTCATACGGCGATTCTTCTGGCGCCGTAGTAGTGATTGTTGTAGTAGTTAGCGGAGAGGGAGTCTATCTCAACCTTGCCGCCGCTGGAGGAGGCGTGGATAAACTGGTTGTTGCCTATGTATATGCCCACATGGCCGATATAACTGTAGCCGCCGTTGTAGAAGCAGATGATATCGCCGGGCTGGAGATTGGCACGGTCAATGTATTCGCCGTTATTGAACAGGGAGGCGGCGGTACGGTTGGTCTTATAGCCGTTCTCCTGGAACACGTAGTAGACAAAGCCTGAGCAGTCAAAGCCCTTGGGGGAGGTCCCGGCCCAGACATAGGGCACGCCCATGTACTTCATACCGGTATCCACTATTTTGCTGCCGGGGGTGGAGGCGGCGGGAGTGGGCAGAGACTGGTTTGCCAGCGCCATATAGTCGCTGTGGACGTAGCCGAGAGTGCCGCGGTAATTTACCTTATACCAGCTGCCGCTTACGCCAAGCACATCCATCACCGTGCCGGTGTCGAAACTGCCCAGCACCGCGGCATCAGTACCAGCGCCGGAGCGCAGGCGGACTGCCGAGCCGCGGATGGTGCCCTGACCGAAGGAGGCGTCCATAGTCTCGGCAAAGCTTATGTATCCGGAGGACATGTAACCCTCCCGGCCGTCGGTCCAGACCTTATACCAGCTGCTGTCGGCCTTGCTTATAACCACTACGGGAGTATCCTTAGCCACGCTGGCGATAACATCGGAGCTTGTCCCCATGTCGGAGCGCAGATTCACTCCGGAGGCATTTACGCTGCCGCCGCCCGCGTTGGCCGCAAAGGCGGACACGGTTAGCAGGCAGGTGAGGGCTGCACCGATGAAAAGGGAGCGAAAGAGATTGTGCTTCATGACGTTACCCTGTTATCTGTCGGACAGAGCGCGCTCCAGCCAGACGGAGGCCACATCCATGGCGGCGTAGAGGCTGTTTTTTTCGCTCTTCTTCACAACGCGGTCCCGGCTCTTCATATCAGGGTCGGTGTGCTGAAGCTGCACGGAAACACGGGTGGCTACGTCCATATCCTTGATCTTCTTGGTTTCCATTATCTGGAGCATGATGATGTATTTGTCGGCCATGCTGCCGTAATAAATAAAATTGTCCTTGCGGCGCAGGGGATGACCGCGGTATTCCAGAGTAGCGGGTTTTGCTGCCATAGAAATCCTTCCTTTCGTAATAAACGTAACCAAATTGTAACACATTGTTCCTGAAATGTCAATAGCGGGGATTCCAGGGCGGCAAAACTGCGGGGAAGTCAGCTGAGTTTTTCAATGAGATATTTTACTGCCTCGATATAGCCGTCAAAGCCCAGACCTATATAATGGGCGCAGCAGGCCATGCCTGCGTAGGAAACCTGGCGGAAGTCCTCGCGCTTGGTCACGTCGCTGAGGTGTACCTCCACAGCGGGCAGCCCCACGGCCTTCAGAGCGTCCAGTATGGCGACGCTGGTATGGGTGTAGGCGGCGGGGTTTATTACTATGCCGTCAATCTTGTTCTCCGCGCGTCCGTAAGCGCCCTGGATGGCGTCAACCAAACTGCCCTCGTGGTTGGACTGGAAAAATTCACATTCCACACCCAGTTCGGTGCAGCTTTTTTCTATATAGGCAAGGAGGTCTTTGTAGGTCCTGCCGCCGTATATCTCCGGCTCACGGATTCCGAGGAAATTGATATTGGGTCCGTTCAGAATAAGAAAGCGCATTTATATCTTCCTTTCGGCAAATTTTTTCAGTACATCATGGGCCAGCGCGGGGATGGTGGAGCTGTTTTCACACACGCAGTCGGCGCAGGCGGAGTAAACGGGGTGGCGCTGCCGTAAAAGCTCTGTCAGAGCGGCGCTGTCCTTTGAGAGGGGGCGCCCGTCTGTAGGCAGCTCATTAAGATCCCTGCGGATATATACCACAAATCCGTTCTGGGCTATGGCCGCGCGGTTTTCCTCACGCAGCACGCTGCCGCCGCCCAGGGAGATTATGCATCCGCCCTGTTTGGAGGCCCTCTCCAGCACAGTACTCTCCATATCCCGAAAGGCCTTTTCGCCCTGTCCGGCGAAAATCTCCGGAATGGAGCAGCCCGCCTCCCGGACTATCTCCTGATCCAGGTCTATGAAGTCTCGTCCCGTGATTCGGTGCAGCTCCGCGCCAAGGGAGGATTTGCCGCAGCCGGGCATACCCATGAGTATGATAGAGCGCTTCTCGGCGTCTATCTCCCGGAGCACCTCCTCGTATTTTTCGTTGGGAATTTTCTCGCCGAAGAAATGCTCCTCGGCAAACACAGCCTGGGTTACAAGCATGGGCAGCCCGCCGGAGGCGGGGATGCCCAGAGCCTCCGCCTGGAGGATGAGGGCGGTTTTCAGGGGATTATACACCACGTCCAGCACACCCCGCAGCTGTTTGAATATACTCAGCTCCAGGGCTGCTTTGCCGTTGTTGGGGTACATGCCAACGGGTGTGGTGTTCACTATTATGTCGGCGTCCGGGTGCAGTAGAGCCACATTGTCGTAGTTCACTTTGCCGGAGCGTGAGACGCGGACAAGGTCCCGCGCGCCGCGGCTCTTTACCGCCGCCGAGGCCGTGAGGCTTGTGCCGCCGGAGCCCAGGATAAGTACCTTGGCGCCGGCAAAATCCACTCCGGCACGGTCGGCCATATACAGAAAGCCGGCAAAATCCGTGTTCCAGCCCCAAAGCTCACCGCCGCGGTTCACTATGGTGTTCACACAGCCTATCTCCCGGGCGGAGCCGTCAATATGGGCGCAGTAGGCCATCACATCCCGCTTGTAGGGAATGGTAACGTTTATGGCCTTAAAATCTCTCCGGAGCATAAAGGCTTCCAACTCATTTTTCGGAACCTCCATGAGCCCGTAACCCGGACAGCCCAGCAGGGTGTGTATCTGTGGCGAGAAGCTGTGGGCGAGCTTTTCGCCCAAAAGTCCGTAGTCCATACAAAAACCTCAGCTTTCCGAATAGCTGCCCAAAAAGGCAAGGGAGGGATTTTCTCTCTCAAGCTCGCTTATTAGCCGGCGCACCTCAGGCGCGCGGAGATTTGCCTCCATGTCGAAGTAGAAGGTAAACTCAAAATCCGAGCCGGGGATTGGACGGCTCTCAAGCTTGCGAACATTTATGTCCAGAGCCGCGAAGCGGGACAGCAGCTCATACAGGGCGCCGGGCTCATGGGGCAGATTGAGCATCAGGCTTATACGGTCGGCGCCGGGATATATCTCCGCCTGGCGGGCTATGCAGATAAAGCGTGTGTAGTTGCTGTCGCTGTTGGCTACCTTTATATCGTGAGCCTGAAGTCCGTAGGTATCCGCGCAGTTGTGGGAGGAGATACAGGCTATGCCCTCGTCCTCCGACCGGGCCACCATCTGGGCGGCCACGGCGGTGTTGGACACGGGCTGGGCTGTCACGCCGCTGAGAGAGGCAAGATACTCCGAGCACTGTCCCAGAGCCTGGGGGTGGGAGATAACGGTTTTTATTTTATCCAGAGGCACGCCGGGCTTCGTGAGCAGGGCGTGGTCAATTTTCAGTCTCAGGGAGCGCACTATATAGAAGCTGTGGCGCCGCATCAGGTCGTAGGTCTCATATACAGAGCCGTGGGTGCTGTTTTCTATGGGCAGCACGCCGTACCGGCACAGCCCCTTTTCCACGGCGGTGAACACGCTGTTGAAATCGCTGAAATACATTATGGAGGGCAGAGAAAACAGCTTATCGCAGGCCTGCTGGGAGTAGGCGCCCTCCACGCCCTGACAGGCTACCACGGCTTTTTTGGGAAAAAGCGCGGGCGTGGCTTCCATGGCCTCCAGCAGCTTCCGCTCTCCGCTGCCGGGCGAGCTCAAAGCGTGCTGATATGAGCGGCTCAGGGACATGAGCGTGGTAAACAGCACCTTGGTGTAGCTCTCCAGCTCCTCTCCGGCCAGTCCGGTTACACGGGCCAGTATCTCACGCTCCCTGTTTTTGTCCTTAACAGCCTTGCTCATACCCGCCTTGCACTCCGAGACCTGTTTAACAGTCTCCATACGGCGTACGAAGAGGGAGACTATCTCATCATCTATGGCGTTTAAATTGCTTCTGAGTTCAGAAAGTTCCACTATTTATTCCTCCTTACCGGACTATACTTCCGCCCAGAGCGGCGAAGTGCCGGAAAAATTCGGGGTAAGACTTTTCTATGGCCTGGACTCCGGTAACGCTCAGCGCTGTGCAGGAGGAGGCCAGAGCCGCAGCCATGACTATTCGGTGATCGTTTGCGCTGTCAACAGCACCCGGCGAGAGGGTGCCGCCGCGAAGCGCCAGAAAATCCCGGCCCTCTATGGCGTTTACCCCAAGCGCCGCCAGAGCGGCGGACATGGAGCTGAGCCTGTCGCTCTCCTTCAGCCTCAGCCTGGCGGCGTTAGTAATGAGGGATGAGCCGTCAATTGCGGCGAGAGTCATGGTGAGTATGGGCATCAGGTCGGGGTACTGGTCTATATTCACGGTGAGCGGGCGCAGACTGCCGCGGGATACGGTTACGCTGTCATTCCCCAGAAATACACTGGCGCCCATCTGTCCCAGCAGCTCAACTATGGCCAGGTCGGCCTGCACGGTATCCAGATTCAGCCCTGTGACGGTCACGGGACCTGCCAGCGCGCCGGCGCAGAGCCATACCGCGGCGTTGGACCAATCACCCTCTACCTGAATATGTCCGGGACTGCGGTACGTCTGACCGCCGGGGACGTGCCAGCCGTCGGAAGTGCGGCGCACCTCCACGCCGAACTGCGCCAGCGCCTGTATGGTCATATCCACATAGGCCGCGGATGAAAGGGGAGAGGTGAGTATAATACGGCTGTCCCCGTCCAGCAGAGGCAGGGCCAGCAGCAGACCGCTGATATACTGTGAGCTTACATTGCCCGGGAGCTGAAACAGACCGCTGTGCATACGGCCGTAGGCCCTGAATGGAAGTGCGTGGTTGGACATCTCGCAGCCGTGCTGGGTAATTCCATTTGCAAGTTCTCCCAGGGGTCTGCCAGAGAGACTGCCGTGGCCCGTCATGGAAAAATCCTCAAACAGAGCGGCGGCTACAGGCAGCATAAAACGCAGGGTGGAGCCGCACTCAAGGCAGTCCAGATGAGGCTTGCGCAGCCTGTGGGCGGGAGGATGAACCAAAACGCCATCGCTTGTGGGGGATATAGTACATCCAAAAGCGGTAATGCATTGAATAGTGGCGCGTATATCGTTAGATGTGCCTTTAAAAGCAACGAAAGTGGGGGAATCTGACAAAGCTGCGCAGATAAGCAGGCGGTGCGCCGCGCTTTTGGAGGCTATGGCGGGAACTATTCCGTGCAGAGGCGCCCGGCGGAGAGAGATATCCATTGCTTATACCCCTTCTGTGATTATTTTTTCCAGCGCGGCCACAGGCTCGCGGCTGATATAGCAGTCGCCAAGACTTCGCACACGCACCAGACATATGCCGTCTCCGGCACGCTTTTTGTCCCGCAGCGAGGCGGCATAAAGCTCCGCGGGCGGAATATCGGTACCGGTGGGCAGCCCCAGCCTTGTGAGCAGAGCCTCTATGCGCGCCGCCGTGCCGCTTAAAGCTATGCCCTCGTGCTCGCACGCACGGGCCATTATGCACATTCCGGCGGCTACGGCGCTGCCGTGAGTGACACGGAAGTCCGTGCATTGCTCTATGGCGTGGCCCACCGTGTGGCCAAAGTTCAGCATCTGCCGCAGAGAAGTGTCGCGCTCATCCTGCTGAACAACTCCGGCTTTCACAGCTACGGAGCGGTAAATGCAGGCGGCCAGGTCGGTGAGATGTTCGCCGCACTCCAGCATTTCAAAGAGCGCAGTATCGGATATTACGCCGTGCTTTACCATTTCCGCCAGACCATCTGCAAAGGTGTGCTCCGGCAAGGTGCTGAGAGTGTCGCAGTCGCAGATCACAAGCGAGGGCTGCCAGAATGCGCCGACGATGTTTTTCGCGCCCAGATTCACAGCGGTTTTGCCGCCGACGGATGAATCCTGAGCTGCCAGCAGAGTGGTGGGTATCTGTATAAATGGTATGCCGCGCATATACAGCGCAGCGGCCAGACCTGCCATGTCGCCTGCCACGCCGCCGCCGAGAGCCACGACCACGGAAGAACGCTGCATACCAAGCTCCTCCATGGTTTCCAGCATGGCCGTAACGGTGGAGAGTGTTTTTGAACTCTCACCGCTGTGGAACACAAACCGGTGTACCGGTGTTCCTGCGGCGGAGATGGAGGCCATCACCTGTTCGCTCCACAGGGGAGCTACTGTATCGTCCGTTATTACCAGCACCGAGGGACATTCGGGAAACAGCTCACGGAGCCAGGCTCCTGTGCTTTCAAGTATGCCGCTGCCTATGCGTATATCATAGCGGCGCTGTTTGGTTTGTATAGTAAGTGTCTTCATAGCGTTATTTGCTGGCTACGGGGCGCACGGCGTTGACTTTATGCACCAGCTGGGCGAACTGCTCGGGGGTGAGGGACTGGGCACCGTCGCAGAGGGCCTTGGCTGGGTCGTTGTGTACCTCAACAATCAGGCCGTCAGCTCCGGCCGCCGCTGCCGCCACGGACATGGGCGTTACCAGCCGGGCTATGCCGGTGGCGTGGCTGGGGTCAACAATAACGGGCAGATGACTCATTTCGTGCAGCAGGGGGATAGCGGAGATATCCAGAGTGTTGCGGGTGGCGGTCTCAAAAGTGCGTATGCCGCGTTCGCAGAGAATCACCTTATGGTTGCCGCCGCTGAGAATGTACTCGGCGCTCATGAGCAGCTCCTGCAAAGTGCTGCTCAGACCGCGCTTCAGGAGTATGGGCTTATCCGTGTGTCCCAGCTCCTTCAGCAGCTCGAAGTTCTGCATATTCCGGGCGCCCACCTGAATTACGTCCACATCGTCGAAGCACTCAAGCTGGGAGATATCCATAATTTCGGTGACTATGGGCAGGCCGGTCTCCTGCTTGGCGGTTACAAGCAGCTCAATGCCGTATTTGCGAAGGCCCTGGAAGGTGTAGGGGGAGGTGCGGGGCTTGAAGGCGCCGCCGCGCAGCAGGGTGGCGCCTGCGGCCTTCACGTCCCGGGCAACGGAGCAAATCTGCTCCTCTGACTCGATGGAGCATGGGCCTGCTATGATATGCAGGTCGCCTCCGCCTATATGGGTGTCTCCGGTGCTTATCACAGAGTCGTCGGGATGAAATTTCCGGCTGGCCTGCTTATAGGGCTCCTGGACGCGCTTGACGTCCTGAACTATCTCCATGCTGCGTACCAGCTCCAGGTCTATGCTGGAGGTGTCGCCAACCAGACCCAGAACGGTGTGGGTGCTGCCTTCAATCTCGTGGACCTCCACGTTCATATCGCCGAGCCATTTTACCAGAGCATTGTAGCCGGCCTTGCTGGGGTTGTTCTTGAGAATGACGATCATTTGAATACACTCCTTTTAATTTGCGGGAAATAAAAAAGCCCTGCGGTGTTCATACCGCAGGGCGATTGTTACTAAACCCGGAGAATTCCGAAATTTCAGTTAGCCTCATCTTTGCAGCATGAACAGACCTTACTCATAAAAAAATAAGTAAAGTAAAAGCTAAAGCTGGCAAAGATAACAGCAAACTTCAAAACGGACACCTCATAATTTTGATGGCTTAATTATTGCACTAAAAGTTCTGTCTGTCAATAGCAAAACCGACAAAAAAACAGTATTTATCCAGAGATTGTAAATGCAAATCTATTGAAACAAACTATGCCGTGTGATACAATATAACAAACACGGCATGGAGTGAAAAACATATGAATGAGACTATAATTACCATATCCAGGGGCTTCGGCAGCAACGGCGTGGCCATAGGCAAGCGGGTGGCCGCAATGCTGGGCGTAGCGTATTATGATGATGCCGCTCTGCGGGAAATAGGCGGCGAGCGGCTTAAAAGCGCCATGAACGATATGGAAGGTCTGCCGCCGGAGGACGCTGCCCTGGCGGCCGAGGATGTGTTCCGTATACAGGCGGACATTATACATAAGCTGGCGGAGAAGGAGAGCTTTGTTATCATGGGCCGGGCAGCCGACTATGTGCTGCGGGACATGCCCAATGTTATACGGGTGAATATACACTCCGGATTTGAGGACTGCGTGCGCACTATAGCCCAGAGGGAAGGCCTGAGCGAGGCCGCCGCCGGTGAGAAGATACGCCGCATAGATTCCGGACGCGCCGAATTCTATCAGAAGCACACCGGCCGGGTCTGGAACGACCCCCTCAGCTTTGACCTCACGCTGAATTCCTCCAGCATAGGCAGTCAAAGCTGCGCCGAGCTTATAGTCCGGTATGTGGAGATTTGGAAAAAGCATAATGTCATGTGTTAATGCAAAAAAGCCAATGAGTTGGTGCCGCGGCACCAGCTCATTGGCTTTTTTTGATTTTTAATCAGCGCCTATAAAGGAGCTTATCAGCTCATCGTCCTTGCGTGCGGTGGCCGCGTCGTTTGAATAGACGATTTTGCCCAGCTGCATAACATATACCCTGTCTGAAATTTCCAGGGCGAGGTGGGCGTTCTGCTCAACCAGAAGCACAGTCATACCCTGCTGATTTATTTTCATAATCTGGCGAAACAGGTCGTTTACAACGACGGGGGCCAGACCCTGGGAGGGCTCGTCCAGCAGAAGCAGCTTGGGCTTTCCCATCATGGCTCTGCCCAGGGCACACATCTGCTGTTCGCCGCCGGAGAGAGACCAGGCCGAGCGGTTTATAACTTTGTTGAGACCCGGGAATACATCCAGGACCATGTCCACGTCGTTTTTCAGCTGAGCTTTTGTGGGCCTTCCTGCACGGGAGGCGCCGCCAAGCATAAGGTTGTCTCTTACGCTCAGGCCGGGAATCATGTGGCGGTTTTCCGGAACCTGCACCAGGCCCTTTCTGAACAGGGACTCAGGGCTGTGATTTTGAACTTCTTCTCCGTCAAAATAAATCTTGCCGGAGTCTATGGTGTTCAGTCCGCTGACAGCCCGCATTACAGAGGTCTTTCCTGCACCGTTTGCGCCCAGAATACTGACAAATTCGCCTTCCATTACGTCGAAGCTGACGTGATTGACTGCGGTGACGGCTTTGTAGCTCTGCACCACATCCTCAACTTTCAGCAGCGCTTTGTTTTTATTAGTTGCCGGCAAGAATGTCACCTCCCAAATATGCGCGGATGACCTCGGGGTCGCTGAGGACATCATCCGGATTTCCATCGGCTATTTTTCTGCCGAAGTTCAGCACGGTCAGCTGGTCAGCGACGCTTTTTACCAGAGCGGTATGGTGCTCTATAAGCACCACGGCCAGACCCTTTTCGCGGAACTTGCCTATAAGTTCGACCAGATGGTCCATCTCCTGATTTGTCATACCTGCGGCGGGTTCGTCCAGCAGCAGTACCTTTGGGCCCGTTGCCAGAGCTCTGGCGATTTCCAAAAAGCGCTGCTGACCATAGGGTATCTTGCCCGCGTTCTTTTTAGCCACAGAGGACAGCCCCATGAAATCAAGAATTTCGTGGGCTTTTTCCATGTTTTCTGCATAGTCGCGGCGGCTTCTTCCTGAAAAGAGTATTTTGGAAAACAGGTTGGCCCCGGACTGATATATACAGCCGGACATGACGTTTTCTTCCACAGTAAGCCCGTCGAAGATACGGGTGTGCTGAAAGGTGCGGGCTATGCCCTTTTGGACATGGGTGTGGGTTTTGTCATAGGTGATGACCTGGCCGTCTATTTCCACGGTGCCGCTGTCGGGACGGTAAAAGCCTGTGAGCAGATTTATAAAGGTGCTCTTTCCGGAGCCGTTGGGACCGATGAGTCCCCGGACTGTGCCGGGCTCCATTTCAAAGTCCAGATGGTCAATTGCTGTCAGGCCGCCGAAGGATATGGTCAGCTCATGTGTTTTAAGAATCGGCATTCACATCCGCCTCCTTGTGCAAGTTCAGCTTTTTGCCTACAAAATCATTAATTCGCATAAGTCCCTCGCAGATTC
The DNA here is from genome assembly GCA_050943935.1 of Candidatus Heteroscillospira sp. GTDB lineage: Bacteria > Bacillota > Clostridia > Oscillospirales > Oscillospiraceae > Heteroscillospira. Next base: position 71,078 of record JBMNQC010000002.1, on the reverse strand, counting down.
CGCCGGGCATGAATGCAATAACCAGGCAGACCATGATTCCGTAAAACAGTATGCGATAGTCGGACATGAATCGCAGCACCTCGGGCAGGATTGTTATGACAATACCGCCTATTACCGCGCCTGCCATCCACTTGTATCCGCCAACGACCACCATTATAAGTATATTCTGGGACATGGTAACGGCAAAGTCGGCGGGCTGAATATAGCATATGGTGTGTGCATATACGGTGCCGCCAAGACCGCCCAGCATACCTCCTATGACGAAGGCGACGGTTTTGTAAAAAGCAATGTTGATTCCGCAGGCCTGAGCTGCGTCATCGTTGTCTCGCACCATTTTTAGCGCCATGCCGAATTCGCCGTCGCGCAGCCTCCGGACAAACAGCATGGAGACTACAAGCATGAATAGTGCAAAATAGAACATGGAGTGCTTGCTGGAGAAATCAAAGCCAAAGAGGTTCAGAGTGGGGATGCCCCGCATACCGTCGGAGCCCTTGGTGACGCTGTTCCAGTTGTCCAGGATAAGCTTGACGATGATGGTAAAGCCCAGGGTAGTGATAGTTAGATATCTGCCGCTGAGCTTCAGGGTGGGCACGCCTATGACAAGTCCGGCGAGAGCGCTTATGCCAACGCCGATGAAGATGGTGAGCCATACGGGCAGGCCCATGGTTGAACTGAAATATGCGCTTCCGTAAGCGCCTGCGGCGAAGAATGCGGCCTGAGCCTGACTCATCTGTCCGGTAAGTCCAAGCACCACATATACGCCAAGGGCGCATATGGAGTAGGAAATAGCGGTGTTTAAAACTACCATGATATAGGATGAGCTGATAAACAGCGGCACGATAACAGCCAGAATAAGCAAGGCCAGGGCATAGTGTTTCTTTACAAATGCAGTCATACTTACAGCCTCCCTTAAACGCGCTTAGAGCTTTTTTCACCGAAAAAGCCAGTTGGGCGGACAATAAGGAAAATGATAAGGATAATAAAGGCTATGGCGTCCTTCATGCCGGAGGATATAAATTTTGCGCCGAAGGTTTCTACGATACCAATGAATACGCCGCCCACAATAACTCCGGGAATGCTTCCGAAACCGCCTATGACAGCGGCGACAAAGGCCTTTAGGGAGGGCGTTACAGCCATGATTGTGGATGCGTAGTTCAGCGGCACCAGAAGAAAACCGGAAATGGCAGCCAGAACCATGCTGTACATAAAGGTGAGAGTTATCATTCTGCCGGTGTTTATGCCCATCAGGCGTGCCATTTCTCTGTCCTGAGCCGTTGCAGTCAGCTTTTTTCCCACCATGGTGCGCTCAAACAGAAGATACTGTATAATAAGCAGGACAATGGTGGTGCCTATTATGAGAAGATACTGGGGATTGACCTTAACAAAACCGAGGTCAATGGAAAAAACTGAGAACAGGGAGTTCATACGCAGAGGCTGCGCGCTCCAGATAAGACGGCAGACCTGCTGGAGTATCATGGTCACGCCTATGGTGCTTATCATGATAAGCAGCCAGCCGCGCTGCTGCAGAGGACGGTACACAAGCCGCTCGAAAACTATTCCAACCACAGCCATTATAAGGCTGCAGCAGATGATGCTGGGAATAAAACCCAATTCATAGGTGTTTACGAACATCACCGCGAGATAGCCGCCGAGGGTGACAAGTCCGCTCTGGGCAAAGTTTATAATGCCGACGGCATTATAAACAAGCACGAAGCTTAGGCCGATTAGTGCGTAAATACACCCGTTTGCCACGCCGGCGAAAAGTAACTGAAGATTTGCGCTCATTCATTCACCCCATTAATAGGAAACGCGGGGGAGGAAGCGGTTCCTCCCCCTGTTTTGATTAGCTGTTATAAAGATGGTTACTTGTTTATTTTCTGGACTATGTATTCGCCGTCCTCAATGAGAACGATGGACACGTTGTGCTGCAGCTCATTGCGCTCATCGCAGGTCAGCTCGCCGCAGACGCCGGGGACGCCTTCGGTCTCGCTGAGGGCCTTGACTACGGCCTCATAGTCTGTGGTGCCTGCGCGCTCCATAGCGTCGGCTACAACATATATGGCATCGCGTACCCAGCCGTTGAAGTGGTCGGCTGGCTCGTTATACAGAGACTGATACTTGTCGTTGAATTCACCGGCCAGGTCGGAGGAGGCCTTGTTGTAGGACTGGAAAGCATAAATTCCGTTCATGGCGTCGCCTGCCAGCCCCTTGGTGACACCGGAGCCGAACTGCATAGAGCCCTGCATAATAAACTCGCTGCCAAGCTCCTTTACCTGGCGGGCGATGATGGCGGCATCGGCGGAGGAGGCGCTGAAGAATACGACACATTCGGGATTGGCTTCCTGGGCTGCCATTATTTGAGCGGTAAAGTCGGTGTCGCCGGCGTTAAAAGCGGAGGAACCGAGAATTTCCACATTATATTTTGCCAGAGCTTCGGTGAAATACTTCAGGTTGCCGGTGCCGTAGGTGGTGTTCTCATAGACCACATAGAACTTGGTAAGGCCCTGAGTACCGGCCTGGAAATCGGCGATGCCCTGGTCGGCAATGTCATCGGGAGGCAGGTTGCGGAACCAGTTTTTGGGCATTCCCTCTTCCACAAGAGCCAGAGAGGTGCCGCTGATGATGGTGGGTATACCCTCGGCGGCAATGGTGTCGGCTACGGCCAGGCACATGGAGCTGAAGCCGGGTCCGATGAGGCAGTCAACATCTTCTGCAAGGAGGATCTCAAGAGCGGTGACAGCTCCGGCGTTGGTGGAGGCGTCGTCAGCGGTGACGAGCTCTATCTGCTTGCCAAGCACGCCGCCGTTGGCGTTTATCTCGTCGATGGCCATGGTGGCCGCACGATAGTGGCGTTCGCCGTTGGTGGCCATATCGCCGGTCATCTCATAGAACATGCCGAACTTGATTGTATCGCCGTCTCCTGAGGATTCGGGAGCCTTGCTCTCTGGGGCGCTGGATTCGGGAGCATTGCTCTCCGGGGCCTTGTTGCCGCCTCCGCAGCCGCAAAGCAGCATGAGAAGCATACAGATGGTAAGAACACAAGAGATAAATCGCTTCATGGTGGTACTCCTTTCAATTTTGCCTTTTTATTTTACCGGTTCTCTCCGGCTAGACTACAGTAATACATTTTTGGCGGAGATACTCTCTGTGAGCATCCACCAGCGCTTTTATGTTTTCGGCGGGCATACGCGGCGGCAGACAGCAGCCGGGCGCCAGAACGTCCACGCCTTCCTCCATGGCGGCAAAAACCGCGCTTCGCACAGTATCGGGGGTGCCGTTCAGCAGAACGCCCAATGGGTCTATGTTGCCTATGGTTTTTACCTTGCCCTCGAGCAGGGATTTCGCGTATTTGTTTGACACCTTCCAGTCGTAGCTGATGGCGTCCATACCTGTACCAGGCAGACAATGCATACAGGGGGTGATGTCTCCGCAGATGTGGAGTACGGAAGGAATGCCGAGCGCTCCCGGCAGCAGGCTGTGATAGGGAGCCACCTTGTATTCGTAGGTTTCCGACCCTATTACCTCGCAGGAGGAGGCCGCCTCCCCAAACTGTATAATGTCGGCGCCCGCCTTTTCGATAAGCCGGGAATAGCGCTGAGAAAAATCGGTCAGCTTTTCCATGATGGCCGGATAGTTTTCATCATCAAGCACCATCCATTCAAGGAGCTTTCCAAAGCCGAAAATAAGACTGGCTGTGGCGAAAGGTCCCATGGTGTGACAGACAATGGGGATATCCGGGTAGTTCTTTTTCTGTATGCGTATGGCCTCCAGGACTACCGGAATACGCCCGGCATCCTCCAGGTCGTTTGGTATCTCCAGCTTGGAGGCGTCCGTCACAGTACGTGAAGGGGCTATCTGGGGGAATGTGTCGATATTTCCGTATTCCACTCTGGCGCCGAGTATTCCCGCCTCCACCGACGCGTCAAAGGGCAGCTTCAGACAGGGTACGCCGTATTTCTCATATCCCATGGCGCCCAGACGCGCCATAAGCTCGGGGTTGAGGTGGGCTTCCGGCCAATATGCGCCGCTGCTTTCCATCATGTCTACAGTTACGCCTGTTGTGATAAAAGCCAGCGGAGCGTAGGGCGCGTTTTTATCCTTTGAGCAGGCGGCAATCAACACTTCTCTGGGCGTCATGCTTTAATCTCCTTTCACTCACGGAAGCCTTATTTCATCCCCGGGATTCAAGACAAGTACATTTGTGCCACAGTACCGGGACTCTACGGCTGTTTTAAAGGCGTGGACATCTGCTTTCAGTTCGGGATTGGTGTTGTAGTGCATGGGAATTATGTATTTGCTTTTCAAAAAACCAACTGCCTCCACGGCGTCCTCAGCGTCCATGGTGAAACGTCCGCCTATGGGCAAAAGAGAGATACCTGGCTGAAACCGCTTGGCGAACAGAGCCATGTCGCTGAATAAGGCGGTGTCGCCTGCGTGATATATTGTTGGTTCGGCTGAGTGCTCGACCATGTATCCGACTGCCGCGGAGTTCGGCAGCCATTTTTGTTCTGATTGCCACTCGCTGCCGTAGATCGCGCTGGGATGAATTGCCGGCACCATGCTCACTCGCACGCCGTCGAACAGCACGGCGCCGCCCTGGGCTACCGGGAACAGCCGCTCGTTTCTGATATAGCCGTAACGGCTCATATACCAGGATATCTCCGGGTCGCATACAAGCCTTGCCCTGCTGTTTTCCATAAGCTCAATGCAGTCGCCGAAATGGTCAAAATGTCCGTGAGTTACCAGAATAGCGTCTATATCATACAGCTCTTCAACAGGCGTCCGGCAAACCGGATTATTCCGAATCCACGGGTCGGTGATAATCTTGTAGCCGTCGTAGTTGAAAATAAACGCTGACTGACCCAACCATTTAATTTTCATTTTTTACCGTCCCCGTCTGATTATAAATTGGATTTGCCTTCCGGCTCCTGCTATGGTTAAGAAACTTCTTGTTCGTATATACGAACTCAGTTCGCCAATCTTCTTGACAAAAATATACAATCATGCTAAATTAAATTCAAGCTTTTTTTGTAAATTTGGAATATATATCAATAAGCGATTAACATAGCTGTAAATTATTACTACAGAAAAAATTTGGAGATGTGATAAATGGTAAAAATAAACAAATCTGCTTCACGGACCATAGATGTGTTGAAATTTATTGCCGGAACCGGCGGAGATGTTGTATTCAGCGATATTGTGCAGACGCTGGAGCTTCCGAAAAGCAGCGCGTTTGAGCTGCTGTATACTCTGGAGAGCAAGGGTGTTCTGAACTATGACAAGGAAAGGAGAACATACTCGCTGGGTCTAACTGCTTACGAGATTTTTTCCGGCTATCTGAACAATCTCAGCCTGTATCAGATTGCAAAGCCGTATATGCAGGAACTGGTAAAAAAGCACAACATAACTGTAAATTTGGCTCTTGAATCCGGCGGGAGCACGGTTTATCTTGAAAAGCTGGAGGGGGATTATCCCCTGCGCACCTCATCTAAAGTGGGCTCAATCATGCCAATACATACAACGGCTCTCGGACGGGCGATTTTGGCTACCTATGATGACTCCAGAATAGCGCAAATAATGTCTAATGTTGTTTTCAGCAAAAAGACCGAGTACACTATTGACTCTATGGAGAAACTCATGGAGGAGATTAGAAAGACCCGGAAATTTGGGTATTCTGTAGACGACAGAGAATGTTCGGCGGAGATGGTGTGCATAGGTGTGCCTATTTTCAATCGGCACGGCCTTGCCATAGCATCTATCAGCTTTGCGCTATTTTACTCTCAGCTGAAAAGTGAACAGATTCCGGCCTTTGGAGAGGAGCTCAAAGCTACCGCCGCGGCTATTTCCAGATGCCTGGGATACCGTGTGGGTACGGGCGGAAAATAGCTGCCAGCAGAAAATCCGGGAGCATGTGCTCCCGGATTTTTTAATATTCGTTTATTTCCGTCAGAGTTCCGTGCTCCATTACGTAGGCCACAACGCTCTCCTGAAAAGCCTTGCCGCCCCTGGGGGTGAATTCATCCTGGTCCGAATCACCTATTGCCATGGAATCACCGTATAGGCTGAAACTATATACTGTACCGGCCTGACGTATGTAAATATCGGCGCTGGGATCTATAGAGATCGAATGTGAATGGTCGTCGGGCAGTACATTGGAAAAATGCCTGCGGTATTTTGTGGAGTGCAGCAGTTCGATAAGACCCTCGTATTCATCGGACTGAGGGTCGAAGCTGTATTCCAGCTCACGACTTTTGCCGTTTCCCCACTCCCAGCAAAGAACATAACAAAGCTCGGCTGACTCCGCATCAAAATCCGGCAGATACCTGTCCAGTGGGTGGGAGAAGCCGAAATTCCATATAAGAAATACGACCACCAGCAGAACAAGCGCCACTTCAAAGGCGGTGTCCAGATTTATGGGCTTGGGTCTGTTCATTTCGCCCCTCCTTTCAGCACAGGTGCGGCCAGAACGTCCAGAGCGTGGGCAAGGTTTGCCGGGCCGCCGTAGTAGCTGTACACCACCAGACGGCTGCCGGAGGCTATGGCGGCCATGGAGTATGCCTCCTCGCCCTTCACCCGGGCCAGTATCACAAAGTCCGCGCCCGGGTACTGGGCCTCGGTGAACTCCCAGCTCTGGTTGTATGTGCGGTAAACATCAAGCTGCGCCCCGGCCACGCCGCGGGCCAGTATGGGCATGATGCGGAAGTATGTGGTTTTAAGATGGCTGCGGGAGTCGGGATCTGCGTCGGGGCAGAAGCTCTGGTACAGCTCATACTGCATGGGCGACCATATAGTGGTCACTCCAAAGCCCTTGCCGGCGGGGGAGCGGGTGAAATGCCCCTCCGTATCCTCCAGCTCCGCTATGGACGGCAGCTCAGGCGGCGCGGGCTTGGGGAGAAGGCCGTAATTGCAGAACACCGTGAATGCCGCCGCCAGACATAAAAGCCAGTAGCATACCTCCAGCGGGACGTTTATGGGCTTCTCCGGCACAGCGCGCCTGCCCTCCAGCAGATTCTGACGCAGCCGGTGCAGCCGCTTCCAGTCGCGGAACCGCCGCAACAAGGACACAGCGAACCATACTATCGCGGTAAGAGGTATGGATATAAGTATCAGCGGCGCCCGGGCGCCTAGGTCTAAGCCGCTGCCAAGTCCCAGAAATACCAGGAAGGCGATCAGCGCGCCCCAGAGAATACAGCTTGTGCGCCAGCTCCGCTTCAGCGCCTTATCCAGCGCCTGCAGGGACTCGGCGCGGCTGTCGTCGTCCGTGTACGGCTCGTCGGCGTTGGGGTCGTTGGTGCAGAAAAGGGGCATATTGCCGCTGAGGGTGCAGAGATATTTCCAGCCGCAGTCCTCAAACAGGGCCTGCTGAGTCTCCAGCTTCTCCTGAAGATCGCTGCCCAGGGGCGCTTCCAGATGAAAGCGCAGCTTTTCCGGCTCGCCGGACTCCATGAAAAACAGGGAGGCGAAGTAGGCTTTTATAAAAAGCCCCCGGCGGGCGCAGTCGGCAAACCAGGCCTCCCGGCCTGCGAAATCGTAGACGCTGTACGGGCAGAGCATAATTTTCATGCTTTTTCCTCCTCTTCGGCGTCGAAGATACATTGGCGCAGCCTTGCAAGCTCAGATTTATACGCCTCGCGTCCGGATTCGGTGATGGCGTAGGTGCGCTTGCGGCCGTCCACAGCGGTCTCGGTTATGAGCTTTTCCTCGAGAAATTTAGCAAGTATGGTATACAGCGTGCCGGGACCAAGCCTCACCCGGCCATCCGTGCGGTCGGAGACATAGGCGGCTATCTCCGTGCCGCATATCTCCTGCTTCTGAAAGGCCATAAGCGTATAGAACATGGCCTCTGTCATAGGGCGGTTGTTCTGCGCGCCCATGGTGCTCACCTCCAAATATCGCAACGCGATATCGACTAACGATATTATGTCATGGATTTTGTCAAATGTCAAGAGGGGGATGATAAATGAGGGCAGCTCTGAACACTCTGCATTTTAACAGAAGCCGCTCCCCTAACAGGGGAGCTGTCGCGGAGCGACTGAGGGGTTTAAGCTCTCAAGTCAGCTTGAAGCTGATTCACCGGCTTAAACCCTTACGGCCCTGCGAGGCCACCTCTCCTGTTAGTGGTGGAAAGAGCTTTTAAATCCGTCGCGAAGCGACACAACAATTCTTCACTATTCATTCTTCACTATTCACTAACCCCCTCCTCCCCGGCCCCTGCTAGGGGGGAGGAGAGAAACTTTGGAGTGCGGTGTATTCACCCCACTTGCCTTTCACATTCCTCTGCGGTATAATCTTCTGAAAGGGGTGAAAATAAATGGAACAACACAACTACACCACCCGTGAGCTGATAGGGCGGTTTTTGCCTTATTACGGCAGGCATAAGCTGGTGCTGTTCACGGATCTGTTCTGCGCGGCGCTCACTACAGTGTGCGACATTGTGCTGCCGCTTATAATCAGCTCCATCACCAACACCGCCCAGCGGGACTTTGCCTCGCTCACCGTAGGCTTTATAGGCCGTCTGGCGCTTTTGTACCTGTGCCTGCGTATAGTGGACTGCACCGCGGGCTACTATATGTCCAACCGCGGCCACGTTATGGGCGCCGCCATAGAGACCGATATGCGCCGGGACGCCTACGCACATCTGCAGCAGCTGTCCAATACATATTTCAACAACACCAAGGTGGGCCAGATAATGGGCCGCATCACCAGCGACCTGTTTGACGTGACGGAGTTTGCCCACCACTGCCCGGAGGAGTTTTTCATAGCTGCGGTGAAGGGCACGGCGGCCTTTGTGATTCTGTCCCGTATAAACCTCCTGCTCACCCTGGCCATATTTGCGATGATACCCATTATGCTGGTTACCTGCGTCACGGTGAACCGGCGTATGCGCAGCGCCTTCCGCCGCCAGCGCCAGCAGATAGGCGAATTAAACGCCCGCATTGAGGACAGCCTTCTGGGTCAGAAGGTGGTAAAGGCCTTCACCGGCGAGGATACGGAGATAGACCGCTTTGAGGCCGACAACAGCGCGTTCCTGGCGATAAAACGGGAGACCTACCGATATATGGCCCAGTTCAACACCCTCACCAAGGCCTTTGACGGCGCAATGTACCTGCTGGTCGTTCTGCTGGGCGGCGTGATGACGGTAAAGGGCAGGATAAGCGCCGGCGACCTGGTTGCCTACGTCATGTATGTCTCCACCCTCATAACCACCATACGCCGCATCATAGAATTTGCCGAGCAGTTCCAGCGGGGCATAACCGGCATAGAGCGCTTCCTGGGCATAGTGGACGCGGATATAGAGATATTCGACAGCCCGGACGCCGTGGAGCTAAGAGACCCCAGAGGCGACATCACCTTTGACAACGTGAGCTTTGAGTATTCCGACGACCACAACGAGGTGTTCCGCAACCTTGACCTGCATATAAAGGCGGGGGAGAAGGTGGCCATAGTTGGCCCCTCCGGCGGCGGAAAAACCACCCTGTGCAACCTCATCCCCAGATTCTACGACGTGAGCTCCGGCGCGGTATCCCTGGACGGACGGGATGTGCGGGAGTACACCCTCAGAAGCCTGCGGAGCGCCATAGGCATAGTGCAGCAGGACGTGTACCTCTTCTCCGGCACGGTGTATGAGAACATAGCCTACGGACGCAAGGGAGCAAGCCGCGAGGAAGTCATGGAGGCCGCCAAAAAGGCGGGAGCTCACGAGTTCATCTCCGCCCTGCGCTCCGGCTACGACACCTATGTGGGCGAGCGGGGAGTGAAGCTGTCCGGCGGACAGAAGCAGCGCATATCCATAGCCCGTGTGTTCCTGAAAAACCCGCCTATTATAATCCTGGATGAGGCCACCAGCGCTTTGGACAACGAGAGCGAATATGAGGTCTCCCGGGCGCTGGCCGCTCTTTCCAAGGGACGCACCACCATAACCATAGCCCACCGGCTCTCCACCATACGCTCCGCCGACAGAATATTGGTGCTGACGGAGGACGGCATAGCCGAGGAGGGTACCCACGAAGAGCTGCTTGAGCGCAGGGGAGTATACTACCGCCTTAACAAAACGGCTGAAGCGCTGAATTAATTAAAAATTTACAGAACAGAGATTCATATTTTCACATTTGCGGCATATAATAATCAGGTAGTAAAAAAGAAAAGGATGTGAAAATATGGATCTCGATGATTTCATCTACGGCAGCACCGAAACCGTTCCCAGTGACAGATAGAGGGCGGTACTTATGCGGCTGCCCCGTTTTTTTAATTTATACACACAACTGTGTTTTACCCGCCGGCTATCAGCCGGTGGTTTTTTTATGCTATAATATGTCATATCTCCGCCCGGATACTGTGTATAAGGGTGAAAGAGATAATTTGAAAGCGAGATGAGAGCCCTTGGAGGACGCAGAGATTGTCCGGCTGTACTGGAACAGGGACGAGCAGGCCGTGCCTGCCACAGCCGAAAAATACGGACCGTACTGCACGGCCATAGCCTCCCGGCTGCTGAGAAACAGTCAGGATGCGGAGGAGTGCGTGAATGACACATACTTAAATGCCTGGAATTCCATGCCGCCCCACAGTCCCAATGTACTGTCGGTGTTTCTGGGAAAGATAACCAGGAATCTGGCCATAAACAGGTACAGGTCGAACCGCGCGGAAAAGCGCGGCGGCGGGGAGATACCGCTCATACTGGACGAGCTGGCCGAATGTGTATCGGGCAGGTCCGGCGCCGAAGAGGCGCTGGACAGAAAAGAGCTAATAGCCGCCATTAACGCTTTTGTATCAGCGCTGGCGGTCAGAAAGCGCAGGCTGTTCATACGGCGCTACTGGCACGGAGACGCTGTCTCGGACCTGGCGCGGGAGCTGGGCATGACACCCGCTGCCGCGGCAAAGGAACTTGAGCGGACGCGGAAAAAGCTGAGGACATATTTAAAGGAAAGGGGCTTTGAAATATGAGGCGCGAAGAGTTTTTTGAAGTCCTGGGGGAGCTGGACGAGGAGCTGGTGAAAGATGCGGAGCTCCCGGCGCGGGGCCATCCCCACCGGCGCCTGGCCACGGTGCTCATAGCCGCTGTCATGGCTGTGCTGCTCATGGGCGCGGGCGTGGCCTCCGTGCTCTACGGCGAGAATATACAGAGTTGGTTCAGCCACTACTGGGAGCAGAGAACGGGTGAGAGCATGAGCGGCGGGCAAATGCAGACCATTGACCATCTGAGCTGCAAAATAGACACCTCACAGACCGTGGAGGGCGTAACGGTTACGGTGGATTCCGCGACCGTGGGCGATGACAGCTTCTTCTTGCTGCTCCGGATAAAGGGGCCGGAGTTTTCCAAAAGATACAGCTATAAATTCGAAAATGTGTATATGGACGTGGACCCCATCATTGCCGACGGAGACTACTCCATGTATGGCTTCGGCTTCCAGTTCAAGGGCCTGGACGCGGACGGCTCGGCCATAATACTTCTGGATTACAGCTATATCAACGGCGGGGAATTTACCGCCGACGACAGGATGATGAGCGTTGACCTCAAGCTGAAAAACCTGGAGGAGAGCCACGGCGGGGACACCAAGCTGCTTCAGGAGGGCGAGTGGCACTTTGAGTTCACTCTGAACAGGAGCGCCGCCCTTCAGAAAATGAGCCTGCCGAATACAGAGGTGATGATACTCGACATAGACAAACAGGAGGAGGTCGCCGTGTTCCTGGAGGACATTGAGCTCACCAGCACCGGCCTGCGCTTTCGCTATGATTACTATGATGGCACGCTGGCGCTCTCCCCCCATTTGGACGCCGTGATGAAAAGCGCCGCAGGCATAGGCAGCGGCGGAGGCAGCGGTACTGTGGGAGAGGACGGAGAGTATATGTACTTCTCCTACCAGTGGGAGGTCCCAATAGATCTGGACGAGCTGGACTATGTGCAGATAGGCGGGACGAAGATATATCCCTCCGACGGAAATTGAATGACAAAAGGCAGGAGCCGATATGGCTCCTGCCTTTGCTGTATTTATTGTTCCACGGCGCTTTTGGCCGCGTCCATTTCGCGGAAAATCTGCACGCAGATGGGTACGGATATTACTGCCGTTATCACGTTTGCTATAGGCTGTGACAGCTGCACGCCCAGGAAGCCGCAGAAGTGGGGGAGTATCAGTACGGCGGGTATAAACAGCACTCCCTGCCAGGCGGCGGCCAGAATATTGGCCTGCATGGTCTTGCCTATAGTCTGGGTCATCATGTTGCTCATGGTGATAAGCGGAGCCAGAGGAAGGGTCAATGCCTGAAGCTGCAGGGCCAGAGTGCCGTAGCGTATCACCTCAGGGTCGTTGCGGAACAGGGCGATTATATCATCGGCCCAGACGCAGCTGGCAACGGTTATGACGGTCAGAACTACTGTGGTGACCTTGATGGAATACATATACGCCCTCTTGACACGGTCGTAGAGCCTGGCGCCGTAGTTGAAGCCGCAGACTGGCTGGAAGCCCTGTCCGAAGCCTATCATGGCCGAGCGTATAAACATGATAACCTTGTTGGTAACGCCCATGGCCGCTATGGCCGCGTCTCCCCAGGGATGGGCCGCGTGGTTCAGGCATATTGTGGCTACGCTTCCGAAGCCCTGACGGATGAGCGAGGGTGAACCGCCGCGGATTATCATCTGCACCTGGTCGCCGGTTGGGCGGAAGTTTTTGAAGGATATGGGCACGCAGCCCTCCCGCCTTGTGCCCCACAGCAGCAGGCACCAGGATACAAACTGGCTCACAGCTGTGGCAAGAGCTGCGCCTGACACGCCCATATCGAATCCATAGATGAACAGAGGGTCCAGAGCTATATTCAAAAGACCGCCGGAGACTATGCCTATCATAGCGTAGGTGGCGTAGCCCTGAAAGCGCAGCTGATTGTTGAGGGTGAGGGATGAGGTCATAAAAGGGGTTGCTATAAGTATGTAGCGCATGTAGTCACGGGCGTAGGGAAGTATTGTCTCGGTGCTGCCCAGAGCCATGGCCAGAGGGTCTATGAATATAAGTCCCAGAGCGGCTATGACGGCGCCCGCCGCCATGCACAGAAAAAAGCCCGAGGCTGCCATGCGCCCGGCCTCGTCAAAGCGGTGGGAGCCCAGCTGCCGGGATATGGTGTTGCCGGAGCCGTGGCCGAAAAAGAAGCCTACGGCCTGAATGATGGCCATAAGGGAAAAAACCACGCCAACGGCGCCGGTGGCGCTGGTGCCCAGATTTCCGACAAAATAGGTGTCCGCCATGTTGTACAGCGATGTGATAAGCATACTGAATATGGTGGGCACAGAGAGCTTCAGCAGAAGCGGCTCCACCGGGGAGGTGGTCATGCGTATATACTGCTGTTCCTGTTTGTTATCCATTGTCCGCCTCCGGTGGGAACAGGGCATCCAGAATGAGGGAGGACCAGGTCTCCATGGAGCCGGCAAGCGACTGCAGCTCCCCGCGGTGGAGCCAGAGGCCCTCCAGCTTTTCCGTCTCCCGTACGCTTACCTCGCCGATCACGGGCATTGTGCAGAACAGGCCCAGGTGGACCTTGCCCACATCGTTGGAGTCGTCGTTTATAAAGCCCCGGAAGCTCAGGCGGTCAAATTGCGGACCTTCGCAGAAGACCTCCTCATCTATCTCGCGCCGGAGGCCGCGGAGCAGAACATCTCCGCCGTCGCCGTCGGCGGCGGGGTTTATGTGGCCGCCTATGCCCAGGGATATAAGTCCGTGCAGGCGCTTTTCCGTGCCGCCGCGCAGGCGGCGTGTGGAAAATACCCGGTCGCCCTGTATGAGAACAGTATATGGTATTATCTGTCGGTAGGCCGGGTCAAGCTCGGCCTCCGGACGCGGCAGGAAAACATGCTCGGCCATTATCAGCTCCGTAAGAGCGTCTACCCTTTCGGTGATAAGTCCGCGGACGGTAAGCCAGGGCTGCAGAACCCGGGTGGGCACGGCCAGCACCAGCTCGGTTTTTGTATCCATTGTAATTCTCCTTTGCTCGCTTATGGGTTAAAAACACGTTAACTCTATTTTAGAATTATTTTTCAGTTCCGTCAAGTAGTCATATTGGGCGGAGCTGGGAAATAGGATTGACCATGGAGGTGAGAGGATGGATGTATTGGACATACTCCCCCGGCGCGTGCAGCGGGAGCTGATCCAGCTGGACGGCGCACTTCAGGAGATACGCCTCAGAGCGGGGGAGGCGCCTCAGACCATACTGCCTGATGGGGAAACGCGGCGGCTGGGCTGCGGCGCGCTTACGCCGGACGAGCTGTGGCGTATAACGGAGGCCGCGGCGGGGGGTTCTCTTTACAGCTGTGAGAGCCAGCTGCGGCGGGGATGGCTCAGCCTCCCCGGAGGAGCCAGGCTGGGAATATGCGGCTGTGTAAATGTGGAAAACGGTTTTGTGCGCTCCTACAGCGAAATATCCTCCCTGTGCCTGCGTCTGCCTCACGAGGCCATAGGCTGTGCGGAAAAGCTGGGAGAGCTGTATGAGGAAAACTTTGTGTCCACACTTATCATATCCCCGCCGGGTGGCGGAAAGACCACTCTTCTGCGGGAACTGGTGCGGCTTTTATCATCCGGGGGCCTGCGGGTGGGGCTGGCCGACGAGCGGGGCGAGGTGGCCGCGGTATGGGGCGGAGTGCCGCAGCTGGGGGTGGGGGAGAACACCGATGTGATTACCGGAGCGCCCAAGGCCCAGGCGGCGATGACCTTGCTGCGGTGCATGAATCCCCAGGTGATAGCCCTGGACGAGATAACCGAGGAGGCTGATCTCGCCGCCTGCGTCAGCGCATGCGGCTGCGGGGTCATGCTGCTGGCCACGGCTCATGGGGACAGTCCGGCTCAGCTGCGGCGCAGGCCCCTGTACGCAGGGCTGCTGGACCGAAAAATATTTTCCCGCTGCGTGACCATACGGCGGGAGAGAGGCGGGCGTGTGTATGAGGTGAGCGGACTTGATTAAGCTTGGAGGAGCAATGCTTCTGGTATCGGCGGGAGTAATGCTGGGCTATGGGCGTTCCCGGCGCCTGTGGGACAAGGCCGACTGCCTGCGCTCTCTGGCGTGTGCGGCGCAGCTTGTGGGGGCACAGCTTGAGGCGCGGCGGCCTCTGCGCAGGATATGCGCCTTTTTGGGTGCGGACACGGGCAGGGATGCAGCGTTTTTTCGCCTGCTGGGCGTGGGACTGGACCAGCTGGGGAACAGGGAACTGGACGAGCTGTGGCGGGAGTGTGCGGAGGAAAATTACGGACATCTGCTGTCCAGGCGGGAGCTGAGCCCATTCCTGGAACTGGGGAGCGTGCTGCACGGGGGAGAAAATCCGGCTGACGGCCTGAGCCTGTGTGCAAAAAGGCTGGAGAGCCTGGCGGACAATGCGGAGGAGACGGCACGGCGGGACGGACGCATGTGGACAGGGCTGGGGCTGGCTGTGGGACTGGCCCTGGCTATAGTCCTGGTCTGAGCCGGGCGGAGGAGGAAAACATGGAAGTCGATCTCATATTCAAAATAGCGGCTATAGGCATACTGGTATCGGTGCTGAACATACTGCTCAGCCGTTCGGGACGGGAGGAGCAGGCGCTTATGACCACCATAGCGGGACTGCTGGTGGTGCTGGTGATAATAGTCCAGGAGATAAGCGAACTCTTTGAGCTTATCCGTACCCTCTTTGGTTTTTAGCTATGGAGCTGGCTGTAAAGGCCTCCGGGGTGGCGCTCATAGTCTGTGTTTGTATGGCGCTTATAAAAAAGCGTGCGCCGGAGCACGCTCTTATGCTGGGCTGCGCCGCGGGGGTTATACTGTTTTCCGCCGCCATACCGGCCGCAAACGCCGTGCGCGATACCTGGGAGAGCATAGCGGCTCAGGCAAGCCTGTCGGGAGCTGTGACCGCCCCGGTGGCCAAGTGCGTGGCTCTGGGGCTTATCACCCGGCTGAGCGCCGATTTGTGCAAGGACAGCGGCAGCTCCGGCCTGTCCTCGGCGGTGGAGATAGTGGGCTGCGTCTGCGCTCTGCTGGCGGTGAGCCCGCTTATGGCCATGCTGTTTGAGATGATAGGAGGCATATAGTGAAGCGCTTTGTTTTCCTCCTGCTTGCTGTGTGGCTTTTCAGCGTGCCTGCCCTGGCCGTGGAGGATCTGGAACAGGGGCTGGGAGTTGCGGAGCTGGAGCAGGCGCTGCCGGAAGAAGCCGGAGAGATATTTCCGGAGCTTGAGGCCGACGCCTCGGTCTGGGACGAGGCCCTTAATATGCTCTGGGACTGGTTTGCGGAAAACTCCATGCCTGTGCTGCGGGGGGCGCTGAGCAGCGCCGTGTCGATAATTGCCATACTCATGCTGTGCGCGGCGGCCGAAAGCCTCTCAGGCGGCGTGGGTCCGGATTACATAGCTCTTGGCGGTGCGCTGGGTATATCGGCGGTGGCTGCCGGAGATGTGCGCTCATTTATAGGTTTGGGCGAGCAAACGCTGCGCTCTCTGGCGGATTTCGGCGCCATGCTGCTTCCGTGTGTAGCTGCGGCGGGAGCGGCCGCCGGGAACGCCGGCGCATCCGGGGCCATGTACGCGGCCACAGCTCTTTTCATGGAGCTGCTTCTCACTCTGTGCTCCGGTGTGGTAATGCCGCTTATACATTTGTATCTGGCGGCGGTGACGGCCCGGGCGGCTCTGGGCACCGGGGCTCTTGACGCTGCGGTGCAGGTGACAAAGTGGCTGTGCGTCACGGCTATGACGGTGCTTATGACGGTATTCACGGCCTATTTCAGCGTGACGGGGGCCGTTGGCAGCACCAGCGACGCAGCTGCCGCAAAGGTGGCTAAGGCGGCCATAAGCGCGGCTCTTCCTGTTGTGGGCAAGATAGTGTCCGGCGCTGCGGGCAGCGTGGTGGCCTCGGCCACGGTGCTGCGGGCGGGGGTGGGGGTGTTCGGCCTGCTGGCGGTTATGGGAGTGTGCGCCTGGCCCTTTCTCGTTTTGGGCGTGCACTATCTGGTGTATAAGGCCGCGGCGCTAATTGGGACGGGACTTTCCGGCTCACGGCTGGGCGCGCTCATAGGGGGCATAGGCACAGCCTTCGGAATGGTGCTGGGACTTACGGGCTGCGGGGCGCTGATGCTGTTTTTTGCCCTGGTTTCCGGCATGAAGGCGGTGAGTCCCCTGTGACGGAGGTGCTGAGGCAATGGATACAGGGCATGGCTCTCACGGCGCTTTTCTGCTCGGCTGCAATGGCGCTGACGCCCAAGGGAAGGATAAAGAGCATCACACGTCTGGCGTGCACCATGGCTATGGCAGTAGCCATGCTGACGCCTCTGTGCCGTATGCCGTCTGATACGCTGGCTCAAAGCCTGGCCCGCTGCCGTGAGGCCACGGTGAAAGCCTCGGTAAACGGAGCGGATACAGCCGACCGTCTGAGCCGGACTATCATAGAGGAGGAATGCGCGGCATATATATCGGACAAAGGGACTGAGCTTGGACTGGAAATAAACTCTGTGCGTGTCCTTGCAAAGTGGGGTGATGCGTTCTGGTATCCGTATGAGGTGTGGCTGGATACCCAGCCGTCGGAAAAACTGACAGGATGGATTGAGGGGGAGCTTGGCGTCCCCCGGGAGAGGATGTACTGGTCAAATGAAGCTACAGAAGCTGGAGAAGATACTGAAGCCCCTGCGGGATAATCCCTATGTGCTGGCGGTGCTGGCGCTGGGGCTGGTGCTTATGCTGCTGCCCTCCGGGGAGAAAACCGGAATTGCGGAAAGCCGGCCGGCGGCGGAGGCGGGACAGATATCGCCGCCGTGCTTTTCCGTTCTTGAGGAGCAGGAGCGGCTGAGGGAGACGCTGGAGAGCATATCGGGCGTCGGCAGGGCCAGGGTGCTGCTGTCTGTTAAAAATACAGAGACGCGCAATCTGGCTCAGTCAGAGGGGCAGGCTGTAATAGTGTCCGCAGGCTCGGGACGGCAGCAGGCGGTGGAGAGCGGTTTTTCCTACCCTGACTATCTGGGTGCGGTGGTGGTCTGCCAGGGGGCGGGCAGCGCCCAGGTCCGGCTGCAGGTGAGCCAGGCCGTATCCGCCTTTACCGGGCTGGGGGCGGCGAAAATACAGGTGCTGAAAATGGATTGAAGAAAGGTGAAAAGTATGAGGAAGCTTAAACGAAATCTTGTGGTGGTAACGGTTCTGTTCTTTGTTTGTGCGGCTGTGTATCTCAACTGGTCGTACAATAACCGCTGGGGCGAGGCGGATTCCGCCATGGTCGAGGCGGAGGACGCGGCTATGGCTCAGGCGGACGGGGAGTATATGGAGAGTCTCAATGACATATCCGACGCTCCGGACTATTTCTCCGAGGCGCGGCTGACCCGCCAGAAATCACGGGATGAGGCTCTGTCCCTGCTGGAGACGGCCGCGTCCTCCGAGAGCGCCTCCGCCGAGGTGATAGACAGCGCCATGAACGAGATAGCCGTTATGGCCCAGTACACCATGAACGAGAGCCAGCTTGAAAATCAGCTTATAGCCAGGGACTTTTCCGACTGCGTGGTGTTCATGTCCGCCGACGGAGTGACGGTGGCTGTGCCCGCTCCCGCCGAGGGCCTCAGCGAGAGCCGGGTGGCCCAGATAACCGAGACTGTAACTACCGGCACCAGCTATACCGCCGAGCAGCTGAAGGTTATAGAGGTCCGGGAAAACTGAAAACAGCCCGCCGCGCCTGCTCCGGCAGCGGCGGGCTTGGTTTATGTGTTAAACTTGCAAAAAATTGAGCTTTTGGCTCTTGACAAGCTATGAGGGCCTTTCTATAATTGTTTTTCTCAGATATGTGCGGGAGGGAAAAACATGGCTTTGACCAAGCATTTTGCCGCTGAGAACAGCAGCTTTTTTGAGACGGAATCCATTTGGCGCATACTGCTTCGCATTGCGCCCCCGGTGATGCTGGCTCAGCTCATACAGGCGCTTTATAATATAGTGGACAGCTATTTTGTGGGACAATATTCCGATGCAGGGCTTACCGCCCTGTCGGTGATATTTCCCATACAGCTTATTGTAAGCGCTCTGGCCATAGGCACCGGCGTGGGCGTGAATACGCAGATGTCCCGGGAATACGCGCGGCACCGGCCCGACAGCGCAGACGAGGCGGCGGGCACCGGCACGGTGCTGGCCGCGGGCACCTGGGCGCTGTTTGCGGCGGCATCCCTGCTAATACTCAGACCCTATTCGCAGATGTCGGCCAATACGGCGCAGACGGTGGAATGCGCCGTGACCTATGGCGGCATAGTCTGCGTTGGAAGCCTTGGAATTTTTCTGGAGAGCATATGGTCAAAGGTGCACCAGGCCGGGGGAAATATGTTTCTTCCAATGGCCGCCCAGATAGCCGGAGCCTTAGTGAACATAGTGCTGGATCCCATACTTATATTCGGGCTTTTCGGCGTGCCGGAGCTGGGCATAACTGGTGCGGCTCTGGCCACGGTGGCGGGACAGTTCACGGCGGCGGTGATAGTGGGTCTGCGCGGCTTCCGAAAAGCTCCTGCTCCCCGGGCCATGCTGCCGCAGATACGGGCCATATACAAGCTCGGCTTTCCGTCTATCTTTATGCAGATGCTTTTCACCGTGTATATTGTGGCGCTCAACGTTATTCTGGCGGGCTTCTCCGAGGCGGCGGTTACGGTGCTTGGCCTGTACTACAAGCTTCAATCCTTCTTTTTCATTCCGCTGCAGGGATTGGAGACCTGTATAATCCCAATGCTGAGCTATAACTTTTCATGCGGCGCCTATGGGAGATGCAGGCAGATAATGAACAGCGCCATGGGAATAAGCGCGGCTCTGATGCTGCTGGGTGTGGTCTGCTTCGAGCTTATACCGGAACAGATGATAGGGCTGTTCTCAAAAAGCGCCGATGTGCTTGAAATAGGCCGCACGGCTTTTCGGCTTGTGGGGCTGAGCTTTATCCCCGCCGTAGCCTCGCTGCTTACTCCGGTGTTTTTTCAGGCTATAGGCGCCGCGTGGCAGAGCCTGCTGCTCAGCCTGTGCCGTCAGCTTTTCTGTCTGATACCTATTTTCTGGCTTTTGTCATTGGTGGGACTCAGCTATACCTGGCTGGCCTTTCCCATATCCGAAATCATAACGGGAACTCTTGGAATGTTCCTGTATCTGCGGCTTCTCCGCCAATGGCGCTCAGAAAACCCGGAACAGAGTATTTAAAACGAAAAATTATGTTTATTTTTTGCCGTATTCATGGTATGATATAGTGAAAAGTATCATACCGGGAGGTAAAAACTATGGCTGAAAACTATATCACCCGTCAGGACGAGCGGGGAAGCATCAATATTTCCGAGGACGTTATCGCCGTGATGGTGGGCGCCGCCATCTCCGAGGTGGAGGGCGTTGCGGGCCTGAGCAATACTATAGGCTCCGAGCTTGCCGATTTCATCGGCCGCAAGAGCGTCACCAAGGGCGTAAAGGTCCAGTTTGTTGAGGACAAGATCGTTGTGGACGTCATCGTCATGGTGCGCTTCGGCGTAAAGATTAACGAGCTTGGCGTCAAGGTGCAGGAGGCTGTTGCCGGCGCCGTTGAGAGCATGACCGGTCTGGACAGCATTGTTAACGTGCATATCAGCGGCATATCCTACGAGAAATAAGAGAGATTTTGGAGGACACACAAGATGACTAGAGCGGCAGCGCGTGAAATAGCCGTTCAGCTTTGCTTTGCAAGCTCCGGCAGAGCCGGGAATGTGGACGAGGCTCTGGACAGCTTCTTTGAAAAGGAATACTACGCCACTCTCGGCGGTGTTGCAGAGGGCTTTGCCGATTACCCAAACGGAAAGCAGCAGGAGTATATCCGCGGCGTAGTCCGGGGTGTTTCCGAACGCCTTGAGGAGATAGACGGATATATAGAACGCTTTGCCAGGGGCTGGAAGGTCTCGCGCATTTCCAAGACCGCGCTGGCCGTGCTGCGGGTGGCCATTTACGAGATACTGTATGTGAGCGATGTGCCCGGCGGCGTTGCAATAAGTGAGGCTGTGGAGCTGGCCAAGGGCTACGATGTGCCTGAGACTGTTTCTTTCATAAACGGCGTGCTGGGCAGCTTCATCCGTGCCCTGAACGAGCCGGCCCCCCTTGAGGAAGCCGGCGAAAACGAAGCTCAGACCGACGCTGAGCCTGAGCAGCCTGTGGTGTCCGCAACAGAAGAATAAGACCTTTTACCCCGTCCGGTTTCCGAGCGGGGTAATTTTGAGAGGAATATGGACGAAAAACTGCTTACAGTAAGCGAACTCAACGGGCGTATCAAGGCGCTCATAGATGCAGACGATATGCTCAGCCGGGTGAATGTGCAGGGCGAGCTTTCAAACTACAAAATTTATCCCTCCGGCCACCACTACTTCACCCTGAAGGATGCCGACAGCAGTATACGCTGCGTAATGTTCCGTGCAAGCGCCCAGAAGCTGCGCTTCAAACCGGAAAACGGCATGGGCGTGACAGCCATGGGACGGGTCAGCGTGTTCCCCAGGGACGGAGCCTATCAGCTCTACTGCACGGGGATTATGCCTCTGGGCATGGGCGATCTGCACGTGGCCTTCGAGCAGCTCAAGGCCAAGCTGGCAGCCGAGGGCCTGTTTGATGCAAAATATAAAAAGCCCCTGCCACGGTTCCCACGCCGCATAGCGGTTATAACCTCCGGCGCGGGCGCGGCGGTACGGGATATTATCCGGGTGCTTGGCGCGCGCTGGCCCATGGCACAGGTGGTCATACTGCCCGTGCGCGTCCAGGGCGCGGAGGCTCCTCCGGAGATAGTGGGCGCAATACGCTACGCCAACCGATGGAATGTGGGCGACTTAATTATAACCGGCCGGGGCGGAGGCTCCATAGAGGACCTTTGGGCCTTTAACGATGAGCGGGTGGCAAGGGCCATATTCGAGTCCCGTATCCCGGTGATCTCCGCCGTGGGACATGAGCCGGATGTGACCATAGCCGACTTTGTGGCCGACCTCCGAGCGGCCACGCCCTCCAACGGCGCGGAGCTGGCTGTGCCGGATCAATCGGAGCTGCGGGAAGCGCTTTCGAATATGGAGGTGCGCGCGGTAAACGCCATGAACAAGCAGCTGCGTGAAAACCGCCGCAGACTGACTGAGCTGGCGTCCCGCCGGGTGATGCAGTCTCCCGGCAGCTATGTGGAGCAGAAGCGGGTGGAGCTGGACTATGTCCAGAACCGCGTGACGGCGGCTTTTGAGCGCTGCGTCTCCTCCCGCAGGCACGAATATGTGCGTCTGGCCGCCGCGCTGGACGCCATGAGCCCGCTGAAGGTGTTTTCACGCGGCTTTTCAATAGCCAGCGGAGCCGACGGTAAGATAATCCGCTCCGTGCGCGCGCTTGAGCCGGGAGATGAGATAAGCGTCCGTCTGGCGGACGGTACGGTGAAAAGCACGGTAACGGACATTGCCGCGAAAGGAGAATAAGGCAAATGGAAAAAAATGAAATGAGCTTTGAGCAGTCCATGCAGCGGCTGGACGAGATAGTTAAGCTGCTGGAGCGCGGCGACGCCCCTCTGGAGCAGCTGCTGAGCCTGTTTGAGGAGGGCACGTCTCTCATCCGCTCCTGCGGAAGTCAGCTGGACGCTGCCGAGCAGAAGGTAGTGCGCCTGCGCAAGGGCGCCGACGGCACCCCCGAGGAGCTGCCCTTTGAGGCACAGCAGGACTGACAGAGGAAGGGGAGAATAGAATTGAAGGCCAGATTCGACGATTACATAGAGATAATAAACAGCGCCCTGGACGGCTATTTCCGGCCGGAGGACATATCCTACGGCCGCCTGCTGGAGGCTATGCGCTACAGCCTGCTGGCGGGAGGCAAGCGTATACGCCCCATGCTGGTGCTGGAGTTCTGCCGCGTCAGCGGCGGCAACTATGCCGACGCTCTGCCTGTGGCCTGCGCCATAGAAATGCTGCACACCTATTCCCTCATACACGACGACCTGCCCTGCATGGATAATGACGAGCTGCGCCGGGGTATGCCCACCTGCCATGTGCGCTTTGATGAGGGTACCGCCGTACTGGCGGGAGACGCCCTGCAGGCCGAGGCCTACTCCACCATTCTCACCGCTCCTCTGCCGGATGCCGTGAGGGCGCGGTGCGCGGCCATTCTGGCACGGGCTGCGGGAACCGAGGGAATATGCGGCGGGCAGATGCTGGATATTCAGGCCGAGGGACTTATACTCTCAAAGAGTGAGCTGAGGGACATACACAACCGAAAGACCGCCGCCATGATAGAGGCCGCCTGCCTGATGGGCGTGGCTGTGGGCCGGGGGACACAGGAGCAGATGGAGGCCGCCACAGCATTTGCCAGGGATATCGGCCTTGCCTTTCAAGTGCGGGACGATATTCTGGACTGTGTGTCCACCGTGGAGGAGCTGGGCAAGCCTATAGGCTCCGATGCGGGCAATCACAAGAGCACCTTTGCCACGGTAATGGGCATAGAGGCCTGCGAAAATCTTGTCATGAGCTGCACGGAGCGAGCCAAGGAAGCTCTGCGCGGGGCGTTTCAGGATACGGCTTTTCTGGAATGGCTGGCCGACAGGCTGGCTACCCGCAGAAAATAGTATTCATTTTTTATGAATAAACTGAAAAAAAGCACCCTCTTACTATTGTAAAAGAGGGTGCTTTTTGTTATTATACAATTATCTGTAATTTGGGATTTGTTACTGCTTACCCGCTCGGAGGAAACCATCGTAGTACCGACCACTATGCCAAAACTTTCCCTACCCTGTTAGGGGAGCGGATTCTTTTGGTAGTGCGGAGCGTTGGGGTGAGCTTTAAAGCTCTAACCTATTGCCCAATTCCACCGACTCAGGCGCGATTTGGTGGCACTTACCCTTCGCCATTTGAATAAGGTGAGCCGAGTTCCCTTCTCGCGGCATAGCCGCTGCGGTCGGAGGCTAAAAACGTGCCACCGGCACGTTTTCTTAACGCCCCGATGGCCCATGGCGAACCGTGCTTTCTTTGGGAAGTCTGAAACCCGTTTCTTCAAAGAAATGGGTTTCAGAACCCGCCCCCGCAGTACGACCCCACACGTTACACGCCGGTACCCGGGCGCATAAGTAAGCCCCCGGATGCTGCAATATTTATCACTACACCAGAACGAGGTTTATTCCTTTGAACATACTGGATAAAATAAATTCTCCCGCAGACCTCCGCGAGCTTACAAATGAGGAGCTTACCTGCCTCGCGGAGGAGATACGCACATTTTTAATAGATACCGTTTCAGACACAGGCGGACATCTGGCCTCCAATCTGGGGGCGGTGGAGCTGACTATGGCCATCCACCGGGTCTATGATACCTCCCGGGACAGAATAGTGTTCGATGTGGGGCACCAGAGCTATGTGCATAAGATACTTACCGGACGGCGGGATAAATTCAATACCCTGCGCAAATTCGGCGGACTTTCGGGCTTTCCCAAGCCCTCTGAGAGCAGCCACGACGCTTTCGTGGCGGGTCACGCCTCAAACTCCGTATCGGTGGCTCTGGGCATGGCCAAGGCCAGAAGCCTGAAAAACGAGGACTACGCCGTTGCCGCCGTAATAGGCGACGGCGCCCTGTCCGGAGGCCTGGCCTATGAGGGGCTGTCAAACGCCGGAGCCAGCGGCGAGGGCATGGTAGTCATACTGAACGACAATGAGATGAGCATTTCCCCCAATGTGGGGGGAATATCCCTCATGCTGTCCCGCCTGCGGGTGCGCAGCGGTTATCTGCGTTTCAAGCGCAGCTACCGCCATGCCATGAGGCGTATGCCGGGACTGTACGCCTTTATCCACCGGATGAAGGAGGGCGTGAAGCACTTCCTGCTGCCCGGCAACACCTTCTCCGACATGGGCTTTTACTATCTCGGCCCTGTGGACGGCCACGATCTGCGCCAGCTGGAGGACGCCCTCATTATGGCCCGGGAGATGGAGTGCCCGGTGCTGCTGCATGTAAAGACCGTGAAGGGCAAGGGCTACGCTCCCGCGGAGGATGACCCCTCGGCCTACCACGGCGTGGGCACCTTCGACCCGGAGGAGGGAGTTAAAAAAGGCGGCCGGGGCTTTTCAAACGTATTCGGCGACGAGATGTGCGTTCTGGCCCGTAAGCATCCGGAGCTGGTGGGAATCACCGCCGCCATGTGCTACGGCACGGGCCTGCGGCCCTTTTCCAAGGAATTTCCGGAGCGCCTTTTTGATGTGGGCATAGCCGAGGGCCACGCCGTCAGTATGGCGGCCGGCCTTGCCAAACAGGGCGCCTGCCCGGTGTTCGCCGTGTATTCCAGCTTCCTGCAGCGCTCCTATGATATGCTCATCCACGATGTGTCCCTGCTGGGGCTGCACGTGGTGCTGGGTGTGGACAGGGCCGGACTTGTGGGCGCCGACGGCGAGACCCACCACGGCGTGTTCGACGTGAGCTTCCTGCGCTCCGTGCCATATATGACCGTGCTGTGCCCGGCCAGCTACGCCGAAATGCGCGCCATGCTGGATCTGGCGGTGGAGCGTATCACCACCCCCGTGGCCATACGCTATCCCCGGGGCGGCGAGGGAAGGTACACCAGCGACACCTCGAACCGCATGGTCTCCGTACTGGGCGACAGCCGGGACGCTGCGATAGTGGTCTACGGCACCATGATAAATCAGGCGCTGGAGGCTACGGACATACTGCATACCCGCGGACTGGACGCCCGCGTGGTGAAGATAAACGTGATAAATCCCCTGGACCTGGATCTGGTCGTTTCCGCCTGCGCCCCCTGCCGGGCTGTGGTGGTGGCCGAGGAGGTCTGCGCCGCGGGCTGCGTGGGTCTGGATATACTCTCGCGCCGCCGGGCCGGTGTGCGCCTTCTGAATCTGGGCAGCGGCATAGCGCCCCACGGCGGCACACAGGAGCTGCTGCACAGCTTCTCCCTGGATGGGGAGGGCATAGCGAATGCCGTCATACAAGAACTTGGAGAGGATATAAATGGCTAAGATACGATTGGACCAGCTGGTGTTTGACCTGGGTCTCACCCCCAGCCGGGAGAGAGCCAAGACCACCATTATGAGCGGAGTGGTATATGTGGATGGCCAAAAGGCCGACAAGCCCGGTATGCCCGTTGCCCCCGATGCAAAGGTGGAGCTGCGAGGGGACACTCTGCGCTATGTCTCCCGGGGAGGACTGAAGATAGAAAAGGCTCTGAAAGCCTTTGAATACGATGTAAACGGCCTTACGGTTATAGACTGCGGCGCAAGCACCGGCGGCTTTACGGACTGCCTGCTTCAGAACGGCGCGAAAAAGGTCTACGCCGTGGATGTGGGCTACGGCCAGCTGGCCTGGTCCCTGCGTCAGGATGAGCGGGTGGTTTCCATGGAGCGCACCAATATCCGCCATGTCACCCCGGATATGCTGCCGGAGACCATGGACCTGGCGGTAATGGACCTGAGCTTCATATCCCTGAAGCTGGTGCTGCCAGTTGTGTACGACCTGCTGAGGGACGAAGGCGACATCCTCTGCCTTGTGAAGCCCCAGTTCGAGGCGGGCAGGGAAAAGGTCGGCAAAAAGGGCGTTGTCCGGGATGTGGCCGTGCACCGGGAGGTCATAGAGAACTTCCTGGTCTACTCCGCCGAGGCGGGCTACACCGCCATGGGGCTGAGCTTTTCGCCCATAAAGGGGCCTGAGGGCAATATTGAATATCTTGCCTGGCTCAGAAAGGGAGAACATACCCCCAAATACGAGATTGAGCCCGAAAAAGTCACCGAAGCCTCTCACCAGGCGCTCATTGACTGACGGGGCGTCGAAAGGACAGACTATGAAAAAGAAAATAGTGGCTCTGTGCCCAAACCCCTTTCGGGATCACGGCCTGGTTGTGACCCGGGAGGCACGGCGCCTGCTGGAGGAGAAGGGCTTCGGCACCGTCATAAGCCCCGTGTTCAAGGCCCGCAACCGCGCGCCCATGCCTGAAAATGTGGAGACTGTTCCTATGGAGGAGGCCGTGCGCATGGCCAGCCTCATAGTATCCTTCGGCGGTGACGGCACAATACTGCGCACCGCTCAGGCAGCCGCCCCCCAGGGCGTGCCAATACTGGGAGTAAATATGGGCAATATGGGCT
This sequence comes from Candidatus Heteroscillospira sp., assembly GCA_050943935.1. Taxonomy (GTDB): domain Bacteria; phylum Bacillota; class Clostridia; order Oscillospirales; family Oscillospiraceae; genus Heteroscillospira. The sequence goes on along the minus strand of JBMNQC010000002.1, from coordinate 44,048 downwards.
TCATGGCCGAAGTGGAGGAGCATGAGCTTTGCCGCCTGGCCGAGGCCGCGGCGGGAAACTATGTGCCCAGCCCGCGCATGATGCTGGATGTGGCGCTGATACGCGGAGGCGAGACAATATATACCGGCCTTGCCCTCAACGACGCTGTGATAACCGGTGTTGTGCATACCATACGGCTGGAGGCCATACGGGACGGCCGCACCATAACCAAATTCTCCGGCGACGGCCTAATCCTGGCCACCCCCACCGGCTCCACGGCCTATTCCATGTCTGCGGGCGGCCCTCTGGTGGAGCCTACGGCCGAGAATTTCATACTCACGCCTATATGCGCCCATGCGCTGGCAATCCGCGCCTTCGTTCTGGCGCCGGACGGCAGCGTTACTGTGAAAATAGGCAACCTCACCGAAAAGGACGCTGTGCTCTCGCTGGACGGCGGCACCGCCATAAGCCTGCGTGAGGACGATCACATAGTGGTGAAGAAATCCGTACACAAAACGATTCTGGCCCATGTGGGTGAGAAGAGCTTTTTTGATATTGCATTTGAGAAACTGGGAGAGAGAATATGAAATCATCACGACAGACAAAGATTCTGGAGATAATTGCCCATCAGGATATTGAAACTCAGCACCAGCTCATGGAGGCTCTGCGGGAGCATGGCGTAAAGAGCACCCAGGCCACGGTTTCCAGAGACATCAAGGAGCTGAGGCTTATAAAGGAGCTCTCCCCCGGAGGACGCTACCGCTATGTGGCTGTCGGCAGGGACGAGCTGGTGGACTATGACCAGCGCCTGCGCAAGATTTTCCGCGAGAGCGTTACAAGCTACGCTGTGGCGCAGAATATCATAGTAATAAAGACCCTGCCCGGTCTGGCCGGAGCCGCCTGCTCCACTCTGGACGGCATGAATATCCACGACCTGGTGGGCACCCTGGCTGGAGACGACACCGCCTTTCTCGCCATGCGGGACAATGAGGCGGCATCCCATTTCTGCCATGAGATAGAGGAAATGCTCTGAGTTCTCAGCAAGGAGGTCATGCGTCATGCTCAGGGAGCTTTATATTGAAAATGTGGCCGTCATACGCCGGGCGGATATAGGCTTCGGAGAGGGACTGAATGTGCTCACCGGCGAGACCGGCGCGGGCAAGTCCATCATAATCGACTCTTTGGGCGCCATTCTGGGAGGACGGGTGTCCCGTGAACTGGTGCGCCGGGGCTGCGATAAGGCTGTAGTCACGGCGGTGTTCTCCGGTAGTGCGGAGGCGGACGCCTGGCTGGGTGAAAACGACATGGACGCCGAGGATGAGCTTATAGTCCAGCGCCGCATAGGCGCCGACGGCAAAAGCGCCTGCCGCATAAACGGCACGCCCATTCCTGCCGCCCAGCTCCGGGAACTTGGGGCCATGCTCATAGATATCCACGGACAGAACGACGGCCGCCGTCTGCTGGACGAGGCCACCCACCGCGCTTTTTTGGACGCCTACGGGAACTATCCGGAGGTCCGCTCCGAATTTGACGCTGCCTACGCCTGCTGGAAGTCCACCGCCGGAGAGATAGACGCTCTGGAAATGGACGAGCGGGACAAGGAGCGGCTGACGGAAAATCTGCGCTACACTATAGACGAGCTTACACGCGCCCAGCTGCGGGAGGGCGAATATGACGAGCTTTCCGAGCGGGCCGAGCTGCTGCGCAACTCCGAAAAGCTCACCGAGGCCGTGGACGCGGCCTATGAGGCCCTCTACGGCGCCGACGGCAGCGCGTCCGAGCTTTGCGGCGACGCCCGGGGCTGGATGACCAGAGCCGCCGCCTACGCCCCGGAGCTGCAGAAGGCTCTGGAGAGCGTGCAGAGCGCCTCCTCCCTCATAGAGGACGCCGCTGAGACCCTGCGGGACTTCCGTTCCGCCCTGGATTTCTCCCCGGAGGAGTATGACCGTATGGAGGCCAGGCTCCAGACCCTGCGCCGCCTGTTCAAAAAATACGGCCGGGACGAGGAGCAGCTCATTGAGTATCTGGACGAGTGTGAGAAAAAGCTGGACGGCCTGGAATACGCGGGCGACCGGCTGGAAAAGCTGAAAAAGCAGCTCCGGGCCGACGCAGCAAAGGCCCTTGAGGCAGGGAAAAAGCTCACCGCTGCCCGTAAAAAAGCGGCGGGTGAGCTGCAGAAGCGCATAGAAAAGGAGCTCCGCGAGCTTAGTATGCCGTCGGCAAGGTTCCTTGTGGAGACAAGCCCCGTGTCAAATGATAGGGGCTTTGAAAAATACGGCTGCGACGAGGTGCGCTTCCTCATGGCCGCCAACGCCGGCACGGAGCCGGGGCGTATAGCGCGCATAGCCTCCGGCGGCGAGCTGAGCCGCATCATGCTGGCCATGAAAAACGTCTTTGCCGAGACAGACAATGTGGAGACCATGGTGTTCGATGAGATAGACACCGGCGTGAGCGGCATAGCCGCCCAGCGCGTGGCCGAAAAGCTGTCCCGGCTGGCCCGGGGCCGCCAGGTGCTGTGCGTCACTCATCTGCCCCAGATAGCGGCTATGGCGGACACCCATCTGCATATACTGAAAACCGAGTCCGGCGGAGAGACCAGCACCGACGTGTCCCTGCTGGACAAGACCGGCCGTATGGAGGAGATAGCCCGGCTCTACGGCGGCGAGATTGTCACGGAGACTACCCTCAAAAGCGCCGCCGAGCAGCTCGCCGCTGCGGAGGAGTATAAGCGTTCAGCCCGTTGACAAAACGGCGTATTCATGTTATCATTCTTAGCGTTAAATGCGGTGATGAAGAGAAGTAGCGCGTATTTAGGAGCCAAAGAGAGCCGGAAAAGTGGTGAGATCCGGCGCCCGGTGCGCGTGAATACACTTCGGAGCGGCGGCCTGAAATCAGAGTAGGGCACGACGGGAGCGCCCGTTACAGCGCGGGGTAAGTTTTTACCCGCCGAGGCCGGGCGCGTGAGCGCAGCGGCGAACCAGAGGTGGTATCGCGTTTATACACGCCCTCTGCTCCGGAAGGAGCGGAGGGTGTTTTTTTATTATGTAATTTTTTTGAAGGAGATATTACGATGACAGTTTATGACGAGCTGGTGGCCCGCGGCCTTATTGCCCAGGTCACCGACGAAGCGGAGATCAAGGAGATGGTGAACAATGGCAAGGCCGTGTTCTATATCGGCTTCGACCCCACCGCCGACTCCCTCCATGTGGGACATTTCATGGCCCTGTGCCTCATGAAGCGCCTGCAGATGGCGGGCAACCGCCCCATCGCCCTCATAGGCGGCGGCACCGCCATGATAGGCGACCCCTCAGGGCGCACCGATATGCGCTCCATGATGACCGTGGAGACCATTCAGCACAACTGCGAGTGCTTCAAAAAGCAGATGTCCCGCTTCATCGAGTTCGGCGAGGGCAAGGCCATGATGGTGAACAACGCCGACTGGCTGCTGAAGCTCAACTACGTTGATTTCATCCGCGATGTGGGCGCCTGCTTCTCTGTGAACAATATGCTCCGGGCCGAGTGCTTCAAGCAGCGCATGGAAAAGGGCCTCAGCTTCCTGGAGTTCAACTATATGCCCATGCAGTCCTACGATTTCTACTACCTGTATCAGAACTACGGCTGCAATATGCAGTTCGGCGGCAATGACCAGTGGAGCAATATGCTGGGCGGCACCGAGCTTATCCGCCGCAAGCTGGGCAAGGACGCCCACGCCATGACCATCACCCTGCTGCTGAACAGCGAGGGCAAGAAGATGGGCAAGACCGCCTCCGGCGCCGTGTGGCTGGACCCCGAAAAGACCAGCCCCTTCGAATTCTACCAGTACTGGCGCAACGTGGGCGACGGCGACGTGCTCAAGTGCATTCGTATGCTCACCTTCCTGCCTCTTGAGGAGATAGACGCCATGGATAAGTGGGAGGGCAGCCAGCTCAACCGTGCCAAGGAGATACTGGCCTTTGAGCTTACCAAGCTGGTCCACGGCGAGGAGGAGGCAAAAAAGGCTCAGGAGAGTGCCCGCGCCCTCTTCGGCGGCGGGGCTGACGACGCCAATATGCCCACCACGGAGCTGAGTGAGGCCGACCTGACCGACGGCGGCGCAGACATTCTGGCGCTGCTGGTAAAGACCGGCCTGTGTCCCTCCAGAGCCGAGGCTCGGCGCAATGTCCAGCAGGGCGGCGTTGAGGCAGGCGGAGAGAAGGTTACCGATATCGCCCGGGTATTTACCGCCGGGGAGCTCTCCGGCGAGGGCATTATCATCCGCCGGGGCAAGAAAAAATTCAACCGCGTTATCCTCAAATAAGCACAGTCCCGGAGCACGGCTATCTTTTGCTGTGCTCCGGGATTTTTATAAAAATTTACAATATAAAAAATGTGGATATCAGCAGATACGACAGGTTTTGTGAAACACATTTTTACATTTCTACAAAGTTTACTCAGAGCTTTACAGCCGCGACCGTATCTGCTATAATGCAAATAACAAAGATAGTCGCGTCATGCCGTAAAAGCGGTGTGCTGGGGGAAATCCGGTGCAAATCCGGTGCAGTCTTACCTCTACTGTGACCGCCTTTTGGCGGAAGCCAGAATACCCGATGCGGCATACCAGTCAGGCTCCTAGGTGGGGATGCCGGCATCATTTTTTGTTGGTGACGCCCTCTCCGGAATACGGAGAGGGCTTTTTGCATGGAGGGAACATGGCAAAGCTTGCGCACTATATTACTGTGGGACAGCAGGAGCTTCGCTGCGGCTATACCACAGGCACCTGCGCCGCCGCGGCTGCTCTGGGCGCCGCCCGCCGTCTGGTGCTGGGCAGGTGGGATGAGGGCGTGTGCATACGCACCCCTGCGGGCATAGACGTGCAGGCCGAGCTGCTGGAGAGAAGTTTTTTCGGAAATTCAGCCCGATGTGCCGTGTGCAAGGACGGCGGGGACGACCCGGATGTGACGGATGGGGAGCTTATTTTTGCCTCCGTCACGCTGACTGCAACACCCGGCGTCACCATTGACGGCGGCGAGGGCGTGGGCAGAGTGACAAAGCCCGGACTTGACCGGCCCGTGGGCGATGCCGCCATAAATTCCGTGCCCCGTAGCATGATATGCCGCGCGCTGGAGCCTCTGGCGTCAGAGCACGGCTTTGAAGTCGAAATATCCGTGCCGGGCGGCGAGAAACTTGCCGGGCGCACCTTTAACCCACGGCTGGGCATAGTGGGCGGGATAAGTATACTGGGCACCAGCGGCATAGTCCGGCCTATGAGCGAGGACGCGCTGATAGAATCCGTAAGGCTGGAGATACGCGCCCTGGCTGCGGGGGGAGCGAAGCATCTGCTGCTAACTCCCGGCAACTACGGGGACGATTTCTCCCGGGAGGTGCTGGGACTGGACATGCGGGGCCGCGCCCTGTGCAGCAACTACGCGGGCCAGGCTCTGGACTGCGCCGTGACCTCGGGCTTCGAGAGCATACTGCTGGTTGGTCACCTGGGCAAGCTCATAAAGATAGCCGGTGGAGCCATGAACACACACTCAAGAGTCTGCGACGGCAGGCGGGAGACCATATGTGCCCATGCAGCCTTGTGCGGAGCGGATACCGCCGCCGTTCGGGAGCTGTTCGCCGCCCCCACCACGGACGCGGCTGTGGAGATCCTGCAGAGGGCGGGAATTCTTGAGCCTGTTATGGCCTCCGTTGCCCGGGCGCTGGAGGAAAATCTCAGGCACAGGGTGGGAGATATCCCCGTGGCCGCTCTGTTTTTCTCAAATAAATTCGGCGTGCTGGGACAGACGTCCCTGGCAAGCGAGCTTTTGGAGCATCATAAATATCTGGAGGATGAAAAATGATTCACTTTATAGGAGCCGGCCCCGGAGCCGAGGACCTTATCACCGTGCGCGGCGCGCGTCTGCTTGGCGAGGCCGACTGCATAATCTACGCGGGCAGTCTGGTAAGTCCCGCTCTGCTGAACTACAAAAAAGAGAGCTGCGCCGTATACGACAGCGCGGGTATGACCATGGAGGAGGTAATTGCCGTCATGGCCGAAAATGAGGCCGCGGGCAAGACCACCGTGCGCCTGCACACCGGCGACCCCAGCCTGTACGGAGCTATCCGCGAGCAGATGGACGAGCTGGACAGGCTCGCAATAGCCTATGATGTGACACCCGGCGTGTCCTCCTTCAGCGGGGCCGCCGCGGCGCTTCAGGCCGAGTACACTCTGCCCGAGGTGAGCCAGTCGGTTATCATCACCCGCATGGCGGGACGCACCCCCGTGCCCGAGGGTGAGGAGCTGCGTAAAATGGCCTCCCACGGCTGCACCATGGTGCTGTTTTTGTCCACCGGACTGTTGGAGGAGGCACAGCGGGAGCTGCTCTCCGGCGGCGCCTACACCGAGGACACCCCCGCCGCCATAGTCTACAAGGCCACCTGGCCGGAGGAAAAGGTATTCCGCTGCACCGTGGGCACTCTGGCCGAGACCGCGAAAAAGAACAATGTCACCAAGACCGCCCTTATAACCGTGGGCGGCTTCCTGGGCGCGGATTACGAGCGCAGCAAGCTCTATGACCCCGGCTTCACCCACGGCTATCGCGTGGGAACTGAGGCATGAGCATATACGCCGCCGCTTTCACCGCCCGGGGCGCGGAGCTGGGAAAGCGCCTGTGCGCGGAGCTGGGCGGGGAGCTGTACGTCCCCGCGCGGCTTTCCCAGCAGACCGGCCTGCCGGGCTTTGAAAGCCTGTCCGGGTGGACGGCAGAGGTCTGGAACAGGGCGGAGAGCCTGCTGTTCATAGGCGCCTGCGGCATAGCCGTGCGCGCCATTGCCCCCCATGTGCGGGATAAGCTCACAGATCCGGCTGTGGTCTCCGTGGATGAGGCGGGGCGCTTTGCCGTGGCTCTGCTGTCCGGCCATGTGGGCGGGGCAAACGCCCTGGCCTGCCGCGCGGCGGCGATAACGGGCGGTCAGGCGGTTGTGACCACCGCCACCGATGTGAACGGCCTGTTCGCCGTGGACGTATTCGCTGCCAAAAACGGCCTTGTGCTGTCCGACAGGCGCCTGGCCAAGGAGGCCTCCGCCGCCCTGCTGGACGGAGAGAGCCTGTGCCTTTGCAGCCCGTGGCCCGTATCCGGAAAGGTTCCCAAGGGTGTAAATCTGGACGGTGAGGGCAAAAAAGTTTACATAACAACACAAAACACCCCCGCCGACGCCCTGCGGCTCATCCCCAGAGCCGTGACTTTGGGCATAGGCTGCCGCCGGGGCACCTCTGAGGAGGATATTGAGCGGTTAGCTGTGGACGTTCTGTCTGCATCCGGGGTGGACATCCGCGCCGTGAAGCGGGTGCGCAGCATAGACCTTAAAAAGGACGAGCCTGGGCTTGCGGCCTTCTGCCGCAAATTCGGCCTGGAATTTGTTACGAGCACAGCAGAGGAGCTTATGGCTGTGCCGGGGGTGTTTGGGGCTTCGGAATTTGTCCGGGGCGTGACCGGCTGCGACAATGTCTGCGAGCGCGCCGCCGCCATGGACGGCGAGATAATTATACATAAAACGGCCGGGAACGGCGTGACGGCTGCCGCCGCCATTTGCCCTGTGTCCCTGGAATTTTAGGAGGAGAGCATGAAGCTGACTGTAATCGGACTTGGCCCCGGAGCGGGCGACGACCTGACCGGACGCGCCCGCCGCGCTCTGGAGAGCGCCGACCTCATAGTGGGCTACACCGCCTATATAGACCTTATTCGTGAGGAGGTTCCCGAAAAGGAGATGCGCCAGACCGGAATGAAGCGGGAGGTGGACCGCTGCCGCATGGCTCTGGAGGAGGCTGCCTCCGGCAAGAATGTTGCCATGGTCTGCTCCGGCGACTCAGGAGTTTACGGCATGGCCGGACTGGTGTTTGAGGTGGGCAGAGATTTTCCCCAGGTGGAGATAGCCGTTATCCCCGGCATCACCGCCGCCTGCGGAGGCGCCGCCGTGCTGGGCGCGCCCCTTACCCACGATTTTGCCGTTATCTCCCTGTCTGACCTCATGACCCCCTGGGAGAAGATAGAAAAGCGTCTGGACTGTGCCGCCCAGGCCGACTTCGTGGTCTGCCTGTATAATCCCCGCAGCCGGGGCCGTGCGGACTATCTGGAAAAGGCCTGCGATATACTGCTGCGCCACAAGGACGCGGAAACCGTCTGCGCCTATGTGAAGAACATAGGCCGGGATGGGGAGTACTGCCGCCTTATGACTCTGGCGGAGATGCGCTGCTGCACGGAGGTGGATATGTTCACCACCGTGTTTGTGGGCAACAGCCAGACCACGGTGATAAACGGCAAAATGGTTACCCCCCGTGGCTATATGCAGCGGGGTGAGTAGGATGCGGGTGCTTCTTTTCGGTGGTACCAGCGAGGGCCGAGTGCTGGCGTCCCGGCTGCGGGACGAGGGCATAGACCATCTGGTGTGCGTGGCCACGGAATACGGCGCCGAGCTGCTGCCGGAGGGGGTGAAGTCCCATACGGGCAGACTGGATGCGGAAGCTATGAAGGCCCTTATGCGCGGCGGCTTTGACTGCGTGGTGGACGCCACCCATCCCTATGCCGCTGAGGTCACGAAAAACATCCGCGCCGCCGCCGGCGAGGCTGGACTGAACTATCTGCGCCTGCTGCGGGAGTCCGACGCCGAGGACGGCTGCATTAAGGCCCAAAATATGGCCGAGGCCGCACAGCTGCTGCGGAATATGCCCGGAAACGTGCTGCTCACCACCGGCAGCAAGGAGCTTGCTCCCTTCGCTGTTCCCGGACTTCTGGAGCGCTGCTGCCCCAGAGTGCTGCCCACGGCGGATTCGCTGGAAAAATGCCTGTCTCTTGGCTTTCCTCCAGCACATATCATCTGTATGCAGGGACCGTTCACCCGTGAGATGAACATGGCCACCATAGGCCAGTTTGATATAAAGGTGCTGCTCACCAAGGATTCCGGCGGCTACGGAGGCTTCCGGGACAAGGCCGAGGCCGCCCGGGAGTGCGGCTGCGCCCTGCTGGTGGTGGAGCGCCCCACGGAGGAGACGGGATACAGCATGGAGCAGGTGATGGACTACATCAGGGAGGTCGGAGCATGAAGATAAATCTCATAGGCGTGGGCCTGGGAAATCCCGACACCATGACCGCTGCGGCCCAAAAGGCCATAGAGCGCTCGGAGCTCCTCATAGGCGCAAAGCGCCTGCTGGAGGGCTGGCCCAATAAAAAATGCCTGGCGCTCATTTCTCCGGATGAGATAGCGGCGGCCGCCCGGGAGTGCGGCGGCGAATTGAGCGTTCTGCTGTCCGGCGATGTGGGCTTTTATTCCGGCGCGGCGAAGCTTTACGATAAGCTCTCCTTTGCCGAGCTGGAGGTGATACCCGGTGTTTCGAGCCTTGTATATTTCTGCGCGAGGCTGAAAACACCATGGCAGGATGTGTTCTGCGTCTCCGCCCACGGCAGAGAGCACAACGCCGCCGGCGAGATACAGCACCGTGAGCGCTGCTTTGTCCTCACCGGCAGCAATTACCGGGCCTCGGACCTCATAGAGGAGCTGTGTGACCGGCGGCTGGGCCACGTCACCGTCCATGTGGGCTCCCGCCTATCCTATCCCGACGAGAGCATAGTCTCCGGCACGGCGCTGGAGCTGCTGGGGCATGAGTTCGACAGTCTGGCCGTGGTGCTGGCGGAAAACCCCTGTCCCATTTTCCGGGGCTATGAGGCCCCCTGGTTCACGGACGACGATTTCGTCCGCATGAAAACTCCCATGACCAAGCAGGAGGTGCGGGCGCTGAGCATATCCAAGCTGCGCATAGCCCCTGAGCACACGGTCTGGGATGTGGGCGCGGGCACGGGCTCCGTTACCGTGGAGGCGGCCTTCGCCGCCAGCGCGGGCCGTGTGTTCGCCGTGGAGCGCAGCAGCGAGGCGGCTCAGCTCCTGGATATGAACCGGGAGAAATTCGGCCTCAGCAATGTGGAGATAATCTGCGCCCCGGCGCCCCAGGCGCTGGAGAGCCTGCCCGCCCCCGACCGGGTGTTCGTTGGCGGCTCCGGCGGCAATATGGAGGCCATACTCCGCCTTTGCCTGGAGAAAAACCCCAATGTGCGCATAGTGGCAAACGCCGTGACGCTGGAGACTCTGGCGGAGCTGACGCGCTGCTTCGCCCTGCTGGGGCTGGACGACACGGACATGGTGCAGCTCTCCTGCACCCGCACCCGCCGGGCCGGGAGCTATCACCTGATGGACGCCCAGAATCCCGTGTGGATACTCAGCGGGGAGGCCCGCCATGACTGAGCCGAGACTTCTCTTCTGCGCCCCGCGCTCCGGCGGAGGCAAGACCACCCTGGTCTGCGCCCTGCTTCAGGCGCTTAAAAACAGGGGCGCCGCTCCCGCCGCCTTCAAGTGCGGCCCGGACTACATAGACCCTATGTTCCACAGCGAAATAATCGGCACGCCCTCCCGGAATCTGGACCTGTTCTTTCTGGGTGAGGAAAAGACCCGGTATCTGCTGAAGGAAAACTCCTGTGAGGCGGGGGTATCCGTCATTGAGGGCGTTATGGGCTATTACGACGGCATAGCAATGTCCAGCAGGGCCAGCGCCTACGAGCTGGCAAAATGCACCCAAAGCCCCGCTGTGCTGGTGCTGGACGGACGTGGCTGCGCTCTCAGCCTTGCGGCGCAGATAAAGGGCTTTGCACGGTTCCGGGATGACAGCGGCATAAAGGGCGTGGTGCTCAGCCGCATCTCACCCATGATGTATCCCCGGCTCAGGGAGACCATAGAGGCAGAGTGCGGCATACGCGTTTACGGCTTTCTGCCCGAGTGTCCGGAGGCGGCTCTTGAGAGCCGGCACCTTGGGCTTGTGACAGCCGCGGAGGTGGCTGGACTTCGGGAGAAGATGGCCGCCCTGGCCGACCTGTGCGAAAAGTACGTGGATATAGACGGTCTGCTGGAGCTTGCCTCCACCGCCCCGGTACTGGACGCGGAGGAGCCTCAGCTTCCGGCAAAGCTTAAAGCTCCCGTGACCATAGCTGTGGCGCGGGACAGAGCCTTCTGCTTCTATTACGCGGACAGCCTGCGCCTTCTGGAGAGGCTGGGCGCGCGTCTGAAGTGGTTTTCGCCTCTGGAGGACGAGGCTCTGCCGGAGGACGCCTGCGGAATGTATCTTGGCGGAGGCTATCCCGAGCTGTACGCAGAAAAGCTCGGGAACAACGAGAAAATGCGGCGCAGCATAGGTAACGCGATCCGGGGCGGCATGCCCACGGTGGCCGAATGCGGCGGATTTCTCTATCTGCACGGGAGTCTTGAGGACAAATCCGGCAAAGCGCACCCCATGGCGGGAGTGATACCTGAGAGAGCCTATAAGACCGACAGGCTTGGACGCTTCGGCTATGTGACACTCACGGCCCAAAACAGCGGCCTGCTGTTTGAAGCCGGGGAGGAAATGCCGGCCCATGAATTCCATTATTGGGACAGTACGGGGCCAGGCGCTGATTTTAATGCCAAGAAGCCAATGTCTGACAGACATTGGGCCTGCGCTTATCAGACGGAAAGCCTCTGGGCGGGATTTCCGCACCTCCATTTCTGGAGCAGCCCGGAGGCGGCAAAGAGATTTATAAACGCCTGCGCTGAATATGGGAGGAAGCAAAATGGAGCTGAATGAATACATTGCACAGATAAAGCCTGCGGACAGGGCAGCCATGGAGGAGGCACAGAAGCGTTGGAACTCCATAGCAAAGCCCCTGGGCAGTTTGGGCGCTCTTGAGGACGCAGTTATCGCCATAGCGGGTATGACCGGGTCAGCTAAGGTGGATATATCCCGCCGGGCTGTTATAGCCATGTGCGCCGACAACGGAGTTGTGCGCCAGGGCGTCACCCAGACGGGCCAGGAGGTCACAGCCATAGTCACCGAAAACATGGGACGCAGAGCCAGCAGCGTGTGCCGCATGGCGGCTCTGGCCCACGCCGAGGTATATCCTGTGGATATAGGCGTAGCCGTTCCGGTCGAGGGCGAGCGCATAGTGCAGCGCTGCGTGCGCAGGGGCACGGCGGACTTCACCGAGGGTCCGGCCATGACCAGAGACGAGGCCATAAAGGCCATACTCACCGGAATAGAGCTGGTTGGCCAGCTCAGGGAGCAGGGAGTTAAGCTCTTTGCCACGGGCGAGATGGGCATTGGCAATACCACCACCAGCTCCGCCGTGGTGTCCGTTCTGCTGGAAAAGGACCCGGAGCTGGTCACAGGCCGGGGCGCCGGTCTGTCCAGCGAGGGCCTTGAGAGAAAGATAGACGCCATCCGCCGGGGCATAGAGCTGAATAAGCCCGATAAAAACGATGTGATAGACCTTATATCCAAGGTGGGAGGTCTGGATATCGCCGGACTGTGCGGCGTGTTTCTGGGCGGCGGCATATACCGCGTGCCCGTGCTCATAGACGGATTTATATCCTCCGCGGCGGCCCTGTGCGCCCAGCGCCTGTGTCCCGCCTGCGCGGACTATATGCTTGGCAGCCACGCCTCTGCCGAGCCCGCGGGCGCCATGGTGCTCGAAGCTCTTGGTATGCACCCCTTTATCCACGCGGGTATGCGTCTGGGCGAGGGCACGGGAGCTGTCGCAGTCATGCCCCTGCTGGATATGGCCATGGCTATCTACGGCGGTATGGATACCTTTGAGGACATAGCCGTGGAGGCCTACCAGCCTCTCAGCTGACATGGTGATTTATGTTGGCGGCGGCTCCGGCAGCGGAAAAAGCGCCTTTGCCGAGAGTCTTGTGGTAAATTCCGGCTTTACGAAGCGCACCTACATAGCCACCATGCGGGTGTGGGACGCCGAGGGAGCAAAGCGCGTTGAGCGCCATCGTGAGCTGCGCCGGGGCAAGGGCTTTGAAACGGCTGAGTGCCCCACAGGGCTGGGAAGCCTTGGACTATCCGGCGGCGCCGTGCTGCTGGAGGATTTGAGCAATTTGTTCATGAACGAGTTTTTCGGCGAAAGAGGCGCTCTGGAGCGCGTGAAAGCCGATTTAAAGACCCTGTCTGCCGGATGCGGACTGCTGGCGATAGTCGGCAACGATATTTTCGCGGCGGATCAGCGTTTGGAGGGCGAAATGGAGGATTTTATGGAGCAGCTTGGAGAGTTGAACGCCTTTGCCGCGGCTATGGCCGACGAGCGCTGGGAGGTGGCCTCCGGTATCCCGGCCCGCCGGGGCGAAAAGCTGCCCCCGCCCCCAAAGGGGCTGAAGCTGGTGATAGGCGGCTTCAGCCAGGGCAAGACTGCCTTTGCCGCCGGACGCTATAACTGCGGCCGCGGTGTGACCGACAGCTATGAAGGGGCCGCCCGGGCAGATGTTTTCACAGGTCTGGAAAACTGGCTGCGAGGGGAGGAAGATCCGCTTCCCGCGCTGGAAAAGCTGATGGAGCGCAATCCCAACCTGACCATAGTCTGCTGCGAGGTGGGCTGCGGCATAGTTCCCGTGGACGGGGAGGAGAGAGCCTGGCGGGAGAGGGTGGGCCGGTGCTGCTGCTGGCTGGCGGAGCGGTCTGCCGAGGTATGCCGGGTCTGGTGCGGCATACCCACTATACTGAAAGGTGAAAATTAATGACGGAGCATATTGCGGCGCTGTGTCTCGGCTTTTTTATAGACCTGGTGCTGGGAGACCCCAGAGGGCTTTGGCATCCGGTATGTGGCATAGGCGCGCTTATAACATATCTGGAAAATCGGCTTCGACCGGCCTTCCCCAAAACGCCGAGGGGCGAAGTGTTGGCGGGAGGCGTGCTGGCGGCGCTGGTGCTGCTCATACCTGCGGCGATAACCATGGCGCTTGTGCGCCTGTGCGCGGCCATACACCCGGCTCTGGGCTTTGCCGCGGAGAGCCTTATATGCTGGCAGCTGCTGGCGGCCCGCTCTCTGCGGGACGAGAGCATGAAGGTATATCGGGCGCTGGAGCGGGGAAACCTCCCCGCCGCACGCCGGGCTGTGTCCATGATAGTTGGCAGGGATACCGACAGTCTGGACGAGGCGGGGGTTACCCGGGCCGCGGTGGAGACGGTGGCGGAGAATTTTTCCGACGGTGTGCTGGCTCCCATGCTGTATATGGCTCTGGGCGGAGCGCCCCTGTGTATGCTGTATAAGGCGGCCAACACCATGGACTCCATGCTGGGCTACAAAAACGACAGATATTTATATTTCGGGCGATGCGCGGCTCTGTTTGACGATGTGGTGAATTTTATCCCCGCGCGGCTGGGCGGATTCATAATGTGCGCAGCCGCAATTCCGGCGGGATTTGACGGAGGCAGCGCCTTCCGTATTTTCATGCGCGACCGCCTGTGCCACGCCTCGCCGAACTCAGCTCACACCGAGGCCGCCATGGCGGGAGCCCTGCACATCCGTCTGGCCGGTGATAATTGGTATTTCGGAAAACTGGTGCACAAGCCCACCATAGGCAACGATGACAGGCCGGTGGAGCCAGAGGATATTCCCCGGGCAAATCGTCTGATGCTGTTTTCCGCCGGCCTGGCGCTGGCGCTGATGGCGGCGTTTATTTTAATTTTGAGGTGACTTGAATGAGCTTTGCCCACGGCGGCGATATAGGCGCGTATCAAAATGAAATCCTGGATTTTTCCGCGAATCTGAATCCAATGGGTATGCCGGAGGCAGTAAAGGCGGCGGCCATGGCGGCGGTGGCCGGGGCGGTGCATTATCCCGACCCATATTGCCGCAAGGTGCGCTCCGCGCTTTCAAAGCGGGACGGCGTGCCTGAGAACTGGATAGTCTGCGGCAACGGCGCGGCTGACCTTATCTTCCGCCTGTGTATGGCGCTTAGACCCCAAAAGGCGCTGCTGTGCGCCCCAAGCTTCTCGGAATACGCCCAGGCTCTCGAGCTTTGCTCCTGTGCTGTTGAGCGGCATCCGCTGCTGCCTGAAAAGAGCTTTGAGCTGGGCATGGATTATATGGAAAAGCTCACGGAGGACACGGACATAGCCTTTCTCTGTACCCCCAACAACCCCACGGGGCGCATCATACCCCGTCCGGTGCTGGAGGCGGCGGCGAACCGCTGCCGCAAGACAGGCACCGTGCTGGTGATTGACGAGTGCTTTCTGGAGCTGAGCGACGACCCTGCGGGCCTTGGGGCTATGCTGGGGGATAACGACAGGATAGTGCTGCTCCGGGCATTTACAAAAAGCTACGCCATGCCGGGGCTGCGCTTCGGCTATGCCCTCAGTTCCAATGGGGAGCTTATGGAAAAGCTCTTTAACTGCGGACAGCCATGGAGCGTGTCCAATGTGGCTCAGGCTGCGGCTCAGGCCGCCTGCGGCTGCCCGGAGTGGCCGGAAAAGGGCCGGGCGCTGCTGGCGCAGCGCCGTCCGGAGCTTGTCGAGGCTCTCAGAGGGCTTGGCCTCACGGTCTGGGAGGGGCAGGCGAACTACATACTGTTCCGCGCCCCCGGCGTGAGCGATTTAAGGGAAAGGACCGCACAGGCGGGAGTTCTCATTCGCTCCTGCGCGAATTACCCGGGGCTTGGGGAGGACTATTACCGGGTGGCCGTGCGAGGCGCGGAGGATAACGGGCGCTGCATCCGGGCGCTTGGGGAGGTTTTGAAAAATGGCTAGATCCATTATGATACAGGGCACCGCTTCCAACGCGGGAAAAAGCATAATCTGCGCCGGACTGTGTCGGATATTCACTCAGGACGGCTACAAGGTGGCGCCATTCAAATCCCAGAACATGGCGCTCAACTCCGCCATCACAGCTGATGGCCTGGAAATGGGCAGGGCGCAGGTGGTGCAGGCCCAGGCGGCCGGGGTGCGCCCCACGGCGGATATGAACCCCATACTGCTCAAGCCCACGGGCGACGCGGGCTCCCAGGTAATAGTATCCGGCGTGCCCCGGGCCACCATGGGCGCGGCGGAGTATTACAAATACAAAAAATGCCTGAAGGCCGACGTGCAGGCCGCCTTCGACAGGCTCAGCGAGGAATACGATATCATCGTAATTGAGGGCGCCGGCTCTCCCGCTGAGATAAACCTGCGTGAGGACGATTTCGTCAACATGGGCCTTGCGGAGATGACCGACTCCCCCGTGCTGCTGTGCGGGGATATAGACCGGGGCGGCGTGTTCGCCTCCCTCTACGGCACGGTGAAGCTGCTGGAGCCGGAGGAGCAGGACAGAATAAAGGGCCTTATCATCAATAAGTTCCGGGGCGATGTGGAGATACTGCGTCCAGGCCTGAAGCCTCTTGAGGAGATGACAGGCAAGAGCGTGCTTGGCGTTGTACCCATGCTGGACGTGGATATAGACGATGAGGACTCCCTCTCCACCCGTCTGGGCGGACGGGGCAAGGTGGGGCTTGTGGACATAGCCGTCATACGGCTGCCCAGGCTCTCCAACTTCACGGACTTCAACCCGCTTGAGCGGTTTGAGCAGGTAAGCCTGCGCTATGTGAGCGACCCGAGACAGCTTGGCGAGCCGGATCTGGTGATACTGCCCGGTACGAAAAACACCATGGAGGATCTGCGCTGGCTGCGTGAGAGCGGCATGGAGGCGCGCATACTGCGCCATGCCTCAAGAGGCGGCGCGGTGCTGGGAATCTGCGGCGGTTATCAGATGCTGGGACAGACGGTGTCCGACCCCGACTGCGTGGAGGGCGGCGGCACCCTGCGGGGACTGGGCCTCCTGCCCGCGGACACGGTCTTCTTCGGAGAAAAGACCCGCACCCAGGTGGACGGCGTAATAAGAGATGCCTCCGGTATTTTTGCAAAAATGCAGGGAGCTGCCTTCTCCGGATACGAGATACACATGGGCGCCACCAGCTCCGACTCGGAGCACACCATGGTCATGCGCGACCAGAACAGCGGGGAAAAGAGTGACGGGCTTCAGGCCGGAAACGTCTGGGGCTGCTATGTCCACGGCCTGTTCGACAAGGGTGCCTGCGCCTCCGCTCTGCTGGAGTGCCTGCTGGAGGCCAAGGGACTCACCGCCGAGCTGGCCGCTGTGGACTGGGCCGACTACGCCGACGAGCAGTACAACAAGCTGGCCGACGGCCTGCGCAAGGCTCTGGATATGGACAGGATATACCGCATCCTGAACGGGGAGGAGTAATTATGCTTAAAGTCAAGCTGCAGCGGGTAGAGCCCGCGGAGATAGAAAAGCGCAGCATGGAGATACTCTCGGCGGAGATGCCTGAGAACAGCTTTACCGGGGAACAGCTGCCCATAGTGCGCCGCTGCGTGCACACCTCGGCGGATTTTGACTATGTGCGCAATCTGCGCTTCACCCCCGGCGCGGTAAGCGCCGGAACGGAGGCGATAAAAAAGGGCTGCACCATAGTCACCGATACCCGTATGGCCTGGTCGGGCGTGAATAAGCGGGTGCTGGAAAAGTTCGGCGGACAGGCTGTGTGCTTCATGTCCGACCCCGACGTGGCCGCCGAGGCCAAAGCCCGGGGCGAGACCAGGGCCACCGTGTCCATGGAGCGGGCGGCCCAGCTTCCCGGCCCCGTAATTCTGGCCGTGGGCAACGCCCCCACGGCGCTGGTGCGGGCCTGCGAGCTTATGGATGAGGGAAAGCTTTCCCCCGCCCTTATTATCGGCGTGCCTGTGGGCTTCGTAAATGTGGTGGAGTCCAAGGAACTGCTCACCACCATGGACTGCGACTACATAGCCGCCATGGGACGCAAGGGCGGCTCCAACATAGCCGCCGCCATATGCAACGCCCTGCTGTATACGGCCTCGGGCAATGTCCGGGAATAGGAGGCTGCAATGAAGAAAGCCATACTAGCCGTGTCCTTCGGCACCAGCCATTTGGACACGCTGGAAAAAAATATAGCTGCCATAGAGCGCGACCTGGCTCTGGCCATGCCGGACAGGGAGCCGCGCCGGGCCTTTACCAGCGGCATGATAATGAAAAAGCTCCTTGAGCGGGATGGGCTCAGCATACCCAACACCGCCGAGGCTCTGGAGGCCCTTGCCGACGAGGGCTTTGAGGATGTGGTCATACAGCCCACCCATGTGCTCAACGGCGACGAGTACGATAAGCTCCGGGCCCAGGCCGCGCCCTATGAGGAGCGGTTTGAGCGCATGAGCTTCGGCGCGCCCCTGCTCACAGAAACGGAGGACTACAGGGCGCTGGCACGGGCCGTGCTGCCCACCCTGCCGGAAAAGCGGAGCGATACCGCCATAGTCTATATGGGCCACGGCACGGGCCACCACGCCAACGCCGTGTACGCCATGCTGGACTATATGTTCCGGGATATGGGCCGGGAGGATATACACATAGGCACAGTTGAGGGCTACCCCGGCCTTGACGAGGTGCGCCGCCGGGTATATGAGCAGGGGGCGGAAAACGTCCTGCTGCTGCCCCTTATGATAGTCGCCGGGGACCATGCAAAAAACGACCTGGCCGGAGATGATGAGGATTCCTGGAAGCAGGTGTTCCTGCACGACGGAAAAAATGTCCGCTGCGTGCTCAGCGGCCTGGGAGAGAATCCGGCCGTCCGGAGGATATTTGTCCGCCACGCTCTGCGCGCCGGAGAGTAAACAGGGGATAAGCGGCTTTACGCCGCCGCCCATATATACGCGACCGCTTGCGGCTAAAGAGCCTTAATAGGGAAGCCGGGTGAAAATCCCGCACAGTCCCGCTGCCGTAATGGGGAGTACTGCGCAATATGTCACTGGGAATACCGGGAAGGCGCGCAGACACTATGAACCTGAGTCGGAAGACCTGCCTGCGGTCGAAAGCCACAGCTCTGCGAGGAAACGGAGGTGCTTTATGCAAAAGAAACAGTCCGGATAAGGAATACGGCCAAGCCGTCATCAAACCAAAATTTATGGAGGAAAACTGATGAAAAACAAAACCGTATACTTTATCTCATTTTTTGCCGCTGCCGCGGCTCTGCTTACCATGCCCGCCTCGGCCATGCACATAGCCGAGGGCATGCTGCCCAAGCCCTGGGCCTTCGGATGGATGGCCGCGTGTCTGCCCTTTGTGCTGGTGGGCTTCCGCTCAATTAAAAACAAGGTGGAGCTGGCGCCCAAGGCAAAAATACTGCTGGCCATGTGCGGAGCCTTCGCCTTTGTGCTGTCGGCTCTGAAGCTTCCGGCCTTTACCGGAAGCTGCTCCCACCCCACCGGCGTGGGTCTGGGCGCAATACTGTTCGGACCCACCGCCACCTGTGTGCTGGGACTTATAGTCCTGCTGTTTCAGGCGCTGCTGCTGGCTCACGGCGGCATCACCACCCTTGGCGCAAACGTGTTTTCCATGGCCATCGTGGGCCCGTTTGTATCCTGGGGCGTATATGTGGGCCTTAAAAAGCTGGGGGTAAAGCCTGCCGTGGCAGTATTTGCCGCAGCCGCTCTGGGCGACCTTGCGACCTATGTCACCACATCAGTACAGCTGGGCGTGGTTTGGGGCAATATGCTGCAGTATCTGTCCATCTTTGCTGTGACGCAGCTGCCGCTGGCTGTGGCCGAGGGTCTGCTCACCGTGGTGGTGTTCAATGTTCTGGAAAAATATTCGGCCGACGAGCTCCGCGAGCTGTCTGTGCTGTAGGGAGGGCGGAAAATGAAAGTCTGGCAGAAAAACACTATTCTCATTATTCTTGTAATAATTCTGGCTGCTTTGCCGCTTTGGATGTGCCGTGACGCTGAATTCGGCGGTGCGGACGGCGCGGCGGATGAGCTTATAAGCGAGACAAACCCGGATTACGAGCCCTGGTTCCAGCCTGTGATGGAGCCTGCCAGCGGCGAGATAGAGTCTCTGCTCTTTGCCCTGCAGGCCGCCGTGGGCTCCGGAGTGGTATGCTTCATACTGGGCCGTATTACTGCGAAAAAATCCTGATATGGGCACAGACCGTTACGCATATCTGTCCCGCCTGAGGGGGACGGACCCGATACCCAAGTTAATATTGTCCCTGTCCGCTCTGCTGGTGTGCCTTATGTGCGAGAGTATCGCCGTTGGGCTTTTCACCCTGCTGTGCATGAGCGCCCTGTCCGTCCTCCTGGGCGGACAGCGGCCGGGTGTGGTGCTGCGCTTTCTGCGCCTGCCGGTGGCTTTTCTCCTCATCGGCTGCGTGACCATAGTGTTCCGCCCGGTGCAGGAGGGGGAGAGTGCGCTGTGGAGCGTATGCTTTTTCTCCCGCTGGGTCTGGGGCGTTACGGGGGAGTGGCTCTTTCAGGGTGCTATGGTGTTCTGCAAGGCCATGGGCACCATAGCGGCTATGTATTTTCTGTCTCTAAACACCCCCATGACTGATATAGTCATGGCTCTGGAGCGCCTGCGCGTGCCGCGGCTGTTCACGGAGCTGATGGAGCTTATTTACCGCTTCATCTTTATTTTGGCGGAGACAGCCTCGCGCATACGAACAGCCCAGGAATCCCGGCTGGGGTACACGGGCTTTCGCCGGAGCGTGGAGTCTCTGGGCCTGCTCAGCTCGGTGGTGTTCCTGCGGGCCTGGCGCCGGGGCGACAGGGTATGGTCGGCGCTGGAGAGCCGGGGCTATACAGGCTCTCTCAAGACCATGCCGCAGCTGTATGAGAGCGGCTCACGGCTGTATATTGCCGCCGCCGTTACCGTGCTGGCGCAGCTGGCGGTGCTTTTCGCGGAAAGGAGCTTCATTGTATGAATTACGCCATAGAGGCCAGAGAGCTGTGCTATACCTATGAGGACGGCACAGCGGCTCTGGACAATATATCTTTCGGTGCGGAGCCGGGCAGGATAACCGGAATACTGGGGGCAAACGGCGCGGGCAAAAGCACCCTGTTCCTCAATCTCAACGGAGTGCTCACTCCCGGCAGCGGACAGGTGCTGCTGGACGGGAAGCCGGTCAGCTATTCCAGAGCGGAGCTTGCCACGCTGCGCCGGCGGGTCGGCATAGTTTTTCAGGACCCGGATGACCAGCTCTTTTCCGCCGATGTATACCGGGATATCTCCTTCGGCCCCGTTAATCTGGGACTGACTGAGAATGAGGTGCGCACCCGGGTGGAGGATGCCATGGAGCGCACGGGCGTTTCGTCCCTGAGGGACAAGCCCACCCACGCCCTGTCCTACGGACAGAAAAAGCGTGTGGCAATAGCGGGCGTTATCTCCATGCAGCCCTCGGTGATGATACTGGATGAGCCAACGGCGGGACTGGATCCCCAGGGCGTGACGGATATAATGCGCCTGCTGCTGCGTCTGAGAGACGAGCTGGGAATTACCATCATACTTGCAACTCATGATATGGACATAGTGCCCCTGTACTGCGACAGCGTATATCTGCTGTCCGGCGGGCGCATGGTGCGCAGGGGAACCCCGGAGGAGCTTTTCGCCTGTCCGGAGGTGCTGCGTGAGAATCACCTGCGCCTGCCCCGCATAGCCCATCTTATGGAAATACTTGCCGACTGCGACGGGGTGCAGATAGACCGCGGCGCAGCCACGATAAGCGCGGCCAGGAAAGAAATTCTGCGGCTGCTTCAGGAGGATATGAACAAATGACAAAGGGAATTCTCTACGGGCTGGGCGTAGGCCCCGGCGACCCGGAAATGCTCACGCTGAAGGCCGTGCGTCTGCTGCGTGAGGCGGATGTCATAGCCGTGCCGGACAAGGGCAGCGGCGAGAAAACGGCGCTGAATATAGTGCGCGAATTTGTGGAGGGCAAACCCCTTATGCTGTGCCCCACGCCCATGGTGCGGGATGAGGCAAAGCTGAGCGCCTGCTATGATGAGATATGCGGCAGACTCTCCGCGGAACTGGACAGGGGCCGCAGCGTGGCATTTATCACCCTGGGAGATCCTACGGTGTATTCCACATACATGTACATACATCAGCGTATGATTTCACGGGGCTATGAGGCGGAGCTGGTTCCGGGAGTCACCTCCTTCTGCGCCGTTGCCGCCCGCCTGGGACAGAGCCTGTGTGAGAAAAGCCAGAGGCTTCTGGTTGTTCCGGCTTCCCATAAGGATATATCCGACTGCCTGGAGGTGGACGCCAATCTGGTGTTCATGAAGGCCGGCCGGGAGATAGGCGCCCTGAAGGAGCGTCTGCGGGAGGAAAAGCGCCTTGATAAGGCCTCCATGGTGGAAAACTGCGGCATGGAGAACGAAAGAGTGTACCCATCCTTTGCAGACGCGCCGGAGGACAGCGGCTATTTCTCCGTGGTGCTGGTGAAAGGCGGGGATGAGGAGAAATGACCCTGCTTATGTCCGGCCTTGACCATGATAAGGCCAGTCTCGCCCTGCGTGAGAGACTTTCCTTCACGAAAAATGCCGCCGCGGATATGGCCCGTGAACTGGCGGGAAGCCGCGGAGTTTCGGGCGCGGTGCTGCTTAGCACCTGCAACCGCACAGAGGTGTACCTGTCCTGCGAGGAGGAGCCGGTTGATCCCGGCAAGCTCCTGTGCTTGCTCACCGGCTGCGACCACGGCGAATTCGCCGACGCCTTCGTCACCCGTGAGGGGGAGGAGTGCGTGCGCCATATAATGGAAGTCAGCTGCGGCCTGCGCTCTCAGATACTGGGAGAGGACCAGATACTCACCCAGGTGAAGGACGCTGCCGCCATAGCCCGTGAGAGCGGAGCCATAGACGCTGTGCTGGAGTCCCTGTTCCGGACGGCCGCATCATGCGGCAAGGCTGTAAAAACCGAGCTGCGGATCAAGGGCATATCCGGCTCCGCCGCGGAGAGCGCCGTGAGAGCGCTGGAAAATGCCCTGGGCGGACTGGAAAACCGCCGTGTGCTGGTGATAGGCAACGGCGAGATGGGGCGGCTTGCCGCCTCTCTGCTGCGGGAGCGGGGCTGCGATGTCACCGTTACGCTGCGCTCCTACCGGCACGGCCAGACCCTGGTGCCGGCCGGCTGCAGGGTCGTGGCCTATGACGAGCGCTACTCCGCCATGGAGGGGGTAGACGCTGTGATATCCGCCACCACCAGCCCTCACTATACCGTGAGCGAGGCGGATTTCGCCGGACTTGCCAATCACCCCGCTGTGCTGATTGACCTTGCCATTCCCCGTGATATAGAGCCGGGCGCAGGCAGGTACGCCGCGCTTTACAACATAGACGATCTGGGCGAGCACACCGGACTGGACAGCGATACCGGCCGCCGGGTGGGCGAGCTGGTGGACGAGGGTATGGAGAAGTTTTACCGTTGGTACAATTACCGTCTGTGTATGCCTGCCATGGAGGAGCTGCGGGAAGCCGTGCTGGAGCGGGTACGCTGGCATTTGGACCCTGAAAGCGATGCCGCCGAGGCTGCGGAGGAGGCCGCCGGCAGAGCCGCGGAGCTGCTGCTGAGCGGACTTTCCGACTGCCTCAGCCCTGAAAAGCTCAGGGACTGCGCCCGGGGCATACGCTCAAGAACGAGGTGAGCCATGGATAAGCTGCGCTTTCCCATGTTTGTGTCCCTTGAGGGCAAAAAAGCCGTGGTGGTGGGCGGAGGCAAAATAGGCCTGCGCCGCGCCGCTGTGCTGCACAGCTTTGGCGCTGAGGTTACGGTGATAGACCCCAATGCCGAGAACATACCCGGCATGGAGTGCCTGAAGCGTCCGTACCGGTCCGGAGATCTGACCGGCGCTTTTATCTGCACCGCCTGCACCGATGACAGGGCGGTGAACCGCCGTGTGGGCGAGGACGCCCGTGAGCTGGGCGTGCCGGTAAGCGTGGCGGACGCCCGGGAGGAGTGCGATTTCTTTTTCCCCGCCGTGTGTACGGCCAACGGGCTGGTGGCGGGAGTGGTGTCCGACGGCAGCAGCCACGGCAAAACGGCCCGTGCTGCCCGTGATATACGCCGTGTATTGGAGGAGATGGATTGAAACTCAGAATCGGCAGCCGCGAGAGCCGTCTTGCGGTGATACAGTCGGAGATACTTATTGACAGCATAAAAAACAGCTTTCCTGACATAGAGACGGAGCTTATAACGATGAAAACCACCGGGGATAAGATCCTGGATAAAACCCTGGATAAAATAGGAGGCAAGGGCCTGTTTGTAAAGGAGCTGGACGCCGCCCTTATAAGCGGACGGGTGGACTTTACCGTACACAGCTGCAAGGACCTGCCCATGGAGGAAAATCCTGAGCTGCCCATAGCCGCCTTTTCCGCCCGGGAGGACGCCCGGGACGCGCTGGTGCTGCCGGAGGGAGCTGCGGAGCTGGACCTCTCAAAGCCCATAGGCTGCTCCAGCCTGCGCCGCCGGCTGCAGCTCATGAAGCTGTATCCCCAGGCGCGCATAGAGCCGGTACGGGGCAATGTGCAGACCCGCCTGAGAAAGCTGGACAGCGGCGAATTTTCCGCCCTGGTGCTGGCCGCCGCGGGACTGAAGCGTCTGGGCCTGCAGGAGCGCATCAGCCGGTATTTTACAACTGACGAGATACTCCCCGCCGCCGGTCAGGGCATACTGGCCGTACAGTGCAGGGCGGGGGAGAGTACGGAATATCTGGCAGGCTTTGCCGATGAAAACGGCGCCGCCTGCGCTCTGGCGGAGCGGGCCTATGTCCGAAAACTGGACGGGGGCTGCTCCTCGCCCATAGCGGCCCACGCCGTGGTTGAGGGCGGCATCCTGCATCTGCGCGCCATGGATGCAAGGGGAGTTTTCGGAGAGATCACGGGTAATAAAGCCGACGCCGCCGCTCTGGGTGAGGCGCTGGGCGAAAGAATGCTGAAGGAGGCGTCAAAATGAGCGGCAAGGTAATTCTGGTTGGAGCGGGTCCCGGGGATGCGGGACTCATAACGGTAAAGGGCCTGCGGGCTTTGCAGGAGGCTCAGGTGGTGGTATACGACCGACTTGTGGGCGCTGAGGTGCTGGCCATGATGCCGGAGAACGCCGAAAAAATAGACGTGGGCAAGGAGACCTCCCACCACAAGGTTCCTCAGGACCAGATAAATCAGATACTGCTGGATAAGGCTCTGGAGGGCAAGCGTGTTGTGCGCCTCAAGGGCGGCGACCCCTTCGTGTTCGGCAGGGGCGGAGAGGAGCTGGAGCTGCTGTGCCGCCATAATGTGCCATTTGAGGTCGTCCCCGGCGTCACCAGCGCCATAGCGGCCTCGGCCTACGGCGGCATCCCCGTGACACACAGGGATTGCTGCTCCTCTCTGCATATAATCACCGGCCACGCCCGGGCGGGCAAGCCTCTGTCCCTGGATTTTGAGGCCCTGGTGCGCACGGGCGGCACCCTGGTGTTCCTCATGGGCGTTACCGCCATGCCCACCATAGTGCGCGGCCTGCTGGACGCCGGTATGCCGCCGGAGACTCCCGCTGCAATGGTGGAAAAGGGCACCACTCCCATGCAGCGCCGCTGTGACGCAACTCTGGCCACCCTGCCGGCTGAGGCGGAGAAGATGAAAATAGGCAGCCCCGCCATTATCATAGTGGGCGGTGTATGCGCTCTGGCGGAGGATTTCTGTTGGTTTGACCGCCTGCCCCTCCGGGGCAAAAAGCTGGTGGTCACCCGCCCGAAGGACAGGGCGGGAACCCTCACCGCGCGCCTGCGTGAGCTGGGCGCCCAGGTGATTGAATATCCATGCATAGAGACTGTGCCCATAAGCCCCTGCCCGGAGCTTAAAAGGGCAATCGAAAATATCGGGAGCTACTCCTGGCTGTGCTTTACCAGTCCCGCCGGAGTGCGCTGCTTTGCCGACGCCATGGAGGAAATGGAGCTGGACGCCCGTGCCCTGGGCGGAGTACGCACGGCGGCCATAGGCTCCGGCACCGCGAAGGAGCTGAAAGGCCTCGGCCTGCGCGCCGACCTTGTCCCCGAGGTATACGACGCAGCCCATCTGGGCGCGGCTCTTGCGGGAAGTGCAAAGGGCCGGGTGCTGATTCCAAGGGCGGAGACAGGCTCTCCGGAGTTGACAGAAGCCTTAGACCGCGCTAACATAGAGTTCGACGATATCGCCGTGTACCGCACAGAATACCGCTGTCCCGTTTCAGGAGAAGTGACCGCGGCGCTGGAAGCGGGAGAGCAGCTGTATGTCACCTTCACCTCGGCCTCCACCGTGCGGGGCTTTGTGTCCTCCCTTGGGGATGGGGCAAAGCTCGGCGGGGTGACCGGTCTGTGCATAGGCGTGCAGACCGCCGCCGAGGCGGAAAAATACGGTATCCGCACTGTGATATCCCCAAAGGCCAGCATAGACGCTCTCGTGGAGCTGGCCGGAAAAATAATGTGAAACAGAGGTAATACGCCAATGGATATGCTTAACAGACCCCGCAGGCTGCGCTCCTGCGATACGGTACGCCGCCTTTGCCGGGAGACGCGGCTCTCGCCGGACAGTCTTATCTATCCGATTTTTGTTGAGGAGGGGCTCAGCGGCAAAACTCCCATAGAAGCAATGCCCGGCCAGTACCGCTACGGACTGGATGCCGTCTGCGGCGCGATAGAGGAATGTGTCCGGGACGGAGTACGCAGCTGTCTGCTCTTCGGCATCCCAATGCACAAGGACTGCCTTGGCTCCTCAGCCTGGGACGACAAGGGTATAGTGCAGGAGGCAATACGCACGATAAAAGCCGAGTATCCTGATTTTTACGTCATTACCGATGTGTGCATGTGCGAATACACGGACCACGGACACTGCGGTGCTCTGAAGGGACATACCGTGGATAACGACGCCACTCTAGAGCTGCTGGCAAAGGTGGCCCTGTCCCACGTCCGCGCGGGAGCTGACATGGTCGCACCCTCGGATATGATGGACGGACGCGTGGGCTACATCCGTGAAAAGCTGGACGAGGCGGGCTTTGAGAATATCCCCATCATGGCCTATTCCGCCAAATATGCTTCCGCCTTCTACGGCCCGTTCCGTGCGGCGGCAGGCAGCGCCCCATCCTTCGGAGACCGCCGGGGCTATCAGATGGATATGCACAACACCCGCGAGGCCATATATGAGACTGCCCTGGACATAGAGGAGGGTGCGGATATTATCATGGTCAAGCCCGCTCTCAGCTATCTGGATATCATCGCCCGCTGCCGTGACAGCTTTGATAAGCCCCTGTGCGCCTACGCCGTATCCGGTGAGTACTCCATGGTTAAGGCCGCCGCAGCCGCGGGGTACATTGATGAGCACCGCGTAATGTGCGAGAGCGCCGTGGCCGTGTTCCGCGCCGGCGCGGATATGCTCATAACCTACTACGCCAAGGAACTGGCTAAGGCTATAAGAGAGGGGGAAATAGGCTGATGGGCATTTCAGAGGAACTGTTTGAGAGAGCCAAAAAGGTCCTGCCCGGCGGAGTGAACTCCCCTGTGCGGGCCTACCGCGCCGTAAACCGCAACCCCCGCTTCATAACCAGGGCCGACGGCCCCTATATCTGGGACGAGGACGGACAGCGCTACATAGACTATGTCTGCTCCTGGGGACCCATGATACTGGGCCACAACCATCCGGCCATACGCGCTGCCGTGGAGGAGGCTGTGAAGGACGGCCTAAGCTTCGGCGCGCCCACCCGCCGTGAGGTGGAGATAGCCGAGCTCATTATCGACTGCGTGCCCAACATAGAGATGGTGCGCATGGTCAGCTCCGGCACCGAGGCTGTTATGAGTGCCATACGTCTGGCCAGAGGCGCCACGGGCAGGGACGAGCTTATAAAATTCGAGGGCTGTTACCACGGCCACAGCGACAGTCTGCTGGTGAGCGCCGGCTCCTCCGCTCTGGCGGGCGGCTGCCCCAGCTCCGCGGGCGTGCCCGAGGACATAGCAAAGCACACCCTCACCGCCCAGTTCAACGATCTGGACAGCGTTGAAAGCCTGTTCAATGCCCATCCCGATTCCGTGGCCGCCGTGATAGTGGAGCCTGTGGCCGCGAACATGGGCGTCATAGGCCCGGCGTCAGGCTTTCTGGAGGGACTGCGCGCCCTGTGCGATAAATACGGAGCGCTGCTTATATTCGACGAGGTGATAACCGGCTTCCGTCTTGGCCTGGGCGGCGCCCAGGAGTATTACGGCGTCCGGGCCGACATAGTCACCTTCGGCAAGATAATCGGCGGTGGTATGCCCGTGGGCGCCTACTGCGGCAGCCGTAAGCTCATGGAGCTGGTGGCCCCCTGCGGCAATGTGTATCAGGCGGGCACCCTCTCCGGAAACCCTGTGGCCATGGCGGCGGGCCTGGCTCAGCTCACCTGGCTGCGGGAGCACCCCGAGGTATATGAGCGCATAGCCGCCCGTGGCGGACGCCTGGCGGAAATGATGCGCATGAGCGCGGAGAAGCACGGTGTGCCCGTGGCGGTGAACCAGATAGGCTCCCTGCTCTCGCCCTTCTTCGTTCCCACGGAGGTCAGCGCCTTCGTGGACGCCAAGGGCAGCGACCTGGGCCGCTATGCAAAATATTTCGCCGGTATGCTGGACAGCGGCGTGGCCCTTGCCCCCGCCCAGTTCGAAGCCATGTTTATATCCGACGCTCACAAGGATGAACTGATAGACGAGACCGCCGCGGCGGTTGACGCCGTGTTCGCGGCCTTGTAACAAAAAAACATCCCCGCTACCTGGAGCGGGGATGATTTTTTTGTTAATTTTCCACCGTTATAAGTATTCCCAATATTTTGTCGGAATAGGAAACGCTGAGGCATGTGCCGTCTTTTTTCAGCATTAAACCAACAGAAACCTGATTGCGCTCGGAAGCAAGCTCCGAAAAGCCCTGTGCTTTCAGGGACTCCACATATTCCTCCGAATTCTCCATGGATATATTTTTGAGAACAACGGCGTAGCGCCCGGCGTCGGATATATCTAAAACATAGTCCATCTCGCCGCTCTCCGGCTGGGGAATAAGAGCGGTGTAATCATTTTCCGGCCACTCGGACACATATACAGGCTCTGCGCCTTCAAGAGTCCAGAGCTGGCCGCTGTCATCGGAGGCAGAGGAGCATCCGGAAAGCAGACTGATGGCACATGCCAAAAATATGCTGCATACTTTTTTCATGCTGCGTCCCTTCACTTTTTTCTAAAATACTGTATGGCCAAAATCACCGTCACGGCCACAGAGGCCGAGCCCAGAGCCATTAGGAGCACAGCCGGGTCAATGCCGGAGCCAACCAGCTCTATCTCTGTCATGGCGCAGGCGCCGCCTATGACGTTCTGGGGCACTCTGGCTGCATCAATCAGCGCGGAGAGGAGAAAAAACGCGGCCGCCGCAAAGACGGAGAGTGATATCTGAAGCTGCTTTTTTCGCTTTCTGCGGGCCGGGGCGTCTATTCCCAGCTGCTCATGTATTCCCGCGGCGTACTCAGCGGGGCTGCCAAGGCGCTCTATGAGCTGCTGCACGGTCTCGCCGTGCTCAAGGGCGGAGTCGAAGGCTTCGCCCAAATCACGGAGAACCTCCTGTTTCCGCTCACCACGCAAAAGCAGCTCCCTTTTTACCAGGCGGATATATTTTTCTTTCATTGCTGCACCTCCGAAATGCTCTAAATAAAGCTGTCCACACATGCCGCATAGCTATGCCAGAAAGCTGTAAGCTCCCATAAGGTCTCCAGGCCTTTTTCGGTGATGGAGTAGTATTTTTTTGAGCCTCCGTTGGCCGCGGCCGGAGCTATACGGGACTGTATCAGCCCCGCCTCCTGCAGGCGGTAAAGTATGGGATATACCGTTCCCTCCTTTGCATAGCCCAAAACGGCGGCAACTTTATGGTTAAGCTCTGTGATGATTTCGTAGCCATAGGTCTCCTTTTTGGCAATGAGACACAGCAGAATCATCTCCAGAGAGCCTTTTTTAAATTGCTGCACATATTTTCCGTCCATAAGTATTGTTCCTTTGTATAGCTAATTAGCATTACTAAATAGATTATATATAAATGCCACGGAGATGTCAAGAGGAAATAAGGGGCGTTCGGCCTATGGCCGAATATTGGAAAAACAGGCGCCTGCTTTAGCAGACGCCTGTCGCTTGAATTCTGTTTTTTTCTGTCTTTGCCTCGTACATCCGCCGGTCGGCTTCGGCCAGCAGTCTCTCGGCAGGACCGGGGCCATATGCTCCGCCAATGCTTACGGACAGCACAGCCTCCGGGCAGCTCTCCAGACGCGTGCTTTTGACCTTTTCACGGATGGCGTTCTGCTTTTCCGCAAAGACGTCTTCAGGAACATTGCTGAACACTATTACAAACTCATCCCCGCCATAGCGCACCACGGTATCCGTTCTGCGCACGCAGGAAAATACGGCTTTGACTATGGCTTTCAGCGCCGAGTCTCCAGTCTGGTGACCGAACTTGTCGTTGATGTTTTTAAAATCATCCACGTCAAGTATCATAAGTGCGTCCACCAGCTCCATGCTTTTCACCCGCTCCTCATAAAAGCTGCGGTTGCGCGAGCCTGTAAGGGGATCGAGATACATGCGGTTGTTATAATCGTTTACACAACCGGGGATAAATATTCCCTGCTCCGGAAGACGGGAAATCATTTCGATTACGGCGGGCTTACCCTCTACTTCGACATAAATTGCCGTTACATGATATATAGTTTCGCCGTTTTGCTCGAATTTTGTCACTCTGGAATGTTCTGTGAGTACTTTTGCGGAAATGCAGTTTTCGCAGCGCTTGGTTTTATTCCATACTGCGTAGCAGCTGTAGGGCGTGCGCCTCAGCTGCCCGCCGTCCAGAAGTTCAAGCTGAGTTGCAACAGATGCATCCACCAGCCTCACCTCGTCGAATACCAGCTTCAGATGCTTCATAAAAGCGAGTAATTCCCCGCCTGTCATATAGCTCACTTCCCGTTGATTGTATAAAAAGGCGTCCCCCAATTATGTGCGGGACGCCTTAAACAGCAGATACGGTTTACAGGAGACGCACTCCCGCTGCCTTGCAGGCCTTCAGGGTTTCCTCATCCCACACGGAGGCCTGAACCTCGCCTATATGTGCCTTGCCCATGAGCAGCATGCACAGTCTGGACTGGCCTATGCCGCCGCCTATGCTGTAGGGCAGCTTGCCGTCCAGCAGCAGCTTGTGGAACATGAGGTTTTTGCGCTCAGGGCAGCCCGCTGCCTCCAGCTGGCGCTCCAGCACCTGAGGGCTTACACGGATACCCATACTGGATATTTCAAAGGGACGCTCCAGTACTGTGTTCCAGAACAGCAAGTCGCCGTTCAGATCCCAGTCGTCATAGTCGGGAGCGCGGCCGTCGTGCTTTTTGCCGGATTTCATTGGGCCGCCTATGCCTATTATGAATACTGTCCTGTGCTCTTTGACCACGGCGTATTCCCGTTCATCCGGAGTGAGCTCGGGATATTGGTCCTCCAGCTCCTGAGCGGTGACAAAGTATACCTCGCGCTCTATTCTGGGCAGATTCTCCAGAGCAGGGACTATCTGGTGGAGTGTGCGGTCTACGTCGCAGATGGCGCCGACTATATCGTCCACGGTGTCGCGCAGGTATCTGAGGTTTCTGTCCTCCTCGCGTATCACCTTTTCCCAGTCCCACTGGTCCACATATACGGAGTGGAGATTGTCCAGCTCTTCATCCCGGCGGATGGCGTTCATATCGGTATACAGACCCTGTCCCATGGGGAAGCCGTAGCGCATGAGGGCATAGCGCTTCCATTTGGCCAGAGACTGCACCACCTGAGCCTGACTGCCTACGGCGGGTATGTCAAAGCTGACGGGGCGCTCAATGCCGTTCAGGTCGTCGTTCAGACCGTTTGCGGCGTCTACAAACAGGGGGGAGGACACCCGGCGCAGATTCAGAGCGCCGGATAGGGTATCTTCAAACAGGCGTTTGAGTAGCCCTATATATTTCTGAGTCTCATAGCGGCTCATATTCGTGCGGTAACCCGCAGGAATCTCCACATGGTTCATGGTGTATTTTCTCCTTTTTATTGCAAGTGCAGTTATTCTATGGAATATTCAAAGCCACGGCAGACCACCCGGTCGCCCTCGCAGATTTCCGGCGGCAGCAGAGCCAGAGCAAGTCTGCTCTCCTCTCCGTCGGCATCCGTGAGCACGGCGTAGTCACCCCAAATTGTTTTGACTGTATAAACTGTATCCATAGCAAACAACTCCAGCTGAACTGCATAACTTTTAGTTAATTATATCAGAAACCAGCCCTGGAATAAAGTGTGATTTTTCACAAAATAACTCATAAATTTGCACATAGCTGTATTCCTTACAGAAAACTTTGCGCGAGGCGGTTTTGCCGCCCCGCGCCAGGCTTTATTCACCCTTATATTTTCGTCTGGTGGCCATACCCCCGCGGATGTGGCGCTCAGCCTTGTTCTGCTCCAGCACCTGCTTCACACGCGTATACAGCCCTCTGTCCACGTCCTTGAGCCTGTCGGCTATATCCTTGTGTACGGTACTCTTGCTTATACCGAATTCCCTGGCCGCCGTACGCACCGTGGCGTTATTTTTTATTATGTATTCCGCAAGCTCGCATGCCCGCTCTTCGATGCTGGTTTTCAAGAACACCACTCCCCGCTTTTTTTACCGCTACCATGTATATGCGCGGAATACGGAAAGCAGAAGTGCCTGCGGTTGTTCCGTTGGGGACGGGAATGATATTTTTTGTCGTTTATTTCTAATTTTTGTTTTGACTTAGCTTATGCTATTGATATTTTTTCATAAAAAATATATAGTATGTCTTGAAGGAGTGCCGGGGCTAAGTTTATACCGGCATGTTCTTCCCATAAACATCTTAAGGAGGTACATCAAAATGAAAAGCAGACGGACTTTGGCGGTTATTCTTGTGCTGGCGCTGGCCTTTTCCCTGGCTGTGGGCGCTTCGGCAGCTTCCGTACCAGCCTCGGCTGATGTTAAGCTGACGCTGGACGGCGCAGATGCAAGTGCAAAATTCAACGAAAAAAATCTGTGGATTTCAGAGGATGGCTCCGCAATGGTGGGCATTCGGGCTTTGAGCGAGGCTCTGGGCGCTTCCGTCACCTGGGACAACGCCAGCCGCACCGTTTCCGTGAGCGGTCTGACCCGCAAGACCGGGGTGTTCTCCCCTGTGGCTGACTATGAGTACCTGGTGGGCGGCGCCGCCTGGCAGATGAGCGCCGAGGCTCACGCACTTATGATGCAGGCCTTCAACATAGCCAAGGAAAATGTGGATGAGATGGTGGCTGAGGCCGACGCCAATACCGGAACCACCGGATACCATTGGAAAACCGTGGACGGTGCAAAGCAGCTTTTCCACTCGGGCAAGCGCGTGGCCGTATTCAGCGATATAGATGACACTCTGGTGGACGGCGTGCACTACACCGCAAATATTCTGGGCAAGAACGGCGAGTGGACAAACAAGGCCTTTGCCGACTTTGTAATGAGCGACGGCTGCACCGCGCTGCCAGGCGCCGTTGAGTTTGTGGACTACTGCGTAGACAACGGCATTGAGTTCTACTATGTCACCAACCGCTACGACCAGGGCTATAAAACCAGCCAGAGCCAGTACGGCGGTCAGACCGGATACAGGAAGGCGGACGGCACGGTCATAGGCTCTTCCACATATGAGGTGGTGGGCAAGACCTTCTATGACATATCCATGGAGTCCATGCAGAAGCTGGGCTTCCCCACCGACGAAAAGGGTACTGAAAACTACAGCCCGGACGTACATCTGATAGTGAATGACAATAAGCTCAACGGCTCCAGCAAGGAGGCCATACGTCAGATAGTGGCCACCGGAGGCACCTGGAAAACCGGCGAGCGCGTGTCGGAATCCACAAAATATCCCGAGACCTTTGAGCTGAGCGCCCACCACATCGCCATGATAGTGGGCGATGACCTGAACGATATAAGTCAGATATTCAGCGACAGCGGAGTGACCGCAGTAAGCCGCGTTGAGCTGGCCATAGAGAATATGGACAAATGGGGAGCGGAGTGGATAGTCCTGCCCAACGCTGTTTACGGCAGCTCCATCAACTACGCCACCGCCTACGGTATCCCCGCTCTGTTCAGCTTCTTTGATTACACCGGCACCGACGCCGCGCCCTGGAATATCTACAAATAAGCAAACTGACAGGGCCGGACACAAAACCCGTCCGGCCCGTGCAAAAAGGAGCCGTTTATGAAGCGCATATTCCTCCCTCTGCTTGTCATTCTCGTTCTGTGCTCCTGTGCAGGGAGCGTACCGGAGCCATATGACTACGCCCTGGGGGATTACATAGAGCTGGGTCAGTACAAGGGCATAAGCTACACTCCATACGGCGACCCGGACAGCAGCGCTGCCATGCCTGAGGATACGGTTACAGCAGAGGTGATAGCGATGGTGGAGGGCACAGAGCAGCTCTTCGCCGGAGTTTACAGCTTCGAGGTGGGCTATTCCAATTTCTTGCCGGGCTTTGACGAAGCCCTGGTGGGCATGGAGCCTGGGGACACGGCGTCCATGAAGCTGACTCTGCCGCAGGTATACGACAGCGCGCCGGAATACGCGGGACGGGACGCTGAGGTGCAGGTGCGCCTTATTAGTATAGATTACAGCCCCGCCAGGCAGGCCAACAGAGACGCCCTTTGGAGCATAGTGCTGGACGGCAGCACCGTGCTGAAATATCCGGAGGAAGAACTGAGAGAGTATCAGGAGGATTTTCGTGCCTGCTACGAGGCTTTCGCGAAGGAATACGGCCTCAGCCTGGATGAATATCTCTCTGCATTTTTCGGTACGAACAGCAGCGGTCTGGATGAGCTGTGCCTGAAAAACGCCGAAAGCTCCGTAAAACGGGACCTTGTCCTGTATGCAATAGCCCGGGCGGAAAATCTTGTGCCGGATAGGGAGGATTTGGAAAAAGCCAAGCCCACTTGGCTTATCACTTACGGCTATGAGAGCGAGGAAGCCATGCCTGAGCCGTGGAGCAGCCCGGAGGTCTCGGCTTCGCTTGAAAAGCTGGCTGTTCAGGAGCTTGTGATGGATTTCATTTTCGACAGCTCCGTGTGCGCCTGACATAAATCTCCCCGCTCCCACAAGGAGCGGGGAGATTTCTCAGTTTGTCAAAAAGTCTCACAGAGTTTCGCCGCCGGAGCGGCGAAAAAGATCAAATCCGTTTTCCGCCGCGGCGTGTACGTGGCAGAAAACACTTATCGCGGAGCGAGCGTCGAATCGTTCGCCTGCGGCGAACGACCGAGGCGCAGAGCGAAGCGCAGCCTTTTGTCGAAAAAGCCCATATGGGCTTTTTCGACAGTTTCGGAACCATCCCCGCTCCCAAAGGGAGCGGGGATGGTTTTTCGCTTCAGTATACCGTTACGGCGGTTCCGCTTGCGGTTACCATGAGCATACCGTTGTCGGCGCCCAGAACCTCATAGTCTATATCCACACCGACCACCGCGTTGGCGCCAAGACGGGCGGCGCGCTGGCTCATCTCATTGAGGGCCTGCTCACGGGCGCTGGTAAGCTCATCCTCGTAGGTGGCGCTTCGGCCGCCGAAAAAGTTGGAGAAGCCTGCGGCGATGTCTTTAAATGCGTTTACACCGGAAATTACCTCGCCGAATACGATGCCGTGGTAGGTCTGAACGGTCTTGCCCTCCACAGAGGGCGTTGTGGTAAGAATCATATAAGCCTCCCAAAAAATCAAAATCATATTGCCTGTGCGGCATGGCATAAGTATATACGCATAGGGGGAAACGGTCAAGCATTTTGGATGCAGGCCGTAAAAATCCGTTTTGACAAAGGAGGAAATGATTTGAGAATGTTTTTTACAAGAATCGTCTGCGTCGTCCTGACTATTGCCTGCGCCGGAGTATGCACAGGCGCCGGGAGCCGGGGGACATACGGTATTCCGCCAGCGGCCACGGCCCAATGCACGGCGGAATACTCCGTACGCCTGCGGTCGGGACCGCAGCCGGAGTTCTCCGGTAGGGACGCAGAGCTTATAGCAAAAACACTTTACGGCGAGTGCCGGGGCTGCGCACCGGTGGAGCAGGCCGCCGTGGCCTGGTGCATACTCAACCGGGCGGACAGCGGTGGCCAGACGGTGGAGCAGGTCGTGGCCAGCCCCGGCCAGTTTATGGGCTATTCTGAACACAATCCCGTGGATGAAGCCCTGTACGACCTGGCCGCCGATGTGCTTGTGCGCCATGCCAGAGAGCAGCTGGGAGAGACGGCGGTGGGCCGGGTGCTGCCTCGGGAGTACAAATGGTTCTCCGGTGACGGAAGGCGAAATCATTTCAGAGACAGCTATTCCTCGGGGAATGTGTGGGACTGGAGCCTTCCTGACCCGTACTCTGAGCCCGGCTGAGGCACAGCTCACGCTGAACCGCAATAGTTGCGAGACTATCGCCAAGCTGTGTGAATATTGCCGCCAGCAGCGCCAGCTCTCCGGAGTCAGGAAACTGGGCGGCTGTCAGCTCGGCCAGAGCGCTTATAGTAATTGGCAGGGATACATTTCCCATAAATACCAACCTCCGGACTATTGTATGCTCTAAGACGGATAAATGTCCGCGATAAAAATACAGTTAGGACTTGATTAATGCCTTTGGCTGTGCTATAATCTATCTTGCTGTTTACAGGCAACTCTGGAGAGTCTCATTTTTATGAGCGCCGAAGGTGTACGGCAGGGGGGAACCCGCCAATCTCTCAGGCAAAAGGACAGAGCATCGGGACAAAAGCCCGGTCACCCGCGCAGTAGCGCATGTCTACCTCCTGAGAGCTGATGACATTCATCAGCTCTATTTTTGTTGCCCGAAAAGCACAGAAAAAGAGAAGGGAATTGGTAAGACATGGCAACACTACTGGAACTGGTAAAGAGCGGCAACGCATTTCTCTGGAGCTTTTTGCTCATCGTAATCCTGTGCGGAACCGGTATTTACTACACTTTCCGTCTGCGCTTCATTCAGGTGCGCAAGTTCGGCGAGGGCTTTAAACTCATATTCGGACATATGAACTCCGGGGGCGAGAAGCGCGCCAAGGGCGAGATGACGCCATTTCAGTCCATCGCCACCGCAATTGCAGCTCAGGTCGGAACCGGCAACCTGGCCGGCGCTGCCACCGCTCTTCTGGGCGGCGGACCCGGCGCAATCTTCTGGATGTGGGTCTCCGCGTTCTTCGGCATGGCCACCATTTACGCTGAGGCCAGCCTGGCTCAGGAATATAAAACTACTGTCAACGGCAGCGTAACAGGCGGCCCCATCTACTACATACGCGCCGCTTTCAAGGGCAGCTTCGGAAAGGTGCTTGCCGCCATGTTTGCCGTATTCATTGTGCTGGCTCTGGGCTTCATGGGTAATATGGTCCAGTCCAACTCCATAGCCAGCGCTTTCGGCGAGGTGTTTGCCGCCCGCGGTTTCAATGTGCCCCCTGTGGCCATAGGAATTATCCTGGCAGTACCCGCGGCCTTCATATTCCTTGGCGGCTCCAAGCGCCTGGCGTCCGTGGTTGAAAAGCTGGTGCCTTTCATGGCCGCCGTCTACATTGTGGGCAGCCTGGCTCTCATCTTTATGAATATCACCGCCGTGCCTGCGGCTCTAAAGAGCATCATTGTGGGCGCCTTCAATCCCGCAGCTGTTACCGGCGGCGCAATGGGTATCACCATACGGGAGGCTGTGCGCTACGGCGTTGCCCGCGGACTGTTCTCCAACGAGGCCGGTATGGGCTCCACCCCCCACGCCCACGCCCGCGCAACCGCCAAGAATCCCCATGAGCAGGGCCTGTCCGCCATGATAAGCGTGTTTATCGACACTTTCATTATCCTTAATCTCACCGTGTTCTCTGTCCTCACCACCGGCGTCATGGACAGCGGAAAGGAGGGCGTGGCTCTCGCTCAGGCGGCATTTACCAGCCAGTTCGGCTCTTTCGGCGACATATTCATTGCCGTCTGCCTGCTGTTCTTCGCGTTTTCCACCATCCTGAGCTGGCACTTCTTCGGCCGTATCAACGCCAAGTTCCTGTTTGGCAAGGCCGGTGCTACCGTGTATTCCATCATCGTGGTGGGCTTTATAATTGTGGGCGCCACCCAAAAGGTGGACCTGGTATGGGAGCTGGCCGATTTCTTCAACGGCCTCATGGTCATCCCCAACCTCCTGGCCCTGTGGGCCCTCAGCCGCGTGGTCATAAACATCAACAGGAAGTTCGAGAAATAAAGCATAACCCCCGGAACACCGTTCCGGGGGTTTTTATTGTAGCATGCTTTACAGCACCTTAGGTGTAGACAGTCTCCAAAGAGACTTAGTGCTGGTGCTTGATGAGACCAAACTTCTTGGACAGCTCCATCATCACCACGGGGACCAGAGCCAGAACCAGGCCCAGCAGATAGAGGCTACCGGACAGGGGGACGATCTCAAAGGCGATGCCCACGGGGGTAAAGAGCACCAGGGCCACCAGAGCAAGGGAGACCAGGCAAGCCCAGTTGAGCTTATGGTTGGTGAAGGGACCGATGTGAAACAGGGAGCGCTCCGAGCGCATGTTAAAGGCCTGGACCACCTGGGAGAGGGAGAGCACCATAAAGGCCAGGGTCTGGCCGCCGTCCAGCAGGCCGGTGCTGTCCTCGCCCACATAGAAGGCGATCATGGACAGGATGGCGAACATGGCGCCCTGAAGGACGACACGCACGCCCAGTCCGTGGGCGAACAGGCCATCGCTCTTGGGCTTGGGAGGATGGTCCATCACGTCGGGCTCCACGGCCTCCATGCCCAGGGCGATGGCGGGCAGGGAGTCGGTGACCAGGTTGATCCACAGCAGCTGCATACTCAGCAGAGGGGTCTTGCGCCACAGGAGCATGGAGAAGAACACCAGCAGTACCTCGCCGATGTTGGTGCCCAGCAGGAAACCCACCACCTTGCGGATGTTGGCGTATATGCCCCGGCCCTCCCGGACGGCGTCCACGATGGTGGCGAAGTTGTCGTCGGTGAGGGTCATGTCGGCGGCTCCCTTGGCCACGTCGGTGCCGGTGATGCCCATGGCGCAGCCTATGTCGGCGGCCTTCAGGGCGGGGGCGTCGTTAACGCCGTCGCCGGTCATGGAGACGATCTGGCCCTTACGCTGCCAGGCCTTGACGATGCGGATCTTGTTTTCCGGGGACACCCGGGCGTAGACGGAGATGTGGTCCACATCCCGGTCCAGCTCCTCCTCGCTCATGGCGTCCAGCTGGGCGCCGGTGATGGCCCGGTCGCCCTCCCGCAGGATGCCCAGGTCCTTGGCGATGGCGGAGGCGGTGACCACGTGGTCGCCGGTGATCATCACGGGCTTGATGCCAGCTCTGCGGCAGACGGCAACGGCGTCCCTGGCCTCAGGCCGGGGCGGGTCGATCATGCCCACCAGGCCCAGGAAGGTAAGGCCGCTCTCCAGCTCGTCGATGGTGGGGGCGGCGGGCACCGGGGGCACCACCTTGCAGGCGATGGCCAGCACCCGGAGGGCATCCCGGCTCATCTGGTCGTTGATCTGGGCGGCCCGCTGGACGTCGCCGGCTACGCACAGGGGGGCGATGCTGTCGAAGGCGCCCTTGACGATGACCACGTTCCGGCCGTCGATGCGGTTCACGCTGGTCATCCGCTTCCGGTCGGAGTCGAAGGGCAGCTCCGCCAGCCGGGGATGCTGCTCCGTTAGTTTTTCCTTTGGCATTCCGTTCTGGTGGGCGGCCAGGATGATGGAGGTCTCGGTGGGGTCGCCGATGTGCTTGGCCTTGCCGTCCTCAAAGGTAACGGAGCCATCGCTGCACAGGGTGCCCAGCATCAGAAGGCGGCGGACATCAGGAGTGTTCTCGCCGCTGATGTCCTCCAGCCCCTCCCGGCCATCCACATAGGCCTTCACCAGAGTCATGCGGTTCTGGGTCAGGGTGCCAGTCTTGTCAGAGCAGATGACGCTGGCGCTGCCCAGGGTCTCCACGGCGGGCAGGCGGCGGATGATGGCGTTCTTCTTTACCATCCGCTGCACCCCGATGGACAGGACGATGGTGACAATGGCGGGCAGACCCTCAGGGATGGCGGAGACAGCCAGGGAGACGGAGGTCATGAAGATATCCAACACGTCCATGCCGTCCATGAGGCCCACCACGAAGATGACGCCGCAGGCGATGAGGGCCAGAATGCCCAGGTGCTTGCCCAGTTGGGCAAGCTTCTTC
The DNA here is from genome assembly GCA_050943935.1 of Candidatus Heteroscillospira sp. Taxonomy (GTDB): domain Bacteria; phylum Bacillota; class Clostridia; order Oscillospirales; family Oscillospiraceae; genus Heteroscillospira. Next base: position 4,211 of record JBMNQC010000002.1, on the reverse strand, counting down.
TGGAGGGGGGTCTGACTCTCGCTCTCCCCGCTGAGGAGGCCGGCAATCTTGCCCATCTCGGTGTCCATGCCGGTGGCGGTGACCACGGCCTGGGCGGCCCCGTAGGTGATGGAGCAGCCGGAGAACACCATGTTGCTCCGGTCGCCCAGAGGGGCCTTCTCCTCCACCTGGGCGGCGGCGTCCTTCTCCGAGGGGACGGACTCGCCGGTGAGGGCGGACTCCTCGCTTTTCAGGCTGGTGCTGGAGATGAGCCGGGCGTCGGCTGGGACGAAGTCTCCGGCCTCCAGATGGATGACGTCGCCGGGGACCAGTTGGTCGGCGTCTACCACCTGCTCCTTTCCGTCCCGGATAACACGGGCGTGGGGAGCGGACAGGCTTTTCAGGGCGTCCAAAGCCTTCTCCGCCTTGCTCTCCTGGAGCATCCCCATGACGGCGTTGAGGACGACGATGAGCAGGATGAGCACAGGCTCAAAGAACTCTGAGGCTTCCCCGGTGGTGCAGGCGATGCCGAAGGAGATGGCGGCTGCGATGAGCAGGATGACGATCATTACGTCCTTGAACTGCTCGAAGAACCGCTGGAGGTTGGTTTTTTTCTTCTTTTCCGCCAGCTTGTTGGGGCCGTATTTTGCCCGGGCTTCTGTCACCTGGTCAGAGGTGAGACCGCCGGTGGGGCTGGTGGAATAGTGGGAGAGGACTTCGTCCAATGAGTCATGATGGGCGGACATGGGGGATACCTCCTGATCAATTTGTTGAGCCTATTGTAGCAGGGAAGCCGGCGCTCCGCATTGGACAAAAACCAAAGCCGTCCCAATTTTCCCCACCCTTCTGAAAGCGGGAAGTTTTTGGACGGTTTCCCGAAACTGTCCAAAACAGCCGCTGAGCGGCATCTTGCCCGGAAATCGCTTTTGTGTTATAATCTACACAAGAACAGATGGGATGGAGGTGTCTCTGATAGCTGATTCCAACATTACCAAGCGGGCGCTGGCCCAGGCGCTGAAGGACCTGATGGAGACCCAGCCCTTTGAGAAGATCAGCGTGGCGGAGATCTGCGAGGCCTGCGAGATGAACCGCAAGAGCTTTTACTATTGTAGATCATACGAACCGGAAAACAGTAGTTAAAAGAACCGGGGAAAGAACGCCTATATCAAGTGTCGGGGCTGTTGGTTCTCTCACACTTGCAAGCGCATATCGTGACGCAGCGGCGTATTTTCTCCGGTTGGCGGCAGATCAAGAAGGAAGTTTACCAGCGTTCAGAGATCAAATAACGGTCATGTATCATGAGCATAAATTATTCAATGAGTGAAAGACGGTGGAATAGTGTATATAGTTTTATTCTTTATCTTGCTTCCCTTTATGGTTTTATCCAATTGTATCAAGAAAAATAAATAGTTTTCAGCCGTCCCGGTTCCCGCCGGGGCGGTTCTTTTATGCTTTATAGCTGCCGGGGCTGGTATGATCTGGCAATAGGGCGGTGGGGGATATGGGCGGCGATCACAGGCCGGGGGTTAGGGTTTCATGGCGACTCATGACAAAAAGTCGATTTTCAAAACCGCCGCAAAAACAAAAAGGCTTATTTCAATAAATCTCTTGACAATAAAACGCCTGAATGATATACTATCCTCAGAGGTGATAAATATGAGAGGTAGAGACATTCTGAAAGAGGTCATGACCGCAAAATCTCTTTCCAATGCCGAGCTTGCCAAAAAACTCAATGTGAGTAACGCTACTATTTGGGAACGCCTGAATAACAAAAATGTGAAAGATATTCCGGTTTCCCTCATGACCACAATGCTCAGAGCCATGGATTACAAAGTGATTGTTGTTCCTGCTAACACTCGTTTACCAGAAGGAGGTTATGAAGTTGAATAACACGATAACTCTTGCTTTCAATGACACAGAGGTTCGCAGTATTACGGCAGATGATGAAATTTGGTTTGCCTTAGTCGATGTCTGCAAAATCCTCGAATTGAGCAATCCAAGACGAGTCGCCCAACGGTTAGATGATGACGAGAAGCGTAACTTTAAGTTACGCTTAGCAGGAAGTGACCCGTGGTTTGTGAATGAACCGGGATTGTATCATGTCATTCTCACATCAAAGTCTGAAAAGGCTGTTCCGTTCCGCAGACGGGTCACACATGAGGTTCTTCCCTCCATTCGTAAGCAAGGCTTTTACAGTCTTCTCACAAAGGAAAAGCTGATTGAAGTTCTGACAGACAAGCAGCGTGAAGACAGCACCTATCTTGATTGCATTGACAAACAGGCTATCAAGCGTCAGCTTTTGCAGGAAACGAGAGAGAAGAAGGTTGACGAAACTCGCAAACTGTGGATTGAACACTTTAACGATGGAGATACACCCACCTTCGCAAGAGCGTTGAAAGAGATTTGGGCGGGAGATATGCCTATGTACCACAAATATCTCGACAAGTATAATTCCGATTTGAATAAGAAGCAGAGGGGTCAAATCGTATTGTTTTAGTGAGTTTAGTGAATGATTTGGGCTTTTTTCCTACAAAGTCCTCTTATAAGAAAACACTATAAGATAGAATTTATTGCAAAACGGCTCGATTATTCACTAAAGTCACTAAATTGAGAGGAACGGCGGTTTTATGAGATATTTCCTTGGTCGTGTGTCTTCCAAAGACCAGAACCTTGCCCGTCAGTTGAAATTGGCAAGGGAAAAGTTCGATATTCCAGATGAAAATGTCTACTGTGATAAAATCACAGGAAGCAGTTTTGATAGACCTCGTTACAATGCTTTGAAACAGGTCGTTCAATCTGGTGATGAGGTCATCGTGAAAGAGTTTGACCGTTTCGGCAGAAACAAGGAAGAAATGAAGCGGGAACTGGAATGGTTCAAACAGAAGGGCGTGATTGTCCGTATACTGGACATTCCCACCACTCTCATTGATTTCAAAGACCAGACTTGGGTGCTGGAAATGGTCAACAACATTCTGATTGAAGTCCTTGGTGCTGTGGCAGAGCAGGAGCGTAAAAAGACAAAACAGCGTCAGGCTGAGGGTATCGCCGCCATGCCCATTGTTAACGGCAAGAAGGTGTCTTTGAAAACCGGGAATGGGTTTGGAAGACCAAAGACAAAAATCGACCCTGCGGTGTTTGAAAAATTCGCTCAAAAACAAAAAGGCGGCGAAATGACCGTGGACGATTGCTGTCGGGAGCTTGGTATCAGCCGTTCTACATGGTATGATAGGATAAGAAAGGCGGGTTGATTATGAAAAAGGTTCTATCTATCGTTTTGGTCATCATTATTCTTTTTAGCATGGTTGGGTGTCGTAAGATGGAAGAAGGTGAGGTTCGCAACGAAAGCACCGTGGAGGATTTCGCAGAAGCCGCAGGAGTATCTCTTGAGTTTGCTCAAAGTCTAAATGACGCTGTTGGACAAATTCATGAAAAGTTTAATCGAACCTTCGATATTAGTGATGTGTATAACTTCCGAGCGACAGATGATTGGGCGAATGGGAAAAGATACACAATCTATCTGGCTGAGGAATATGTTTTGACCGTTTATGAAGAAAATGACGAAGTTGTTTCTATCAGAACGAGTAACGGTGAGGTAGCCTACGAGGTAGATAAATGAAATTTTTTCTATGGTGTGCCGGTGTCATGTTCTGGATGATCGTTGGACTATTGGCTCTGGCCTATATCATTCCGAAAATTCTATAAGGCTCTCGCAAGGGCGAGAGTAACAGCCAAGGGGCTATCGGGAAACCGGTAGCCCTTTTAGTTTTGCGTAGTTTGGAGGTAAGTTTATGAAGCTATTTCGGAAAGTGGACATTCTCGGAACAAGATATCGTGGAAACCCGGAGCTGGAAGTGGGTGACATTATCGGTTTGCAGACGCTTTATACCGATGAAATGGACGCATTGATCTTGGTCGATGAAATCACATTCAACGGCTCTCTGAGCGGAAAGATGAAGGTGAAAGGATTGATATGAGTACCGTCATTGATACGCTGATCTATGACCGGACACAGGCCGATGTGAACAGGGTTTTCACCCTGAAAAACAAAATCCTCACGGAAGGGCTTAATGCCCTTTCCGCTGAGGAAAAGGCCGAGTACATGGCTGGCATGAAGGGTGCCTACAACTACACCGATATGAACCGGGTAGGACAGGCGGTTGCTTACATTGCAAACCGCATGACTTCGCTTCCCTCGGAGCTTGCGGCTTACAGAGCGGAGAAAGGAGTAGACG
>JBMNQC010000001.1:0-286942 GCA_050943935.1 Candidatus Heteroscillospira sp. | reverse complement strand
CATCGGTATCGTGTATGTCTATCCCTTTGTAGTTGGCGCTACGCTGGAAGCTACCTCTTGGGACAACATCGCCGCTGTTTCCAAGTTCGGTCAGGCTCCGAACTACTGGAAGGTCGGTGACAAGAAGAACATTACTGTCAATGGCGTGACCTATGCGGCGCAGATCATCGGTTTCGATCACGACACTCTGACCACCGCAGACGGTAGCCGCACCAAGGCTGGTATCACCTTCCAGTTGGTCGATTGTTTGAACACGACCTATTCCATGAACGACTCCAATACCAATGTGAACGGCTGGCGTGGTTCCACTATGCGTACCTCCACAATGGCAACGCTGCTGAACCGGCTTTCCTCTGACCTGAAAAGCGTGTTGAAGTTCGTCAACAAAGTGACCAGCGTGGGTAACAACAATTCCGGTCTGGAAACCACTTCCGACAAGCTGTTCCTTCTGTCCGAGATCGAAGTCTTTGGTGCTACTCAGTATTCTTACGCTGGTGAGGGTAAGCAATACGAGTATTATACCGCTGGCAACAGCACCATTAAAAAGGTCAATGGTTCTGCGACCGGCTGGTGTGAGCGTTCTCCTCGTAGCGGCTACACCACCAACTTCTGCATTGTCAACAGCAACGGCAACGCCGACTATGGCAACGCCAGCGACTCGTATGGCGTGTCCTTCGGCTTCTGCGTTTAATCCCCGATTTCATCAACACCAATCCCGCCCCGGAAGGGGCGGTGTAGAAAGGAGAGAATGTTGGCGTGTCAGTCATCAAGTCCATGCGTGGAGAAAGCACTATGCAGTTTGTGGAAACCGCAAGACGGTTGGAGCTTCATGCCTTTTCCGTATGCACCAAGTCTCCCAAACGGTATAGCACTCTGCTGACCAACCGCATTTTCGAGCTTGCTTCCACGGTTCATGAGGAAGTCAGAGCTGCCAACAACATTTATCCGAAGAACAAGCACGAAGCGCAAATGCGGAGAGATCACCTGACCAACGCCAACATTGCTCTCCAAAATCTCAGTCCGAAGCTGACCTTGCTCTATGACGCTATTCTCCAAAATCCTGAAAAATGTCCGTGGATTGACCATGCCATGAAGGAATTTGGAGAGTACATCGTAGATGAAGCACAGCTCATTTCCAAAGTAAAGAAGTCTGACAACGAGAGGTTCAAAGACCTCCCGGACTAAGATTTCTATATGGGTCAAGTCCTGCTACTCTTTGTCGTTCTGCGACCGGCTGGTGTGAGCGTTCTCCTCGTAGCGGCTACACCACCAACTTCTGCATTGTCAACAGCAACGGCAACGCCGACTATGGCAACGCCAGCGACTCGTATGGCGTGTCCTTCGGATTCCGTAACTTTTATAGGTCAGTCGTAGTAACCTCTTTGGGTGAAATCAGTACCTCTTACGGAAGGAGGGCTTGTACCCTGCCTAAAGGCAAAAACAATCCTTCGATGCAATCAGCCGGACGCTGCTTGCATGGTGAGCGATAGTACGGTAGCTCATTTCATGGCTGGAATTGCTACGCAGTTAGAAGCCGTACCCCACAATAAGACTGTACGGAGGATAACTTTTATGACAAGTGAAGAACGAAGAGAAGCACGGTATCAGCGCAGAAAGGCCAAGCGTGACGCTGCCTGTAAAATGCGAAGCCAAAAATGCGGAGATTTCGAGGAAGTCTTTTCGTTCCGGCATTTATATCTCGCAGGGAAGAAATGCTGCAAGGGTGTCTACTGGAAGAATTCGACTCAGCGGTATATCGGGAACATCATTCCCAACACGGCAAAGACTCTTCGTGAGTTGGAAAATGGAACCTTCAAGCACCGTGGTTTTCATGAGTTCGACATTATGGAAAGGGGTAAGAAAAGGCACATCCGCTCTGTTCACATTTCAGAACGAGCCGTGCAAAAATGCCTGTGTGATTATTGCATCGTGCCAATCTACTCTGCCGCTTTCATCTATGACAACTCGGCCAGTCTGAAAAGGCGTGGAATGGACTTCGCCTTAAGAAGGATGGTGTGCCAGCTCCAAAAGCATTACCGAAAGTACGGCCTGTCCGGTGGCATCTTGGTTTATGACTTTAGCAGTTTCTTTGATTCTGCGCCGCACGAACCTTTATTTCGAAAAGCTGACAGGCGGCTTCATGACCCGAAACTTCGAGAAATAGCGAACAGCTTCATTACTGATTTCGGAGCAATCGGCCTTGGCCTGGGAAGTCAAGTGTCACAGACGAACGCCCTGTTGCTTCCAAGTCCTCTCGATCACTATTTCAAAGAAGTCCTTCGCATTAAAGGGTATGGTCGATATATGGATGACGGCTATGCAATCAGCGAAGACATTGATTATCTCTATCTTTGCCGGGACTGCTTAGAGCTTGTTTGTAAGGAAATCGGCCTGACCCTCAATCGGAAGAAAACACGGGTTATTCCCCTTGAAAACTTCTTTCGGTTCCTAAAAACAAAGTTCATCATCACTCCCAAGGGCAAGATCGTTCTAAAAATGAATCGTGATTCTACGGTAATTGTCCGCAGAAAATTACGATCATTCAAGCAATGGTATGACGAAGGTTGGTTCACTCTGGCTGACGTGCGAAGTGCGTATGACAGCTATCATGGACACATGAAAAGAGGGAACAGTTTCCGGGTCAGGCAAAGTACAGATCGTTATTTCAAATCCGTATTCGGCTTCTATCCGAATAAGAAAGGTTGGTCAAATCATGTATAAAATCGTCAATGGAGATACCGTTCTGGCAACGGTAAACACTCCCGTTTGGGTGAAAAAGCAGGACAACGGCAGCTTTGCTCTCTGTGAGGAACCTTCCGCTCATGGCGTGGTTGTGGATGGCACAGTCTATCACATTACCGGAAGACCCGAGATCGACGGGGCAGAAACGATTGTTCTCAGTGAGATCAGCGAAGCGACCTATCAGAAAGAACAGGCAGCAGCTCAGGCCGAAACTCAGCTTCAAATGGAAACCGCCTTGGCTGAATTGTCTATTCTGATCGCCAATGCTTTCGCCACTACGGCGCAATAAAGGAGGTAAAGAGACATGTTTGATAGGAACAGTGGGCTGGTAAAAACCTGGGTCAATCTCGTTCAGCAGGGAGCTTACACGGTAGATCAGGTTCCAAACTTGAGCAATCTCCGTGAAGTGGTTATTTCGGTTTTAGAGGGAGGTGAATAAGCATGACGTTTACAAAGAACAGCGGCCTGGTAAAGACATGGGTCAGTTTGGTTCTGTGCGGTGTTTTCACGGTCAATCAGGTTCCCAACCTCTTTAACCTTCGCACCGTCGTTGCAGAAACAATCAACGAAGTGGTGTAAATGGAGGGGCAGGATGAAAAGTGAAATCATCGTAGCAGCTCTCGCATTGATCGGGAGCATGAGTGGTACTTACTTCGCCAATCGAAAATCTTCGGCTCTGATCGCCTATCGGTTGGAAGAATTGGAGAAGAAAGTTGCCAAGCACAACAGCGTTGTCGAACGCACCTACAAGCTGGAACAGGATTTTGCCGTCATTGACGAAAAGGTGAAAGTTGCGAACAACCGGATTAAGGACTTGGAGGAAGCATCATGAAATCGACAAAGACTGCCTTTTCCAAAACACTTCTGATTCAAGAGTCAATCTTGATTTGGCTTTTGTCTCTCAGCTTTATCGGGCTTGCCTATCTCTGTGTCATAAAAGGTTTTTCCGGCAGTCTTCCGTGGCTTTCAGTCACTCTCACCGGCGCATGGACAGCGTATGGTGTGTCTCAGGCAATGTACTATTCCAAGGCCAAGGCCGAAAACACCAAGGGCGGTATTGTGTTCGAAACCGCAGTAAACCCCAATGTGGACTGTGATTGATAAGTAACAGGGTAGTGAGTTTAGTGACTTATTTTTGAAAAATGCACAAAGTCCTCTTATAGAGTGTGTTATATAGGGGAGTTTATAGCAAAATTAAGAAATCATTCACTAAACTCACCAAAATGAAAGGAGAAAGTATGTCTACGTTCATTAAGAAAATTACCAGTCGCAAGCTGTGGCTGGCTATCGCCGGTATTGCTACCGGTGTCGCTATGGCATTGGGCGCAAGTACCTCGGAAATCAGCACGGTTGCCGGTGCTGTGACCGCTATTATCAGCGTTGTAACGTACATCGTGACCGAAGGTAAGATTGATGCGGCCAGCGTAAAAACTGCCGTGGAGACTACTCAGGACGCTGTGGCAACGGTTACCGAAACCGGAACGACCACTCAGGAGGAAAGCTAAATGAATCTGATCACGAAGTATCTGACCAAGAATCCCTGCTACACGGCAGGAAGGTCTATCGCCGTCAAAGGTCTTATGCTTCACAGTGTCGGTTGCCCTCAGCCCAATCCTCTTGTTTTTGTGAATAACTGGAACAAGAGTTCCTATTCCAACGCTTGCGTCCATGGCTTCATCGGGGAGGATGACGTATATATCACTCTCCCTTGCCTGGAAGCCACAAGAACAAGCGGACAGGGAAAAGCTCACCGTGGCTGGCATGGTGGCGGCAGCTCGAACAATACGCATGTTGGCGTGGAAATGTGTGAGCCGTCCAATATCACCTATGTCGGCGGTGCAACCTTTACCTGTACCGATAAGGCTAAGGCAATCGCCTTTGTGAAAAAGACTACTGAAAATGCCGTGGAGCTTTTTGCACAGCTCTGTCAGTACCATAATCTTGACCCGCTTGCTGATGGCGTGATCATCAGTCACGCCGAGGGTTATCAGAGAGGAATTGCCACCAACCACGGCGACCCCTCTCACCTGTGGAACGGCTTGGGGATGGATTACAACATGGACAGGTTCAGAGCTGATGTAGCGGCTCGTATGAAAGGAGAAGAGGAAATGACTCAGGAACAGTTTAATAAGATGATGGACGTGTATCTGACCCAGCAGGAAGCCAAGGAGCCGTCCGATTGGAGCGCAGACGCTCGTAATTGGGCAGAGGGTGAGGGCATCATTGCCGGTGACACCAACGGCAATAAGATGTACAAGGCTTTCTGCACCCGTGAACAGATGGTCGTTTTCCTGCGCCGTCTGGCTCAGAAACTTGGCGCATGAGCATTGATGACGTGATCTCGGTATATGTCGGCAAAGTTGTCAGCGACCGAGTTCACCTTGAACGCCATGCCGGTATCAAAGATTGGTTGGTAAAGGACTATGAAAAGCAGCTTGCCCAAGACAAGATGATTCTCGGTGCTTTGAAGTGCGCCAAGGCCAACGGATACACGGGCGAGGAATAAAGGAAGACACTCCCTACCGATTAAGGTAAGGAGTGTCTTTTTGTTTGAACGAAAACCGTTCCCCATACAATGAAGGGTTCGGATATGCGCTCAATGGTGGACGATACAAGACTCGAACTTGTGACCTCCCGCACGTCAAGCGGATGCGCTACCAGCTGCGCCAATCGTCCATATTCGGTTCGCCGATGCGTTTGCCGCATCAGCAAGGGATATTCTACACGAAAGAACATCCCTTGTCAATACTTTTCTTTTGCTTTTTTAAAATTTTTGTCAAATGTGTGTTTTGATAAATTCAGCGGCCATATAAATGAGTCCGCATCCGAAGATAACGATTATCTGGTCTATCTTGAAACGGGTGAGTGCCACCAGCGCCAGAACGGTCAGTACCACAGATAGTAAGTTGAGGTTTCCGAGAGTGATGGCGGCGCCCTCGCCCCAGAAGGCGGTTATGAGTATGCTCAGTCCTGCGGCGGCTATGAGAGCCACTACGGCGGGGCGCAGGCCGCCCATGATGCCCTTCATCAGATCCATCTGACGGTACTTCTTATAAATGTAGAAGAAGATAGTCACCACGATAAAGGGCGGTACTATGAAGCCGAAGGTGGCGCACAGGGCGCCGGGGAAGCCGGCTATTTTGGTGCCCACGAAGGTGGCTGCATTTATGGCTATGGGGCCGGGGGTTATCTGGGAGATGGTGATAAGGTCTGTGAACTCAGATGGGCTGAGCCAGCCGTTGAGACTTACTATCTGCTCCTCTATAAGGGGCAGGGAGGCGTAGCCTCCGCCTATGGTGAACAGACCTATGTAGAGGAAGGCGGCGAAAAGCTTAAAATAAATCACAGAGAACCCTCCCTTTTCTTGCTCATTGCGGCGGCTATGGCGCCGAACAGTCCGGCGGCCAGAATTATATAGGCTACATTTATATTGAAGAACCATGTGGCGCAGAAGGCACAGGCCATTACCGCTATGCTGGGAACTTTAACCGGGCTCTTGAAATAGCCCTTTGCCATGCTCCATACGGCGTCGATTATTACAGCGGCGATGCCGGACTGCATACCGCGCAGCAGGGCGGCAGCGTAGACATTGTCACGGACGAAATCGTAGATGAGATACATGACCGACAGAATGATAAGCGGAGGGATGGCGGTGCCCAGAGCGCCTACCAGAGCGCCTGGTAAGCCGCCGCAGCGCCAGCCCAGCAGCACGGCTGAATTTATGGCTATTGCTCCGGGGGATGACTGGCCAATGGCTACCAGCTCCAGCGTTTCATCCTCGCTCAGCCATCCAAGCTCGTCGGCAAATTTCTTTTTCATCAGCGGCACTATCACATAACCGCCGCCGAAGGTGAAAGCGCTGAGCATAAAGGTGGAGCTGAACAGGGTCCACAAGCTGAATTTCTTTTTCTCCAAGGGGTAACACTCCTTTTGTTCTGTTGAGAGCAAGAGAGACCGCTTTGCGGTCTCTCTATAAACGATATATAAGGAAAAACTTACCAGCTCTGCTTGATAATGACGGGATACTCCTTCTGAAGCTCTCCGCAGGAGACTATCAGCTTGGCGTTGCCGGGTGCAACGCCGGTGACCTTGCCGGTATCATCGACTGTGAACACGGTTTCGTCTGTACTGCGCCACTCAACGGTAACGGCCAGGTCTATGGGATACACAGTAGCCGTGAGCTGAAGAGGTTCGCCGTCTACTATATGAGTGAAGCCGTTGTCGATAGGATTGGTGTTGTAGAAAACTGCCAGGGAGGTGGGCTGCGCGGAGGGAGAGGGACTGGGAGTTGGGGCTGTGCTGGGAGAAGCGCTGGCGTCCGGCAGGGCGGCGCTTATGGGGGGAGGGGAGATGAGGTTAGGCGAAGAATTGGGGCCTGTGCTCTCCTCGCGGCCGCTGAGGCTGGTGGTGATAAGAACAATCACAGACAGCATTACCACGGCCAGCAGGATAAGACCGAAAGCCAGCTGCCATACGTTATTGGAGGCGGCGCGGCCTGCTGCGGCTGTACCCTTCTGCACACTATCGCTGTTGGCGGCGGGGCGGGAAGATACAGCCTGTCTGCGTGCGCCGCAATAAGGACATTTTTTAAGCAGACCGGAATACTGCCGGCGGCATTTGCGGCAGGTGATAGTTGGAATAAAGCCCATTGTGCTGCAACCTTTCTGTGTATATAATCAACTTATTTTATCGCTTTTTGCCATATTCGTCAAGTATCAGGATAAGAGAAAAACATGGTCACAGAATAGGTTTACAAAATTAAATATTATGTAAATTAATTTGCGCAGAAAACTAATTCGGAGCATTGTAGGGGTGCGCAATGGGGTGGGCGCGTGCTTATGCGCCCAAGTCTCTCTTGTATAAAGGGAGCTGTCAGCGAAGCTGACTGAGGGATTGACAACCCCTCCGCCCCTGCGGGGCACCTCCCCTTGCTCAGGGGAGGCATTTGGTACAGCGTGGCAGGGTTACATGGCGCAGCCTGCGGACTGCGTGGTCGTGTTCTGAAACCCCTTAGGATATGTATACTTAGTACGAACAAACTAGCCGCATACTCCAGGCTTTATTGTTTTTAGAAAGTGTTCAAAAGTTTCATCTGTTGCATAGTTTGTTGCATAGATGAACACATTCCAAATTCAGCGCCAATCTTTTGTATAACTCCACGAAGCGCACTTCATGGAGTGTGCTTCATGCTTTCCGTAGAATCTTGGTAAATCCTGTCGAAAGAGTGATTTGCCATTAAAAAACAATTCTATACGGAACTCAAAGTATACCTGCGGGGTGAGCTTCTGAAAAGCCGGAACAGGCTAAATATAACCCAGGAGGAAATGGCGTACCGTCTCCTGATGAGCTCCAGAGCCTACGCATCGCTGGAGAGCGGAAAATCCTGCTGCAGCCTGATTACCGTATTGCTCTATCTAAGCCGCTGCTGTCTCGATAAGCAAGCCTTTATAGAGGGTCTCCTGGACATTTTTTCCGACTCCGAAATAGGTATGCGCTGATTCGTCTACACACCAATGATAACAATGAGAAAGAGGCCGCCCCGTGTGGGGTGGCCTCCTCTGTTTTACTTGCTGTAGCCCAGCGCCTCCCGGTATATTTCATACTCCTCATCAGTCAGCTCTATGTTATGGTATCACTCCGAAAAGTCACATTCAATACTGTTTAGTCACCCATAGTCACAAACCGTATTTCAGCTCTTTTGTGCGTTGCGTCTAGCCCGTGGTATATATCTTTGCGCAACATCCCATCTTGCATTTTATGCCCCGCAGTATATAATGCAATCAAAAAGTGAAACAAGGAGGCTACAACATGACCGAAGCGCAGCGTAAAGCAATCAAGAAGTACAGGGAGAAAGGCAAGCGTATAACTGTTGACTTCTACCCGTCCGAATTGGATTTGTGGGAACATCTGCAAGCTCAGGATAAGAAGCAGACCTATATAAAGAATCTTATCCGGGCAGAAATGGAGAAGTGATATGCTTATAACAGAATTAGGGGCCGCCACAACCATTCTTATCGGATTGAGCATCGGATTTGTAGGCTTTGCAATCTTACTTTTCTGGATTCAGCTCTTTTTCAAGAACTTCGATAATAACTCAAAATTATTCTTGCCTTTGTTCTATGCGCACATGGTTTTATGGACAGCAGGAACGTGTGTTGTGTCGGCTGAGTGGCTTAACGATACCGTAGAGATATGGGGAAAAGCTGGCTTAATCTTCTTCGTTGTGTCGGTGGTGTTAATGGCAATATCGAAAATAAGCAAGCAGAGATAAGAAAAAGGAGGCGTAAAGCCTCCTTTTTCTATTTCCTGTCCAGTATCTCCTGCACATGACTGAGCGCCCGCCCATGGGTAGTTGTCGCCCAGCCATATTCTTCTATGTAGTCCTCGTCGTGCCAGTAATGGCGCACGCCCTGCAAGTGCCGCCTGGTGTCGTCCTCTATGACGCGCCCTTTCATTGCATCTACAATAAACTTGCCCATAACCGCATGGTTGTCCAGGTCCAGGTTGTCATTCCACCAGAAGGAGACATATACCGGACGCCTGAAGGGCTGCTTCCGTACCCCGCAGCGGTTCATGCAGGAGCGTGTGAGCATGTGCCAGAAGTCGGCATCACGCTTCCGTATACTCCAATGAACACCGGCGTAGTATTTGTTCATGCCATATTCGTGCGCCCATTGCTTTTTACCGGCCTTAGTGGGCGGATGGTCAATGTGAAATGTCTCAGTCATCCCTATGTACGCTCCGCTCTGCGTCAAAGCCGTCCGGGAAGGGGAGGAATAGTCTTTAGTTCCCCACTACGCCAGAAAATGCCTCGCCAGGTCCCGCCTCAGCCGGTGGATTATACGTTTTTCCAGACGGCTTATATAGGACTGGGAGATTCCCAGAATATCTGCCACCTGTTTTTGGGTATACTCTCTGTGGCCGCAGAGTCCGAAGCGCATGAGGATTATGGACTGTTCCCTGTCGCTGAGCTTGCCGACAGCCTCCATGAGCAGATGCTTATCCACATCGTCCTCCAGCGGACGGTATACCTCGTCCTCCTCTGTGCCGAGAATATCCGACAGCAGCAGCTCATTGCCGTCCCAATCTGTGTTCAGGGGCTCGTCGAAGGATACCTCGGCACGCTGGGAGCTGACCTTGCGCAGATGCATGAGTATCTCGTTCTCTATACAGCGTGAGGCATAGGTGGCCAGCTTTATATTTTTGGAACTCTTGAAAGTGCCTATGGCCTTTATGAGTCCTATTGTGCCTATGGAGATTAGGTCCTCCAGATTTATGCCCGTATTCTCAAAGCGCCGGGCTATGTATACCACCAGACGCAGGTTGTGCTCTATGAGCAATTGCTTTGCGCCCTCATCCCCGGCGTCCAGAGCGGCTATTGCCTGCTCCTCCGCCTGACGGTTCAGGGGGGCGGGCAGATTGTCGCTGCCGCCTATGTAAAGTATCTCCGGCGGGGCGAAGCCAAGGGCGCTGAGATACTGCTTCGCCTTTGTGTTCAGTCCCAGTCCCCACAATATCAGACGGTTCAGACCGTTTTGCTTATCCATGTTCATACCTCCGTTTTAAGTTATATAACAGCGCTGAAATCCCCGCCGCCCAGGCTGGATGGGGATACCGCGGCAACATAGTCCGCACTTTTTTCTCCGTCTATCCAGAGCTCGTCGGGCGTGAAGGCCGGAAGCAGCGCGCTGCTTACCCCCAGAGCACTATATATCACGGGGCGGAAATGCGGCGCGCGGGGAATGGAACTGAGCTTTATAAGGGCCTGGGCGCCGTCGGGGATGCGCAGAGCCTCCAGCTCCTCAGGAGTGAACAGCACGGCCAGGGCATCGGCTCCCGCCACCAGCACAAAACGTCCGCTCAAAGGCTCCCGCAGCGCGTTGCCGGTATCGTGCAGGGCGGTAAGGCTCACCTCCCTGTCCCTGAGCACCAGCCGGACGGAGGCGGTGCTGCCGCGCTGCAGACGCATACGCCGGGAGAGTGTGAGTGTGAGAAAGGCCCAGCACAGGGCGAAGGAAAATATAAGAGTGCGCAGGCTGAGCCGAACTGTCCCGACCATGGCTGTACTGCCGCCTATGAGCATGGCTGAGGCCCACACGCCGCCGCCGAACACCGCTGATATGGTGAGAAAGCTCAGAGCGCATTTGAGCAGATGCCTCTCACCACCGAATGCGGCGAGGGATATGAAGCCCCACAGGGATATTTTGCACAGAGGCGAGGCCAGAAAGCCCCAGCCGGGTACAAAACACATTACAGCGTAGGCTCCGCCAAGAAGCGCCCCGAGAACACAGCGCATACGGCGTATAGGCAGAGCGCACAGCCGGAATGTGAGCACCAGCAGCAGGTAGTCAATGATGAAGTTCAGCAGAAAAAGGCTGTCTACATAAATTATCTCCATGGACAGATTATAGTTTGCCCACGCCGCGAAAACGGCTGAAACAGGGAGGGAGAGTATATACGTAATTAAGCTATAAAGAAATATTGATTTGCTATAATTGCCACTTTGTGTTAATATATTACAAAGAACCGTCTATTATGAGGGGCTTTTAGTATGGCGCTTTTCCGTGCCGTAAATAAAAGCCCCTGTTTTTGTAAGGAGGGAATGCAAGATGATACAGTTTGAACATGTTTCCATGAGCTACGGCAAAACGCCCATACTCAAGGACCTCAGCTTTACTATTCCAGATGGACAGTTCGTGGTGCTTATAGGCCCGTCCGGCTGCGGCAAAACCACCACTATGAAGATGATAAACCGGCTGCTGGAGCCGGACAGCGGCAGAATACTCATAGACGGCAAGGATATCCGCCTGGAGGATAAGGTGGACCTGCGCCGCCACATAGGATATGTAATCCAGCAGATAGGTCTCTTTCCAAACATGACTGTGGCGCAGAACATATGCGTTGTGCCGCGGCTCCTGAAATACGACAAAGCCAGATGCACCTCCATAGTTTCCGAACTGCTTAAAATGGTGAATATGGAGCAGTATGCAGACAAGTATCCCTCTCAACTGTCCGGCGGCCAGCAGCAGCGAATAGGCGTGCTGCGCGCTCTGGCGGCCTCGCCGCCCATTGTGCTGATGGATGAGCCCTTCAGCGCTCTGGACCCAATGACCAGAGAGGCCCTGCAGGACGAGATAAAAAACATTCAGCAGAGGCTGAACAAGACGGTTATATTTGTCAGTCACGATATGGACGAGGCTTTGAAGCTGGCGGACATAATAATTTTCATGTCCGGAGGAGAGATAGTGCAGATGGCCACGCCCGAGGATATGTTGGAAAACCCCGCTAGTGAACTGGTAAGCGATTTTCTGGGAAAGCACGCCCCAGGAGCACCGGAGCCGTCAACTATAGAGCACTTCATGCGCACCAGCGTACGAAGCGTGCGGCATGACCGGGGAATAAGAGAGTGCGCCGAGCTGATGGCGCGCTATAGTGTGGATACCCTGCTGGTGGTGGACGAGGAGACGCGATATCTGGGCACCGTCTCAATCGGAGACATAAGGCGATGGGGGCGGGAGCTGAGCAGCATAGAGCCAATTATCCGGCGCACTTCAAGAACCGCCCGTGTGGGTGACGATGCCAGAGAGAGCTTTGACTATCTTCTTGACCCGGAGGTAAATGCAGGCTATGTCATAGTCCTGAACGGGGACGACACCATTGCCGGACTTGTGACAAAGACCAGCGTGGCGCACTCTGTGGCTGAGAGCCTGTGGGGGGATTCCAAATGAGCGCGCTGCTGCATGATTATGGGCCCATGCTTCTGGAGGCTGTCTGTGTCCACACCCTGTATGTGCTTGCCGCCGTCTCCATAGGCTTTGTCCTGGGCCTGAGCTTGGGAGTGCTGCTGTCGCGCATACCCAGATGGTCGGGTCTCATACTGCCGGTGCTGTCCATTTTTCAGACCATACCGGGTCTGGTTTTCATCGGCGTGCTGTTCATCTGGCTGGGCGACAGCTACGCCACGGTTATTGCGGCGCTGAGCGTATACGCCATGTTCCCGGTGCTGAAGAACACCTATACCGGCATACTGTCTGTTGAACAGAAATATGTGGAGGCGGCAAGGGGCTGCGGAATGTCCCCGCTCCAGACTCTTGTAAAGGTTGAGCTGCCTCTGGCCATGCCCACAATAATAGCCGGACTGAGAATGTCCGCCATATACACCGTATCCTGGGCGGTCCTGGCTGCCATGATAGGCAAGGGCGGTCTTGGCGACTTTGTATATCAGGGAGTTTCATCAAACAACAATACGCTTATACTGCTGGGGGCGCTGCCTTCGGCTCTGCTGGCCGTGGCCTTTGGAGCTGTCATAGACCTGCTGCAGAATAAGCTCACTCCCCGTGGAATGAGAAAGGGGGCAGGCAAATGACCTGGACTCTTATCTGCGAACATCTGTTCATTGTGCTGGCGGCGGGGATGCTGTCCATAGCGGCAGGTCTGCTGCTGGGCATATGGGCCTATGTGCGCCCCAAGGACGGAAAGCTCATTCTTCACATTGTGGACCTTCTGCAGACCATACCGTCTTTGGCCCTGCTGGGCATAATAATGGTGGTGCTCTCCCCAGGCAAGCTCACAGTAATAACGGGTATTACCCTGTATTCTCTGCTGCCAATAGTCCGCAATACCTGTCTGGGCCTGCAGGAGGTGGACCCCGGCGTTAAGGAGGCGGCCAGAGGTATGGGCATGAGCAGGCCCTACCGGCTGCTGGCTGTGGAGTTCCCTTTGGCGTTTCCCACTATTTTCACAGGAATACGCATCGCCGTGGTGAATGCCATAGGCACCGCCGTGTTTGCGGCCTTTGTGGGAGGCGGCGGCCTTGGCGGAGTTATCACCCAGGGCATACGCGTCTCCAGCATGGAGATTATACTGTCGGCCACGGGCGTGCTCATGCTGATAGCCGTGGTTTTGGATGCCGTTATGAGCTGGTTTGAGAAGCAGCTCCTGAGGGATAAGCGCGCCACGAAAAAAATGTGGCTGCCGGCCGCAGCTCTTCTGGCGGCTTTTTGCCTGCTGCTGCCATACGGGATGGGCGAGACGGGCGACATAGTCCTCTACGACGGCGACTACTCAGAGACACAACTCATGCACCACATGGTAAAAATACTGGTGGAGTCCGATACGGAGCTTAGCGTAACCATTAAGGACCAGATGTCTCAGGTGAATAACTTCAACGCCCTCAAGGGACAGGGACACACCTGTGATTTGATGATATCCTACGACGGAACCCTGCTCACTACGTTTTTCCATCAGGATGTATCCGATGTTCCTGAGGGAATATCCATATATGATTATGTAAACCAGGTTGCGGCAGAGGAGTATGATATGCGCCTGCTTGAAAAGCTGGGCTTTGACAATACCTACGCCGTGGCCGTTCCTCAAGCTCTGGCAGACAAGTACGGACTGGAAAAGGTGAGCGACCTGGTGCCTGTGGCGGGTGAGCTGGTGTTCGGCGCGGAGCAGGCGTTTTTTACCAGAGAGGGAAGCATGAAATACTATCCCTTTACGGAGTTTTACGGGCTGGAGTTCAAGGATGCCATCCCCGTGGACCAGGGCCTGAAATACACAGCTGTGGAAAACGGCAGCTTTGATGTGACAGTAGTATACGCTACCGACGGTCTTAACAGAAAGCTGGGACTGAAGGTGCTGGAGGACGACAGAAGCTTTTTCCCTGACTACAACGGAGCGTTCCTGGTCAGAGATGAGCTGATGGAAGAATACCCCGAGCTGGAGGCTGTTTTAAATCAGCTGGCCGGAGCAATCCCAACAGAGCAGATGGCTGAGCTGACCTATCAGGTAGATGTGCTCGGCCGGTCTGTGGACGAAGTGGCGGGCGAATTTCTGGCAAAGCTTGGACTGACAGACGGCTGATATCCGGCTGGTGCAAGGCTCTTGAAAAAGGCTGAAATATATGGTATAGTAATTCGGATAATGGAGAGAAAATCTCGGGATTACTTGGCAAATCCCGTAATTTTGCCCTTTTAAATATCGAAAAAATATATTAGAATAAGATAAACAGCTTGAAAGGAGCACAGCCATGGGTGAAGCTAAGCCGGTTTATAAACGCGT
The DNA here is from genome assembly GCA_050943935.1 of Candidatus Heteroscillospira sp. Taxonomy (GTDB): domain Bacteria; phylum Bacillota; class Clostridia; order Oscillospirales; family Oscillospiraceae; genus Heteroscillospira. Next base: position 272,137 of record JBMNQC010000001.1, on the reverse strand, counting down.
TCTGCTGAAAATCAGCGGAGAGGCTCTCGCGGGCGATAAAAAGAGAGGGTTCGATTTCGACATTGTGGAGAACGTCTGCAAGGCGGTCAAGAAGTGTGTGGACCTGGGAGTTGAGGTCGGTATTGTTGTTGGAGGCGGAAACTTCTGGCGCGGCGTCAAGGACGGCGGCGGTAAGATAGAGCGCACCAGAGCAGACCACATGGGCATGATGGCCACGGTGATGAACTGCCTGGCTCTGGCCGACGTGCTGGAGCAGCAGGGCGTGGAGGTAAGAGTCCAGACCGCTCTGGAGATACGCGCCGTGGCGGAACCCTATATCCGTCTGCGGGCAATACGCCATCTCAGCAAGGGCCGCGTGGTTATCTTCGGCTGCGGCACCGGCTGCCCCTTCTTCTCCACCGATACCGCCGCGGTGCTAAAGGCCGCCGAGGTGAACGCAGAGGCCATACTTCTGGCCAAGAATATCGACGGTGTATACAGCGCAGACCCTGCCACGGACTCCAGCGCCGTGCGCTATGAGAACATAAGCTATGATGAGGTTCTGGCAAAGCACCTCGCCGTTATGGATTCCACCGCCACCAGCATGGCTATGGACAACCACATTCCCGTGCTTGTGTTCGCTCTTAAGGACCCCGAGAACATTGTCCGGGCCGTAAAGGGCGAGAAGATAGGCACTATTGTAGAATAAGGAGGAACGCAGGATGAATTACAAGGACGAATACAAGGATTTTGAACACAAGATGAAAAAGACCATTGAGCACATGGAGGAGGAGTTTGACTCCGTGCGCGCAGGCAAGGCCAACGCCGCCGTGCTCAATCAGGTCTCCGTGGACTACTACGGCACCCCCACCCCCATCCAGCAGATCGCGTCCGTATCCACCCCCGACCCCCGCACTCTGGTCATCCAGCCCTGGGATAAATCCGCGCTCAAGGGCATAGAGAAGGCCATCATGGCCTCCGAGATAGGCATCAATCCCACCAACGACGGCTCTGTTATCCGTCTGGTGTTCCCGCAGCTCACCGAGGAGCGCAGAAAGGAACTGGTAAAGCAGGTCCGCAAGTACGGCGAAGAGGGCAAGGTTGCCGTCCGCAATATCCGCCGCGACGCCATGGATAAGTTCAAGGCCATGAAGAAAAAGACCGAAATTACCGAGGATGACCTGAAAAATATGGAAAAGGATATCCAGAAAATTACCGACGACTATATCAAGGAAGTCGAAAACATTACGGCCAAGAAGGAAAAAGAGCTCTTTGCCATCTAACAACGATTCAGTATTCAGGGGGGCGGCAGCTCCCCTGAATTGTGCTTAACGAGGGTGTGTCATGTTCTTCAGAAAAAAGGAAAAACCCAATACCGCGCCGGAGACAGCCGTTCATATACCCGGCCATATAGCCATAATCATGGACGGCAACGGCCGCTGGGCCCAGAAGCGGGGACTGCCCCGTACCGCCGGCCATGCCGCGGGCGCCGAGACATTCCGGCGGATTGCCACCTACTGCAAGAATATAGGCGTGCAGTACCTGACGGTATACGCCTTCTCCACGGAAAACTGGAAGCGACCCAGGAAGGAGGTGGATGCCATCATGTCCCTGCTTGACAAATACCTCCGTGAGGCCATAGGCCAGATGGAGCGGGACAGGGTGAAAATGAAATTCTTCGGCGATACCAGCGTGCTTTCCACGGAGCTTCAGGCCCTCATTGCCCGCACGGACGAGATAAGCACCCATTTTGAGGGCTGCCAGGTGAACGTCTGCGTAAACTACGGCGGACGGGACGAGATACTCCGTGCAGCCAAAAGCTACGGCGAGGCCCTGGGGAGGGGCGAGGCGGAGGAGCTGAGCGAGGCGGACTTTGAAAGGGGCCTGTTCTCCGCAGGTATCCCCGACCCTGACCTGCTCATCCGCCCCGGCGGGGAGATGCGCCTGAGCAACTTCCTGCTCTGGCAGGCGGCCTACGCCGAGCTGTATTTCACCGATGTGCTCTGGCCCGATTTCACCAACAGCGAGCTGGATAAGGCCATAGCCGAGTTCAGCCGGCGCAGCCGCCGTTTCGGCGCTGTATGACATAGGGAGACGATAGATATATGAAAACAAGAATTCTTGTGGGTGTGGTCTGTATACCGGCTCTTGCCGTTGTGGTATTTTTCCTGCCCCCCGTGGTGCTGGGCGCGCTGATGGGCGTACTGTGCGCCATAGGCGTCTGGGAGTTTTTCAGCTGCGCCAGGCCAGCTGCGCCAAAGCGTATACCTGTAATAAGCGGACTTCTCAGCGCCGTCATACCCGTGAGCGCCTCTCTGGGAAAGGGCGAACTGTGGGGTGACGCCGTTATGTTCCTGCTGCTGGTGTACCTGTTCGGCGAGCTGATGCTCTCCTTCCGCAGGGAGGAGACCCTTGGCTGGGAGACCGTTACTGTGGGAATGCTCTCAGGCTTCGTTTTCCCCTTCTGCCTGGCCAGCATAGTCCGGCTGGAGGCCATGGGCAAGGCTTTTGTGGCTCTGCCCTTCCTGGTGGCCTTCGCCAGCGACAGCTTTGCGTATTTTGCCGGCGTATTTCTGGGCAAACACAAGCTGGTGCCCCGCCTCAGCCCCAAGAAAACCATCGAAGGATCTGTGGGCGGATTCCTGGGCACGGTGGCGGTGCTGCTGCTGTATGGCCTGGGGCTGAAGGCTCTGGACTTTGAGGTCAATTTCACCGTTCTGGCGGTCTACGGCGTGCTGGGAAGCTTTGCCTGCCAGTTCGGAGATCTGAGCTTCTCCGCTGTGAAGCGGCTGAGCGGCATTAAGGACTACGGCAACCTGATACCCGGTCACGGCGGAGTGTACGACCGCTTTGACGGCATGGTGTTCGTGGCCATGCTCATGGAGCTGCTGCTGCGCTGGGTGCCTGCCTTTACCGCCTGAGGTCAGAGACATGATTAAAACAATATCCATACTGGGTTCCACCGGCAGCGTGGGACGGCAGAGCGTGGCCGTGGCCCAAAGGCACGGTTTCAGAGTATGCGCCATAGCCGCCGCCTCCAATATAAAGCTGCTGGAGGAGCAGGCCCGGCTGCTGAAGCCGTCCCTTGCCGCCGTGTATGACGAGAACGCCGCAAAGGAGCTGGCTCTGCGCCTGTCCGATACGGACACCGCCGTGCTGGGCGGCATGGATGGGCTTATAGCCGCCGCCTCCGTTGAGAGTGCTCAGGCGGTAATAACCGCCGTGTCCGGCGCCGTGGGTCTCAGACCCACTCTGGCCGCCATAGAGGCGAAAAAACGCATCTGCCTTGCCAACAAGGAGACCCTTGTCTGCGCGGGACGGCTGGTAATGGCCGCCGCGAAAAAATACGGCGCGGAGATACTGCCCGTGGATTCCGAGCACTCGGCCATATTCCAGAGCATGAACGGCAGGAGGGATGAGCTAAAGAGCATTATCCTCACCGCCTCCGGCGGCCCGTTCCGGGGCTGGAGCCGGGAGCAGACCAGGGACGTCACTCCCAAAATGGCCGTGCGGCATCCCAACTGGAGCATGGGCGCGAAAATAAGCGTGGACAGCGCCACCATGATGAACAAGGGGTTGGAATTCATAGAGGCCATGCACCTGTTTTCTGTGTCACCAGAGGAGATAGAGGTGCTCATCCATCCCGAGAGCATAGTCCACTCCGCCGTGGAATTCATAGACGGCGCGGTGATAGCCCAGCTGGGCGTGCCGGACATGGCGCTGCCAATACAGTACGCTCTCAGCTATCCCGTGCGGCTCACCCCCGGAAGCCGACATCTCAGCCTGAGCGAATGTGCCAGGCTGAGCTTTTACGCACCTGACCCTGAGCAGACACCCTGCCTTGCCCTGGCTGTTGAGGCCGCAAAACAGGGAGGTACCGCACCCGCCGTGCTCAACGCGGCAAACGAAACCGCCGTCTGGAAGTTTCTCCGGGGCGAAATCGGGTACAATGATATATACAGCTGTGCTGTGTCCGCTCTGGAGCACATAGACTGTAGGGACGACGGCAGTTTGGAAGCTGTGCTGGCCGCGGATAAAGCGGCAAGAATCCATATTGAAGAGGCATTTTAATGTATCTGATACTTGCAGTTTTAATTTTTGGTATACTTATAGCCGTGCATGAACTGGGACACTTTATGGCCGCCAAGGCCTGCGGGGTCCGGGTAAATGAGTTCTCCATAGGCATGGGCCCCGCTCTGTGGAAAAGACAGAGAGGGGAGACCCTCTATTCTCTGCGCATACTGCCCATAGGCGGCTTCTGCGCCATGGAGGGAGAGGACGAGGATTCCGACGATCCACGTGCCTTCCAGAGCCAGAGCCGTATTAAACGCCTTGTTATTTTGGTGGCCGGCGCGGCCATGAACTTTGTTTTCGGCCTGCTGCTGGTGCTGCTCATCTATTCCGGTGCAAAGGGTTTCAATGCCCCCGTGGTCACGGAATTTATGGAGGGCTGCCCTTACGAGAGCCCCGAGGGCCTGCAGGCGGGCGACCGCTTCTGGAAAATAAACGGAGAGCGTATTTATTTCTCCAAAGATGTGTCCCTGTATCTGTCCCGGGGCGGCGCAACTGCGGATATCACAGTAGTGCGCAACGGGGAAAAGGTGGAGCTTGAGGACTTTGAGATAAGTCTCCTGCCCTATGAGGAAAACGGCGAGACCGTGCAGAGGTACGGCTTTTACTTCGGTCAGGTGGAGAGCGGAGCGGGAGCGGTGCTGAAATACTCCTGGTATCAGGCTCTGGACTTTGTGCGCATGGTGCGGCTTGGACTTGCGGATTTGCTCACCGGCGGCGCAAAGGTAAGCGATATGGCCGGAGTCGTGGGCATAGTGGATATGATGAGCGAGGTGGGCTCCTCCGCGCCCAGCGTGTCCGCCGGTATGTCAAACGTCCTGTTTCTGGGGGCGTTCATAGCAGTGAACCTGGCTGTTATGAACCTGCTGCCCATTCCCGCTCTTGACGGAGGCCGGGTGCTGTTCCTGTTCCTGAGCTGGCTTATCGAGACGGTCACACGCCGGAAGCTGGACAGCAAATACGAGGGCTATATAAACGCCGTGGGCCTTGCGCTTCTTATGGCGCTTATGGTATATGTGATGTTTAACGATATCGTGAGGATTATAAGTGGATAGAAAGATTACAAAAAGAATTTCCGTGGGCGGAGTTCCCGTGGGCGGCGGAGCGCCTGTGAGCGTCCAGTCCATGACCAATACAAAGACGGCGGATGTCCGCGGCACTCTGGAGCAGATCGCCCGCCTGCGGGACGCGGGCTGCGATATAGTGCGCCTTGCCGTGCCCGACGAGGAGGCCGCCCGTGCCCTTGGGGAGATAGTCCCCAAAGCCGGTCTGCCCGTGGTGGCGGACATTCACTTTGATTACCGCCTTGCGCTCACAGCCGCGAAGGCCGGAGCTGCGAAAATACGCATAAATCCCGGCAATATAGGCTCCCGGGAACGAGTTGCCGCTGTTGCCGACTGCTGCCGGGAACGGGGCATACCCATACGCATAGGCGTGAACACAGGCAGCATAGAAAAGGACATTCTGCGAAAATACGGCCGTCCCACACCGGAGGGCATGGTGGAGAGCGCCGGACGCCATGTTGAGATGCTCACCGACTGCGGCTTTGAGGACATTTGCCTGTCTCTCAAGGCCTCAAACGTGCCCATGACGGTTCAGAGCTACCGGCTGGCAAGTGATAAATTTACATACCCCCTGCACCTGGGCGTCACCGAGGCGGGAACGAGCTATATGGGCACGGTGCAGTCCGCTGTGGGCATAGGCACTCTGCTGATGGAGGGCATAGGCGACACCATCCGTGTATCCCTCACCGCCGACCCGGTGGAGGAGATACACGCGGGCATAGCCATACTCAAAAGCGCCGGCCTGCGCACAGGCGGAGTCCGGTTCGTATCCTGCCCCACCTGCGGGCGCACGGAGATAGACCTTATCTCCACGGCGAACCGGGTGCAGGAGCTGCTGCGCGGCTGCAAAAGAAATATCACCGTGGCCGTCATGGGCTGCGTGGTGAACGGTCCCGGCGAGGCACGGGAGGCCGACTACGGCATAGCCGGCGGCAAAAACTGCGGCGTGCTGTTCCGGAAAGGCGAGATAGTGGGCAAGGTGCAGGGCGATAAGCTGGCCGAGGCCCTTGTTGAACTGATTGAGAGCGAGAAAGATGCAGATGAGTAACGAAGTCATAAAAATGCTGGATATGTTCTCCTGCTGCGAGAAGCTGCGCGACCTTTGCGGCGGGCTGGACAAGGCCCTTGTAAAGAGCGTGACGGTGAACAGAGAGAGACTGTATATGGAGCTTACGGCGGAGTTTGTCCGCCTGCCCGCCCCCGCGGAAAAAACGGCAATAGAGAGCTGCATAGCCGCGGAGTACGGCATGGGCGTGGTGTCCCTGCACAGCGAGGTTTCCCGCTCCGAACCCCGGGCAACCGTGGCTGTGCCCGTGAAGAAAAAGGAGAGCAAGAAGCCCCAGGCCGAGGTCTCGGGCGATGTGCTCTACGGTAAGGCCATAAAGGGCATTCCCACCCAGATGAGCGAGATAAGCAGGGAGAGCGGCAATGTGGTTGTGCGCGGCGAGGTGTTCGCCGTGGAGAACCGCGAGATAGCCCGTATAGGCGGCGCCGTGCTCCAGTTTGATATTACCGATAACACCAGCTCAATGCGCGTGAGCAAGTTCTTCCGCAAGAAGGACGACAAGAGCGTGCTGGATAAGATAAAAAAGGGTATGTATATAGCTGTGGAGGGCAATGTGGTCTTTGACCGCTATATAGAGGACATAGTCATAGACCCCAGGAATATCACCCTGAGCAAAAAGCCCAGCCGCATGGACAAGGCCGATGAAAAGCGCGTTGAGCTGCATATGCACACCCGCTATTCCACACTGGATGCCCTGGGCGATCCCGGCGCCATAGTCAAGTGCGCCGCGAAATGGGGACACAAGGCCGTGGCCATTACCGACCACGGTGTGGCACAGGCCTTCCCTGAGGCGTGGCACGCCTCGGACAACAACGATATAAAGATAATCTACGGACTTGAGGGCTACTACATAAACGATGTGGACGAGCGCCCCGTTGTGGTGGGCGAGAGCGACAGAAGCATAAGAGACGAGATCGTGGCCTTCGACATAGAGACCACCGGTCTTGACCAGCAGTCCGAGCGTATGACGGAAATAGGCGCCGTGGTATTCCGAGACGGCAGGATAGGCGAGAGATTCCAGACCTTTGTGAATCCCCGTAAGCCCATCCCCCCGGAGATAACCGAGCTGACGGGCATCACCGACCGGGATGTGTTCGACGCTCCCGATGAGGAGAGCGCCCTGCGCGCCTTCCTGGAATTTGTGGGCGACCGCCCCGTGGCTGCCCACAACGCGGATTTCGATACAGGCTTTATGTACGAGTGCGCCGAGCGGTACGGCATAGAGTTTGACCCTGTCATAATAGACACTCTGCCTCTGGCACGCAGCCTGCTGCCGGAACTGAAGCGTTTTAAGCTGGACATCGTAGCCAGCCGTCTTGGTCTGCCGGAGTTCAACCACCATCGCGCCAGCGATGACGCCGCCGTTGTGGCCCGTATGATGGAGAAGTTCATCCCCATGCTGGAGAAGCAGGGAGTGAAAACCCTGTCGGATATGGAGCGCGTCACCCGCAAAATGCGCAACAGTCAGGGCGGAAGAATTCACGCCCGCCATATCATTCTGCTTGTTGAAAACAAGGTGGGACTTAAAAATCTGTATGAGCTTATCAGCAAAAGCCATCTGGAGCATTTCAACCGTTTCCCGATAATCCCAAAGAGCCTGCTCATGCAGCACAGGGAGGGGCTTATCATAGGCTCAGCCTGCGAGGCGGGCGAGCTGTTCGACGCCGTGCTGCGCCGCAGCAGCCGCCGGGCTCAGCAGAGGATAGCCTCTTTCTACGACTATCTGGAGATTCAGCCAATATGCAACAACCGATTCCTTGTTGCAGACGGAAAGGTTGCCGATGATGAGGGCCTGAGAAACCTGAACCGCCGCATTGTGGCGCTGGGCGAGGAGACGGGCAAGCCTGTGGCCGCCACCGGCGACGTGCACTTTATAGAGCCGGAGGACGAGATATACCGCCGCATCCTGCTTGCATCAAAGAAATTTACCGACGCGGATAAGGAGCTGCCCATCTATTTCAAGACAACCGATGAGATGCTGCGGGAATTTGCCTATCTGGGCGAGGAAAAATGCCGCGAGGTGGTGGTGGGAGTACCCAACGCCATAGCCGACCGGGTGGAGAAATTCGATATCCTGCCCCGGGGCCAGCTGTTTCCACCGGAGGTTAAAAACTCCGCCGAGGATTTGAAGCGGCTGGTTTACGACAGAATGACAGAGCTGTACGGTGAAAATCCTCCGGAAATAGTCTCCAAGCGCGTTGAGGTGGAGCTCCACGACATTCTGAGCCGTAACTACGACGTCATATATATGAGCGCCCAGAAGCTGGTGGCAGATTCCCTGGAGCACGGCTATCTGGTCGGCTCCCGGGGAAGCGTCGGCTCGTCTCTGGTGGCATTTATGTCGGGCATCACGGAGGTAAACTCACTGCCTGCCCACTACCGCTGCCCCAAATGCAAGCACACGGATTTTGAGTCCGGCAAGGGCGTGGGCTGCGGAGCTGATATGCCGGACAAAAACTGCCCGGTATGCGGAGCCAAATATCAGAAGGACGGCTTTGATATCCCCTTCGAGACCTTCCTGGGCTTCGGCGGCGACAAGGTGCCTGATATAGACCTGAACTTTTCGGGCGAATACCAGGCCAACGCCCACAAATACACCGAGGAGCTTTTCGGCCGCGACCATGTTTTCCGGGCCGGTACCATAGGCACCCTGGCGGATAAGACCGCCTACGGCTATGTGAAAAAATACCTGGCCGAGAGAAACAGAACCGTGACCAAGGCAGAGGAGAACCGCCTTGCCCTGGGCTGTGTAGGCGTAAAGCGCACCACGGGACAGCATCCCGGCGGACTGGTTATAATACCCCAGGACAAGGATGTTACGGATTTCTGCCCCGTACAGCATCCGGCAGATGACAAGGATACGGATATCATCACAACCCACTTCGAATATCACAGCATGGAGGCCAACCTCCTGAAGCTGGATATGCTGGGCCACGATGACCCCACCATGATTCGTATGCTGGAGGACCTCACCGGTGTGGACGCCAAGAAGATACCTCTGGACGATCCGGAGACCATGCGCATCTTCCGCTCTGCCGAGCCGCTGGGCCTCACAAACGACGACCCTATAGTTGGCAAGACCGGAACCATAGGCATACCGGAGTTCGGTACCGGCTTTACCCGTCAGATGCTGGTGGATACTCAGCCAAAGGGCTTCGACACTCTGGTGCGTCTGTCCGGCTTCTCCCACGGCACCGATGTGTGGCTGGGCAACGCAAAGGACCTCATTCTCTCCGGCACAGCCGACATCAACCAGACCATAGGCTGCCGAGACGATATTATGCTCTACCTTATCGACAAGGGCATGGATGAGAAGATGGCCTTCAAGATAATGGAGGCTGTCCGCAAGGGCCGCGTAAAGAAGGGCGGTTTCCAGCCCGGCTGGGAGGAGGAGATGGTGCGTTTGGGCGTGCCCGAGTGGTATCTCACCTCTCTGCGCACCATAGCCTATCTGTTCCCCAAAGCTCATGCCGTGGCATATGTTATGATGGCTTTCCGCATCGCCTGGTTCAAGGTGCATGAGCCTCTGGCCTTTTACGCCGCCTATTTCTACCGCCGCAGCCAGAAGGACGGCTTTGACGCCGCCATGATGACCCGCGGAATAGAGACTGTCCGCGCAAAGCTGAAGGAGATTAAAAACAATCCAGACGCCACAGCCAAGGAACAGGATTTGTATACAACCCTGGAGGCCTGCTATGAGTTTTATCTCCGGGGATTCAGCTTCTCGAAGATAGACCTGTACGATTCCGAGGCCACCCGATTCAAGATAGTGGGCAACACTCTGCGTCCGCCGTTCAAGGCAATATCCGGCCTGGGCGAGGCCGCGGCCTGGGACCTTGTGAGCTGCCGGAAAAGCGGCAAGCAGTTTATATCCGCTGAGGATGTCCAGGCCGCATGTACCCGGGTCAGCCAGAGCCACATAGAGCTGCTGCGTGATTTGGGCGCTCTGGGCGATATGCCCGAGACCAGCCAGATGAGCCTGTTTTAATGAAACTTTGTATACCGCGCCATTTTTCCCTTGAATTGGGAACATGGTGGCGGTATACTTGTTTTAAAGGCCTGCGGCCTGCCAACAAAAGGAGGAAAAATAATGAAAAAACGCTTAATGAGTGTCATGCTCGCGGCTGTTTTGCTGCTGAGTGTGCTGTCGCCCGCGGCTCTTGCCGCCAGTTTCGATATTGAAACCATAGTCTCGCCCAAATATGAGGCTGTTGGAAACTTTTCCGACGGTCTTGCCGCCGTCAAGCAGGACGGAAAGTGGGGATATATAGACGAGAGCGGCAAAATGGCCATCAGTCCACGGTTCGACTATGCCGGACAGTTTTCAGAGGGTGTGGCCGTGGTGGCCGAGCTTAAGGAGACCGTCCACGGAGAGGGCACCGAGTATGAGTATACCGATATCTATTACGAACTGAATCTGGTGGATACCGACGGGAACGTCACCGAGCTGTATTATCTGCTGGGCGAAGACACCCGCGAAATCAGTTATGGGGACTTTGATTATCTGGTGGAGGCGGGCGCCAACTGGTTCTGTCAGAACGGTGTGATCTGCGTAAACGGCACGGCCTATACCGCCGAGGGCGAGCAGATCCTGCCCAAAACCGAACTGAACGGCTCCTGGGGCGCTTTTGACTACTTCTACCAGACAGGCCCCTGCGTGGGCGGCGTCATCCCCATGAAGGCCAGCTATGCCTATGAGGACGGTGGCGAGATGCAGTGCTTCTTCATGGACGCGGAGGGAAATGTCCTGCGCACCTTCCCCATGTTCGATTCCGGAGAAGAGCGCGGCATCACTTCTGCATATGCCCCCGAGCAGGGCCGCATAATTGCCTGGTACGGCGGCTATGACGAGGACTGGAACTGGGTATCCCGCTGCGGCGCCATGGACCTGAATGGCAACTGGGTGATCCAGCCCCAGTATGTGTCTTTCCGCTATATGCTCAGCGGCCGCTTCTTCTGCGACGGCCTGTGGACGGTCGAGAATGAGGAGGGACTCTTCGGCGCCGTGGATAAAGACGGCAGAGTAGTCATCCCCATGCAGTATGATTTCATGGGCTCCTTCACCGAGGGCCTGTGCAGCGTCAAGAAGGACGGCGAGGCCTATTACATAGACCAGAATAACAATGCCGTTAAGCCCGCCGACCTGCAGGGCGCAGCCGCTCAGGCGGAGAGCGCATCCCACTTCTCCGGCGGTATAGCCGCCGTATACACCGATAAGGACGGTCAGGCCTACTGCATACAGAACGTTATGAAAAACGGCATGCTTGCCGCCGTGCCCGGAACTGAGAAGCTGGGCAGCGAGGTCTATTTCCCCGGCCATGAGGAGGGAAGCGACGATTACGGCACCGTTGCCAGCATAGGCGATATCATAGCCATAGTGGAAAATAATAAGTGGGGCTTTGCAAGGCTCACCTTCCACCTGGACCTGCCTGACGAGAGCTCCATGGATTCCTGGGCCTACGACGAGGTCTGCAAGGCCATAGAGGCGGGACTTGTGCCCAACGAGCTGCAGAACCAGTATAAAACCAACATCACCCGTGCGGACTTTGCCCTGCTGTTCATGGAGGTTGCATCTGAGATAACGGGCAAGAGCGTGGATGAGCTGGTAAAGAGTACCACCGGCAAAGAGCTGGACGATATAGTTAAGGAGCACCCCTTTATCGACACCGCAGACCGCAATATAGTGGCGGCCAACGCCATGGGTATAATCAACGGCCGTGGCAACGGCATATTCGACCCCTACGCCACTATCACACGTCAGGACGCCGCAACTCTGGTGCTTCGCGCTGCTGTGGCCATCAAGGCCGACGCTATGGATGTCTGGGGAGACAAGATAGCCGCCGCCAACATCGAATTCAACGACGGCGCCGCATTTGCCCCCTACGCTCAGGAGGCAATAGAGGTAATGGCCGCTCTGGATGTTATGAAGGGTGTGGGCAACAACAGCTTCGCTCCCACGGCTACCTATACCCGCCAGCAGTCCTTTATGACCGCCTACCGCCTGATGACCCAGATAATCGAGGCAGAGTAAAATCAAACAATAAAAACGCCCAACCAACGGTTGGGCGTTTTTGATGGGGAGATGTCTCCGCCCCCTGACGGTATCAGGCCAACCAGCATAGCTGGTGGTCATGACTTGTCGGTCAGCCGCAGGAGAAATTCCTGGTCCCACTCATGGCTGTGTACGAAGTCCTGACTGTCTGCGGGCTGCATGAAATAGCGGAAGCTGGTTGAGCCCCTGTCGGCGGTGGGGTCGCAGTGGTAATACTCGCCGTCTATTTTGACGTAGTTCCACATATGCCCTTCGCCGAAAGCGTCGCCGCTCACCGTCCAGCACTCCACCTGGGCTATATCCAGCAGAGTCTTGTACGCCAGAGCGTAGCCTCCGCATATGGCCGTGCCGTCCTTAAAAGCGCCGTAGGCCAGCTGGGAGGTTTGAGGCATATTCTCCCTGTCGTTGTAATAGCGGAAGTCGTAAGTGACGTTCTCCGTCAGATAGGTGTAGAGCGCCCGGGCTTTTTCCTCCTCGCTCATGTCGGGGGTGACTACTCTGTCAACTATGTCCTTGGCCATGGCAAAGCTCTCGGAGAGCAGACGCTCCGCCTCCTCAGCAGAGATACCTGGGGTGACCACAGAGCGTATCTCGGTAGCGTCGGAGTTTAGTGTGCAGACATAAATACCATATCCGGCCTGCAGCAGGGCTTTGCTGATGTCATCCACATCCAGCTCGGGATCAGTTATGGCTATGGACATCTTATCCATGGCGCCGGCCATGCTGTTTGCCATCACCGCCGCGGCGCGCAGGTCTGGGACGAGATGGCTGCCTGGTGGCTGCTCTTTCACATAGGCGCCGGTCCTGTAGGGCATATAGCTGAAGCTCAGCTCGGCGTATCCGTCGGCGCAGTCGGCGGCAATGTCGTAGGCGTACTTCAGCTCGGGATAGGCGGAGAGCACATTGTAGTACAGATTGCGTATGGCGTTGGCGTCGGCTCCCTCAAGACCGTAGGGCGCAAGCTCCAGACGGAGCGTGGGCGCAAAGGCGCGTATGGCCTGAGCTATGGCCTTCTCAGCCGTGGCGGGAGGGGCCGGCGTGGGCGCGGGAGTGGGCGTCGGTGTGAGTGTTGGGGAAGGCACAGCGGGAGCGCCGGTCTCGGCGGGAACCCCGGACTCCGGCGCGGCAAAGCGCGCCCCCATCAGAAATGCAAAAACCAAAAGAATAATTACTAAAATTACGGCAGGGAATTTTTTCATATAAGCTCCTTATTAGTGTTCGTCTCTGGCGGCCATTCCGAAAAGAAAGATATCCAGAAGCTGCCGGGTGTGCTCTTCGTGCTCAGATATGGACACTCCGGCGCGGCGCGAGGCGTTAATACTGTCCTGAAGCTGTGTTATGAGCAGCAGGGCCTCCTCTGCCGACAGGCCGGGGCGCAGCCGTACTCCGGTCAAAATGCGCCGCAGCAGGGCGGCGTTAAATGTGTCAAAATCGTTCCTGAGACTTTTAAGCTCGTATGCAAGAGACTCCGGGGGCAGCATGAGCACCTCGCAGAACAGCTTCTGGAAATGCGGGTTTTCCTCAAAAAAGCTTAATCGGGCACGGAAATACGCCTCCAGTTGCTGTTGAGCAGACAGCTCAGCCGGGGGTATATGCTGCTCCAGAAACCGAGTGAGCTTCTGAAAGCAGTCGTCCGCGCAAGCCAGATATAGTGCCTCCTTAGTCTCAAAATAGTGATATACTATTCCCTTTGAGAGTCCGCCGCGCTTGCATATGGCGTTTATGGAGGCTGCGGCGTAGCCATTGCGGGAGAACTCGTGCAGCGCGCTGTCAAGTATACGCCCGTACATAAGGCTGTTTTTTTCTTCGCGGTTCATTGTTTCCTCCTGTGCGTATCGTTTATGAACATTATTGTAGCAAAAATAAACCGAACGGTCAATATTGTTTTGCGTGAGGCGCAGCTGGTGAAATATTGCATATTGAATTAAGTTGTGCTATGCTGGACTAAGAAAATATGTTTTGGGAGCGATGTAAAATGAAAATGATAGCAACGGATAAGGCGCCCGGAGCCATAGGCCCCTACTCACAGGGCTTTATTGTGGGCGGCAGCGTGTACACCTCCGGTCAGATCCCCGTGAACCCGGAAAATGGCAATATACCAGAGGGCATAGCGGCTCAGGCGGAGCAGAGCTGCAAAAATGTGCTTGCCATTCTCGAGGCCGCCGGCAGCGGTGCGGATAAGGTGTTCAAAACCACCTGCTTCCTCGCGGACATGGGCGATTTTGCCGCCTTCAACGAGGTATACGCCCGCTATTTCACCTCCCGGCCCGCCAGAAGCTGTGTTGCGGTAAAAACCCTTCCAAAGGGCGTCCTGTGCGAGATAGAGGCCATAGCCGAAGCCTGAGTATCAATTAAGAAAAATCCCCGGAACTCTGTTCCGGGGATTTTGTCATTTTATCAGCCTATGGGATATACCCAGCTTTCGGTGCTGCCGGTAGCAAAGATAATGGGCACGAAACGGGTGGAAAGCTCGCTGCGGGGCACGGACTGAGCCGCCAGGTCCATGTCGGAGCTGAGGGCGTTCCCGTCCGTGGTCCAGTAGAGCCTGTCAAAGACCTTGCCGAAGAGCACGGGGTCCTGGCCTGTCTGCGCCGTCTGACCGCTGCGGAAGGCAGAGGCGTTGCAGAATACCGAGAGCCTTCCGCCCAGCTCATCCACGGCATCGCGCATATTCATGGCGAAGCCCGAGAGTATTATGGTGGGCGTAAGCGTCACAGAGCTTTGCTGAGAGTATGCGAGGGTGGTTTCTCCGGTGAGAATGGGGTGCTCAAAATTTGCAAGCATTATCTCGTCAAAGCCCATACGCAGGAGACTGCGGGCTACATCGGCGGTGTAGCTCTGCACATCGGAGTTGGAGAAATCCAGCCAAATGCCGCTGTCGTCGCTGTATACCCGGCCCTCGCCGGTGGCCAACGCCAGAGGCGTGTTGCGCAGAGCCATGTACTCATCCACGCAGACGCTTATGCGCGCCACCAGATATACGCCCTGCTCCTTCAGAAAAGCCAGGCTCTCGCTCAGGTCGGCGGTGCCGTTGGTGCCGTATGAGGTTGCCAGCTGCACGTCGGAGTTCCAGCTGAGTATGCCCTTGGTGTCCTTCATTTCCAGCACCAGGGCGTTGGCGCCCATGGTCTCCATCTGAGGGCGGATGTCTCCCAGTGTCTCGGGCGTAACCTTGGAGGCGCTGAGATACAGAGCCTTTATGGGATTTAAATCCTGGCCTGCCGTAGACTCCATAGTGGAGTAGTCCGGCTCGTCATATACTATCTCGGCCTGAACTGTGGTCTGGATATTGGTGGCAGGATTGTTTACTGTGCTCTGCTGGCCGCTGAAATCAAGGCGCACACCGTCCTGACCGTAGACGATGTATTTTTGCAGACCGTAAAACAGCGTGATGAATATGAGTAACAGTACCAGCAGTATGCCAAGAGGAATGGTTATGAAGGGGCGCAGCCGCAGCCGCCCTCTGTATATGTCTTTAGGTTTGTAGGCCGTGGCGTCTCACTCCCTTCCGGTAAATACGCGCATTAGTTCTCCTCTATCTTAGAAAGCAGCTCCACCCGTCTGGCGTGGCGTCCGCCCTCAAAGGGGGTGTTCAGGAAGATATCAACTATCTTGAGGGCCAGACCGGGGCCAAGCACGCGCTCGCCCATGGCCAGGATGTTGGCGTCGTTGTGGCGGCGGGTCATTTCGGCGGAGAAGCAGTCTGAGCACAGGGCGGCGCGAATGCCCTTTACCTTGTTTGCGGAAATAGAGATGCCTATGCCTGTGCCGCAGATTACTATGCCCTTTTCGCACTCGCCGGAGGCCACGGCGCGGGCCACGGCCTCGCCGTAAACAGGATAGTCGCAGCTGTCCTCGGAATAGGTGCCGTAGTCCTTATACTCCAGGCCCAGCTCGTCAAGATGCTTCATTACCTCGGCTTTGAGATGAAAACCGCCGTGATCGGAACCAATTGCTATCATAAGTGTTACCTCCAGAAATCAAAGTTTTATAAACTCAGGCTTGCGCTGCCTGAAAATGGTGCAGTAGCCAAAGCCGGCCTCCCTCAGCAGCTCCATACCGCGGCTGTTGCCCACGGCGGCGTCGGCGCAGCGGTGGGCGTCCGAACCCAGAGTGATTATCTCGCCTCCCAGCTCCCGGTAGCGCCGGATGAGCGGCAGGGCGGGGAGAGTATCCTGAATGCCGGGATTGCGCAGGCCGGAGCAGTTCATTTCTATGCCGCGCCCGCTATTGATAAGATTGCGGAAAATTGCGTCCAGCTCGTCGCCGTGATTTTCCATGGTGAGAGCCAGGTCAAAGCCGTCCCGCAGCATATAGCGGCGGGTGTAGCCTATGTGGGCCATGACGTCGTAAAAGTCCAGACGGGACAGCTCCAGCAGCTCTCTGACGTATCTGCCAAGAAATTCACGGCAGTCGGCCATGGAGATATAGCGCAGGGCGGAAAAATCCAATGTATCCCGCAGATTGTGCAGAGAACCGAGAACAAAGTCCAGCTCCGGTGTGCCGGCAATGCGCCGGGCAAGCTCCGGATTGTGGTGTGCCTCGCCCAGCTCTATGCCCAGGCGCAGCTCCAGCTCCGGGGGAGCTGCGGCCAGAGCCAGGGCATACTGCCTCTGCATCTCTGGAAAGCTGTCAAAGCAGTCTGGATTTGGGCGTCCCGTGCGGTAATCGTCCAAATCAATGTGGTCTGTGAAGCAGACCAGCCTCGCGCCATGCTCGTAGGCGGCCAGAGCCATATCCGCCATACTGTCGTGGGCGTCGGGGGATGCCGTGCTGTGAATATGGAAATCTGTGAGCATGAATTCACCTGATTCTCAAAGAAATTTAAATAACTAGAAGGGCCATGCTCCGGGGAACCATCGAAGGAAGGTGCTGGTGTACCACCGTGAGAAGGGGATGCCGGTGAGCACGGGGTAGAACATAATGAACAGTACCGCGCTTCCGCCGCAGAAGCTCAGCAGCCAGGGACGCCAGTCCTCTGCCTTTTGGCATATCTGGGCGAACACATAGCCCAGGGCTATGGCCAGAAACAGCATACTGGGGAAATAGTGGTAGGCAAAGGTGAGGCGGGAGATAATCACCCAGGGCAGCAGGGAGCTGAGGTAGCCCAGCAGTATCATGCCCGCGCGGAAATCCCGGCGGCGCAGAGTGCGCCATACCATGTAAAACATGGCCACAAGTCCGCCCCAGCAGAGCATGGGGCCGTTGAAGGCTGCAAAGGCGGATTTCTGAGTGTCGCTGATATAGTCCAGATAGTAGAGTATGGGCCTTGCGTCTATGAGCCAGTGCCACCAGCGGGAGGCATAGGGATGGGTGGCCTCCAGGTCTGAGTGGTAGCCGAACATGAACTTCTGGTTTTCCACCACTATGTCCAGATAATCCTTTTTGAAGAACATACCGGCTCCGTGCATCCCGGCGGCGGTGCCGTAGGGATAGTAGCTGACATAGTAGATGATAAGCGGAACAATCACAAAAAATACTATGCAGAACAGGATATTGCGCCACAGCTCGCCGATTATCTCCTTCAGGCGGCCGCATTTTTTCAGATACGCGCCCCGGCAGACCCAGTACAGCAGCCATATAAGGCCAAGGGCCGCGCCGAAATAAATGACCGTCCACTTGCTGGCGCAGCCTATGCCCCAGAATATGCCGGAAAAGCCCAGGGGAACCAGTCTGCGGCTGAGACTGCTCCTGTCGGGGTCCTGCCGCACGAACAGGAACATGAAAAGGAAGGACACAAGTATGAAGAACACCGCGTAGGTGTCTATAGTGGCTATGCGGGTCTGCACGAAGTGCATGAAGTCAAAGGCGAACACAAAGGTTCCGGCGGCGGCCGCGGGAGTGCAGCCAAACATCAGCTTCAGCAGTATATACAGTATGGGAAGCATAAGCACGCCGAACAGAGTTCCCATGAAGCGCCATCCAAATGGATTCATGCCGAAGAGCTCTATGCCTATGGAGATTATTATTTTGCCAAGAGGCGGATGGCTTATCTCGTAGGGCTTCACATTTTTCAGATGCTCAAGGGCTGTGCGGGGATGATATATCTCATCAAAATAAGCGCTGTTCATGTAACTTGCCCGCTCGGGCACGGTATCCTGCTCGTCAAACAGAGCTTCGTCAGCAGAACTGTGGTCTGGAATAACCAGCTTTCCGTCCAGCCGGACAAAGGCCAGCTCCGCCAGATCCATGCGGCCAAGCGCCGTCAGACGCACATACCGGGCCTGAAAACCTTCCTCACGCTGGGGGGATATCCATTTGAAAAGCTGGTTGTATTTCTGGGTCATCTCTCCCAGCTCCTGCCAGTCCTCACCGTCATCGGAGTATTCTATAATATACTCACCGGTATGAAGGCTGGAAAAATACATGAGCTTCTCAAATGCCGTGGGCACGCCGAAGTCAAATACACTTACGTCGTTCTCATTATATTCACGGACACTTTCCGGAGCGTCATGACTGCCGAGAAAGGCAAAGGCAAACAGAGCGTAGACCGCGGTAAGCAGAAGCATGAGCTTTAAGTCCAGCCGGGATATGGAGTAGCCGGGGGAGCAGGTCAGAAGCCTGGGGCTGCTATACTCGCTCACAGGCTCCAAAGGCACGCCCTCGGGACGGAACAGCCTGTATGCGCACACATACCAGAACAGTATGAGGAATAATACAGTAACAGGAAAAACAACAATAAGCTTGTCCATAATTATCTCCAGCACATAATGTTACAATTTTAAATTATACTACACCGCGCCGTTGTTGTCCAATAAAATGTTGCAGGGAGATATAGTATACATAATATATTATATTATAAATTATGTAAACAATTCATGTCTTCAGGCATAGGTGCGGAGAGCTTTATCCACTCACCTGATATGGGATTGTGCAGAGTGAGAAAGGCCGAGTGCAGGGCAGGGCGGCCTATGCGGGGAGATTCATCCCCATACATCCAGTCGCCCAGCAGGGGACAGCCAATGGCCGCCATGTGCACCCGTATCTGATGGGTGCGCCCCGTGACCAGCCGCAGCCGCACCAGGGATAAATCACCCACGGTTTCCAGAGTCTGGTAATGTGTCTCGGCGTATACGCCGTCCGGGGTGACCACGCGCTTGTAGCCGTCCTCGTCCGGGGCTATTGGCAGGGTGATAACGCCCTGGGGCGGGTTGGGCGTGCCTACCGCCCAGGCCAGATACACGCGCTCAAACTCCGGGGTGTGCATGATGTGGCGCAGCCTGTCGGTCATGTAGGCGTTTTTCGCCACAGCCATAAGGCCGCTGGTGCCCCTGTCCAGCCGGGTGATGAGATGCACGGCGTCGCCGTTCAGATAGGTCTCCAGCATGGTCACAACGTTCAGATCGCCGGTTTCGCCGCTGCCGTGCACAGCCAGCCCAGCGGGCTTGTTTATAACAATGAGGTCCTCGTCCTCGTATACTATGTCCGGCTTCGGTGCTCCGGGTATTACCTTGCGCCCGCCCGGCCTGTCGCCTATTTCAAGGCTCAGGGTGTCGCCCGCGTGTACCATGGCTATAGTCTTTACCCGCTCGCCGTTCAGGCATATGCCCCGCTCCCGCAGCTTTATCCGGGAGATGAGGCTCTCGGCCATGAGCAGATGGCGGCGCAGGACGATTTTTACCGTTTTGCCCTCGTATTCAGGGGGTATCTGTATGCTTAAAGTTCGCAATATCGTAACCTCTATTAAAAAAACGGCTGACGCGGAAGCATCAGCCGTATGGATTTTATTTTTTGCGGCGCTTTTTATCAAAGAAGCCCCGGCGTTCTTCCTCTTCCGCAGGAGATTTCCCGGAAAAGCTCTCGTCAAATTTGCGCAGCAGCTCTTTCTGCTCGTGGGTGAGGGCCTTGGGGGTCTCTATGCGCACGGTGACGTACTGATCGCCCCGTCCGCCGCCGCGGAGATAGGGGATGCCCTTGCCGCGAAGACGGAAGGTGGTGTCGGTCTGAGTGCCCTCGGGTATGGAGTATTTCACCTTGCCGTCCAGAGTGGGGACCTCAACCTCGGCGCCGAGAGCGGCTGAGGCAAAGCTTATAGGCATGGTATACAGCACGGAGCTGCCGTCGCGCCTGAACAGGGGGTGGGGGGCTACGGAGACGGTTATGAGCAGGTCGCCGTTGGGACCTCCGTTTGCGCCCGCGTTGCCCTGACCGCGGAGGGAGACGGTCTGGCCGTCATCTATGCCGGTGGGTATGTTCACGGATATCTTGCGCTGACGGCGCATAGTGCCGCTGCCCCGGCATGCCTCGCAGGGCTCCTTGATTATCTTGCCCTTGCCGCCGCAGCGGGGGCAGGGGCCGGATGTGGAGAACACGCCAAGGGGAGTGCGCTGCTGCTGGCGCACGGTGCCGCTGCCGCCGCAGTTGGAGCAGGTCTCCACACCGCTGCCGGACTTCGCGCCTGTGCCGCCGCAGCTGTCGCATACCTCGGTGCGGGGCAGGGTTATCTCCTTGGTGCAGCCGAAGGCCGCCTCCTCGAAGCTCACGTTCACCGCCACGCGGATGTTTTCGCCGCGGCGTGGGCCGTTGCGGCTGGCCTGACCACCGCCGAAAATATCGCCGAATCCTCCGCCGAACAGGTCGCCGAAAATATCGCCGAAACCGCCGCCGAAGCCTCCGCCGAAGCCTCCGCCGTAGCCGCCGTCGCCTCCGCCGTAGGCGGGGTCAAAGGCGGCGTGGCCAAACTGGTCGTACTTTGCGCGCTTATCCGCGTCGGACAACACCTCATAGGCTTCGCCCAGCTCCTTGAAGCGGGCCTCACATTCTTTATCGTTAGGGTGCAGGTCGGGATGGCAGCTTTTGGCGAGACGGCGGTAAGCTTTTTTTATCTCATCGTCGGACGCGCCCTTCTGCAGGCCCAGCACCTCATAGTAATCCCTTTTGTCTGCCATACGAACATTCCTTTATAACACAGCTTTGCGCAGGCGGGAAAATTCCTTCCCCCGCCTGCGCTTATGGATTTGGATTTGATTTACTTCTTATCGTCGTCCACTACGGTGTAGTCGGCGTCATAGTACTGGCCGCCGGCGTTGTCGCCGGAGCTCTGCTGCTGGGCATTGGGGTCGAAGCCGGCGCCGGGCTGCTGAGCGCCGTTCTGGCTGTACAGCTTCTCGCTGACCTTGTAGAACTCCTGGGTAAGGGCCTCGGTGGCGGACTTGATGGCAGCCACATCGGTGCCGCTCAGCGCGGTCTTAAGGTTTGCCAGAGCGGACTCAATGCTGCTCTTGTCGGCGGGGTCAACCTTGTCGCCCATTTCGGACAGGGTCTTTTCGGTCTGATACACCATCTGGTCGCCGGCGTTGCGCACATCCACCTCTTCCTTGCGCTGCGCGTCCTCGGCTGCGTACTGCTCAGCCTCGCGGACAGCCTTGTCAATATCGTCCTTGGACATGTTGGAGGAGGAGGTAATGGTGATATGCTGCTCCTTGCCGGTACCAAGATCCTTGGCGGAGACATTTACGATACCGTTGGCGTCTATATCAAAGGTGACCTCAATCTGGGGGATGCCGCGGCGGGCCGGGGCAATGCCGTCCAGATGGAAGCGGCCGAGGCTCTTGTTGTACTGAGCCATCTCGCGCTCGCCCTGGAGAACGTTGATCTCAACGCTGGTCTGGTTATCGGCAGCGGTGGAGAACACCTGGCTCTTCTTGGTGGGGATGGTGGTGTTGCGGTCAATGAGCTTGGTGCAGACGCCGCCCAGAGTCTCAATGCCCAGAGACAGGGGAGTGACGTCCAGCAGCAGTATGCCCTCAACATCGCCCTGGAGAACGCCGCCCTGAATGGCTGCGCCTATGGCAACGCACTCGTCGGGGTTGATGCCCTTGAAGGGCTCCTTGCCGGTGAGGGTCTTTACGGCCTCCTGCACGGCGGGGATACGGCTGGAGCCGCCGACCAGAAGCACCTTGTTCAGCTCTCCGGCGCTGAGACCGGCGTCGGACAGAGCCTGCTTTACGGGGCCGGTGGTGGCCTCAACCAGATGATGGGTCAGCTCATTGAACTTGGCGCGGGTGATGGTGACGTCCAGATGCTTGGGGCCGGTGGCGTCGGCGGTGATATAGGGCAGATTAACATTGGTGCTGGTCACGCCGGACAGCTCCACCTTGGCCTTCTCGGCGGCCTCACGCAGACGCTGCATGGCTACCTTGTCGCTGCTCAGGTCAATGCCGCTGTCGCGCTTAAACTCGCTTACCAGATACTTGGTGACACACTCGTCGAAGTCGTCTCCGCCCAGACGGTTGTTGCCGGCGGTGGCCAGGACCTCGATAACGCCGTCGCCTATCTCCAGCACGGAGACGTCGAAGGTGCCGCCGCCCAGGTCGTAGACCATGATTTTCTGCTCGCTCTCCTTATCCAGACCATAGGCCAGAGCGGCAGCGGTAGGCTCGTTGATGATACGCTTTACGTCCAGACCGGCAATTTTGCCTGCGTCCTTGGTGGCCTGACGCTGAGCGTCGGTGAAGTAAGCGGGAACGGTGATGACGGCCTCGGTGACGGCGTGGCCCAGATAGGCCTCGGCGTCGGTCTTGAGCTTCTGCAGCACCATGGCGCTTATCTCCTGGGGAGTGTAGCTCTTGCCGTCTATGTTTACCTTATAGTTGGTGCCCATCTCGCGCTTGATGGAGGAGATGGTGCGGTCGGGATTGGTTACGGCCTGGCGCTTTGCAACCTGGCCTACCATGCGCTCGCCGGTTTTGGAAAAGGCTACCACGGAAGGGGTGGTGCGGTTGCCCTCGGCGTTGGTGATAACTACGGGCTCGCCGCCCTCCATAACTGCTACGCAGGAGTTAGTTGTACCAAGATCTATACCAATAGTTTTACTCATTGCTGTTTCCTCCTAATTGAATCAAAATGTATGATTAAAGCTTAATTTGCTTAGTTTGCAACCTGAACCATGCTGAAGCGTATAACCTTGTCTCCCATGCGGAAGCCACGCTCAAATTCAAGGATTATCTCGCCCTCGCCGTATTTATCATCGTCCACATGCATTACCGCGTTGTGAATGGCGGGATCAAAGGTTTTGCCCAGAGCCTCAATCTCTGTTACGCCCAGTTTTTCCAGTATTCCCTTCAGCTGGGTCATGGTCATCTCTACGCCTTTACGGTAGGCCTCGTCTGCGGTTTCCTGCTGGAGAGCCCTGGCCAGATTATCATATACCGGCAGAAACTTCAGCACCGTGTCGCAGCGGACATCGGAGAAGATGGCCTCGCGTTCGCGGGCGCTGCGTTTGCGGAAATTATCGTATTCGGCGGCCAGACGAAGGTATTTGTCCTGCTCTGCTTTCAGCTGCTCCTCCAGGGGATTTACTGTATTGGGAGAGGTCTCGGGAGCGGCTTCGGCTGCCTGTTCCGTCTCCGGGGCGGCTGTCTGGTTTTCCGCAGGCTCCTGCGCCTGGTTCTCGTTCTTCTTCTTACTCATCTATGTCATCTCCTTTTATCAACTTGTTCTGCAGCTCAGGCGGAAGCTCGTTTCCGGAGGTGAGCATACGGCTGAGTCCTGAGGCTATGCAGCTGAGCTTGGCGGCAACCCTGGAATAATCCATCCGTATGGGACCAACCACGCCTATCATGCCCCTTGTACCGTCTCCGGCATTGTAGGAGGCCATGACTACGCTGGAGTCCTTAAGCTCATCCGCGACATTTTCCGGGCCTATCAGTACGCGCACATCCACGTCACCGACGCTGTCCTGACTTTCAGGCTCTCCGAAAGCGGGAAGCTCCAGCACATGGCTGCTGTCCGAGAGATAGCTCATAAGCTCGTGAGCCTTGTCGGGGTCACGGTACTCGGGCTGACGCAGCAGATTGGTTGCTCCGGCTACATAGGCTGAGGCGCTGCCGGTCTCGGTGAGGACTTCAAGCACAAAGCCCACCACCACGGCCACAAGACCGTAGGTGTCGCTGGCGGCGCGCTCGGTTGTCCTTATGAGCTGCTCGGTTATCCTGTCCTCCGTGAGCCCGGTGAAGCTGGCGTTGAAAACGGTGGCCAGCTTCTGCACCATGGCTCTCTCGACCGAGAATGGCAGGTTTACAAGCTTGTTCTTTACCGTATTGTTTGTCAGCATGGCTACGATTATAAATGTGTTTGTGTCCACATAAATCATATCGAAGCGCTTTATCGTAACCGCCTCTGCCGGTGCGGCCAGAGCCAGCGCCGGATAATTTGTGAGGCTGCTGGTGAGCTTGCCCACATCCGAAAGCATCTGGTCAAGCTCGTGTATCTTCTGGTTGAGTGAGCGGTTTATTGCCTCCGTCTCCTCTATGGAAAGCCGGTGCTGATGCATCAGCTCATTCACATACAGCCGGTAGCCGGCCGCGGAGGGGATGCGTCCCGCGCTGGTATGAGGCTGCTCCAGATAGCCCATAGCCGTAAGCTCCGCCATTTCGTTGCGTATGGTGGCGCTGGAAAAGCCCAGCCCCGCGCTCTGCGCTATTGTCTTGGAACCTACAGGCTCGGCGGTGGAGATGTACAGGTCAACGATAGCCGCCAGTATTTTCTTTTTTCTTTCGCTGATTTCCATATCCTTCACCATGTTTGGCAATCGCCTCTGTTATTTGCTGGCACTCAATCTACCTGAGTGCTAAAAACAATCTAGCACTAAACAGAGCTATTGTCAAGAGGTACTGAAAAAGATTTAGAAAATTGTTCACATTTTATGGGAAATAAGCTTGTATAATCCAGCCATGGGGAACAAAATATTTACACTATGCGTCTAAAAAACGATAAAACTTCAAAGGAGGTATAAACATGAATATTAAAGGTATACTTGCCGCTGCGCTGGCGGCTGTGATGCTGACCGGCTGCTCCGGTACCGTACCCGAGCGGGAGAGCAGTTCCGCAGAACCCAGCCCAGAGGCAAGCTATGATTTCAAATTCACCAGAGAAAATTTCCCGCGGCTGGACGGCTCAACATCCATGGTGCCCATGGCAAAAGCTGTGGCGTCTGTACTGCTGGGAGAGGATACCGACTCGGTATCCGACCTTGTGAGCTTCAACCGCACCAGTCAATCCTTCCGCAATCTCATGTACGGCGGCTGCGATCTGCTCATAGTAGCAGAGCCTTCGCAGAATGTGTTGGATGAGCTGGCGGAGCAGAATTTTGAGTATGATATGGCGCATATCTCCACCGACGCTCTGGTGTTTGTGGTGAACGCGGACAATCCCGTTGACAGCCTCACCGCCGACCAGATACGAAAAATATACACGGGAGAGATTACCAACTGGTCTCAGGTGGGCGGAAACGACGAGGAGATTATTCCCTTCCAGCGCAACGCCGAGGCCGGCTCCCAGGCGGCAATGGTAAAGACGGTAATGGACGGCCTTGAGATGATGGAGCCACCCAAGGACTACATAGTGGACAGCATGATGGGCCTTATGGAGGCGGTCAAAAGCTTCGACGGCTCCGCGGGCGCAATAGGTTACAGCGTATATTACTACGCAAATGATATGAAGATGGCCGACGGCCTTAAAATAATAGCAGTAGACGGAGTGCAGCCGGAGGCGGACACCATACGCAGCGGCAGTTATCCCTTCCTGGCTCCGGGTTACGCCGTGGTGGCGAAGGATGCGCCAGAGGATTCTCCAGCAAGACGGCTGTGGAACTGGCTTCAGGCCGAGGAGGGCCAGTACCTTATGAGCGAGCTGGGCTATGTGTCGGTCAGGGAGTTTTAGTATGAAAAGACTGCTTGGCTTTATCACCGCATTGTCCATGCTGGCGGCCTGTGCTCCGGCTGAAAACCAGCTGACGGAGCCTACGCCCACACCACCGCCTCAGTTCTCCGAGCCCAGCGGCATATACGCCGACTGGAGCCGGCTTGCCGGTCCGGAGATACCGGAAGCTCTTGGCACCCGGCTCAGCCCGGGACCTCTGGATTCCGTGACTCCCTCTGAGGAGTACGGACGTCTGCTCCCTTATATCGGAGATGGAATCCAGGACGGCTGGGGCTGGAGCGAGTACCGCTGGGGCCTGGTTACGGACTCCGGATGCGTGGTGCTGGACCCTGTGCTCAGCTCTGTTTTGGCCATAACAGACGGGGAGAGCTGCGCTCTTGTGCTTACCCGGGCAGCGGACGGCGACGGGCATAGCCTGCAGGCCTTGTGCGCCGCAGACGGCAGCTGGTGTACGGATTTCCTCTACAGCGGCATCTATCCCATGCAGGACGGCGGCATTTTTCTGGCCGATACCCGCTATGACGAGAACGGCAACTTTATAGGAGACATAGACAACGCATGCATCATGGATTACGAGGGCAATGTTGTCTGCAATCTCTCTGAGCTGCGGCCAGAGGCGGATCTGGGCGACTGGCGCAATTCAGCCGCTTTTCAGTATGATTTTATGTCCCAGAGCTGCGGCTATGCCAGAGTTAACCTGCCGGACGGACGCTGCGTATTCATGGATATAAACGGCAAAGTGCTGCGCTCGGATGAATTCGACGGCTATTGCGCCTCTGCCGCGCCGTTTAACAGGGGTCTGGCCTGCGTTATGAGCTCAGAGGGACTATGGGGCCTGATAGACACCAATGGAAAGTGGGTGGCTCAGCCCCAATACCGGAATCTTATGGACATAAACGGAGCCATAAACGCCTGGACAACAGATGGCCGCACTCTGCTGCTGAACGATAAAGGTGAGGAGGTGCTGGATGTCACTCATCTCACATCGCCCAATATAACCGGACTTAAAAATGGCGTAATCATAACCGACTATACTGAGAACGGCGCCGTGCTGTACGACGGACAGCTTAATGCTCTGGGTACGCCGGCGGACTATTTCAGCGTGGACGGCGGTGTAGTCGTATTCCGCGGCCTGCATGAGGGAGAGCAGGGCATAGTGATATATGACGGAGAAAATACAATATTCCATCCGGGAGATTACACGACGATAATTCAGGAAAATGACAGAATCGCCGCTGTAAGAGCGGACGGAGTTGGTGAGCTGCTGGATATGGAAGGCAATGTCACCGCCAGTCTGCCTGATAGTGAAAACGGCGTGGGCTGCGTAATGGACGCGGCCACAGGCGAGCGCTATCTTATCCGCTGGGGCTCCTCCGCTGTGAGCCTGTGCGGAGAAAACGGCAAGACAATGACGAACCCGGGTGGCCTGAACGGCGGTATTCTCTGGGGATATACGGCGCGGGTGGACGAGACCGGGGCGGAAATTGTGACCATGGACGGAGAGCGCATCTTCAGGACATCCATAGATTTTACAGACTGAAGCGAAAACTCCCTCCCCAAGACAGGGGAGGGAGTTTTTTTCAGTTATCTCTGCGTCTGCCGCCGACGATTATGAGCAGGCGCAGAAGCTGGGCAAGTGACACGGCCAGGGCGGCCACATAGGTCATGGCCGCGGCGGAGAGTGTCTTGCGGGCGCCCTGTATCTCCTCCTGGTCCAGCAGGTTTCCGGACTCAATGGCGGCCAGGGCCCTGCGGCTGGCGTTGAACTCCGTGGGCAGGGTGGCCAGCTGGAATACTGTGGACAGGCCAAAGCAGGCTATGCCCAGATAGGCCAGGTCCAGAAAATTCAGCAGCAGGCCCAGCAGCACCAGAGGCATGGCAAGCTGGGAGCCGATGTTCGTGATGGGGATGATGGCTGCCCGGAAACGTATGGGGCCGTAGCCCACGGCGTACTGTATGGCGTGTCCCGCCTCGTGGGCGGCCACGCCTATGGCGGCGGTGGAGGTGTCGCCATAGGCGCTGTCGGACAGGCGTATTACGTTGGAGCGGGGGTCGTAATGGTCGGTGAGCTTGCCGGATACCCGCTCTATGCGAACGTTATAGAGTCCGTTGGCGTCCAGCACGGCCCGTGCGGCGTCGGCGCCGCTGATGTGCCGCCGCGAGCGCTGCTGCTGATAACGGCGGAAAGTGGAGTTTACCCTGGCGCTTGCCCACATGGCCAGCAGCACCGCCGGCATGACGAGAACAAGGTAAGTGTAGTCAAAATACATGAATGCACCTGCTTTTCATTATAGTGTTACTATTCTACCCGATAATTGTGAACAAATCTATGTTTAAAATTGTTCTGCTGCGGTTTCCACATAGTGCTTGGCTGTTCTGAGATTATTCTCCCACTCCTCGGGGCGGGTCTGGCGCTTTACTTTGGCGGGTGAGCCCATCACCAGGCTGTTGTCTGGCACGACCGTGCCGCCCACCACCACGGCGCCCGCGGCCACTATGCAGTTTTTGCCTATAACGGCCCTGTCCATCACAATGGAGCCCATGCCTATGAGGCAGTTGTCGCCCACGGTGCAGCCGTGGACTATGGCGCCGTGGCCAATGGTGACGTTCATGCCTATATTCACCGGGCAGTCCCGGCTTATGTGCAGCACGCAGCCGTCCTGCACATTGGTGCCCGCGCCTATATGTATGCTGTCGTAGTCGGCCCGCAGCACGCTGTTGTACCAGATGTTCACGTTCTCCTCCAGAGTGACATCGCCGACTATAACTGCGCCGGGAGCCACACGGGCGCTGGGATGAATGTTGGGTTTCTTCATAATCAGTCTCCTGTTGGTTTACATAATACTAAAAACTTGCTATAACACAGTTTAACACGCCCGCTTGAGAAGGTCAATGAAATGTGGTAAAATGACCGTATTCTACATGGGAGGCAGACTATGCTGAAGCTTATTCTGGGCCGGGCCAAGAGCGGCAAGACCGCCATGGTCATGGAAGAAATGAAGGAGCGCGCCCTAAAAGGCGAGACGGGCATACGGCTCATAGTGCCGGAGCAGTACAGCCATGAGGCGGAGCGGGAGCTGTGCCGCACCTGCGGCGACGGTATGAGCCTGCACGCGGAGGTTCTGAGCTTCACCCGCCTGTCCCGGCGCATAGCGGACATAGTGGGCGGCACGCGCCGGTTTCTCAGCGGCAGCGGACGGGCGCTGGCCCTGAACCGGGCTCTGGAGAGCGTGAGCACCCGTCTGCGGGTATACGGCGCCGCCCGCCGGGGCACGGAGCTGCAGCAGGTGCTGCTTCAGGCTGTGAGCGAGCTTAAAACCGCAAATATCACTTCCGAGCGCCTGCGGGACGAGGCTCTCAACGGAAACGGCGCTCTGTGGGACAAACTCCACGACCTCTCCCTGATACTGGCGGCCTACGACGCCGTCACCGCCCGTGGAGAGCTTGACCCCGGCGACAGGCTCAACGCCATGGCGGAGAGTTTGAACAGCCACCCGGAGCTGCGCCTGGGGGCCGTGTATCTGGACGGCTTTGTGGACTTCACCGCCGCCGAGCGCTCGGTGATAGAGGCTCTGTCGAAACGCTGTACGGATTTGACGCTGTGCCTTACCATGGACTCCATGTATGAGGAAAACGAGGTGTTTGCCTTCTCGCAGGCGACGGCCCTGTGGTTCAGGGACCTGGCCGGGCGCCGGGGGCAGGAGCTTGAGATAGTGACCGCCTCCCGCGAGGCGGCGGGACCGCTGGATGTTTTTGAAAACTACCTCTTCGGCTACACGGACAAGACCTTCCACGCCGAAAACGCCATAAGCCTCTGGCAGGCCGACAGCATTACCCAGGAGTGCCAGCTTGCCGCGGCCAAAGCCGTGGAGCTGGTTCAAAACGGCTGCCGCTGGCGGGATATAGCCGTGGCGGTTCGGGGTTTCGACAGCTACCGCAGCGCTCTTGAGCAGGCCTTTGAGCAGTACGAGGCGCCCCTCTATGTGGCGGCCCGCAGCGACATTATGCAGAAGCCCCTGCCCCTGATGCTGGGCGCGGCTCTGGACGCCGCCACCGGAAACTACGAATATGAGGATATGTTCGCCTGCCTCAAGACCGGCCTTGCAGGGCTGGACAGGGAGGAGACGGATCTGCTGGAAAACTACTGCATACTCTGGTCCGTCCGGGGCCGCATGTGGCTGAACGACTGGATTCAGCACCCCGACGGCTACGACCGTGAATTTGACGAGGACAGCACAGAGCGCCTTGCAAGACTGAACGGGCTGCGCCGGCGGGTGATAGGCCCCCTGGAGGCCCTGCGCGTCCGGGGCGGAAAGGGCCGCACTCTGCGGGAGCACGCCGAGGCCGTGGCGGCGTTTTTTGAGGAGGTGAAGCTGCCTCAAAATCTGCAGGCCCGGGCAAATGAGGCCCGCGCCGGCTCCGACCCGGCTTTGGCCGCGGAGCTGGTGCAGCTCTGGGATGTGGCCGTGGACGCACTTGAGCAGGCCGTACAGGTGCTGGGCGACACGGAGATGACCCTTGAGGAGTTCGGACGCCTGTACCGCCTTATGCTCTCCCAATGCGACGTGGGCAGCATACCCGTGTCCCTGGACAGGGTGTCGGCGGGGGAGATGGACAGAATGAGACGCCGCAGCATAAAGCACCTCATAGTGCTGGGCGCCTCTGACCAGCGCCTGCCCAGCATAAGGGAGCAGGGGGGCGTGTTCTCTCCGGAGGAGCGCCGCCAGCTGACGGAGCTGGGCATAGACCTGGGCGGCGGGGGAGATACGGAGCTGTCCCGGGAGATGAACCTCATATACAACTGCCTGACCCTGCCCTCTGTAAGTCTCACACTCTGCTATTGCCCCACCGGGGACGAGGGGGCGGCGGCCCAGCCCTCCTTTGTGATGACCAGAGCCGAAAAGCTCTTTGACATCCCCATAGTCCGGGCCGACGCCGGTGAGCTGCACTCCTGGTGCCGTTCCGGGGCCTGGCTGCTGGCGGCACAGACCATGAACACGGGCGCAAAGTCCGGCGCCGCGGCTCTGGAATATTTTCGGCGTACCGGAGAGCAGCCGAGACTGGAGCGCCTGCAGGCCGC
Source organism: Candidatus Heteroscillospira sp. (assembly GCA_050943935.1). Classification (GTDB taxonomy): domain Bacteria; phylum Bacillota; class Clostridia; order Oscillospirales; family Oscillospiraceae; genus Heteroscillospira. The sequence goes on along the minus strand of JBMNQC010000001.1, from coordinate 241,163 downwards.
CGCCCGGGCGGAGCGGGGGCGCCTGTCTCAGGACAGCGTCCGCGCCCTGTATGGGGACAAGGTGCGCCTGTCCGCCAGCAGGGTGGATAAATTTTCCTCTTGCCGCTTTGCCCACTTCATGCAGTACGGTCTCAGGGCCCGTCCCCGGCAGGCCGCGGGCTTCGACCCGCCCCAGATGGGCAGCTTTTTCCACTATGTGCTGGAAAAGACGGCCCGCGCCATAGGGGAGGAGAGCTCCTTCCGGGATGTGACCAGGGAGCGGGTGGACGAGCTGTGCGCCAAATACACGGCGGAGTACGTACATGAGAAGCTAAACGACTTCCGGGAGCGCAGTCCCCGCTTTGTATATCTCTTCCGCCGCCTGAACGACACGGTGCGCGCCGTGGTGTGGGATATGGTGGAGGAGCTGGCCAGATCCGATTTTCAGCCCCTTGATTTTGAGCTGAGCTTTTCCGGCGACGCTCTGCAGGTGGGTGAGGACGCTATCCTGGTAGGTGCGGTGGACCGTGTGGACGGTTGGCTCCATGAGGGCAAGCTCTATCTGCGGGTGATGGACTATAAGACCGGCAAAAAGAGCTTTGAGCTGTCCGATGTGCTCTACGGCCGGGACCTGCAGATGCTGCTGTATCTCTTCGCCCTGGCTGAGAAGGGAAAAGAGCGCTACGGACACGAGATAGTGCCCGCGGGCGTCCTGTACGTCCCCGCCCGGGACAGCATAGTTGCCGCCGAGGGCGAGCTGACGGACGAGCAGCTCACGGCTCTGCGGGGCAAGGAAAAGCGCCGCAGCGGCCTGGTGCTGAGTGACGAAAAGGTCATTGAGGCCATGGAGCACGGCGAGGACACAAAATATCTGCCCGTTACCTTTAAAAACGGCAAGCCCACAGGCGACGCCCTGGCCAGCGCCGAGGAGCTGGGCTGCATATCCCGGTTTCTGGACGATACCCTGCTGCGCCTGACCCGCGAGCTGAAGGCCGGCAGCATAGAGGCCGACCCGTACTACCGCAGCCAGCAGGAGAACGCCTGCCTCTGGTGCGACTATCAGGACGCCTGCTTCTTCAGCGAGGGCAGGGACAGGCGCAATTTTGCCACCAAGCTGAAAAACCGCGAGGCCTATGAGCGTATGCGTGAGGCTCTGGGAGAGGAGGATGAGGACCATGGCGAAAATTGAATTTACCCCGTCCCAGAAGGCGGCCATATTCAGCCGTGACAGCTCCGTCCTGGTCTCTGCCGCCGCGGGCAGCGGCAAGACACGGGTGCTCACCGAGCGGCTCATGGCCTATATCACCGACGGGGAAAACCCACGGGATATAGACAGCTTCCTTATTATAACCTATACCCGCGCCGCCGCCGCGGAGCTGCGGGGCAGGATACTCTCGGAGCTTATGGCCCGCTCCTCCGCCGAGCCGGAAAACCGCCGCCTGCGCCGTCAGGCCAATTTGTGCTATCGTGCGCAGATAGGCACCATCCACAGCTTCTGCACCACGGTTCTGAGGGAAAACGCCCACAGCCTGGGCATATCCCCGGACTTCCGGGTGCTGGACGAGGACAGGGCATCCCAGATGCGCCGCCGCGCCCTGGAAAACACCCTTGAAAAGGCCTACGAGGATTTAAATGAGAATTTCCGCAGCCTTGTGGACACCGTGGGCGCGGGCCGCGACGACAGACGGCTGGAAAACGTGATCCTGAGCCTACACGAAAAAATGCAGAGCCACCCCGACCCGGAGCGCTGGGCCATGGAGCAGAAGCGCCTGCTGGACATGGAGGGCATATCCGACGCGGGCGAAAGCCCATGGGGAGCGTATCTCCTTGAGCGGGCTGCGAAAAACGTGTCCTACTGGGCGCGGGAGCTGGAAGAACTCATACTGCTGATGAATGGGGAGGATGCTCCGGAAAAAATACGCAGGGCCTATTCCCCAAGCATAGAGGAAACGGCGCTCTCACTCCGTGATTTGGAGCGCACTCTGCCCCTGGGCTGGGACAAAGCACGGGAAAAGCTGCCCATAGCCTTTCCGCGCCTTGGCGCCCTGCGCGCCTCCCCCGACCCGGAGCTGTCCGACAGGATAAAAAGCCGCCGCGAGGCCTGCAAAAAGTCCATGGAAAAGCTGAATTCGTCCTTTGCCGCGCCCAGCGCGGAGCTTTTGAGCGCCATGAAGGCCATGGCTCCGGCCATGCAGCACCTGCTGGATGTGACGCTGGACTTCTCACACCGCTTTGCTGCGGAGAAACGCCGCAGCGGCTGTGTGGATTTCTCCGATCTGGAGCATCTGGCGGCAAAGCTGCTCACGGACGAGCACGGCGCGCCTACTTATCTGGCGAAAAAGATATCCCAGCGCTACACGGAGATAATGGTGGACGAGTATCAGGACGTGAACGCCGTGCAGGATATGCTCTTTCACGCCGTCTCCCGGGAGGGGAAGAACCTCTTCATGGTTGGCGACGTGAAGCAGTCCATTTACCGCTTCCGTCTGGCCGACCCCGGCATATTTCTGGACAAATACGCCCGCTTCAGCCGTGAGGAGCAGGACGAAAACGCCCCCGGGCGAAAAATACTCCTTCGGGAGAATTTCCGCTCCCGGGCCTGCGTGCTGAACGCGGCCAACCATGTGTTTAAAAACATCATGTCCCGGGAGCTGGGCGAGCTGGACTACGACGAGGAGGCCAGCCTCAAATGCGGCGCCGGATACTATCCCCCCGAGGGCGAGGCGAAAGCCCGGCTGGAGATAGTGGAGCTGCCCGGCGCGGGAGACGAGGACAGCCCGGACAAGACCCTCCTGGAAGCCCGCACCGCGGCCCGGAGAATACGGGAACTCATAGAAGCCAAAACTCCCGTGTTCGCCGGAGGCGGTGCCCGCCCCGCCGAATACGGCGATATAGTGATACTCCTGCGCTCTCCCGGAGCGGTGGGGGAGGTCTACGCCATGGCTCTGGCGGAGGAGGGCATCCCTGTCTCCGAGCAGAAGGGCGGCGCCTTTTTCACCACGGCCGAGGTGTCGGCCATGATATCCCTGCTGGCTGTCATAGACAACCCACATCAGGATGTGCCCCTCATATCCGCCCTGCGCTCGGTGTTCTTCGGCTTCACCGCCGACGAACTGGCGCAGATCCGCGCCTGCCGCGCCTCCGGCAGCTTTTTCGACGCCCTGCGCGTCCACTCCCAGACCAATGAGCGCAGCGCGGATTTTCTCAAAAAGCTGGAAGAGCTGCGCGGCATAGCTCCCGACCTGCCCACGGACACCCTCCTGCGGCGGGTATACAACAGCATAGACGCCATGGCGGCCCTGTCAGCCATGGAGGGCGGAGAGAGACGGCGGCGCAATCTGCTGATGCTGCTGGAATACGCGGGTAAATTCGAGGCCGAGGGCTTCCGCGGCCTGTTCAAATTCGTAGCCGCCCTGCGCCGTATGCTGGAGCGGGGAGAGGAGCCGCCCATGCCAGCCTCAGACGGGGGCGGCGGAGTTACCATAATGAGCATACACAAGTCCAAGGGCCTGGAATTCCCCATAGTGTTCCTCTGTGACACGGCCCGGCGCTTTAACCGCCAGGATATGCTTCAGCCCGTGCTGGTGCACGCCGGGCTGGGCCTTGGCCCCAAATTCACGGACAGGGTCCGTGGCATAGAGTACCCCACCATAGCCCGCCGTGCCATATCGGAAAAAATGAACGACGAGCTACTGTCCGAGGAGATGCGGGTGCTGTATGTGGCCCTCACCCGGGCCAAGGAGCGCCTGTTCATCACCTGTGCCATGAAAATTCCAGAAAAAACCATAGAAAAGCTGCGACAGGGCGCACGCAGCCCCATCCCGCCCCAGGAGCTGGCCGGAGCCCAGTCCATGGCCCATTGGCTCATACAGACCGCTCTGCTGGAGCAGGACTGCATGGAGCTGTGCATCACCCAGCCCGAGGAGCGGGAGGAGATTATACCGGAGGCAGAAAACGGCGAGGTCATGTTCGACGAGGAGGCTGTGCAGGCCCTCGCCCGGCGGCTTGAATTTGTCTATCCCCACGCTGCATCCGTGGCTTTGCCCTCAAAGCTCACCGCCACGGAGCTGAAAGAGGCCGCGGAGGCCGACACCGAGAGCCAGCCTCTGCTGCCAGCCGAAAATTCCGGACTGTTCCGTATGCCGGAACTGGGCCGAGAGCGCGCCCTTACGGGGGCGGAAAAGGGCACGGCCACCCATCTGGTAATGCAGTATATTAACTTTGCCGCCACCGGCAGTCTGGACGCCGTGAAGGGCGAGATAAGCCGCCTTGAGCGCGAGGGCTACCTCAGCCCCCGCCAGGCCGCGGCCGTGGACGCCCGGGCCGTGCTGGGCTTCTTCAGCTCCGGGACAGGCCGCCGGGTGCTTGGCGCGGAAAGAGTGCTGCGGGAGACGCCCTTCTCCCTCCTGTGCGACGCGGGAGACTATTTCGAGGGCGGAGCGGGGGACAGCCTGCTCCTCCAGGGCGTCATAGACTGCGCCATAGAGGAAAATGGAGAGATTACCATAATTGATTATAAAACAGATTATGTGAACTCTGATAATCTGGACGAAAAGGTGCGCTTTTACGCCCCACAGGTGCGCAGCTATGCCCGGGCCATGCGGCGCCTGACCGGAAAATCTGTAATGGGTATGATACTCTACTTTCTGCGCGCATCCATGGCGGTGCTTCTGGACGAAAACGGAGAAAATAAGAGGATATTACCTTAAAAATTCCCGCACATTTTGTGAAAAACTCTTGCAAAAAGTCCGGCGTTATGGTACAATCCGTGTTGCGTCTTGTAACCACACCCGTGGGTGTCATCAAGATAGCTTTTGTGAGGTGAATGTAATTATGAAATCCGGAATCCATCCCGATTATCAGCAGACCACGATTCGTTGCGCCTGCGGCGCCGTCTACGAGACCGGCTCCACCAAGAAGGACATCTTCGTTGAAATCTGCTCCAAGTGCCATCCTTTCTACACCGGCAAGCAGAAGCTGGTCGACACCAGCGGACGCGTTGACAAGTTCAACAAGAAGTTCGGCCTCAAGTAAGGATAACGGTTTAAAGTTTAAGGGAGAGCGTTTTGCTCTCCCTTATGCTTTTATATGCGCTGTTTTGAAAGCTCAGTAAGAAAATGTCTGCTGAGCTTTTTGTTGTTTTATCTGTGGAAACATGGTAGACTAACATTGTGAATTGCTATATTTTTCATGTTCTTACGCTAAATTTACAAATACTTGTATGATAACAAGCTTCTACTCTATAAAGGAGAAAGAACACATGAAAAAACTAACTATTGTGATTCTGATTTTATTGTTATTTTCATCTTACAACTATTTTCAACCAAACACATTTTCCGAATCTTTACCCTTTTTCACTCTAAAAGATACATTTATTAACAAACAACCTGTTTGGCAAGTAGATGTTGCTGGTCTTCTTGACGAATGGGGAGCACCGGAAAAAATATCACAGTATTCAGTTTATGCCCATGCCTCCGAAACACCTAATATATTGAATATTTTGGAATACCACGATATACAATTTGAAGTTCTTCTTGATTCCAGTTACGATTCAGATATTAACTCAAAACAAATATTACGATACGACATAACCGGCCCATCATTTGCTTTAAAAGATATTTATGTTGGCCTTTCGATGGATGAATTTATCAAAACATATTCTGATTACCCTCTGTATGGCATCGAAATTCTTTCCACCAGCAGCGATGAACTTGAGAAAAAGTTTTCTGATAACCTATATTCTTGTATTTTTATAAAAAAATTGTTGTGTGATTATAAACCGGATGGCTATTATAACGAATATGATTATGCCGCCTATGTTGACGGTGCTGTTCTTCCAGACGAGCTTCAATTTTATAGCAATATGACAACTTCAATTGGTGCTGTAATATTATTTGAAGATGATAAAGTTAGCAGAATAGTTTTTGGATTTCCAAACGCTAATTAACTATATAGATTGTATCATCCGTTTCTATTTAGATAATAACCTCTGTGTTTATAAGATAAAATACTTTGAGTCTTGGTAAACAGAAGCCTAAAAACAAATGGATAGCTTTTATCCTGTTCCTGCTTTTCGGAATGTTGGGAGTACATAAATTCTATGAGGGCAAAGCTATGATGGGAATACTGTACTTGGTTACTTTGGGCTTGTTTGGGATTGGTGTATTTGTCGATTTACTCGTACTGCTTTCCAAACCGACTGAATACTATCCATAAAGAAACAGCTTCCGGCTTGCGGCATGAACCACAGGCGGGAGGCTGTTTTTATAATATTTAGTGGTGGTGTCCCAGCAGGGTATCCAGCATACCGGTGGCCATGAGAACGCCGAAGACTATAAGCAGGACAGCGGCGCAGAGGTTCATGGCGCGGGTATGGCGCTTTACGAATTTCACGGTGTTCTTCACCTTGTCGGTAAGCAGGGCGGCCACAAGGAAGGGGACGCATATGCCCGCCGAGTAGGCCAGCATCACAAATATGCCGCCCAGAGCGGAGCCGGTGTGGGACGCAACCAGCATGGCAGAGGCCCAGAGGGCGCCGGAGCAGGGGAGAAAGCTCAGAGAGAACAAAACGCCGAACACCATACAGGCGGCGCCGCCCATGCCCTGCTTCAGCTGGGGCAGCCAACTGAAATGTGGCAGTTTAAAGGGCAGCAGTCCTGAGTACAGCACGCCCATGACTATCATGAACACGCCGCAGACCACATCGAAGCCCTCGCCGTGTATCTCCAGTACGCTGCCCAGAGAGCCGGCCACGGCTCCCATGACGCAGAAGGAGGCTGTGATGCCCAGGGTGAACAAAAATGTGTTTTTAAAGCACCGGGCGGCCTTTCCCTCTCCCGAGCCGGAGAACAGCATCATGAGTACCGGCAGCAGCGGCAGATGGCAGGGGGCGGCAAAGGTGAAAAATCCCTGTGCGATTACTATAAGAATTTCCATGGGTACTTCCTTATTAAAATAGATTTAGCTATTTATTATATATCCATAACCGCTGTGAAAGCAAGGAGAAATTATGCTTTCTGTTGTCAAGAGCGAAAAAACAGCGTATAATAAACAAATAATAATGTTAAGGAGCGAGCAAAATGAGCCTTGTAAAATATAAACCCGAGGAAATGGGACAGAACGTTTTCAAAACCCTGTCCGACTGGATGCTGCTCACCGCCGGAGACAGGGAGAGCTTCAATACCATGACTGTCTCCTGGGGCGGTCTGGGCATAATCTGGAACAAGCCCGTGGCCACCGTTTACGTCCGTCCCCAGCGCTACACCTATGAGTTCATGGAAAACAGCGATTACTTCACCCTCAGCGCCTATCCCGAAGATATGCACAAGGCTCTGGCCTTCTGCGGCGCCAAAAGCGGCCGGGATGTGGACAAGGTCAAGGAGTGCTCTCTGCACCCTGCCGTGGAAGAGGGCGGCGTGTACTTCCAGGGCGCCAAGCTGGTGCTGGTGTGCCGCAAGCTGTATTACCAGGATATAGCCCCCCAAAACTTCCTGGACGCATCCATTGAGAAGAACTACGCGAACAATGACTATCACCGTATGTATATAGGCGAGATCGTGTCCGTTCTGGCCGAAAACTGAGAAAGGAACTGATTCAGAATAGATAACATTACACGGAAAAAGGAAAGAGCCGTGCTGGCCGGACTGAACGCCGCCAGCATGGACAGGACCGAGCAGTCCACCGAGGAGAGCATGGCTGAGCTTGCCGCTCTGGTTGAGACCGCGGGCGGCGAGGCCGTGGCCACCATTCTGCAGAACAAGGCCACCCCAGATCCCCGCAGCTTCCTGGGAGACGGCAAGGTGAAAGAGATGAAGGAGCTTATAAACGCCCAGGAGTGCGACCTGGCTGTGTTCGACAATGAGCTAAGTCCATCACAGATGAGGGTGCTCACCGAGGAACTGGGCGTAAAGGTGCTGGACCGCTCCGGCCTCATACTGGATATCTTCGCTCAGCGCGCCAGAACAAGGGAGGGTCAGCTCCAGGTTGAGTTGGCTCAGTACCAGTATCTGCTGCCCCGCCTCATTGGTATGTGGAAGCATCTGGAGCGCCAGGAGGGCGCCATAGGCACCCGCGGCCCCGGCGAAACCCAGCTGGAGACCGACCGCCGGCACATAGGCCGCAAAATAAGCAAGCTCAAAGAGGAACTGGAGGCCGTCCGCCGCGTCCGCGGCACTCAGCGCCGCCGCCGTGAGAAAAACGCCATGCCGGTCATTGCTCTGGTGGGCTACACCAACGCGGGCAAATCCACTCTCCTTAACTGCCTCACCGGCTCGGACATCCCGGCCAATAACCGGCTGTTCGATACGCTGGACACCACCACCCGCCGCCTGAAGCTCAACGACAGGGAGGAAGCCCTGCTGTCCGATACCGTCGGCTTTATCCGCAAGCTGCCCACTCACCTTATCGAGGCCTTTAAGTCCACTCTGGAGGAGCTGGCCTACGCGGATGTGCTGCTGCACGTTATTGACCTATCCAATCCCAACTGGGAGGCTCAGGCCGGCATAGTCGAGGACCTGATAGTCCAGCTGGAGGCGGAGCAGACCCCCTGCATAAGAGTTTACAACAAGTGCGACCTGTTCGACGATGAGCTGCCCCACGGCCGGGACAGCGTGTGTGTCTCCGCCCGTACCGGCGAGGGAACGGACGAGCTGGTGGCCAAAATAGTCGAGACTCTCGACATGGGCAAATACCATGCCCGCCTGCTGCTGCCCTACGACAAGGGCGGCGTGCTGGAAATTCTGCACCGCGAGGCCGCCGTGTCCAAAGTGGACTATGTGCCCGAGGGCATAGAGGTGGAAGTGTCCATGAAGCCCGGCCTGTGGGGCCGTGTGCGCGAATACGCGGTCTGGAGCGATGTGCCCGACCTGCGCGAGGAGTGGGAGAAGTGAAAAGCTATCTTGTGCCCCACGGCTACGGCGAGGCGGAGTTTGTAGAAAAACGCTCCCGCTTCATAGGCCGGGTCTGGCCCGTGGAGGACGAGGCCGAGGCCATAGCCCGGGTAAAGGAGATGCGCGAGAAGCATTGGGACGCCACCCACAACGTCTACGCCTATATCATGCTTGAGGGCGGCATAATGCGCTACAGCGACGACGGCGAGCCGGGGGGCACCTCCGGCATGCCCACGCTGAACGTGTTCCGCGCCGAGGATATAAAAAACGTCTGCTGCGTGGTCACCCGCTATTTCGGCGGCGTGCTGCTGGGAGCGGGCGGCCTGGTGCGCGCCTATTCCAACACCGCCAAGCTGGCTCTGGACGCCGCCGGGATAAGCCGCATGGACAGCTGGGACGAGCTGCTCATCTCCTGCGCCTACAACCAGTTCGAGAGGGTGCGCCGCCTCCTGGAGGATAACGGCGCCGTTATACAGAATACGGATTTCGGCACGGATGTGCTGCTTGAAACGCTGCTCAGTCAGGAAAAGTCCCCCGCCTTCCGTGATGCTCTCACGGAGCTGACGGCGGGCACCGCCACCTGCGACTGCGTGGGCAGCACCTTCCGCGGCGTCCGGGTGAGGTAGATTATGGATTTAATGGGCATAAAAGTACGCAATCGCTTTTTGGGCGAGGGGATAGTAGAGAATTGCTGCGGGGACAAGATATATTTGCGGCTTGGTGAGAAAAGCGTGACCGTGGGTTTCCCCGATGCCTTTCTGAACAGCTACATAATCGAAGACGAGGCTGCCAAAGCTTATGTGGAGAGCCTGGCTTCCCAACGCAGGGAACAGGAGCAGCAGCGCTTTTCCGCCGCCAGGGTGAAAACTCAGGAGGAGCAGCGCAGCCGCGCAGAGCTAAGCGCCAACGTGGCATTCAAATGCAACTGGTGCGACGGCGGCTCGGATTGCGGCCACATAGGCTATCAGGGCGTGTGCAGCGACGAGGCCATACGCTACAATGTGAACAGGGCCAAGCGCCGCTGGTGCACGAACAGCGTCTGCCGTGAGTATATAGAGGGCAAAGCCGACCGGGATGAACTGAGCCGGGTCTTTAAGGACGGCTTTGTCTGCTACGAGAGCACCATGCTCCTGGACTGGCGGGCATACGCTGGCGCCGACCAGACCGATGAGCGGGCGGGCCGCCGCCGGGGCATGAAAGAGGCCCGTACCAACTCTCTGGCCGTGCTCACCACCCGCAGGCCCCACACTTCGGAGGAGCAGCGCCTTATCTTTGCCGTGTTCCTCATAGCCGAGAACTTTGAGGGCAATGAGCGGGACGAGGGATACGTCAGCGCTCACGGGGACTACCGCATTGAGCTCACTTCCGCCGAGGCCGAAAAGCTGCGCTACTGGGACTACCACGCAAATGCCAACAGCGCCGATAAATGCTTCTGGGGCACGGGCCTGTTCCGCTATCTTGGTGACACCGAGTGCGCCCAGATCCTCAGGGACATAGCTGATATGCGCCGGTACACACCGGGAGAGGCACAGGCCCGGGATTTCCTTGAGCGCTACTGCGCCCTGCGCAATCTGAACCCCGCAGAGCTGCCGCCCAAAGTGGGAGCGCTCACTAAATTATAATAAACCACGCCCCGGGAGATTTTCAGCAAGCTCCCGGGGCGTTTATATTTATCCGAAATGTGTCCAGCTCATGGGTATGTCTCTTGTTTCGCCCAGCAATGCTCCCTCCGCGTCATAGCAGCGCAGATTGTATTGCCCAACATACCTCACCTTGTCGCCGGGGTCAAGCTGAAAGTCCGGGTTTGCTATTTCATCTGCCCGGTAGAGAAAATAGGTTTTTCCCTCGTGCTCCGTATAGGCCCCGGCGGGTATCTCCACAGAGAGTGGATACAGCTCGCTGTCCTGCCGAATATCTCCGCCGTACCGGATGTAATATTCCGTCTCCACGGTGACTCGCGCGGCCCTGGGGTCGTCGACCCTGCCGAATACGTATAGGGCCTTGTCCTCACCGTCCCGGGAGAAGCTCTGGCCTCCGGCCTTCACAGGCGCGTCCCCGGCCATGGATGCCGTGGCGGCAAAGTCGTACTGCCAGCCCATGCTGAAATAAAAGCGGGTGCCGCCCAGCATCAGCACATCGTCGTTTTCGCAGAGATAGTAGCGCATAAGGGGCGTGCCACGCAGCTCCGGGTCGTACAGGGTGCGCACTATGTCCACATCCCCCACGGCCTCCCTGCGCACCAGGGAATGGAGAGCCTGGGAGGGCAGAACATAGTACACCCCGGTGATGTGGCCCAGCAGCAGGAGAATGAGCAGAAAGCTCAGCCGTCGGAAGGCTTTCCCGCGGCGGGTGTATGTGCGTTTCCGTTTCATGCGGCGTCCCCCCAATCCAGAGTGAGCACAGTCTCATAGTGGTAGCTGTAGAGGTCGAAGGTGAGGATGGCGGTGTCCGTGCCCTTGGCCAGAGGCGTGAAGCTGTCCCAGTACGCGCCGCCCGCGGTGGAGTGTCCTCCGCCGGAGGTGCGGTCCATGCCGTATATCTCTATGTTGTAGAGCAAATTGCTGTTGCAGTGTTCAAAGGGATTTTTCGTGTAGGCAAGGGCGTCTATATGTACTCCGTAGTCGCCGTCCTGACTTATGGCGGTGCCGTAGCGGACTATGCGTATTATGTGTCCCTCCACCTCAAACTCTATGTCGCAGTCTGTGTAGACTATCTCCTGGTCGTTGCGGCTGTTGAAGTCCCCGGAGTCGGCAAAGCGCGCCTCAATATTGTTCCACACGGTGTAAAGTCCCGCCAGGCTGGGCAGCAGGGCGCCTATGATAATGAGTGTGGACGCTATGACGCAGAGGCGGCCCAGTATCAGCCAGAAGGGATTCAGAGTGGCGTTTAGCTGCCTGCCCAGCTCCTCCGGGTCGCCCATCTCGCTCACAGAGCGCTGCACAGCCTCATCCGGTGGAACGCCGCGCTCTATGAGAGCGTCGTAGTGGTCCTCCATATGAGCGGTCAGCTCCCGGCTTATCTCCGCCTGCTCGTCGCCTGTGGCCCGGGTAGCGCTTTTCAGCACGCTCCGGCAGAAGTCCTCAAACCTGTCCATAGCCTTACCTCAGACGGACACAAGGCCGACTACCGAGTTTATGGCCTTCTCATACGCCCTCCATCGCTCCGTCTCTTCCTTCAGAAGGGCGCTGCCTTTTTTTGTCAGCCGGTAGTATTTGCGCACCCGCCCGGCGGGAGTCTCCTGATTGTAGGACTTAAGCGCCCCCTCGTTTTCCAGAGCGCGGAGTATGGGGTAGAGGGTGCCCTCCTTCATGGAAAAAGTCTTGTCGAATCTGCGCTCCAGCTCGGCTATCATCTGATAGCCGTACATATCGCCGCCTTGCAGCAGACTCAGCACAAGCAGCCGTGTGTGTTCCATATTCTGCTTCATGGTACAGCCTCCTTATACCTAGAAATTCTAGGTATATAATACATCGAAACTCTAGGTATGTCAATATGGAAACTGAAAATGTTTAAAGAGGCCTGAGCCGCCAAGTGTGATTTGCGGGCAATACATATGCGGCGCCACGTAATATGCAGGTATCTGCTGTCAGCCGATTGTAGTATATCACAAAGAATCTCCATAAAAAATTTTGATATTTCTTCTGTGTATTATCGGTATGGCATTACGGGCGGCGGAGTTTAGGCAGCATATGGGAGATAGTTTGTCAGCTTAGCGGAGGGGGTCTGACTTCTCTGTGCGGTATTGCCTTGAAAAGCTCAGACAAATGGTTTTAACTGGTAAGAATTTTTGTAAATAATATACAGCGGTATGACCTCTCTTTTGCTTGCTTTGATTCAAAGCTAAGAAAAATATATAAAGGTGTTGACAGTTCACTTGGCTGGTTACATAATAAAACCACAAAAATTACAGATAGTCTTTGATTTCAATTATACATGGCGCACAAAAGATGTGTAGAGAATATGAACAACTGTAAAATACTACAATGAAATTTGCGGACCTGTGTATATCTGCCGTATGCGCCGCAGCTAAGCAGCTCGCAAAGCGGTGGGTTTTGTTTTGTAATTGTTTTTAACAATTAAATAAAGCAGTAAAAGGAGTAAAAAAAGATGAAAAGGATTCTTGCAATGCTTCTGTGCCTGGCTATGGTTCTGGGCATGACCGCCTGCGGCGGCGAAACGGCTCCCGAGAGCACGGCCCCTGAGGCCGGCGGCACCAGCAGCCCCGAGAGCACGGCTCCAGAGGCCGGCGGCGAGGTTATTACCCTGCGCGCCTCCAGCTCCACCGCACCTTCCCACCCCTATAATATGGGCCTTGAGAAGTTTGCCGAGCTTGTATCTGAGAGAACCAACGGTCAGATTAAGATTGATATCTTCGCAAACGCTCAGCTTGGCGACGAGCGTGCCAATATTGAGGATCTGCAGATGGGCACTCTGGATATTGCCGTCTCCTCCACCGGCCCTCTGGGCAACTTCATTGAGGATTATCTGATTCTCGACCTGCCCTACCTGTTCTCCGGCTATGACCACGCACACGCTGTTCTGGACGGTGAGATCGGCCAGAACCTCATGGATAAACTGGGCGACCTGGGCATCGTGGGCGGCGCTTTCTGGGAGAACGGCTTCCGCGAGATGACCAACTCCAAGCACCCCATCAACACCCCCGAGGACTGCAAGGGCCTGAAGCTCAGATGCATGGAAAACCAGGCTCATATCGCTGCTTTCTCCGCTCTGGGCATGGACCCCACTCCCATGGCATGGAGCGAGGTGTTCTCAGCTCTGCAGCAGGGAGTTATCGACGGTCAGGAGAACCCCATTGCCGTTATCTACTCCAACGCCGTGTATGAGGCCCAGCAGTATCTGGCTATCACCAACCACGTCTATTCCGCCTCCATGATTCTCTTCTCCAAGAGCACTATGGACAAGCTCACGCCCGAACAGCAGCAGATCCTCCTGGACGCTTCCAAGGAAGTGGCCGATTATGAGAGAGGCCTCTGCGAGGACGGCGAGGCCGAGCAGATTGCCGAGATGGAGCAGGCCGGTCTTGAGGTTACTTATCCCGACATTGCCCTGTTCCAGGAGGCCCTGTCCGGCGTGTATGATGAGTTCGCTGAGCAGTTCGGTCAGGAGAACATAGACGCAATCCGCAACTACCAGTTCTAAGCTCCGTATAACATAATAGTTTCCCACAAAGGGGTCAGTTGACCGCTCTACCGGTTTTCCCCGGTGGAGCGGTCTTTTGAATGATATGATTGAAAAGAGAAAGGAAGTGCTGCCATGAAATGGCTGCATAAGCTGAGCGATGCGCTGGAAACTGTTACCATGTACTTTCTGGCCGTCGTTATGGCAACCATGACAGTCGTCGTATTTGCGCAGGTCGTGGCGCGACTCACTGCCGGCTCCATTAAATGGTCTGAGGAGCTTGCACGCTATCTGATGGTCTATCTGTGCTATGTGGGCGCCAGTATAGGCGTCAAGAAAAAATCCCATATTGCCATTGAATTTGTCACCGGCAAATTCCCGCGCAAGGTGCAGGATGCGGTGGAAATACTGGCCAATCTGCTGTGCCTTGTCTGCTGCGGAATTATTCTCTATTACGGCATGAGGCTGGTTGACATCACCATGATGCAGAAAACTCCCGCCATGCGTATACCTATGGGTTACGCCTATTTTTCGATGGTACTGGGCGGAGGCCTTATGACAATACAGTTTATAAACAATACAGTAGACTGTATTGTGGACCTGTTCAGAAAGAATAACGGTCAGGAGGTGAACGGCCTGTGAATTCCGGTATGATTGCTCTTGTTATTTTCGGCACACTTATTGTGCTGTTTATGATGAAAGTCCCCATAGCCTACGCGCTTATTCTCTCGTCCATTCCGGCTATGATTATGAGCGGCATTCCTCTGGATTTTGTGCCCAAGCGCCTGTTTACTGCCTGTGATTCCTTCTCCTTTATGGCGGTGCCGTTCTTCATTCTCGCCGGTACTTTGATGAGCCAGGGAGGCATATCAGAGCGGCTGATAGCCTTTGCAAACTCCCTTATCGGACGTTTTTCCGGTGGACTGGGACTGGTTTCCATCGCTGCCTGTATGTTCTTCGCCGCCATCTCCGGCTCCTCTGCCGCCACCACCGCGGCTATAGGCGGTATTATGATTCCCGAAATGGTAAAGCGCAAATATGATAAAGACTTCGCCGCGGCAATAAACGCCGCCGGAGGTACCATAGGCGTTATCATTCCGCCCAGTATTCCCTTTGTTACATACGGCATCCTCACAGGAGCCTCCATCAGTACCCTGTTCATTGCGGGCTTCGGTCCCGGACTGCTGATGGGTCTGGCCCTAATGGTCGTTGTGTATTTTATCTCCAAGAAAAACGGCTACCGTGAGGACAACAGGGCCGGTCTGGGCGAGATATGGCGCAGCTTTAAATCCGCTATACTGGCCATACTTATGCCTGTCATTGTACTGGGCGGTATTTACAGCGGCAAGTTCACACCTACCGAGGCCGCCGTTGTGGCCGTTGTTTACGGCCTGGTTGTGGGCGCTTTTGTATACCGCAATATCTCCTTTAAATCTCTGATTCAGATTTTGAAAGACTCCTCTGTCAGCACAGCTCAGGTCCTGCTGCTCATCTGCGCCGCGAACCTGTTCGGCTATGTGCTAACCTACAACCGTATCCCCGATATGGTCGCGAAATTTATTCTTGGCATCTCCACCAACAAGTGGGTCATCCTGCTGCTCATTGATATCGTGCTGCTGATAGTCGGCACCTTTATGGACACTGTCGCGGCCCTTATAATCCTGGTTCCCATTTTCTTCCCCATTATTGAGCAGGTGGGCGTGAACCCCGTCCACTTCGGTATGATAATCTGCGTCACCCTGGCTGTGGGCATGATTACTCCTCCCTTCGGCTGCTGCCTGTTCGTGGCCTGCGGTGTGGCGGATATAAATCTGGAGGCAATCACCAAAAAGGTTATACCCTTCATTGTAGCCTTGGTTGTGGTGGTTCTGCTGGTAACATTCTTCGAGCCAATCAGCACCGCTCTCCCCGCTATGCTCAACATGAGATTATAGAGCGTAAACGCTTCGGAAGCGCCTCCTTTTGGGGGCGCTTTTCCATGTTTGGAATATTAACGAAATATTCACATAGGGCCTATTGACACTTTACGGCCTCCTGCGTATAATCATATGACAGGTTGTCATTTTGCGACAGACTGTCATATTTCGGAACAGGAGGGTCACAGATGCCGACGGGCACTTTTTTCAGACTGCCTGAGGAGAAAAAACAGAGGCTTATAGAGGCGGCATGGCGGGAATTTACCCGCACAAAGCTGACGGAAACATCCATAAACCGCATAATTCAGGACGCGGGTATACCCAGAGGCAGCTTTTATCAGTATTTTAAGGATAAGGACGATTTGCTGCAATATCTTATCGGTGACATCAAGCTTTATTTCACTATGCTCTTCCGCGGAGAGCTGCGGGATTCCGGCGGCAACATTTTTAGCGTGCCGCTGAAAATGTACGATAAAATTATAAAAGAGAGCGGAGAAATAAATCCGGAGGTGCAGCGCTGCATGGACTTCGGCAGACTGAATCCCGGCATAGACCTGCAGTCTGCGGTGCTTGAGGTGCCTGACCGCCTGCGCGAAACCTTTGACCGCTATGCGGATACGTCCCTTATGCGCCAAAGCGACCAGCAGTTTCTGGACAGACTGTACGGCTTGCTGGTGAAGATAACGGCGTCAGCCGTAATAGGCGTGCTGATGGGAATGCAGACCAGAGAGACGGCCAGACGCAATCTGGAGACAGATATGGGAATTATTCAATACGGCAGCTTCTGCGGTTCGGGAGTGAGCTGCGCCGCTGCCAATGGGAGGAACCAGATATGAAAAAGAAACTTGCCGTGCTGCTGGCCGCCGCGTCGGTCTTTTCTGCCCTCAGCGTACCCGCTCTGGCGGCGGACAGCGCCAATGCGCGTCCTGTGGCGGTGCAGATATCCGCCTCTCTCACTCAGGGCCACCCCAATACTGAGAGCGGCGCCGTCACTCCGGATGCCGAGGGGGAGCTCTCCTTTGCCAATCTTGGCGCGAGAATGCTGGAGAACAACAAAAATCTCCTGGTGCTTGAGGAGAATATAGCTGCTGTCGAAGCTATCGACTATGATAAGATGACCGAGGACGTGCGGGATAAGCTCAACGATACGGCGGACCTGCAATGGATGAACATGGTCTATATCAAGGACAGCTACACCGGAGCAAGCCTGCAGCAGGCCTACGATGCGCTTAAGAGCACCTACGACGACCTGCGCGAGGGCAAGCTCCAGAAGGACAACTCCGACAAAATTAAAATGATGAAAAACGCTGAGAACCAGATACTTATGGCCGGCGAGAGCCTGTATGTGGCCCTGCAGGATATGAACCGCAATCTGGAGCAGCTTGAGCGCCAGCTTCAGAGCACCGACCGCACTTTGAAGGAGATGGAGCTGCGCTACCAGTTAGGGCAGATTTCCGCCCTTCAGCTGGAACAGGTCCGTGCCGGACGTGCCAGTCTGGTGAGCGGTATAGATACTCTGAAGATGAACATAAAGACTTATAATATGCAGATGCAGATGATGGTAGGCGAGACTATAACCGGTGAGCTCAGCCTTAAATCCTTGCCCACGGTGTCTGATGATAAGCTTGCCGCTATGGAGCTGGATAAAGACCTCATAAGCGCCAAGGCCGCCAGCTACAGCCTGCTGGATGCGAAAAACGTCCTGGAGGATGCCCGGGAGGACTATGAGGACGCCGGGGACGAGTATCACCACAACACTAATAAATACGAGTATGTGGCCGCACAGCATGTCTGGCAGGCGGCACAGTACCAGTATGACGGTGTGGTGCAGACCTACGAGGCCAATTTCCGTGCGCTGTTTTACCAGGTAAAGGACTACCGCCAGGTGCTGGAGGCGGCCAAAACCTCTCTCGAACTGGAAAAGAACCAGCTTGCCGTGGTGCAGATGAAATACGACCAGGGCAGCATCTCGTACAATGAGCTGCTGGATGCAAAAGACAAGGTGGCAAAGGCCGAGGATAGTGTGACATCTGCGGAGGTAAATCTGTTTTCCGCGTACAATAATTACCGCTGGGCTGTAGAGCACGGCATTCTGAACTGATTTGGAGGTTCTGTGTTATGAAAAGAAAACTGCTTATTTTTGCCGCCGCGGCGGCGCTGCTGCTGGGTCTGTCCGGCTGCTCCGATAATGCCGAGGCGGCCGAAAACGAACCCGAAACCGACAGCGGAGTGGCCGTTCAGGTAGAGACTGTCGGAGTGCAGGATATTTCCAGCGAGAACAAGATATCCGGCAAGGTGAGCGCCGGAGACGAGCGCAGTATATTTATAGCGGCAAATGCCAAGTGCACCGCCGTGTATGTTGAGGCGGGCGATACGGTAAGCCAGGGCGACAAGATATGTACTCTTGACCTGGGCAGCACCCTGGCCAGCTATAATGCGGCCAGCGCCAGCTATAACTCCTCCGCCCAGAGCTATGCCGACCAGACGGCGGTATTCTCAAGCCAGATAGCCCTGCTGGAAAAGAATGTGAACGACCTGCAGGCTCTGTATGCCATAGGCGCGGCCTCACAGGCCGAGATAGATAGCGCAAATCTCAGTCTTCAGAGCGCCATAGCCCAGCGCAACGCCACCCTGTCTCAGCTCCAGACTGCGATGGAAAACGCCAAGTCGTCTCTGGAACAACTGGACGGCCTGCTTGAAAACGTGGATTCACAGGGCAATGTGCTCGCCCCCATAGACGGTACCGTGGCGGCTGTTTCCGCCGCGGAAAACAGCTACATATCCAACACCATGCCCGTTGCGGTGGTCACCGGAGCGGGGGAGATGAAGGTCACGGTCTCCGTGTCCGAAACTCTGGTGCCAAAGCTGACCATAGGAGACGAGGTGGATGTCTATGTGTCCTCCATAGGCCAGAGCCTGTCCGGCAGTATCCGCTCTGTTGACCAGACCGCCAATATGCAGACCAAGCTCTACACCGTCACCGTATCGGTGCCGGATGGCGCTGCCGGACTGCTCTCCGGCATGTTTGCAGACGTAACCTTCCATACAGACACGGTGGAGAACGCCGTGGTGGTGCCCACTCAGGCCATACTTACAATAGGCTCCGAGCAGCATGTGTTCGTGGTTGAGGACAATACGGCCCGCGATGTTGTGGTTCAGACCGGCCTGACCGGAGACGGCATTACAGAAATCAAGTCCGGCCTCAATGAGGGAGAAGTGCTGGTCACGGTCGGCCAGACCTATCTTAAGGACGGCGACGCTGTGCGCATCGTGTCCGCGGAGGACTAAGCCGGCATGAGTATTGCTAAGTTTTGTATCCGCCACAAGGTGGCGACCCTGCTTGCGGTAATAATGGTACTCGTATTCGGCGTGGCATTTTCCTCCCAACTCCAGATGGCGCTGATGCCGGATATGGATGCGCCCATGGCTGTTGTGGTATGCTACTACAGCGGAGCCAGTCCCAGCGATATGGAAGAGCTCATAACCCGTCCGCTGGAGTCGGCCATAATGTCCGTGCCGGGTGTGGAGGAAGTAAGCTCCACATCGTCGGACAGCGTAAGTCAGCTGATGATAACTTATGCCGAGGATACCAATCTGGATATTGCCGCCACTAAGCTGCGTGAAAAATTCGACCAGCTTTCTCTGCCTGACGGCGCCATGGAACCGACCATTATGAATATGAACATCAGCGAGCTGATGCCTACCGCTATGATAGCTCTAGCCGGAGAAGATCTGGCACAGCTGCAGAATCTGGCTGAGGATATAGTGGTTCCCGCTCTGGAGCGCGTTGAGGGCGTGGCCTCAGTAAGCATCTTCGGCGGAGTAAGCCAGGAGATAACCGTTGAGATTGATTCCGCCAAGGCTGCGGGCTTTGGAATATCCAACGCCTACATAGGCCAGTTCCTCACCGCAGAGAATCTGCTCTATCCAGGCGGCGATATGAATAACGGCGACAAAACCCTCACCGTAAGTACAGATGCCAAATTCCAGTCTGTGGATGATGTGGCCAATATGCTCCTGGCGCTGCCCACAGGCGGTACTGTGCGCCTGAGCGAGGTAGCGGATGTGAGCCTGCACGCCTCAGAGTCTGATACAATAGCCCGCCTGAACGATACCAACTGCGTGCTGCTCCAGGTATCCAAGCAGTCCGGCTCAAACGAGGCGGGCACAGCCAGCGACGTTGCAAAGCGTATGGAAGAACTGAGCGAAAAAAATCCCGCCATTGTGTATTCCACGCCCTATCTTGCCACGGACTACATTATGCTGGCTGTGAATTCCGCTCTGCAGAACATAATCCTCGGAGTTATTTTGGCAGCCATAGTGGTGTTCCTGTTCCTGAGACGCTTCAGCGCCACCATGTCCATAGTCATATCCATGCCCGTGTGTATTTTCAGCGTGTTTATACTGATGTATGCCTGCGGCCTTACCATGAACATGATGAGCCTTGGCGGCATTGCCATGGGCGTTGGCATGATAGTGGATAACTCCATTGTTGTGCTGGAAAATATATACCGCTATGCAGCAGAAGGCCATAAGCGCATGGAGGCCTGTGTGGAGGGCACCAATGAAGTGATATCTTCCGTAGTTGCTTCTACCCTCACTACCGCCGCCGTGTTTGTACCCCTGGGTCTTACCGGCGGAATGGCGGGAATGCTTTTTAAGGACTTCTGCCTTACGATAGCATTCCTTATTCTGGCCTCTATGGTAATATCCCTGACCCTGGTGCCGCTGCTGTGCTACATGATGCTGGACGAGGACAGAGTGCGCCGCGAAAAGCTGCGCAACGCCGGCCGTGAGAAAAAGGAGTCGCTGTATGATAAGTTCATGAGCGGCTATCAGCGCGTGCTGAACTATTTTGTGCACCATCTCGGTCAGGGAATGATAGCCTCCGTTGCGCTGGTGGTTATATTTGCGCTGTCAATAAGCTCCACGAATACGGTGCTTTTGCCGGAAATGGACCAGGGCATGGTGGCCATAAGCGTAAGCATGCCCATAGGCTCCGAGACTGAGGAGACTACGGATATTGCAAACCGCATAGCGGGCATAGTTGAGAAAAATGTTCCGGAACTGGAAGAGATGTACTACATGGCTCAGAGCGAGTCCGCATCTGTTAATCTCAGTCTGGTGGATAAGAGCGAGCGCAGCCGCAGCAGTCGTCAGGTGGCGGATGAGTTGCGTCCTTTGCTCAAGGATATAGCGGGCTGTGAGATAACTGTGGACTCCACGGGAATGGCCGCAATGGCCGGCAGCGGCAACGATATAAGCGTGGATATTTCGGGTGAGGACTACGATACGCTGGCTATGATAGCCGATGAGCTGGCCGAGCGCATATCGGCTCTGCCCGACGCCGTGAATGTGGAGAGCTCTCTGACTGAACAGGTGCCTCAGGTGAAGGTGACTGTGAACCGTGAGACTGCTTCACAGTACGGACTGACCGCAGCAGCTATAGGCTCCGCTGTGAGAGCAGAACTTACAGGTACAACGGCGACTACCGTAACTATAAACAACCGGGAACTGGATGTGGTGGTGAAGGGCGACGGCAGCGCTGCAAAAAGTCTTGATGCGCTCAGAAGTATGCCCATAGCTTCCAGTTACAGCGGCTACGTGCCTCTGGCGTCCGTGGCGCAGGTGAGCATAGAGCAGGCGCCCCAGAGCATTACCCGTGTGGACCAGTCCCGCCAGATATCCATAACCGGCGACACTATAAGCGGCAATGCTACGGAAATGACCAAGAGCATCATGGCTATACTTGATGACTATCAGATGCCCGATGGCTATAACGCCGCCATAACCGGCAGCACCCAGGACATACAGGAGAACTTCACAGACCTTTTGCTGGTTCTGCTGGTGGCGATGGGGCTGGTCTATTTCGTTCTGGCGGCCCAGTTCGAGTCCTTCCTTATGCCCGTTATAGTAATGATGATACTGCCTGTGGCCTTTACCGGAGCGCTGTTCGCCCTGCCTGTTACCGGACGTGATGTCTCCATGATTTCCCTGGTGGCCCTCATTATGCTGGCCGGAACGGTGGTAAACGCCTCCATTATTCTGGTGGACTATATCAGGATTCGCCGTGAGCGGGGCGAGAGCCGTGAGGACGCCATACTCCATGCCTGTCCTTTGCGTGTGCGCCCGGTACTGATGACCACGCTTACAACCATTCTTGCGCTCATACCCATGGCCTTCGGTATAGGAGATACCAACGAGATGATGAGTGATATGGGCGTTACCATGATAAGCGGCATGATTATATCCACCATAATCACCCTAATATTCACCCCGGTTTACTACTCCGTGGTGGATAATCTCAGCCATGTTTTCAGAAGAAAAAAGAAAAAAGTGCCCGAAACTGTTCAGGCATAAAGAAAAAAACGGTGCGGCCCATTTGGCCGCACCGTTTTTTGCGGATGTTATCAGTCAAATTCGCGCCAGAAATTCATAACTGCGTTTTCATAGCCGGATTTGTCTGTCAGGTAACTCATGCCGTGCTCCGCGCCGGGGACTATCAGCAGGCGCTTGGGGCCTGCGCAGGCCATATAGTTGCGGTAGGTCATTTCCACGGGCACAAAGTGGTCATCCGTACCGTGAATGAACAGTACGGGCACCTGTGTGTCACATAGGGCTTTCTCGGTGGAGCAGTCAAAGGCGCAGGCCTGATTTTTCCGCTGATATATACCGGCTGCTATGGGGCGGCACAGGCTGTATGCCAGGTGGAGATTGTTTCTCGCTATATGCTGCCATATTTCGTCCGGCGAGGTGAAGCCGCAGTCGGCTATGACGCCGTGGACATTTTCCGGCAGCTCCAGGCCGGAAGCCATAAGCACCGTGGTAGCGCCCATGGATATGCCGCAGAGGTATATGGGCAGAGTGTCCGACAGACAGCTTACCACATAGCTCAGCCAGTCCAGACAGTCGTAGCGCTCCGTCACACCGAAGCCCATGCACTCGCCCCCGCTGCCGTTCTGGCCGCGCTGCTCAGCGAACAGTATGCTGCATCCGTTGTCGTGCATAAAGGGGGCGCTCATGCCGAAATCCGCAGTCCAGGATGAGCGCCAGCCATGCATGGCAATGACTATTCGCTTTGGATTTTCGCAGGGATACCAATGCCCGGCAAGTTCGATATTGTCCCGGCTGCGTATGCTTATGTGCTCCGTTTCCGCCTCACTCAGCCTGGCGGAGGCCGCCCGTATGAGCTTTACGGTTTCGCCGTCTACAGGCGAGCGCGAGATAAGGCCGCCGACCTTCTTCATGATTTTCGGCCCCTCCCGGTCAAGGGCAGTACTGGCCATCAGGCAGGCAGTTGCTCCGGTGAGCGCGGCTGAGAACAGCAGCGCTCCGGCTGATACGGCTATGGTTTTCTTAGTAAGCTTCATACGGCACCTCCCGTATCATTATACCTCTCCGGGGGCGTGTTTAAAAGCTGACCACATCGTTTTTGGGCTTTTCGCAGGCGGATATGGCCGTGATGTTCATAACAGGACCAATACCCTGATATGCGGGGTGCTCCTCCACGCTCATGTCGGCGGTCACCTCTACCCAGTCGCGGTTACGGTAGCGCTCCAAATTTTCGCCCTTAGCCAGCAGACCCAGGAACTGAATATCGTTTTCGCAGCAGACCATGGCGAAACGCCCGGGGCAATGGGCGCCGGGATAGCGGGAGGAGTGGGCCATTACCAGCTTCATGTGCACGGTTTTGCCCTCGTAGCGCTGGGGATTGTCCATAACGTCCACATACCACAGGCCGAAGTCATCGTCGGGAATGTCTATAACAGGCTGCTCCAGATCGAAGGGACACTCGTCAGTGGAATAGGGCTCATTGGAGCCGTCGGGGTATTCCAGAAAAATGTCGCCCTGGCGGTTCACCATGCGCAGATTTCTCTGGCGCAGGGAGTCCCTCAGCTCCTCGGTACAGCGGTTGAACACCAGCATATCGGCGTTCATTACCTTTTCCATCATGAGCTGACCCATGTTCTTGGCGTACAGCTCAAATGTGGGGGCGTCCACAAAGGTGAGTATCTGATACAGTATCCAGTTTTTAGGCAGTACCTTGGTGCATACCTTTTCCAGCGGCCACATGCCGTTATACTCTATAAGTATCTGGGCGGGACGATATTTTTTTTCGCACTCCCGCAGGAAAGCCTCGGTAAGCTGCTCCTCTTCCTCCACCTGAACCACGGTCACATTGTCCATGGCGGCCTCCTCGTATTCGGTCTCGCCCTCCTCGCAGCACAGCAGCAGGGTCTTGTCCTCGCGGGCGAAGCCGTCCTCGAAAATGCCGTTTATAAAGGTGGTCTTGCCGGAATCAAGAAATCCGGTGACAAGATAAACAGGTATCTCCATTGCTCCTCCTTACAGACCGAAGAGCTCGGTCAGCTTGTCCTCACGGAGCTGGGAGCCTATCACGCACAGGCGTCCGGTGTAGTCGGGCGCGCCTGGGCGGACCTCGTATTCCTCGGGCACATAGTCAAACTCCAGCCAGCCGGTGCCGTCGGGGACTATGCCCTTGGCGCGCAGTATTTTACCGTAGGCCCCGCTGTCCAGCTCGGAGAGAATATGGTCAAGCTTGTCCCGGGTAAAGAGTCTGGGAGTCTCCCGACCCCAGCTGGTGAACACCTCGTCGGCGTGGTGATGGTGGTGATGCTCATGGTCGTGGCAGGAGCAGTTGGGATCATCGCACTCATGGTCGTGATGGTGATGTTCGTGCTCGTGGTCATGGCAGGAGCAGTTGGGATCATCGCACTCATGCTCGTGGTGATGATGCTCGTGGTGATGCTCATGGCAGGAACAGTTGGGGTCTGCGCACTCATGCTCGTGGTGCACCTCTGCCATCAGCTGGTCGGCCAGGGACTTGTGCTCCATGGCAAAGAGTATGACTGAGCCTGGCAGCTCGTCCCAGGGGGTGGTGAGTATGGCTGCGCCGGGGTTTTTCTCCCGCAGCAGGGCCACGGCGCTCTCCAGCTTCTCCTGGCTCAGCTTCTGAGTGCGGGAGAGAATGATGGCCCCGGAGCTCTCCACCTGGTTGTTGTAAAACTCGCCGAAGTTCTTCATGTAAATTTTCGCCTTGGTGGCGTCGCATACGGTTACGGCGCTGTTCAGGCGCATATCCGGGTTGTCGGCTATGGTGTTCTTCACGGCGGTGATAACGTCCGAGAGCTTGCCCACGCCGGAGGGCTCTATGAGTATGCGGTCGGGCTTATAGGTGTCCTGCACTTCCTTCAGCGCCTTGCCGAAATCACCCACCAGGGAGCAGCAGATGCAGCCGGAGGACATCTCGGATATCTGCACGCCGGAGTCCTTCAGGAAACCGCCGTCTATGCTTATCTCACCGAATTCGTTTTCGATAAGCACCAGCTTTTCGCCCTTGAATACTTCGGCCAGCAGCTTTTTAATTAGAGTGGTTTTTCCGGCGCCAAGAAAGCCGGAGACGATATCGATTTTGGTCATAACTATCCGTCCTTTTTGTAATTATCCTAAATAAATATCATACCACTAAAATGCGAAAAGGCAACACAGTCACAGAAAATTTACTAAATTTGAGCTTTGTGCTATAATGTGTGTATCATTATTGCGGAGGAGCAGCCTATGAAGCTCATGCACTTATCCGACCTCCATCTTGGCAAGCGGCTGAACGAGTTTTCCCTGCTGGAGGACCAAACCTATATACTGCGGCAGATATGCGATGCCGCTGCCCGCGAAAAGCCGGACGCTGTTATAATAGCAGGAGACGTCTATGACAAGACCGTGCCGCCGGCGGAGGCGGTGGAGCTTTTTGACTCCTTTCTTGTGTACCTGTCGGAGCTGGGAAAGCCGGTGTTCATCATATCCGGCAACCACGACTCGGCTGAGCGCATAGCCTTCGGAGGCCGCCTCATGCGCCGCAGCGGAGTGTATCTGGCCCCCGTGTATGACGGAAATGTTGAACCCATACGGCTGGAGGACGAGTACGGCGCGGTGAACATCTATATGCTGCCGTTTGTAAAGCCCGCCCATGTGCGCCGCTGGTTTCCCGACGCCGGGATAGAAAACTACACGGACGCTGTGGCCGCGGCCGTGGAAGTCATGAATATCGACACATCAAAGCGCAACGTGCTCGTGACCCACCAGTTCGTCACCGGAGCCCAGCGCTGTGAGTCCGAGGATATATCCGTTGGCGGCACGGACAGCGTCTCTGCCGGGGTGCTGGACAGCTTTGACTACGTGGCCCTGGGACATCTCCACAGCGCCCAGACCCTTGGCGGCAAAATGCGCTACTGCGGCACGCCGCTCAAATACTCCTTCTCCGAGGCGCGGCAGCAGAAGAGCATCACCATGGCCGTGCTGGGGGAGAAGGGCAGACTGAGCATAGATACCATACCGCTCAAGCCCCTGCGGGAACTGACGGAGCTGCGGGGCAGCTATATGGAGCTAACCGCCCGGGATTTTTACGCCGACACCGACTGGCGCACGGACTACACCCACATCACCCTCACCGATGAGGAGGATATACCGGATGCCGTGGGCAAGCTGCGGGTGATATATAAGGGACTTATGAAGCTGGACTACGACAACAGGCGCACACGGGAAAGCCTCACACTCACCGCCGCGGAAAATACGGAGGAGCGCTCGCCTCTGGAGCTGTTCGGCGAGCTGTACGAAAAGCAGAACAACGCTCCCATGAGCAATGAGCAGCGCGCCTACACGGCGGAGCTTATAGAAAAGATATGGGGTGAGCAGCAATGAGACCCATAAAACTTACCATGTCCGCTTTCGGACCCTACGCCGGGCGCACGGTGCTGGATATGGACAGACTGGGCAAAAGCGGCCTGTATCTGGTAACCGGCGACACGGGAGCGGGCAAGACCACCATATTCGACGCCATAGTCTATGCCCTGTACGGCGAGCCCAGCGGCGAGCGCCGGGATGCGGCCATGCTGCGCAGCAAATACGCCGACCCGGAAACACCTACGGAGGTGGAGCTGGTTTTCGACTACGACGGAAAGACCTATACCGTGCGCCGGAATCCCGAGTACACACGCCCGGCAAAGCGGGGCGGGGGAGTGACGCTCCAGCGCGCCGAGGCGGAGCTTACATACCCAGACGGCCGCATAATCACAAAGAGCCGGGAGGTAACGGCTGCGGTGACTGAGATAATGGGCGTGAGCCGGGAGCAGTTTTCAAGAGTGGCCATGATCGCTCAGGGGGAATTCCTGAAGCTGCTCATAGCTCCGACAGAGGAGCGAAAGGCCATATTCCGCCAGATATTCCGCACAGGGCGTTACCAGACCCTGCAGGAGCGGCTGAAAGCCGCCTCGGGTGAGCTTACCGCCGGGTGTGAAAAGCTGGAGAGCGCCATACGCCAATACATATCAATGGCCGATACTCCGGACAGCGGGGAACTGAGCCTCGCTCAGCTGGGGGAATGTACCCCGGAGGAGTGCGCGGAGCGTTTGGAAAGCCTGCTGGCAGCGGACACGGCGTCGGATGAGGCTGCCCTGGCAGAGCTTGCTGATGTTGATGAGCAGCTGGCAAAGCTGGATTCCGTCATTGGTATGGCGGAGTCGCGCCGGCGAATGGAAGAGGAGCTTGCAGCGGTGCGCGCGCAGCTGGAGCTGCGGGAAAGAGAGGCTGAGAAGCTCAAAAGCACCCTGGATAGTGTGCGGGCAAATGCGCCGGAGGCCGAGAGCTTGCTCTCTGTTCTCGCAAAGGCCCGCGATGAGCTGAGACGCTATGACGAACTGGACGGCGCCGTGAAGCAGCTTGACGATACCATGACGGCCGCGTCGGAGCAAAAGAACAGGCATGCAGAGCTGGAACAGCGGATGAGTTGTGCGCAGACACAGCTGCAGAGCCTGCGCGATGAGCGGGAGCGCCTGCGGAGCGGGGGAGACAGCCCGGAACAGCTGGAAAATCACCGGGACAGAGAGCGGGAGCGCCTGCGCCGGCTCAGGGATATTTCCGCGGGAAGGAGCAACCTGAAAGCTCTGTCCGCAAAGCTGGCGGAAGCTCAGCGGGAATATAAGGCCGCCGCGGAGGAGGCGCGTCTGGCGGATAAGCAGTGGTCGGATATGAATCGTGCCTATCTGGACGAGCAGGCGGGTATTCTCGCCGCGGGCCTGCGCGACTGTGAGCCATGCCCCGTCTGTGGCTCGCTGGAGCACCCCGCTCCAGCCCTCTTGAGAGACGGGGCACCCGGTGAGGCCCAGCTGGAGGAGGCAAAGCGCCGCAGCGAGGCGGCGGGGGAGAAGGCGGCCTCCTGCAGCTCCGAGGCGGGAAAGCTGCTTGGCGCGGTCAACACTCTGGAGAGTAGCCTGCGTGAGAGGGAGACGTCTCTCACGGATGAAAATATCAGCCTTGACGAGGCCATACGCCTGTCCGGAGATAAGCTGGCGGCTCTGGAGGATGAACTGAAAGCCGCGCAGCGACGCCGGGAGCGCTGCGCGGAGCTTGAAAAGCTGCTCCCCCTGAATGAGGAAAATCTGAGAGCTCTGGAGGGGGACAGAGCCGCGTCAAAACAAAATTGCGCTGTATTGGAGGAAAAAGCGGCAGGACAGCGGAAACGGCTGCAAAAGCTGCGCGATGGCCTGAAATATCCGGGCAAAGCGGAGGCCGAGGCCGCCATAGGGGAGTTGGAGCGCCGCCGCGGCAGACTGCTGGAGGAGATGTCCGGCGCCGAAAAAATGTGGCAGGCGGCCCGGTCTGAGGCAGACGGCCTGAGAGGGCGGGCGGAAGCTCTGGAAAAGCAGCTCTCCGTCACGGAGGCGCCGGAAGCTGAGGAATGCCGTGCCAGGCGTCAGGCGCTGGCGGGACGCAGACAGGAGCTGAATGAAGAACATACCCGCCTGGCGGCACGCCTCAGCTCCAACCGGGCCGCTCTGAGCGGCATACGCGCAGACCTTTCCCGTCTGCGGGATACGGAAAAGCGCCGTAATTGGGTTCGTACCCTGTCCAATACCGCCAACGGCAATCTGAGCGGCAAGGAGAAGGTAATGCTGGAGACCTACGTCCAGATGAGCTTTTTTGACCGAATTATCGCCCGGGCAAATACCCGCTTTATGGTCATGTCCGGGGGACAATATGAGCTGGTGCGGCGCGCCGAGGCGGAGAACAACCGCAGCCAGTCGGGACTGGAGCTGGATGTCATAGACCATTACAACGGCTCCATGCGCAGCGTGAGAAGTCTCTCCGGCGGCGAGTCCTTCAAGGCATCCCTGTCTCTGGCCCTGGGACTGTCCGACGAGATACAGTCCAACGCCGGCGGAGTACGCCTGGACACCATGTTCGTCGATGAGGGCTTCGGCTCTCTGGACGAGCAGTCCCTGCGTCAGGCTCTGAGAGCCTTGGCCGACCTCACCGAGGGACGGCGCCTGGTTGGAATAATCTCCCATGTTCAGGAGCTTGCCGACAGCGTGGACAAACAGATAGTTGTGCGTAAAGACCGTGAGCGGGGTAGCCGTGTGGAATTGATCATATAATGCAAAAAAGAGCGTTTTAGGCGGTTTTTTAAAACAGTAAAAGGTCGGGTATTTTAGATACCCGGCCTTTTGCTGTATGGGTAAGCGCAGCAGGTATCCTCCCAAGGCTCCCTTGTGTAAAGGGAGCTGTCAGCGAAGCTGACTGAGGGATTGACGACCCCTCCGCCCTTTGGGCACCTCCCCTTATACAGGGGAGGCTTTGGTTCGGAGCAAAGCCGCACAACGCGCGATTTGAGAAAGAATTTATTTGATTGACCTTTAAAAATGTCTTATGACCGCCGCTCCTTTTCACTCTTTTTTGCAATTTTATTGAAAATTCTATCCCCCACGGGGGCTTGCGGCGGTCTGATAGTCTTGTTAAACTAAAAACAACTTAAAACTGGGAGTGTACTCTTATGAAACTGAAAAGATTTGTCGCTCTGCTGCTTGCGGGCGTTATGCTGCTTGCCGTCCTGTCCGGCTGTGCCGGAAGTTCTGCCGGGGAAAGCTCTGCCCCTGAGAGCACTCCGGCTCCCAGCGCAGAGCCTGAAAAACCCGAGGCGCGCACTGTTACCGATATGCGCGGCGTCACCGTGACCCTGCCCGACAAAATAGAGCGCGTGGCCATACTGGACAAGGGCTTTCTCGTCCAGACCATGACAGCCCTGGGCGTGGCGGACAAAATAGTCGCCTCCGGCGATCTCATACAGGGCGCCGAGGATGCCAAGACCCGTGACAGCCTGTATCTCTGCCCCCAACTGCTGGAGCTGCCCCAGATAGGCTATCCCACCGCGGCGGTGGACTACGAGACCCTGGTGGGCGCCGACCCCGACATTGTGATACTGCGCAACAGCGAGTATATAAAAGACAGCGAGATAACCGCCGAGGCCATAAACAAAATAGAAAACGAGCTGCATATCCCTCTGGTGGTGGTGAACGGGCCCGGCTGCTACGATGAGGTGAGCCTTGAGACTCAGTACGAGGGCGTACGCCTCATGGGTGAGCTCTTTGAAAAGACCGAGCGCGCCGAGGAAGTGGTAAAGCTCATGGATGAGACCATCAGCCTTATAAGTGAGCGTACAGAGGCTATCCCCGAGGAGGAGAAGCCCAGCGTCATGTATATAGGCGGCCTCAAGGGCGGCGAGCTTACCGGTTCCGTCTGGGGCGATAATTACGGTGACGCCAAGTTCAGCGCCGATATTGCCCATATAAAAAATGTACACCCGAAGCACGAGGCCATTCGCCAGGTGTCCGCCGAGCAGATTATTGCCCTGAACCCGGATAAAATTATCCTCTGCACCGTATCCCCCACGCCCCAGGTTTTTCTCACCGACGAGCTGTACGCGCCCCTTGAGAGCGTCACCGCGGTGCGCAACGGAGACGTGGCCTCTGTGGGTCTGCTTACCTGGTGGGGCGACTTCCGGCTGGAGGCGCCCACTATACTGCTTATAGCCGCCAAGAGCGTCTATCCCGAGCAGTTTGAGGACATTAATGTGGGCCAATGGCTCAACGATTACCACATGGCCCTGTACGGCCTGAGCGAGGAAGAGGCCCAGGAGCTGAAAGCAGTCCAGCAACTGGACTGGATGGATGACGAGGAATTTTAATGGAACACACCGATTACGCGAAGCTCTGGCGCGAGGCCATGGAGCGTAAAACCAATATTGGCAATCCCTATAAGGATAACCCGGAGTGCGCCGTGAACTACGACCGTTCGGAGAAAATATGGTCTGACGGCGCGGAGCGGGCGCAGGGCCTGCCTTTCGGTCCTGCCGACACGGTGCTGGACATAGGCAGCGGCCCGGGCGTGCTGGCCGTGCCTCTGGCGGGGAAAGTGCGTGCCGTGACGGCGGTAGAGCCATCCGATACCATGCTCAATCTTATGCACCGCCATTGCGTCCGGGAAAATATACATAATATCCGTACTGTCTGCGGAAACTGGGAGGATGTCTCCGTGTCCGGTTTTCCGGAGCACGACTATGTAATAGCCTCCTATTCCCTGAATATGCCGGATATACTTCCGGCTCTGGCCGCCATGGACAAAGCCGCACGCAAAAAGGTGTATCTCTACTGGTTCTGCGGCCTTGCCTCCTGGGAGAAGCTGCTGGTTGATCTGTACCCGGCGGTGCATGGATATGAGTTTCATGCCCAGCCCAAGAGCGATGTGCTGTATGGCGTGCTGAGCCAGATGGGCATATCAGCAGATGTGGAGGACCTGGAAGATACCAGCTTTGACCGCGGCTTTGCCGATATGGACTCAGCCGTGGGCGACTTGCGCCGCCGTCTGCGCCTGACTGACAGAAAACACGATGATGTTCTGGCTGATTATATCCGCCAAAATTATATTGCCACCGGGGATGGCTGGGTGTTTCGCGATGAGACACACTATGTCTGCATATCCTGGACTCCGGCTCTTGCAAAGGAGGAGTGCGCCTGATGCGGCATGAGAGCACCTTACTTAAAAGCGCCGCCGCGAAAAAGCGCACTATATTGCTGTCCCTGTTTCTGCTGCTCAGCGTGATGGTGGTATCCGTCACGCTGGGCAATCTGCGTATTCCCCTGAGTGAAGTCGGGAGTGTTTTTGGTGAAAAACTGGGACTTGCCCTGGCCGGAGAGGGACGCTACACCACCATAGTCTGGGATGTGCGTCTGCCGCGTATCTGGCTGGCGGCTCTCACGGGAGCGGCCCTGGCTGTGGCGGGTACCGTGTTTCAGGGCGTGTTCCGCAATCCGCTGGTAGAGCCGTATATTCTGGGGGTGTCCTCGGGCGCCGCCTGCGGCGCGGCCATAGCCATAGTATTTCTCCAGACCATAGTTCCCGTCAGCGTCATGGCCTTTATATTTGCCGTGGGCGCCATGCTTATGGCCTACGGTGTGGCTACCAGCCGGGGAGAGACGCCTCTAGTTAACCTGATACTCTCCGGAGTTATAGTCGGCTCCGTTTTCACGGCGATATTGAATCTTGTAAAAACCATAGCTCCGGACAGCAAGCTGCGGGAAATATCCTTTTGGCTTATGGGCGGATTTTATACCGCCAAATGGAGCGACGTGCGCTTTCTGGCCGTCTGCGTATTTGTAAGCGTAGGCATACTGTGGGCTCTGGGCTGGCAGCTCAACGTGCTCACCATGGGCGAGCAGGAGGCCAGAACTATGGGAATACGGGTGGGACTTTTAAAGCTCACGGCCCTGGGCACAGCGACTTTTATAACAGCAGCCGCCGTGGCCAATGTGGGCATCATCTCCTGGGTGGGCCTCATGGTGCCCCACGCCTGCCGCATGATACTGGGGGCAGACCACCGCTATACCATACCATTCTCGGCCTGCCTGGGTGCTATGTTCCTTGTTGTCTGCGATACCATCGCCCGCACGGCGATAATGGGCGAGATACCCGTCAGCATCATCACATCCATTCTTGGCGCACCTTACTTAATATATCTACTGCGCACGAACAGGCAGGTGGGCATGGAATGAATAGTATAATGAGTTTCAATAAGCTGCATTTTTCCTATGAAAAGCAGGAGATACTCCACGGCGTCTCCGCCAATATTGAGCCGGGCGGAATACACGCCCTCTTCGGCCCAAACGGCAGCGGAAAGACCACTCTGCTCAAATGCCTGGCGGGCATCTACACACCCCGAAGCGGAGACATAGAGATAAACGGCAGAAGCACGCGCTCCATAGCTCCCCGTGAGCTGAGCCGAATGGTCTGCTATGTGCCGCAGGAGCATGCGGTGTCCTTTGCCTACACGGTGGAGGAGGTGGTGCTCATGGGGCGCACGCCCCATCTGGGCGGTGTCCGCGGCCCGGACAGAGCCGATATAGAGGCCGCGTCCGAGGCCATAGAGCGGGTGGGGATAGCGGATATTGCCGACAGACCCTATACCCGGCTCTCCGGTGGGCAGAGACAGCTGGTGCTGATTGCCCGGGCTCTGGCCCAGGGCAGCGGTATCATGATACTGGATGAGCCCACATCCGCTCTGGATTTCAAAAACCAGCTGGTAGTATGGGAGACACTCAGGGAGCTGGGAAGCTCCGGCAAGACCATACTGGTCTGCACCCACGACCCAAACCATGTGCTGTGGTTCTGCGACAGGGTGCTGGTGCTCCGTGAGGGAGAGATTATTGCCAGGGGCGCGGTGTCGGAGAATATGAACGATGGGCTGCTCCGGGAGTTGTACGGCGATGTCTGCACTCTCCGCGGCGGCGTCATCTGCCCGAAAATAAAATAAAAAGCGCAGGCGTCAGCCTGCGCTTCAGTTTGTAAAAAGCCTCGCAGAGTTCGCCGCCGGAGCGGCGAATAGGTTTTAGATTATTTTCTGTCGGGGCGTGTACCTGACAGAAAATACTTCTCAGGCAGCGCTTTTCTGTGCCCAGATTTCGTTTAAAAAGGAAAAACCCAAAATCAGCGCTCCGCCAAGTATCTGCATGGGTGTGATGCTCTCGCCCAGAAAGGCCACGGATACCAGAACCGCCACCAGAGGATCTGCGTAGCTGAGCACGGCCGCCTCCTGGCCCGGAATCTCTTTCAGCGACGAAAAATAAAGGCAATAGTTCACGCCTGTATGAATAAGTCCTACTATCAGCAGATTTATAAGCCCAAAGCCGTCCAGCCTGTCCAGCTGTACCCCGCCGGTGCACAGCACATAGGGCAGCAGTACCAGAGCCGCCGCAAGAAATTGCAGGAAGGTGCGGTGTATGCCCGCCACATCCCGGATGAATTTATTCAGCAGCACTACGGAGGCGTACAGCACAGCGGCCCCCAGCCCGAACATTATCCCGCGCAGGTCGGAGGAGCTAACGCTGCCCACGCCTATTATCAGGGCCAGCCCCAGGGTGGACATACAAAAGCACAGAATCTGCCGGGAGCTCAGCTTCTCGCGAAACAGCAGGGGACAGACCGCCGTTACCAGTACAGGGGCAAAATAATAGCTAAGCGTTGCAACGGACACAGTAGTATACCTGTAGGACTCAAACAGCAGTATCCAGTTGAAGCCCATGGCTACGCCGGACAGAAGCAGCAGAGGCAGGCTGCGCCGGGCACAGGGCTGAAATTTATTGCCTGTTATAAGCAGGTATCCGCCTATGAGCAGTACGGCCAGTACCGCCCGGCACAGAGCCAAAGCTCCGGAGGACAGGGGAATATTTCTGACAAACAGCCCGAGGGTGCCGAAAACACCCATGGACAGGGTAAGCATAAGCCTGGCGCGATTGGTTTTGCCGGTAGTCATATGTATCTCTCCAGTTACTTGAAATCACGGTTGCGCGAGTGGTATAATGGATCCATTATACTGGAAATACTGCAAAACTGAAAGAGGAAAGTGGTATGGAAAACGAAAAAGTATTTCAAATGAAGCTGTCGAAGGTCTATCCGCTGCTTGTGGCCAAGGCAGAGCGCAAGGGCAGAACCAGGCTGGAGGTGGATGAGGCTGCCTGCTGGCTCACCGGTTACAGTCCGGCGGAGCTGGAGACGCTTGCAGCGTCGGATATAGCCTACGGTGACTTTTTCCGCAATGCTCCGGCAATAAATCCTCTGGCGGAGAAGATAACAGGCTCCGTCTGCGGAGTGCGGGTGGAGAGTATAGAGGATCCGACCATGCGCCTTATCCGCCGTCTGGACAAGATGGTGGACGAGCTTGCAAGGGGCAGGCCGATGGAAAAGATTCTTAGGAAATGATAAAAAGGCCAATCCCATGGGATTGGCCTTTTCCTATTTTATTTCCGGCTGAATCACGGCTATAATCCGCCGCAGCTGGCCGTCGTTTATATAGCGGCGCATACACACTTCAAAGGACTCATAATGTCCGTTTTTCAAAGGACTGAGCTGCAAGGTAAACGTCTCCTGCTCCGGAGCTTCACGCTTCAGGGCGGCGGTCAGTACTGCGGCGCTGTCCGGTGTGGTCCAGCCGCTCTTATCAAGGTGGTTAAGAATGTCTGCTACCATGCGGTTTTCGCCCCAGCTTTTGCTTCTTGAGGATGTCAGCACAGCGCAGCCAGATTCGGGGTCGTAGTCAAAAAGCAGCACATCCACATTTTGGATAAGAAAATCATATTTGTTTGCACGCCAATAGATATCCATATCCATATCCGAGACGGCGGGAAGGCTTTTTTCGCTCACCTCGCTGCTGCTCAGGAATGATTCAAACTCTGCTGTTGGCATAGGACGTCCATATAGATATCCCTGAACTATGTCGCAATTTACGCTTTTCAGGAAATCGGCTTCACGCTGCGTCTCTACGCCCTCGGCTACAACGGGCATGCCCAGAGCATGTGCCATTTGAATGACGGACTCTATGATGGTGCCGCCTCTGCCCATGTTGCGCTCTCCTGCAAAAAAGCGCATATCCAGCTTGAGAATATCTACCGGCACATCCTTGAGCATATTCAGCGTTGAATAGCCGCTGCCGAAGTCATCCATCTCAATAGTAAAACCGTGCTGCTGCAAAGCTGCTACCAGCTGTGAAAATTTTTCCAGATTCTCAGAGAACATGGATTCAGTTATCTCAAGGTGCAGATACCTGGGCGGTACTCCGCAGCGCTCCAGATTCTCCATCAGCATAGAGGGAAGCTCGGGGTTCTCAAGCTCAGACTTGGAGAGATTAACAGAGATGGGAACAATTTTTCCGGCCCTGTGCCAGTCACGGAGAAGCTCGCAGATTTTGCGGCACATATATGAGTCGAGTTTGTAGATGAATCCGTTTTCCTCAAATACCGGGATAAAATGATTGGGCGGTATATTGCCGCGCGTTGGACTGAACCAGCGGGTTAGAGCCTCGGCGCCAACCAGCTTTCCGCTGGCTAGGTCAAACTGAGGCTGAAGATAGGGCTGGAACTGCTCTTCCCGAAGCGCCTGCTCCATCTCGTTCGTTATCCATTGGATAAAACGCAGGTTTTCCAGGTCGGAGTCACGGTAAAAGAAGAGAGTGCCGGGCTTGTCAGCTTTGCTGTTCAGGGCAATCTGAGCATAGTCCAGTGCCTGCACGCTATTGACGCAATGAGTGGAATTCACATATACACCAACGGCAATCTGTATGCAGATGCGCTGACCGTCGTGCTCCAGATACTGGATGCACTTGTCCATAATGGCCTCCAGCTCCTCGTGCTCCGCCTGCAGGCAGACTGCGAAATGGTCGGAATACAGTCTGCCGTAAATACCTCTGTCGCCTATGGTGTCCCGCAGGCTGCCTGCGATGGCACACAGCACGGCGTCTCCGGCTTTCTGACTGTACAGGTCGTTTATCATTTTAAACTTTTTGATATTTATACGCAGGAAAGTATACACCGTGTCCGGATGCTCCCGGAGCAGCTCATTGGCCTTTGCGCAGAAGTAGTTTTGATTATACAGCCCCGTCAGCGCGTCGAAGTTGGCCTGGCGGAACATAAGAGCCTGGTGCTCCATGTCGGAACGGTGCAGCTCATCTGCCAGCC
Source organism: Candidatus Heteroscillospira sp. (assembly GCA_050943935.1). Lineage (GTDB taxonomy): Bacteria > Bacillota > Clostridia > Oscillospirales > Oscillospiraceae > Heteroscillospira. The sequence continues at coordinate 204,389 of JBMNQC010000001.1, read as the reverse complement.
GCAGCGCTATGCGCCGCTTGCGGGATTTTACGACCAATACGGCGCTTGTAAGCACAAATATTCCGGCAATGGAGGCCAGAATCAGCGGCAGGCGGTTCTGATACATCCATTCATCGGCGCTTGGCTTATACGGAAAGGCCACCGTGTTGTCTACAATAATTTGACGGACGTCGCTTTCACTCATGGAGGCTACTCCCTTTTTGAGTATGGACAACAGGAGGGGAGAGGACTCTTTGCTGAGAGCGGCGGTGAGATATTCGGACACGCCGGTAATGCGGCTTACCTGCAGCTCGCTTAAATACGGACTCTGCATATCGTAGACGCTGATAATATCGCTGACCAGAGCGGCGTCCGCCTTGCCGGAGGCTGTAAATTCAAGGCACTCACGGTAGCTGCTGCAGGAGACAATCTCAGCCTGGGGAAAATAGGAGCGCAGAACCGGCTGGTATGCATAGTCGCCTACCAACAGCGCCAATCGGAAAGAATCGGTCAAAGCCACGGATTCACCCGGGCGGGTTATAATATTCATGTGGCTGGTTGCTAAGGGGTTGAGAAATATCACACCATGGTCCGGGGTATAATCAAGCAGCTCGTTCAGAAGCAGCGGGGCTGCCAGAGCGTTGGGGTGCTCCTGCAAATACTCCCAGGGGAGTGTGCCGGTGGCGTCCTCATATCGAAAGCTCAGGCCGGTGCGGCGGCCCAAAAGCTCAAGAGCTTCTATAATTATGCCGCTGCACTCGCCGCTGGAACTGTCGTACTGGCAGTAGAGCCTGCCCATGGCGGGATATACGCCAACGGTTACAGGGCCGCTGTTCGCAATAAATTCCCGTTCCTCCCGGGTGAATGCTATGGTACTTGGCTCGGCAAAGTATTTATCCTGAAGAGAGCGGGCAAAGTCGCGGTCCTCTGAGTTCAGCCTGCCTATGGCTTCGTTTAGCTGAACCAGCAGCTCGGGGCGGGCGGTGGATACGGCATAGTGAAATTGTGTGTATCCGAAATAGGCCACGGCGCTGTATCTGTTCAGGTTTTGGTTGCTGGCAAGACAGGCTGCGTCAATCTCGCCCACATCCAAAGCCTTAAATATTTCGGCGGATGATGAAAAATATACCGGCGAGTATTCAAAGCCGTTTTTGTTGCTGTACGATGCCAGAGAGCGGCTCATGTTCGAACCGGTCACGGTGCCTATGTGCATGCCGTTGAAAGCTTCAAAATCCTCGTAATCGCAGTCAACTGTGGGACTGAGGATAAGAGTTGCACAGACATACATTGTGGGCGCATCGGAAAACAGCATTGTGTCCTGCCGTTCGGAATCTTTTTCAACGCCTGTGAGCAGGTCTATTTCGCCGTTCTCAAGCCATTCTTTACATTGTGCCCAGGAACCCTCCACAAACTCGTATTCCCAGCCTGTGTAGGATGCCAGCTTCATCAGATATTCATAGTCGTAGCCGCTGTGCACTCCTGCGTTATCCACGGTATGATAGCCGTCTTTACTGTAAAAACCCACCCGCACCTTCTGGGTGGCCTCGGCGTGCTGAGGCAGAGGCAGAAATGTGAGAGCGACGCACAGACAAAAAAACCGGAGCAATGCTCCAGACAGCTTTTTCCTGACTATTACCATTATATTTACTCCGAAATAAGATGATGTTTTAGATATTTGTTTGGTATATATATATATATATATATATATATATATATATATCAGATTTTTTGTCGGAACACAACATTTTTGACAAAAAATCTACGAGGAAAGTATAATAAAAAAAGCGGACAGATGCCCGCTTTTTTGATATAAAACTCACCAGTTAATGCTCTTCAGCATATCCATAACCTCGTCGGCAGTCTCGTTGGTGTCGGTGACTATGCCCAGGCAGAGGCCGCGCTTGTCTATGTTATCGGCTATGGCCTGAGCCTCGTCGCGGTTTATGGCGCCCTTGAACAGAATGGGCTTGCCGGCCTTCTGGATTATCTTCATGGCCCGTATCATCTCCTCAATGGGCACGCTTCCCGCGTCCTTGGAGACCTGAACTATGTCCAGATAGGGGTTCTGCACCAGCTTGTCCATAACATAGTGGGTGGTGGCGTGGGTGTGGAAGATGCAGCCGGGGGCGTGCTTGGCCAGACGCAGGCAGGAGGGGTGGATGAGCTCCTCATAGATGTCCGGGTTCATGAGGGCGATATTGTCCTGCTGTATGCGCACGGAGGGCTTTTCCATCCACACGGAGTAGTAGCCCATGCCGTAGCCGCCGTGATACTTGGGGAAGTGCTCAACCTGCACATCGCATATTTTGTTGAGTATGCTCTCGCAGAAGCGCAGCCCGCGCTCTATATACTCAGGCTCAACCATGGCGTTCATGATGACCTCCTGGTCGCCTATGGCGGCGCAGAGCATATCTATGGAGCCGCGGATGATGGACTGGCCCACGGGGTAGCCGGGATAGCGTGCCTTGAGGAACTCAATGAACTCCACATACTTGTTTATCCAGGGATTGTTCTCGGAGATGTCCGCTCCGGAATCCATAAGGGCGTCGAACTTCTCCTTGCCCATGTGGTCGGTCCAGAAGTTCTGGCCTGTGAAGCGTATGGGGCAGCCCAGGGCGGCCTCGCTCCAGGGGATGGGGTTCACAGGCTCCAGGCAGCGGACAAAGTCGTCGTTCTCATAGGAGACCTTGGGGAGAAAGTTGTCGTAGAACTCGGTAAAAGCCTCGGTGGTGATGTCGTCTGCGGATACTATGCCGGGAGTGATATACTCATGGACGCGGTTGGAGTATTTGCTCAGGCCCTCCCAGCCGCCTATATAGCAGCCCATAAGGGGGCGGTCCACGTCCTGCATCTCATAAAATGCCTTATTGCGCCGCAGCTTTTCTGCAATTTTTTCGTCAGTCATGCCGAACCTCCTGAAATAATTTAAGCCGAAATTGTGCTATATATTCATGTTACCACAGTAAAAGTCCTCATGCAATCATCAGGGCGCTAAGGTGATGTCTAAATTTTGCTACACAGGCAGACGAAAAAACTCCCGCCTTTCAAAAGGCGGGAGTTTTGAAATATTTGCTGTGAAATTTAGGCGTTGACGACGTTCTCGGGCTTGCCGTCCAGGAAAGCCTTGACGTTGTTCATAGCCACGTTCAGCAGTCTCTCGCGGCCCTCCACGCTGCATCCGGCGATGTGGGGGGTGATGATGCAGTTGGGAGCGTCCAGCAGCACGCTGCCCTCGACCATGGGCTCCTTGGAGATAACGTCCAGACAGGCGTAGCCCACCTTGCCGCTCTTCAGGCCCTCCACCAGGTCGGGCTCGTTGACCAGGGGACCGCGGGCGCAGTTTATAAAGATAACGCCGGGCTTCATGAGAGCGATGGTGTCCTTGTTGATCATGCCGCGGTTCTCGGCATTGAGAACGCAGTGCATGGAGATGACGTCGGCCAGGGGCAGAGCCTCTTCAAGCTCCATATAGGGGTCGGTGACGTTGGGGTTGTGGAACTGGTCCACAGCGATGACGTTCATGCCCAGAGCCTTGGCAATGCGGCCGGTGGTCTGACCAATGCGACCGTAGCCGATGACTACCATGGTCTTGTCGGTCAGCTCGTGGAGGGGGGCCTTCCAGTAGCAGAAGTCACGGCTGGTTATCCACTCGCCTGCGTGCACGGACTCATTGTGCAGGGCCACGCGGTTGGTGATTTCCAGCAGCATGGAGATGGCGTGCTGACCCACGGAATCGGTGCCGTATACGGGCACGTTGGTAACGACTATGCCCTTCTCCTTGGCGGCGGCGCAGTCAACGGGGTCGTAGCCGGTGGCGGTCACGCCTATGTACTTCAGCTGGGGGTTCTTGTCCATGATTTCCCGGGTAATCTTAACCTTATTGGTGAGCACGATGGGAGCGTCTTTAATGCGCTCCAGAACATCGCAGTCCTCGGTGAAATCATATATCTCGGTTTCGCCCATTGCAATCAGGGGATCCCAGCTCAGGTCGCCGGGGTTCTTGTTGTATCCATCCAGTACGACGATTTTCATAGTTCGGCACTCCTTGATAAATATTTATATTTTTCAAATAGAATTCGCGCTTGTGATAAAATATTATCATATATGAGCGGGGATGTAAAGGGGTTTTCGAGAAAAATGAGAAAAATTTTTTAATATTTACAGAGTATCCAGACGGACGGCGGTCTCCAGGGCAACTTCCATCATCTGGGTGAAGGAGGTCTGGCGCTCCTCGGCGGTGGTGGCCTCGCCTGTGAGCAGATGGTCGGAAACGGTGAATATGCCCAGGGCGCGCTTGCCGGCCCGGGCGGCGTTCATATACAGGGCGGCCGCTTCCATCTCCACGCACAGCACGCCCATTTTCTGCCATCTGGCGCTGGCAGTGGGGTCGTCGCCGTAGAATACGTCGCTGGAGAGCACATTGCCCACGTGGTAGCGGGCGCCAAGCTCCTCAGCACAGCCGATGGCGGTTTTCATCATGGTGTAGTCGGCGATGGGGGCGAACTGGCCGGGCAGATTATACTGATGGACAAAATTGGAGTCGGTGGAGGCGCCCATGCCTATCACCAGGTCGCGCACATGCACCTTTTCGCTCATGGAGCCAGTAGAGCCTATGCGCATGATGTTCTCAACGCCGAAGAAATTAAAAAGCTCGTAGCTGTAAATGCCTATGGAGGGCATGCCCATGCCGGAAGCCATTACGGACACACGGACGCCCTTATAGGTGCCGGTGTAGCCCTGTATGCCGCGGACGTTGTTCACCAGAACAGCGTTTTCCAGATAGTTCTCTGCGATGAATTTCGCGCGGAGGGGGTCTCCGGGCATCAGTACGGTCTTGCCGAAATCATCGGGAGTGCAGTTGATATGGGGGGTAGGATAGTTAGCCATGTTGTGCTCCTTTCGTATTTAAAGAATGTCCCGGGCTACGGGCTTATAAAACAGACGGCGTATCTCGTCCTTGTCGCGTGTCTGACCAAGCACCCACATGAGCTTGGTGACTATGGCTTCCTGAGTCATATTGTAGGCCTCAATAAGCTCAAAGCGCTTTTTTATTGCATAGCCCACCTCGTACACGGCCATGTCGCTGCCCTCGTGGGGCACCTGAGTGGACATGACAAGAGTTTTGCCGGAGGCGAGCCAGCCCTGTATGGCGTCAATAAAGCGCTCGTTTTCATAGCAGGGCACACCGCCTACGCCGAAGGAGGCAATCACCAGAGCATCGTAGTGCTCCTTAAGGAAGGAGAAAATCTGAGTGTCCGCGCCGGGGATAAGGCGGTACACAAAAATGCTTGGGTTCAGATTCAGATAAAAGTCCGGCCGCGGGGCGGTGATGTGCTCCTCCACAAAGGAGATTAGGCGGCCGTCCCGTATCTCCGCCACATTGGGGTGGTCTATGCTGGAGAAGGCGTTGTAGCTTTTGGTGCAGGTCTTGCGGGCGCGGGTGCCGAGGATAACCTTGTTGTCGAACACCAGATGTACGCCGCAGGCGCCTTCGCTGGCTGCGTAAAGAAAGGCGTTTTTAAGATTGCCCCTGGCGTCGGTATCACGGAAATATATGGATTTCTGCGAGCCGGTCAGGACTATGGGCTTGCGGCTGTTCTGCACCATGTATGACAGGGCCGCGGCGGTATAGGCCATGGTATCCGTGCCGTGGGTCACCACAAAGCCGTCGTAGTCATCGTAATTTTCTTTAATGCACCGGGCTATGCCTGTCCAATGGTGGTAGTCCATATTGGTGCTGTCCAGATTATAAAGCTGTATAGCGGTGACGCGGCATATTTTTTTCACCTCGGGCACATAGCTCAGGATCTCCTCGGAGGTGATACGGGGGGTGAGCCCCGCGTCTGTGGGCTTGGAGGCAATGGTGCCGCCGGTGGCTATCAGCAGGATGCTTTTCATATGCTGTTCTCCTTGATATTATGGTACAGAATGATTGTATCACCTGTATAGGGTATTGTAAAGCGGACAAATCGTATCTGGATTTTTAAAGGGCGGTGATGTATAATTATCTGCGATGAACTGCGCACGACTAAGAGAAGCTGCTCCCCTGTTAGGGGAGAGGAAAAGTTAGGTGCGGAGCATATTGGCAGCTTTAATAACGAAAAACACGACAGGAGACAAACCATGACCATACGCAGCTACCGTTCCGCCGACTGCGCGGAGCTGGTGGAACTGTTTTTCAACACCGTCCACACCGTAAACGCCGCAGACTACACGGAGCAGCAGCTCAATGCCTGGGCTCCCGGAGAAGTTGAGCTGGCCCAATGGGACGCATCCCTGGGCGGGCATTACAGCCTTGTGGCGCTCATTGACGATACCATCGCGGGCTTCGGCGACATTGATGAAACCGGATATCTCGACCGCCTGTACGTCCATAAAGATTTTCAGCGCAGGGGTGTGGCCTCCGCCCTCTGCGACAGGCTGGAACAGACGGCGGACAAAATCACCACACACGCTTCCTTAACGGCCCGGCGCTTTTTTGAAAAAAGAGGCTATGCGGTTGTAAAAGAGCAGCAGGTGCTGCGCCGGGGCGTGTACCTAACCAATTTTATTATGGAGAAAAACAATAAAAATAGTACTTGAGTTTGTGCTGTCCAACAGTTTTCATTTGCCAGGACACTCAAAACAACAATGACTTTTGACGCAATACAGTAGACGATGCTTATACAGGGTAAAGCGTAAGAATGCGATTTTGTGTAAGTTGAAGGGCGCCTTTGAGAAAAAAGATATAAATACCTTAAAAAATCCCGCCGCAGGATTCAGGCTGCGGCACGGCCGCCTGAAGGCGGCTTTTTTATTGAATCAAAAGACGCTAAATATGCAAAACAACGGTAAAATGTCATTTGACAGATGTAATAAGCTGTTTTAATTCATTAAAAACGGTATAAATAAAACGTTTTGAAACAAAATCAGGGTGAAAATTACCAAAACGCTCCGGAGTTGACGTCGAAATAGATAGTTGCTATAATGAGGCCAATCAAAAACACAATGACTGTCAAGGAGGACGTCACCCATGATAAACTGCAAACCTCAGGATGTCGAGCGCCTGCGCGCTCTTGCCCGCCAGATCAAGGAGATAGCCGAGCTGCCCGTGCAGCAGGAGAACAAGCGCCTGTGGCAGAGCGTCAACGATCTGCATATGGAGCGCCCCGTGCTGTTCACCCGCGACTACCCCCTGCACATCATGCACCACGGCGATGAGCTGGTGGCCACCATTGAGGACCCTTTCCTGCGCTCTCTGGAGCAGGATATGCTCATGCGCATCTATGAGTGGAAGCACCTGCGCTGCGACCGCGTGATTGAGCCTGAAATAAAGTGCCAGTGCGCCATATACGACAGCGGCTGGGGTGAGGAGCTCTCCGCATACAAGGCCATTCCCGCAGGCGGCTGGAAAGAAGGAAAGGACTATGAGGCCAAGGAGTTTACCAAGCGCCTCATAAATGATGAGGACGAGATAGAGAAGATCCAGGTCCCCACCGTTGAGCACGACGAGGCCGAGACTGAGGCCAGATATACCCTCATGCAGGAGATTTTCGGGGACATTCTCAGGGTCCGCAAGTTCGGCAAAAGCTACTTCCGCGTGGCCCCCTGGGACGATATACTCACCTGGGTTGGTCTGGACGACTTCTTCATGAGCTTCTATACCGAGCCTGAGTTTATGCACGCCATCGCCAAGCGCTACATAGACTGCTGCATCGCCTGGGCCAAAAAGTACGAGGCCATGGGCCTTGTGTCCTCCAACAACAACTACGACAATATCCTGAACAACGACCCCGGCTACACCACCCAGCTCCCTGAGCCTCCCGAGGAGGGCATAGGCTGCAGGCTGAAGGATATCTGGGGCGCGAGCACCGACCAGATTCTCACTTCCATCTCTCCCGAGATGACTCAGGAGTTTGCCTACGACTATGAGAAGGCCTATTCCGAGCTGTTCGGCCTCTACGGCCTTGGCTGCTGTGAGCGTCTGGACCACAAGGTGAAGAACTTCACCTCCACCTTTACCAACCTGCGCAAGGTGTCCTGCTCCCCATTCAGCAAGGTGGAGCCCATGCTGGAGCAGCTTGGCAACCGCTACACCTGCTGCTTCAAGCCCAACAATATGTTCATCGTGGGCGAGAACTGGGAGGAGGCCAAGCAGCTCCTCACCGACGAGCTGAAAAACGTCCTGAGCCTTTGCAAAAAGTACGACAACAACCTGGTCATCAATATGAAGAGCATTATCACCCTCAACGGAGAGCCCCAGCGCCTCTGGTGGTGGTGCGACATGGCCGCGAAGGTCATGAAGGAGTGCTGGTAAACAAACTCAAATCCGCCTGTTTTGCACAGGCGGATTTTTGATTCTGTCGAAAAAGCCCAGACGGGCTTTTTCGACAAAAGGCTGCACTTCGCTCTGCGCCTCGCTTGTTCGCCGCAGGCGAACGATTCGACGCTCGCTCCGCGATAAGTGTTTTCTGCCACGTACACGCCGCGTCAGAAAACGGATTTGATTTTTTTCGCCGCTCCGGCGGCGAAACTCTGTGAGACTTTTTTTGCTCTGCCTGTTTTGCACAGGCGGATTTTTCTTGACAAGTTTAGTCTAATGTGTTAGATTAAACATAGGTCTAACGGATTAGACAAGGAGGCGAACTATATGGAGACACCAAAAATATTCGAGAGCGAATACCGCTTCTGCCTGATACTATGGGAGCATGAGCCTGTGGCCAGCGGCGAGCTGGTGCGCCTGTGCGCCCGGGAACTGGGCTGGAAAAGCTCCACCACCTACACGGTGATAAAGCGCCTGTCCCAGCGGGGCGTGCTGAAAAACGAAAACTCCGTGGTCACATCCCTCATATCCCGGGACGAGGCCCAGAGCGCCGAGATAGACGAGCTGGTGGAAAAGAAGTTTTCCGGCTCCCTCCCGGCCTTTATAGCCGCCTTTGCCCGCAGCCGCAGTATATCCGACGCAGAGCTGGACGAGGTGCAGAGGATGATAGACCGCTTCAGGAGGGAGGCGCGCAATGACTGAGCTGCTTCTGAAGCTGGCGGAAATGAGCCTTACCGCCTCCTGGCTGGTCCTGGCCATCCTTATCCTGCGCCTGCTGCTGAGAAAAGCGCCCAAGTGGATAAACTGCCTGCTCTGGGCCATGGTTGCCATGCGGCTTGTCTGCCCCTTTTCCATCGAGAGCCAATTCAGTCTCATGCCCGAAAGCGCGCCTATAAGCCAAAACAGCGTTAGCTCATTCCTGCCGGATGTGGAGCTAGAGACTTCGGGCGACGGGTCAGACAACAGGATGAGCGATTCCCTGGGCCTGAACGTCCCTGTGAGCACATCCATAACGGTGGCCCAGGCCATGTGCCTTGTCTGGATGCTGGGCATGGCCGCCATGCTGCTGTATGCTTTCGCAAGCCTGCTTCGCCTGCGCCGAAGGCTGAGTACCGCCGTGCGGCTGCGGGACAATATCTGGCAGAGCGAAAATGCCGCCTCGCCCTTCGTGCTGGGACTTGCGCGCCCGCGCATATACCTGCCCTTTGATATGCCGGAAAAGGATATGGCCCATGTCATCGCCCACGAGCAGGCACACCTGCGCCGGGGCGACCATATAGCAAAGCCCTTTGGCTTTCTGCTGCTTACCGTGTACTGGTTTAACCCCATCCTATGGCTGGCCTACGCCCTGTTCTGCCGGGATATAGAGCTGGCCTGCGATGAGAGTGTAGTAAAGAACATGGACGCCCAGCGCCGTGCGGATTATTCCCAGGCTCTCCTGAGCTGCAGCGCGCCCCGCCGACGCGTGGCCCCCTGCCCTCTGGCCTTTGGGGAGACGGGCGTTAAGCAGAGGGTGAAAAATGTACTGGGCTACAAAAAGCCCGCTGCGTATATGGTGGCCGCCGCGGTGCTGGTCTGCCTCACAGCCGCTCTGTGCCTCCTCACCGACCCGGCCCATGAGCCGCAGATATTGGTGAACGGCGTAATGTACGAGTACTCCGGACAGAAGGCGGAGGCTCTCCCGGAGGGCAGCGCCGAGCTTGGCGCTCTGAAAAGCATCACCCACAATACGAAGCAGCCGCCTGCGGAAAACCTCAGCGGCACGAACCTGGACGAAAAATACGCAGGCTGTCCCATATACCAGCTCCCCGGCGAACCACCCACCGTATATCTGAAGGACTACGGCGGATATTACCTGGTGTTTCAAGTGACATACGACACTATCGTCCAGCGCGTAACCTTCCCCGCCAGCCTTGCGGAAAAGACGGAGCACAATGAGGCCGTATTCAATATAGAGCCATTCACGGTAGACTTTATCCTCCCGGAGGGCTGGAGCCTCGGCGCCTGTGATACCATGGGTGTCCGGTACCTGCACAGCGGCCTCTGGTCGCGAGTGGGTATCTTCGATGAAAACGGCTCCCCCGTGGGTGCCGTGGGCTACAATATCAGCGACGCCGGCGCCGTGCCGAAAGAGCTCATGTCAGTATATCATCAAATAGCCCTGGGAAACGACTACTGCTTCGATGTCCGCAATACCTATAAGCCCCTGCTGGACAGCGGCACAGTACACATAGCCGAGGCTGAGGTGTACCGCTCCCATGTGCTGGAACCCGGATCAGACACGGATACGATAAACTACGGGATACTTGCCTGGGACGAGTCCCGGGCGGTATACGCGGCCTTTGAGCTGGACAGCGGAAAAGTGACCGCAGAACAGAAAGACATCATTGCCGCCAGCGTGACATTTGCCGAATAAGGAGTGTGTATATGAAAAAGTATAAGCTGTATTCCAATCTGCTGTGGCTGTGTGCAGCCGTATTGTCCTGCGCCATGAGCGCCTCTGTGGCCTATAACTGGGCGTATATGGAGCTTACTCCCGGCATAAGCGCCCCGGCCCATGTGTCCCTCCTGAACGCGGTCCCGTACCTCCCGCTAATAATCCTCTGCGCCGTTCTGGCGTACAGGGTGGGGCGTAAAGCGGAGAAATAACAAAATTTGCAGGCTCCCTTGTGCAAAGGGAGCTGTCAGCCGTCAGGCTGACTGAGGGATTGACACCCCCACCTTCCCTAACAGGGGAGGCGGCCCCGCAGGGCCGGAAGGGTTTAAGCCGCCGAATTAGCTTAAAACTCATTCTTAGTGTGTAGGGGCGCGCATTGCGCGCCCGCGGCGAAGCGGGAGAACGGGGCGCAGCCTGCGGGCTGCGTTGTGCGACCCCATTTCTTTCAGAAAGAAATGGGGTCGCCCGCCAAAGAAACTGACTGTTCGCCATTTGAGTAAGCTGAGCCATCGCTCACCTTACTCAAATGGCGAAGGGGCGGTGCGGTGTTAATCGCGCCTGAGTCGGTGGAATTGGGTGGTTATTTAGAGATTTTAAGCTCACCCCAACCCGCCGCACCACCAATAGAATCCGCTCCCCTAACAGGGGTCGGGGAGTTAAGAAAACGTGCCGGTGGCACGTTTTTAGCCTCCGACCGCAGCGGCTACGCCGCGAGGAGGGAAACTCCCATTCGCGTCAGCGACTGAGGGGTTTAAGCCCTCAAATTATCCTGGCATTAAAAAACGGAACGGCTTTTGGCCGTTCCGTTTTTCACCTTATTTGCACAGCTCCGCGGCGATAGCGGCTGCCAACCGGGCGTTGTTGAATACAAGCTGGATGTTGGAGGCGAGGCTGTCTCCGCCGGTGAGCTTCTGAATCTTATCCAGCAGGAAGGGGGTGGTCTCCTTGCCGTGGATGCCCAGGGCCTTGCACTCGGCTATGGCGTCGTCTATGGCCTTGTTTATCACCTCGTGGTCCATGGAGTACTCCTCGGGGATGGGGTTCGTGACCAGCATACCGCCCTGCAGGCCCATGTCCAGCTTGGCGGCGAATGCGGCTGCAATCTCGGCGGGAGTGTCCATGCGGTAGTCCACCTCAAAGCCGCTCCTGCGGGTGTAGAAGGCGGGCAGCTCCTTGGTGCCGTAGCCCACAACGGGCACGCCCTTGGTCTCCAGATACTCCAGAGTGAGGCCCAGGTCCAGTATGCTCTTGGCGCCCGCGCAGACAACCATGACGCCGGTCTGAGCCAGCTCCTCAAGGTCGGCGGAGATATCCATGGTCACCTCTGCGCCTCTGTGCACTCCGCCTATGCCGCCGGTGGCGAACACGCGGATACCGGCCATGGCGGCGATGATCATGGTGGTTGCCACGGTGGTGGCGCCGTCCTCGCCCCGGGCGACTATTGCGGGCAGGTCGCGGCGTGAGGTCTTGTTTACGGTCAGACCCTTTTTGCCCAGATACTCAATCTCGTCTCTGGTGCAGCCGGCTTTCAGGCGGCCGCCGATGATGCAGATGGTGGCGGGGGTTGCGCCGCAGTCCCGGATAATCTGCTCTACTTTAAGAGCGGTCTCCACATTCTGTGGATAGGGCATACCGTGGGAGATGATGGTGCTCTCAAGAGCCACGACGGGCTTGCCCGCGCTGAGAGCGGCCTGTACTTCGGGCGCGATGTCCAGATACTTGTTCATATTATATTTCCTCCTGAGTGTAGTTGTTATTTCATCCGGGCTTTTAGCAGCTCGGCGCTCATCTGTGGATTTATTGCTGCATAGCTCTCCAGCGCTATGGACGAGGCGGCAAGTCCCGCCTTTGCGGAGTCAGTAAGGCTCAGGCCCTGAAGATAGCCCCAGGCCAGAGCGGCCATGAAGGCGTCGCCCGCGCCGGTGGCGTTTATGAGGGGAGCCTTGAAAATTGGCATAAGTGCGCGCTCACACCCGTCGGCACAGTATACTCCCCTGCGTCCGAGAGAGAGAAATACCCGCCTGAGACCGGTGGCCAGCAGAGCGTCTACCGCTCCGGCCATGCTGTCCTCGTCGGTTATCTTTATTCCTGTCAGCAGCTCGGCCTCTATCTGATTTGGCTTGAAAGTGTGCAGCCTGCCCAGCCCCCTGCGCAGCCGCGGCGCCTTGGCGGCGGATACAGGGTCGGCAAAGAGTGGAGCGGTGCAGTTTTCGCATATCCAGCTTATGGTATCCGGCGCAAGATTGCCGTCTATTACCACCACGGCGGCGTTGTTCAGCACGTCCATGTGTCCGGACAGATATTCGGGCGTGATGCAGCCGGATATGTCCGAGTCGCACACGGCCAGCACCATGTCTCCGTCCTCGTCGGTGATGTAGAGATAGGTGGAGGTGTTCATGTCCGGCGCGTAGGCCGCGCAGCTCAGGTCTATGCCAAGGTGGGCGCAGCTGCGCCGTATTTCCTCCGCGTGTGCGTCGCCGCCCAGAGCCGTTATAAAGCGCACGGGCACGCCCAGCAGGCGCAGGTTGTGGGCGATGTTGCGCCCCACGCCGCCCAGAGACGAGGAGACCCGCCCGGGGTTGGAGTCGCACTCCACCGGAGCTTCAAAGGGCCGCCCGCAGATATCCACGTTTACAGCGCCTATGACAAGCGCATATTTTTCCGCCATGTTCATCCCTCCAGCTTCAGCAGCGCGCCGCCCAAAGGCGGCAGACGCAGTCTGTCTGTATATAATGTGCCGGTGAGCAGGTCCTCACCCCGCAGCTCCAGCTGTTTTTCTGTGCGTGAGCGGTTTATAACGGCGGCGTAGGCCCCGCCGTCCGACCAGCGGCGGCAGACAAATACATCCGCGTCCGGGCTTTCGTAGCTGAATTTTCCGCTTTTCAGTTCCTGCACCGAGGCGTAAAGCCTGCCCAGCTTTTTGTAGAAATTTAAAAGCGCCCTGTCCTCTCTGCCCCAGGGATAGGGGGCGCGGTTGTAGGGGTCCTCGTAGCCCTCCAGCCCGGCCTCATCGCCATAATAAACACAGGGCACTCCGGGACAGGCATATTGCAGCAGAGCACTCAGCATGAGGCGGCTGGCGCCGAGAATGTAATGCTCCTCGTCCAGCCGGTAATCTGCCTTCTCCATATCGCAGGGATTTTCAGGCGCGCCGCCCAGCACCGTTATGGCTCTGGCTCTGTCGTGGCTGCCCATGAGATTCAGAGCGGCGTACTGTGCCTCCGGGGGATAGTTTTCCGCTATGGCCTCCAGTCTGCGGCGCAGGAGATGGGCATCTGTTTTCCCGGTGAGGAAGTCCGTCACCGCCTCACGGAAGGGGTAGTGCATGGTGCTGTCCAGTTCGCTGCCCAGCAGATACCGGCGCTGAACGCCGTAGCTGCGCTTATTGCTGGCGTCCTCCCAGACCTCGCCAAGCAGGAGAGAGTCGGGCTTCTCCTCGCGGATGGCGGTCTTGAAGCTGGCTATGAAGCTGTCCGGCAGCTCGTCTGCCACATCCAGCCTCCAGCCGTCAGCGCCCCGGCGCAGCCAGGTGCGGGCCACGCTGTCGCGTCCGGTGACTATAAAATCCTTGTAGCTGGGGTCCTCCTCGTCCACGTTGGGCAGATCGCCCACGCCCCACCAGCTCTCGTAGTCATCCGGCCAGCGCCGGAAGCGGTACCAGCTCCTGTAGGGAGAGCCGGGATCGGAATAAGCTCCGCCGCCGTAGCTGCCGTAATAGTCAAAATACCGGCTGTCCGCCCCCGTGTGGCTGAACACGCCGTCCAGTATCACTCTGATGCCGCAGGCGTGGGCTTCCGCGCAGAAATTCTCAAAGGCTCTGCCGCCGCCCAGCAGGGGATCCAGCTCCATATAGTCGGCGGTGTCGTAGCGGTGGTTGCTGGCGGCGGAGAAAATGGGGTTCAGATACACAGCCCCCACGCCCAGCTCCTTCAGATAGGGCAGCTTTTCGCATATTCCGGAAAGTGTGCCGCCGAAGAAATCCCAGCGGGTGACCTGACCTTTGCCGTTTTTGGTGTAAAAGGGCGTGTCGTTCCAGTCCTCGTGCCAGATGCGCCGGGGACCCTTGCGGCTTTCATCCCGCCGGGCTGTCTCGCGGCGTATGCGCCAGTCCTCGCCCCGGCGAAAGCGGTCAGGAAATATCTGATACACAAGAGCGTTTTTGTACCACTCCGGCGCGGCGCTGGGGGAGTACGCCGTTATCTGCCATGAGGGAGGCTCGTGTCCGCGTATAGTGCCGCAGCCACCCAGACCGTCGTCAGGAGCGCCGAGGTACAGAACCGCACCGTCCAGCTCTATGATGAAAAAATACCACAGCAGCCCGGCCTCATCGGGCAGAGTGAGCTTCGCTGAAAATTTGCCGCCGTCAAACGCCATGGGCAGACGCCTCTCACCGGAATCGTCCGCCCAGAGACGCAGAGTGCATTTTGCCAGCTCAGGCGCGTCAATGCTGAGGCTGACGGAGCCTCCCACAGGCTGAGCGCCGCCGGGACAGCGGTATCGGCTGTCCCGGGAGTTGTGAAAAACGCTTTCAGTCATAGTATACCTCCATGAGGCACAGCCCCTGAGCGGGAGCGAGAGCCCCTGCCAGAGAGCGGTCGCGGGCTTCAAGCACGGCGACCAGCTCCGCGGCGTCACGCTCACCAAGACCCACTTCCACCAGCGTGCCGGTGAGTAAGCGCACCATGTGATACAGAAAACCGTCTCCGGTGAAATCCATTATAAGCTCTCCGCCGCTGCGGGAGAAAGAGACCGAATACAGCGTGCGCACGGCGCTTTTTTTCATGCGCCTGTTGTCGCAGAAGGATGTGAAGTCGTGCCTGCCGCAGAGGAGAGACGCGGCCAACTCCATGGCGGGAACATCCAGCTCATGCCCAAGCTCCCAGACCCAGCTCCGGGAAAAGACGTCGGGCACGGCGCTCTCCCGCACCCGGTAGCGGTAGCGCTTTTTCACGGCGTTCAGCCGGGCGTGAAACCTGGGCGCGGCCTCCCGCACCGCCGTCACCGCCGCGTCCCGGGGCAGGTATTCGTTTATATAGTCCATCATCTCCCGGCAGGAGAGGGGACAGTCCGTGTGAAAATTGGCGGCCTGAGTCAGGGCGTGTACCCCGGCGTCCGTACGCCCGGAGCCGTGCAGCTCCACTTCCTCTCCGGTCATGCGGCTGAGCAGCGCCTCAAACCGCCCCTGTATCGTGTTCTGGGTGTTGCCCTGCTTCTGCCAGCCGTTAAACCGGCTGCCGTCGTATTGAATTGTCAGTACGATATTGCGGCGCATGGGCAAAACTCCTTTTATTGTAGTGCGGGGGCAAAAACTCCACGGTGAACGAATCTGTTTCAGCGTTGTAGGAATACAGCTTCGCATCTATATCATTATATGTGTATAAGTCTATCAGCGTCTCCCGAAAGCCGGCGGCGGTGCGCATGCCATACTTATTCAAAAAAGACACGGTTATTCTTTCGGCAGAGCCTGACCCGTCCACCAGAACTTCAATTTTCGGCACATCGGCGGCGTCAGGAAAGTACCCGGCCAGCTCCCCGGACGGAATTTCACAGGAGTACAGAGAATATTCAAAAGCACCCTCAAGCGTCCAAGGACTGTCGTGAAGCAGCGCCAGAAAATCAGGCTCTATGGCGCTGCTTGAGCCGTCTGTCAGAATCATATCCAGTTGACCCAGAAATTCTTCCCTTGTGAGAACAACGGTCTCGGGCACATAGGAGAGCTTGGGGGAGAAGTACAAAACAAGAGCGGCGAAAACAGCCAGCATAGTGCCCGCGGCGGACAATACGGAGTCGCGTTTCAGCTTCATTTTCATCCCCTCCACATTGTGTATTCTAGCGTAATTTCCCCGCTCAGTCAAGAAAACTCGCCGCATAAAAAGCCAGTATTTGCGGCACTTGCAAGGTACGGCGCAAAGTGTTAAACTGATACGGGAAACGGAGGCGTTTTAATGAAGTGTGACTGTCATATCCACATGGTCCTGGACGGCGACTATTACGCCGCGGCCATAGCGGAACATAAAAACGGAGCCCGGGAGGATATAGTCCGCCGGCGTCTCGCCCTGTACCGGGACGCGGGAGTGACCTACCTGCGCGACGGCGGCGACTCCGTGGGCGTGGCCCTGCTGGCAAAAAGCCTGGCGCCGGAGTACGGCATAGAGTACGCGGCCCCGGCCTTTCCCATATATAAGCGTGGGCGCTACGGCGCGTTCATAGGCCTCGGCTACGAGACTGAGGCCGACTACATGGCTCTTCTGGACAGAGCCGAGGCCGCAGGAGCGGATTTCGTAAAGCTCATGCTGGCAGGCATCATGGATTTTGACAATTACGGCGTCCTGTCCTGTGAACCTCTGGAGGCGTATGAGATGAAGACGCTGATTTCCCGCGCCCATGAGCGGGGCTTCAGAGTGATGGCCCATGTGAACGGCGACGGGGCGGTGAAAAACGCCCTCATGGCTGGAGCAGACAGCGTGGAGCACGGCAACTTCATGTCCGAGGATACGGTGAAGCTTTTGGCCGATTCAGATGCCGTTTGGGTGCCGACCCTGTCGCCCATGGTGAATTCCATAGGCACAGGCCGCTTCAGCGACGATGTGCTCCGCCGCATAGTGGACGGTCAGCTTAAAAACATAGCCCTGGCCTCCTCTCAGGGAGCCTACATAGCCCTGGGCAGCGACGGCGGTGCCTGGCGTGTCTGCCACGGAGAGTGCGTCATGCAGGAGCGGGAGGCCATGGGCCTTGCCCTGGGCGCCGGCGCCGACCTGGTGCTGGGCCTGGGCAGCGCGAGAATAAGAGAAATTTTCAGGAGGCGGGAAAATGGATAAGGAGACCATCATAGAGGCCATGGCCTCACAGAACATTCTGGCGGCGGATCTCAGCGATGGGCCTACGGCGGTCATCATAACCAAAGACAGAAGCCGGCCCAAGTGCATAGTTATCCGCGCCGACGGTGAGGATTTTACCGCCGACGTTCCCGCTTTCTTTGGCAGCAAAAAGCTGAGGATAACCCGGGCCGAAGTCGCCGCCCGGGCCGAGCGGGACAGGAAGCTGAAAGAATTTCTGGCAGGTCAGGATTAAGGTGTGAAAATGCTTAAAGACAATAATAAAGACGGCGGCGCGGACAGGGAGCTTGCGGAATTCTTCCCGGTTTGGGATAAGCTCAGTCCCCCGCAAAGGGAGCTGATCTCATCGGCGGCGTTCTACCGCAGAGTCAAAGCCGGGACTATGCTGCACAGCGGCTCGGCGGACTGCATGGGATTGCTTGTCATACGCTCCGGCCAGCTTCGCGCATATATTTTGTCGGACGAGGGTAGGGAGATCACCATATATCGTCTGTTTGAGCGGGATATTTGCCTTATGTCCGCCTCATGCATGATGAGGAACATACAGTTTGAGATATCAATAGAAGCGGAAAAGGACAGCGGCTTCTGGGTCATACCGCCTCAGGTCTACAAGACGCTCATGGATGAGTCCGCGGCGGTGGCAAACTACACGGGCGAGCTTATGAGCAGCCGGTTCTCAGAGGTGATGTGGCTTATAGAGCAGGTCATGTGGAAGAGCTTCGATAAGCGGCTGGCGGATTTTCTGCTCCGTGAGAGCGCTTTGGACGGTACGGATGTTCTGCGTATCACACATGAGAGAATAGCAAATCACATGGGCACGGCCCGTGAGGTCGTCACCCGGATGCTCAGATATTTTCAGGACGAGGGCATGGTAAAGCTCTCCCGGGGCCTCGTTGAAATCACAGACTCAGCCCGCCTGCGCAGTCTGGCGGAAGAATAGAAAAATCCCCCCATCAGTTAAAGACGGGGGGATAAATTTTCATTTCAGCATGGAGAGAATCTGCTCCTTGGGCCTTGCCCCAAGGGCCTGATTTACGACCCTGCCGTTCTCCATGACCACCAGAGTGGGGATGCTGCTTATGCCGAAGGCGCCGGCAAGCTCAGGCTGCTCATCCACATTTATCTTGCCGACCTTGATATCCCCGCGCTCATCGGCTATCTCGTCCACGATGGGGCTTACCATGCGGCAGGGGCCGCACCATGACGCCCAGAAATCCAGCAGCACGGGCTTTTCGCTGCGTATGACTTCCTCCTGGAAATTTGATTTGGTGATATTAATAACAGACATTTAAGCTTCCTCCTGTGTTTTTTTTATTTGATTATAGCACGTTTGTATCCGGTTTCCGTGATTTTGTCACACAGCCGGCTTAAGAGGATACCGTCTCGCCGGGCCAGTCAATTATGCCGCCGAACTCAAGTACATTGGTGTAGCCCAGTTTCGCGAGCTTTTCGGATGCCTGCTTGCTGCGGTTGCCGCTGCGGCAGTACACAAAAATCAATTGCTCCTTGTCCGGCAGCTCCGGAATATCCTCCGAGCCTATGCTCTCGTTGGGGACGCATATGGCTCCTGGAATGTGCTTCTCGTCAAATTCCTCCTGTGTCCGCACATCCAGCAGAATATAATCCTCTTTTTCGTCCATAAGGCCTATTGCCTCATCCATGGATATCTGAGTGTAGCCGTCGCTGGAGCTGTCGGCAGAGCAGCCGGTAAACGCCAGCGCGGCCAGAAGAAACAGCAGTATTCTTTTCATGGCGTCTCCTTTACTTTTGTATGTATTTTACCTCATTCGCCGCTGTTTATCTATAACAAAATCGACGAATCATTGCTGCGATGCGGCAAAAGTTTCAGCCGTATGTTGATATTGCTCTTTGCGCCGGTATGCGTATGAACTCAGTACAGTACCGGGCTGCTATAAAACGAAAGGGGAAGCAAAGCATGAGAATCAGACAGGCTGCCGTGTGGAGAACGCTGTGTCCTTCTCGCCTTATATATCCCTGGAGAACGGAGACGCCGAGGTAGGAGAATACGGGCTGAATCTGGCTGATGAGCAGAAGTGACCTTACAGGCGTTAATTTGCCGGACAAAAATAATATTGACATTTGTCAAAAACAAGCTATAATTTATATATGGCATATGCCAATAATCTGCGGAGGTGTATCTTGTGCCAAGGCCTAAAAAATGCAGAAGGGTATGTGGTCTGCCTGAAAATCCGGCGTTTATTCCATTAAACGGCGGGGATAAACGGCCCGTTGTTTTGACTGTAGATGAATATGAGGCTGTCCGCCTTCTTGACCGTGAGGGCCTGTCCCAGGAGGAGTGCGGCGCTTATATGAAGGTTGCCCGAACCTCGGTGCAGCTCATATACGCCTCAGCACGAAAGAAGATTGCGGAAGCGCTGGTTGAGGGCAGACCGCTAAAAATCGAGGGCGGAGATTATATGCTCTGCGACGGCGGAGAGACAGATTGCAGATTAAGCGGCTGCCGGAAGCGCCGCTGCAGAATCTCAGAGTAAGATTTATTTGAAGGGAAGTATTATCATGAAAATTGCAGTAACCTATGAGAACGGCAGGATTTTTCAGCACTTCGGCCATACGGAGCAGTTTAAAATCTATACTGTTGAGCAGGACAGAATAACAGACTCCGTGATTGCCAATACCAACGGCAGCGGCCACGGCGCTCTGGCGGGCTTCCTGCAGGAGCAGGGAGTGGATACTCTTATCTGCGGCGGCATAGGCGGCGGAGCTCAGATGGCTCTGGGCCAGGCCGGTATCCGCATCTGCGGCGGCGTGAGCGGAGATGCGGACGCGGCTGTGGAAGCCCTGCTTTCAGACAGTCTGGAGTTTAGTGCAAACGCCACCTGCGATCATCACCACGACGGAGAACATGAGCATACCTGTGGCGAACATGGCTGCGGCAGTCATTCCTGCGGCCACTAATACGGGCGGAACCGTGATAAAGTCACGGAGAGAATATTAAGCAGATGGTATCCTGTTATCATAAATCAAAGGAGGCGAACAAGCAGCGATGAAAACCTATGTCTGTACCGTTTGCGGGTACATCTACGAGGAAGCCAAGGGAATCCCCAGCGCGGGCATTGCTCCGGGAACGAAGTGGGAGGAGCTGCCTGGTGATTGGGTCTGCCCCCTGTGCAAAGCGTCCAAGAGCGATTTCAAGGAGAAAGTGGATACTGCCCAGACTGCCGACGCTGAATCTCTCGAAGCTCCGGAGGTAGAGAAGGAACTATCTCCTGCGGAGATAAGCATCATCTGCTCCAACCTGGCCCGGGGCTGCGAGAAGCAGTATCTGGCAGAAGAAGCAGAACTTTTCACCCAGCTGGCCGGTTATTTCCGCGCCAATGCGGAACCGGCGGTCGATCCCGGTTTTGATAAGCTGCTTAAGCTGGTTGAGAAGGACCTGGAAACCGGCTATCCCTACGCCAACGCCGTCTCCGGCGAGAAGCCTGATCGCGGTGCGCTGAGAGCTCTGGTCTGGAGTGAGAAAGTCACTCGGATGCTGAATTCTCTTCTGAAGCGCTATGCCCAGGAAGGCGACAAGATGCTTACGGCTACCGGAGTGTATGTCTGCACTATCTGCGGCTTCATTTCTGTGGGTGATGCACCTCCCGAGCTGTGTCCGGTGTGCAAGGTCCCCAGCTGGAAATTCGAGAAAATGGAAGGGAGGGTGACTAATGGCTGAGAAATTTGCTGTTCGCAACCTGCGCCTGTGCACCAAAGACTGTTTGTGTCTCTATGTGTGCCCTACCGGCGCCACCGATACCGAGAACAGTATTATCGACAAGAGCAGGTGTATTGGATGCGGGGCCTGCGCCGATGCCTGTCCTTCCGGAGCTATCTCTATGGTTCCCTATGAGTATCCGCCCCAGCAGCCCAAGGAGAGAAAAGTGGTGGACGCTATGCGCGGACTCATCCAGAGCAAGGCAAGGCAGGAGGCCATTGCTTCCCAGCTGCCTACGGCATTGGCCGCTGCAATGGAAAAGTCCACCCGCCTGATGGCTGAAGATCTGGCCCGTGAAGCCGGATTCATGCTTCCCCAGAGCGGCAGCACGAGAGAATTCCTGGAGCGTCTGCTGAAGCAGCCCGGTGTGCCTTATGAAGCGGTAGAAACTCTCTTAAAGAAAATCAAATTCAACGAAAAAACGGAGGAAACGAAAATGGAAAAGTGGAAGTGCAGCGTGTGCGGTTACATTCATGAGGGCCCCCTGCCCGAGGGCTTCACCTGTCCCGTGTGCAAGCAGCCGGCCAGCGTGTTCGTAAAGGTGGAGCCGCCTAAGAGCAAGTATGCCGGCACCAGGACTGAGAAGAACCTGTGGGAGGCCTTTGCAGGCGAATCCCAGGCCCGCAACAAGTATACTTACTTTGCGTCTGTGGCAAAGAAGCAGGGCTTTGAGCAGATTGCCGCTCTGTTCCTGCAGACTGCCGAGAACGAGAAGGAGCATGCCAAGTTGTGGTTCAAGGCTCTGGGTGAGCTGGGCGAGACTGCCGAAAACCTGCTCCATGCCGCCGAGGGCGAAAACGCCGAGTGGACCGATATGTACGACCGCATGGCCCGCGAGGCCGACGAGGAGGGCTTCCACGAGCTGGCTGAGCAGTTCCGCGGCGTGGCTGCCATAGAAAAGACCCATGAGGAGCGCTACCGTGCTCTGCTGAAAAACGTGGAAACCAAGGCCGTGTTTGAGAAGAGCGAGGTTCAGGTGTGGGAGTGCCGCAACTGCGGTCACCTTATGGTAGGCACCAAGGCTCCCGAGCGCTGCCCGGTCTGCAATCATCCTCAGAGCTATTTTGAGGTCCGCAAGGAAAATTATTGATAAATTTCTGCAAAAAGCTCCTGTCGGCTTTGTGCCGGCGGGAGCTTATATTATTCATGGTGATAAAATCACGGAAGAAAACGCGTATATGGGGTATACTTAAAAAACAAAAGAAAGGAGCTGTGTAAAATGGCTATAATGATTATGAATACCGAGCAGTTCAATAAAAGTGTGCAGGGCGGAGGTCCCGTGCTGGTGGAATTTATGGCGCCCTGGTGCGTATACTGCCGCCGGATAGCTCCCGCCCTTGAGAAGCTGGCCGGACAGTACGGCGGGGAGCTGCCAATAGGGCAGGTGAATATAGACGATGAGCCCAAGCTGGCCGAGCAGGAAAGGATAGAACTGGTGCCGACCTTTGTGCTCTACCGGAACGGACAGGCTCTCGGCTCCATTACCGCACCGGACTCCAAGGCGAAGATCGAGGCCTTTATTCAGGAACACCTGGACAAGTGAGGTGACGGCATGAAGCATATCCATGACATGATAGTCATAGGCGGCGGTCCCGGCGGCTACACAGCCGCCCTGTATGCCGCCAGAGCGGGGCTGGATACCCTGGTGCTGGAAAAGCTCTCAGCGGGAGGGCAGATGGCCCTCACCGCCCAGATAGATAATTACCCGGGGTTTGAGGACGGTGTGGACGGCTTTACCCTGGGAGAGAAGATGCAGCAGGGCGCGGAGCGCTTCGGCGCAAGGACGGAGCTTGCCGATGTCACCGCCGTGGAGCTGACAGGCGATGTCAAGACCGTGGAGACCAGCGAGGGAGTATTTTACGCCAAAACCGTGGTCCTTGCCACGGGAGCAAGCCCCAGAGAACTGGGAGTTTCAGGAGAAAAGGAGCTGGTGGGCCGGGGCGTAAACTACTGCGCGGCCTGCGACGGTATGTTCTATAAGGGCAGGACCGTTGCCGTGGTGGGCGGAGGCAACTCCGCGGCGGCGGACGCGCTCACTCTCTCCCGCATTGCGGAGAAGGTGATTGTCGTCCACCGGCGGGACAGCCTGCGCGCCACCAAGATATACCACGAGCCCCTGTTCAATGCGCCCAATGTGTCTTTCCGCTGGAACAGCACGGTTACGGAGCTTCTCAGCGACGGCAAGC
Organism: Candidatus Heteroscillospira sp.; assembly: GCA_050943935.1. Taxonomy (GTDB): domain Bacteria; phylum Bacillota; class Clostridia; order Oscillospirales; family Oscillospiraceae; genus Heteroscillospira. The sequence goes on along the minus strand of JBMNQC010000001.1, from coordinate 180,913 downwards.
TGACAGGGCTGAAGCTCCGGGATGTGATTACCGGAGAGGAGAGCACCCTGAACTGCGACGGTGTGTTCGTCAGCATAGGCCGCAAGCCGGCCTCCGATCTGGTGGGCGCTCAGCTTCAGCTGGACGCCGCAGGCTATATAATTGCCGATGAAACCACAAAAACCTCCGTTTCAGGAGTCTACGCCGTGGGCGATGTCCGCACCAAGGCTCTGCGTCAGGTTGTAACAGCCGTGGCCGACGGAGCTTCTGCCGCCCACTTTGCGGAGGAGTATCTTGCAGAGCTTGCATACGGGAGCTGGAACCGGATATGAGCAGTTTTTTGAAGATACTCCCCGGCCTGCTGCTGCCCATGCTTGGAACCACTCTCGGCGCGGCAATGGTGTTCTTCCTCCGCGGCGAAATGAAGCCGTCCGTGCAAAAAGCTCTGCTGGGCTTTGCCTCAGGAGTGATGATGGCGGCTTCCGTCTGGTCGCTGCTCATACCCGCCATCGATATGTCGGAGCAAAGCGGCGGCATAGCCTGGCTGCCGGCTGCCGCTGGATTTCTGGGCGGCATAGCCTTTCTGCTGGTACTGGATACCGTGATTCCCCACCTGCATCTGAATTCCGACTGCCCCGAGGGCACGGCCTGCAATCTCAAAAAATCCTCCATGCTTGTGCTGGCGGTAACTCTCCACAACATCCCGGAGGGGATGGCTGTGGGCGTACTGCTTGCGGCGGCGCTGTCCGGTGAGGGCGTTTCCGCAGCAAGCGCTCTGGTGCTGGCCATAGGCATAGCCATTCAGAATTTCCCGGAGGGCGCCGTCATATCCATGCCGCTGGTCAGCTCCGGGATGAGCAGAGGCAGAGCCTTCCGCTCAGGATTTTTGTCAGGCGTTGTGGAGCCGGTGAGCGCCGGGATTACCATACTGCTTACCGCCCTGGTCACGCCTGTGCTGCCGTATATTCTGTCCTTTGCCGCAGGAGCCATGATATATGTGGTGGTTGAGGAGCTTATTCCGGAGGCTCAGGCCGGCGAGCACTCAAATGTGGGCACCATAGGCACAGCCCTTGGCTTTGCCCTTATGATGGTGCTGGATGTGGCGCTCGGCTGATATTACATAAAAATTGCAGACACCGCTTTGGCGCGGCGTCTGCAATTTTTTTGTTTGAAGGCTCAGCCTCCTTTAGGCCTCGGCTTCACGCAATCTCTCAACTATGGTGGATTTTGCAGCAGAGCGGTAAACCGCCAGGGGCACCAGAGCGCCCAGCAGGGCGAACAGGGGAAGCAGCGCCAGTATTGAAGTCACGGTGAAGCGGTAGGTGAAGAACCAGAACATGCTGTTCATGGCTGAACCTGCCACAGGTCCCAGAACAACAGACAGCACAAGGGAGAGGGCAACCGCGCCCAGGGCGTAGAACAGGCCCTCGTACACCAGCATGGCCTTGAGCTGCCGGCCCGTCATACCTATGGACTGGAGCACGGCGAACTCCCGCTTCCGGGTAATAATTCCGGTCAGAATGGCGTTGAAGAAGTTCAGGACGCCTACAAGACCCACGATGAAGCTCAGCGCGCCGCCGCACAGCTGGAACATGGCGCGGAAGCTCTCGAACTCCGCCGCGTAGGTGGCTTTGCTCTCATAGTCGAACTGGGGATTCTGGTTTTCGGTGTAGTCCGCCAGGAACTCCTCCATGGCGCCGTTGGCCTCTTTGGTGGTGTTGAAGGCGTAGAGCATGACGCTGTCGGTGCCGGTGTCCCGGATGAAGGTCTGGTCGTTGAGCACAAACTCGTCGCTGCCGTAGTAGCGGTAGCTCAGGGCGTGGGGTACGCTCACCAGGGCGACTACCGTGTAGTCCACGTCCCGGTAGACCTTGGCCCGGTAGGCGAATGGTGCGCCCTCCGGCACGTTCTCCCAGGGACCGTAGACCTCGCCAGTGTTGGGATCGTAGTATTCAAATTCCTCCACATGCCGAAGAGTGACGGTATCGCCCAACTTGGCCCAGTGGGAATCCATGCTGGGATTTCCGTAGTCGTCTTCGGCGTAGACCGCTGCGATGGAGCGGCTGCCCGGCTCATAGACTTCGCTCAGGTCTCCATTCAGAACCTTCAGATGGTCCAGGGCGAAGGGCTCCATGCCGAAGAGCTGGGCGGTGTCCGCCAGAAGGCCTGCCTCATTTCGCTCATGATCTTCCACCATCATGTTCAGGGTCTCCTGGTCGTTCCAGCGGGACCGCATTTGGCGGTAATAGTCCTCGGTGACAAACTCCTGAACGGCGCTGGTGCGGCCGTAGACCCGGCCGCTCTCGGTAAGGCCGCCTTGTGCGCTTACATGGTCGATGACCTCCGGGGGCAGGGCCATGTCGGCACTAAAGTAGTCGCCGCCCACCTGGAAGTATCCGGCGTCCGCCAGGATGAAGTCGGAAACCACGTTGTTTGCCAGGTATTTGTCCATGTCGAAGCCGCCTGTGAAGATGACGGTCAGATTCAGCAGCACCACCGCCAGGGACAGGGAGATGATGGTGACCACGGTCTTGCTCCGGCTGCGGCCCAGATTGGCCCATGCCATGGCCAGGCGCGACACGGAGCCGGAGGATTTCCGCGTTTTCCGCTTGATGCTGTTGCCCTCGGCGTAGCGCACGGCCTCCACCGGGGAGACCCGGCCCGCAATCCGGCCGGGCTTGCGGCATGACAGCAGCACCGTGAACAGGGCGAACAGGCTGGATACAACAAATATGAGCGGGCTGCCGGACACCACGGTGACCACGCCGTTGAGCCGGGCGACGATAACCGGCGTCAGGGCGCCTCCAACCAGCCAGCCGCCCGCCAGGCCCAGGGGAATGCCTGCCAGACTCAGCAGCAGCGCCTGCTGGCGGATTATGCGCCGCAGCTGACGGGGCGTGGTTCCGATGGTTTTAAGCAGCCCGTAAAAGCGGATGTCGTTGGTTACGGAAATCTGGAAAACATTGTAGATAATGAGATAGCCGGTGAAGATAATGAGTATCAAAACGGCGGCGATGGCCAGAAGGGTGGCCGGGTCGATGCTGTCGGCCAGCTGGGCGCCGGAGTAGCCCCAGTTTACACCGGTGGAAATGTAGTTGTCCCCGGCGGCGCGGCTGTCATCCTGGTAGCCGTGGTTTGAAAGCACCTGCTTGATGTCACGTTCAATATGCAGGGAACTTTTGAACATCACGTCCATGTTCCAGCTGCCGGTCATGCCGTCGCTGGCCTGGCCGGGAATAAGGCCCACCTCCTGGAAAATGGACTCCGCCCGACTGAGAGGGATGAATACATGACTGGCCACCACGGCCTCGTCATACTCCCACCAGTCGCATAGAGTGAAAGTCTGGGTGGTCTCGTGGCCGTCTACCTCAAAGGTCATGGTGAACTCGGCGCCGACCTCCGGCTCCACGCCCAAAAGCTCAAGCACACGGGTGTCGGTGGCGGCCTCGTTGGTGCCCTCCCGGGGCATGCGGCCCTCCACGGGGTTGCAGTACATCCATTTGGCTGCGTTCCTGTCGGCGTAGCTTACCTCCACGTGGGCCTTGTTGAAGGGTACGTCAAAGGGCATGCCAACAAAGCGGCGGTAGCCCCACTCCTTGATAAGAGGGTCGTCCCTGAGCTCATTGAACTGTTCTTCAGTCAGATATTTGAAGCCGCCGTGGGAATACCCGCCCACCATGCGGAAGTTTGACTGCTGGAAGCCCTCGTTTATTGACATGGCTATTGTAAACAGGGAGGTGAACAGCAGAGCTGTAAGAGCGATTGCCAGTATGGCGACGATATTTCTGGTGCGATTGGCGCGCATGGTCCGCAGCCCCAGGCGGCGGACGCATTTGCCGTTGGAGACCTTGAGCATTCCCATCACCCCCTGGTTACAATCCGGCCGTCCTCTATGCGGATGATGCGGTCAGCCATCTGTGCTATTTCCTCGTTGTGGGTTATCATCACTATGGTCTGGGCAAATTTCTCGCCGGTCACCTTCAGAAGCCCCATTACGTCCTGACTGGTTCTGCTGTCAAGGTTTCCGGTGGGCTCGTCGGCCAGGACTATGGCGGGCTTTGCCGCCAGCGCTCTGGCTATGGCCACTCTCTGCTGCTGTCCGCCGGACAGATTGTTGGGCAGACTTTGCAGCTTGCCGCCCAGACCCAGCGTCTCCACGATACGCTCCACATATTCCCCGTCTACGGTGCTGCCGTCCAGCTGTATGGGCAGTACGATATTTTCCCACACGTTCAGCACGGGCACCAGATTGTAGTTCTGGAACACAAAACCTATTTTCTGGCGGCGGAAAATAGTGAGAGCCTCGTCCTTCAGAGCGAAAATATCATTGTCCTCCACAAATACTTTTCCTGCCGTGGGGCGGTCGAGGCCGCCGAGCATATGGAGCAGGGTGGATTTGCCGGAGCCGGAGGTGCCGACCACAGCCACAAACTCACCCTTTTTAACGCTGAAATTCACACCGTCCAAAGCCCGTACCTCCGTGTCTCCGGAGCCGTATATCTTTCGTAAATCTTTGGTTTCCAAAATTGTCACAGTAAAACCCTCCACGATTAAAAGTCTGTATTGTCTTTCGACAATACAGACTTTAGCATAAGAATCTTTCCACATTCTTTCTGAAATCTGACAGTTTTGAAAGATTTCAGCTCCTGGGCAGATAAAGGGAGAACTCAGCGCCGCCGCATCGGGGAGACGATACCTTAACATATCCGCCCTGGGACTGGGCTATCTGGCGCACAAGATACAGACCAATACCCACACCCTCGGCGTTGTAGTTGGCGCTGCCGCGATAGAAGCGCTGGAATATTTTTGCCTGCTCCGCCTCGGCTATGCCGGGTCCGGTGTCCGCCACGCTGATGCAGCTGAACAGTTCAAATTCCCTGGCGCTGACCGTGACGCAGCCGCCGGCGGGGGTGTATTTCACAGCGTTGTCCACCAGATTGCACAGGGCTTCCTCCGTCCATTTTCTGTCGCATACCGCAGAGCCTGCGGTGGACTCAAGAACGAGGCGTATATCCTTTTCGGCGGCTCTTGGCGTAAGCTGCTCCACGGCGCTTTCCAGTATGGGAGAAAGGGGAGAGCTCTCCGTGTGCATTGCCAGCACGCCGGTTTCCAGACGTGATGTCTTTACCATGGCCTGAATAAGGCTTTCCAGCTTTTTTGCCTGGCCCTCCAGAGCCGCCACGCAGCTGCGGCTCTCCTCGGTAAGCTCCTGCTCTTCAAGCAGCTGAGCATACAGCAGCAAATTGGCTATTGGGGTTTTGGTCTGGTGGGATATGTCCGCTATAAGCTGCTTTATTTTTTCCTTCTCCTCAGTCAGATTTCTGGCCGATACAGCGGAGGAGGACAGATATTTGGAGAGCTTGGCTTCCACGGCGGATAACCGGCTCTCGTCAAAGCGCTCCTGCGCGAAATCGCCCCGTATGGCGGAGTCCAGCATTTTATCCAGAGTTTTCATAGTGCGCAGAGTAATGGCGCGGTACCTGAGCACGGCGGCCAGGGCCGCCGCAAGCAACAGTATGGTTACAGCGTACATATCAGTCCACCGCCCAGCTGTAGCCTATGCCGTAAACGGTCTTGATGCGGCTGGGACGGGAGGGGAGGTCCTCCAGCTTGTCGCGCAGACGCTTTATGGTGACAGACAGGGCATTTTCGTCAACATAATCGGCTCCGTCCGTCCACACTCTGTCTATCAGAACCCCGCGGCTAAGCGTCTGTCCGCGGTTTTCCACCAGCAGCCGCAGAAGCTTCTGCTCGGTTTTGCTTAGCTCCACGGCCATGCCGGCCTTTTTGAACTCCATGTGCTCGAAATCAAACAGATAGTCGCCCTGGGCAAATACGCCGTTTCTGGGCGTTTCGCCGCGCCGCAGCTGAGTGTTCACCCTGGCGCGTAGTATGGCCAGAGAGAAGGGCTTGGTGATGTAGTCGTCGGCGCCGGACTCCAGCCCGGCCACCACATCCGTCTCCATGTCGTTGGCTGTGAGCAAGATGACCGGAGTTTCCGACCTGGCTTTACTCTCCTTCAGAAAATCCAGCCCGCTGCCGTCCGGCAGATTAATATCCAGAATGAGCAGGTCAAAGCTGGTTTCTGCCAGCGCGCTGCGAGCCTCAGACAGGCAGGAGCAGAGCCTGCACTCCAGATTCTCGCTCTGCAGAGCCATATTTATTCCGCGCCCCAGAGCCGGGTCGTCCTCTATAAGCAGCAGTTTTTTCATACCGTACCCTCCGCAGCCTTAGTTTGGGTTATTAGTGAATTATAGCACTCCTATTGCGAAGCTGGCAAATAAAGATTTATATCAGGAAGCACACTTCATGGAAGTGAGTTTCTTTGCGGAATAAGATTTTTATAGAATCTGTTGAAAAGCGGGGTTTTAGCAATGAAAATCAACTGAATAGTGTTAAAACCAGTTCGGAGGGGGAAACTGTAAATTGGAATATGGACACACCGCATGATAGACAACCGGAAATAAATGAGATTTACGGCCTGCTTTACGAGCTGGGTATAAAGGCGGACTGCACCGGATTCTTCTATACAGCTTATTCTGTTTATATGGCTGCTTTACAGCCGGAAAGGCTGCTCCTGGCCGAAAGATGGCTGTATCCGGCGGTGGCTTCCCACTATCAAACAAGTCGGGAACAAATAGAGCGCGGTATTTGCGCAGCCGCCGATGGTGTATGGAACAGCCGCCGGGGACTTCTGAACACAATAGCCCGGCGGACCCTGGAACAAAAGCCGGGCCCCGCTGGCTTTATTGCCATTTTGGCGGCGTATTTGTCCGCCGGCATGGCCGCATAATTAAAGGCGCAGCCTCCCAATTTCGGAGGGCTGCGCCTTTAAATGTTTGTATCAGCCAGGGTAAAGAGAGTTGGTTGCTGTTTTTAGCTGGAGAGCATAGAACAGGATAGCTTTAAAATATGGTAATATGCTATCTCAGTAGAGAATAGCTTGACGAAAGTGATAAAAATAAATATAATGGAATCCGTTTGTGCCGGATTTCTCCACGGACACGGCATACAGGGCGGAGCCGCGTCTGTGGAGAAATCGCAGCACGAGTAAAAACAGATAATAAGGAGAGAAAAAATTGGAAGATAAGAAATTCCGACCCTATATCCCGGCTGATAAGGTAATGCCCGAGTTTACCGTCGTGTCTGTCATCCTGGGTGCCATCCTGGCCGTCATCTTCGGCGGCGCCAACGCCTACCTGGGCCTGAAGGTGGGTATGACCGTTTCCGCCTCCATCCCCGCGGCTGTTATCTCCATGGGCGTGATACGCAAGATACTCAAGCGCGACTCCATTCTGGAAAACAACATGGTTCAGACCATAGGCTCCGCCGGTGAGTCTGTGGCAGCAGGCGCCATCTTCACCCTGCCGGCTCTGTTTATGTGGGCTGACGAGGGCCTGTGCTCCGTGCCCACCCTTATTGAGATTGGCCTCATCGCCCTGTGCGGCGGCGTCCTGGGCGTGCTGCTCATGGTTCCCCTGCGCAGCGCCCTGATAGTTAAGGAGCACGGCGTGCTGGCCTACCCCGAGGGACAGGCCTGCGCCGAGGTCCTGATTGCCGGTGAAGAGGGCGGCGCCAAGGCATCCACCGTGTTCAGCGGTCTGGGCATCGCTGCCGTCTACAAGTTCATCGCCGACGGCCTCAAGCTGTTCCCCTCAGAGGTTGACTACACCATAACCCCCTACAAGGGAGCAGGTATCGGTATGGACGTCCTGCCTGCTCTGGCAGGCGTGGGCTATATCTGCGGCGTCAAGGTGTCCACCTATCTGTTCGCAGGCGGCACCCTGGCCTGGCTGGTTATCATGCCCCTCATCGCCCTGTTCGGCAGCGACCTGACCATTTACCCCGCCACCGTGCCCCTTGCTCAGCTTTGGGCTGAGGACGGCACCTGGGGCCTGTGGAGCAGCTATGTAAAGTACATCGGCGCCGGCGCCGTCGCCACCGGCGGCATCCTGAGCCTTGTGAAGTCTCTGCCCCTCATAGTGCGCACCTTCCGCGACGCCATAGGCGGCTACGGAAAGAACGGCGCCAGCACTCTGCGCACCGAGCAGGACCTGCCCATGCCCGTGCTGGGACTCGGCGTCCTCATTATCGCTGTGGCCCTGTGGCTCATCCCCGCCATCCCCCTGAACTTCTTCAGCGCCCTTATCGTCATTGTGTTCGGCTTCTTCTTTGCCACCGTGTCCTCCCGTATGGTGGGCCTCATAGGCTCTTCCAACAACCCCGTGTCCGGTATGGCAATAGCCACTCTGCTTATTTCCACCCTGCTGCTCAAAGCTACAGGCACAGATGGCTCCGAGGGCATGGTGGCGGCCATCACCATCGGCTCCCTAATCTGCATCATCGCCGCCATCGCCGGCGATACCTCCCAGGACCTCAAGACAGGCTTCCTGGTGGGCTCCACTCCCAAAAAGCAGCAGATGGGCGAGCTCATCGGCTGCGTCATCTCGGCTATGGCCGTGGGCGGCATACTGTACCTGCTCAACGCCGCCTGGGGCTACGGCTCCAATGACCTGCCCGCCGCGCAGGCTTCCCTCATGAAGCTGGTTGTAGAGGGCGTTATGGGCGGAAATCTGCCCTGGACTCTTGTGTTTACCGGCGTGTTCATCGCTCTGGTCGTGGAAGTGCTGGGCGTGCCCGTCATGCCCTTCGCCATAGGCCTGTACCTGCCCATCCACCTGTCCACACCCATCATGGCCGGCGGCCTGCTGCGCTGGTATCTTGAGAAGCGCAAGTACTCCTCCGAGAAGGCCAAGAACGATAGCGTACAGTCCGGCGTGCTATTTACCTCCGGACTCATCGCCGGCGAGGGTATTGTGGGTATCCTGCTGGCTGTGTGCGCCGTCATTCCCATGGGTATCAGCCAGATTAACGGCGATCCCCTGAACCTGGGCCACAAACTCGCCCTCACCAATCCCGAGAACTTCTTCGGCTTTACCCTGAGCCTGGGCAACATTGGCGGCCTGCTGTTCTTCGCCGGTCTGCTGTTTACCATCTACCTCTTCGCCGTGAAGGGCGGAAAGTCCTCAAAAGACGAATAATTTACCCTTGCCGAAAAGAAAAGCGGGCTGTATACTCAAGGTATACAGCCCGTTTTGAATAACAGGAGAATATATATGGCTAAGAAAAAAGACGAAAACTATCTTGACTATGTCCCCGTCATAGACTCCCGGAACACCTGGAGCGAGGAGGACGGCAAGGTCACCATACACATGGTTCACCGTGGCTTTTACGCGGCTGTGGCGCAGAAGTTTTTCGGCAGGCCCCGGGTCAGCCACATAGACCTGGACGAGTACGGCAGCTTTCTCTGGCTGCGCATAGACGGCGAAAAAACCGTAGGTGAGCTGGCGGATGCGCTGCACGGGCGCTTCGGCCAGGATGCCGAGCCCCTCTACGAACGTCTGGTGAAGTATATGCAGATACTGCGCAACAACAGCTTCATTCGGCTGAGCGGAAAGACAGGGGAGAGGCGCTGACAGCAATCAGCGGTGGGCGTTTTGATAGGCCAGGCGTATCTCCTCCGGCATATCTTCCGGCGTCATGGCCTGGAGCGTCTCCTCGTTTCCATCCTGCAGGGCGCGGTCATAGTACCAGCACTTGTATTTGAGCATATCCAGTACCCGGTTCATACGCTCTACCTCTTCTTCCATGTGAGCCTTCTGTTTTAGGAACAGAGCCTTGCGCAGAGAATAGGTCTCGCTGCCCCGTGCGCACCACTCCATGAAGAGCTTGATATCCTTTATCTCCATGCCGGTTTTTTTAAGGCACTCGATTATGCGAAGGGCTTCAACTTCTTTTTCTTCAAAGCTGCGGATGCCTGAGCTTCGCTTTAAATTTGGGAACAGGCCCTCTTTGTCATAATACCGGAGTGTGGAAACAGGAAGATTGAACATTTTGGAAACCTGGCCTATGGTATACATGGCATCTTACCTCTGATTAAAAAAGTCTTGACCTGAAGTCAAGTTTAGGGTATATGATGAGCATAACACCAGAGCAGAGTGTTGTCAAAGAAAATTTTGGAGGTCTGAAAATGTCTAAAAATGTTCTGGTCATCAGCACCAGTTTGAGAGAACACAGCAATTCCGAGGCTCTGGCCGATGCCTTTCTGGCGGGAGCGGGGGCGGCGGGACATCAGACGGAGAAGCTGTCCCTGCGGGGAAAGAGCCTGGCTTTCTGCCGGGGCTGCCTGGCCTGCCAAAAGCTGGGAAAGTGCACCATACAGGATGACGCTGTTGAGATAGCGGAAAAAATGCGCCTCGCCGACGTCATTGCCTTTGCCACGCCCATCTATTACTACGAGATGAGCGGTCAGATGAAAACGCTGTTGGACAGAGCCAATTCACTCTATTCGTCCGACTACTCTTTCAGGGACATATATCTGCTCACAACCGCCGCCGAGGACGGAGCGGATGTTCCGGTACGCGCCGAAAGCGGCCTGCAGGGCTGGATAGACTGCTTTGACAGGGCACGCCTGGCGGGCAGCGTGTTTGCCGGAGGTGTGGACGCCGCAGTAGAGGCCGCGGGACACCCGGCGCTTCTGAAAGCCCGTGAGCTGGGAGCGGGAATTTAAGTGCAAAACCTGGGCTGTCCTGTATGCTCCTGACTTTTGTAACGGTTGTATTTGGGAGTGAAATGTGTTAGAGTAACAAATGTAACCCGAACTAAGGCAGGTGTGGGGAATGAACCCGAATAAAGATAAGCTGCGCCGCCTGGCCCATGTGGCCCGCCGGTACTATCTGGAGGACTGGAAGCAGAGCGATATAGCTCGGGAGCTGGGCGTGTCCCGACCGCTCATAAGCCGTATGCTCAGCGAGGCCAGACAGCTGGGTGTGGTTGAGATAAATATACACGAGCCCGGCAGTACGTCGGATGCCCTGTTAGAGCGTCTGGGGCTGAGCAGCTCCGTCAGAGGCGGCGTTCTGGTGGAGGACGGCGAGGATGATGAGGCCACCAACCAGCGCCTGTCTGAGGGCGCTGTGGAGCTTCTGAGGCAGATAGGCACCCGACGCCTGGGCGTGGGCTGGGGCCACCTTATAGGGCAGCTGGTGAACTGGCTGGAGGAAAATCCCCGGACAAACAGCACGGTCACGGATATATGCCCCCTTGTGGGCAACGCCAGCATCCCCGCCCGAAACTACCAGTCCAACGAAAACGTCAGGCTCATGGCCCAGCAGCTGGGAGCGGCACCTCATTTCCTCTATCTCCCGGCCCTGCCCGAGAGTTTGGAGGAGAAGGAGGTCCTGTGCTCCACGGAGGTATACAGGCAGATAGAGCAGGAGTGGGCGCGTATGGACACGGCTCTGGTGAATATAGGCAACTATCCCTCCAGTCCGGATTTCGCGTCCCTGGTGCGCTACGGCAGCCAGCTCCAGCGGCAGCACACCTGCGGCCGTATGCTGGTGTACTACTTCAACGAAGAGGGCACGGTGATACAGTCGGAGCAGGATTTTGCCATTCAGATACCCATAGACAGCCTGAAAAGCTGCCCCAACATCATTGGCGTATGCTCGGCCAATACCAGCGTCAAGGCCCTGCGGGGAGCGCTCAGGTCCGGATTTTTCAGTTATATAGTGGCCCGCGCCGCGATTGTGAAGGCCTTGTTGGATGAATAAGTAACATATGTAACCTCTCGGGATAAATTCTTTCTCCCGAGAGGTTTTTGATTTAGATATTTTCAATAATTTATTGGAAATATCTATGTAAAATATAGAGAAATGTGTGTGGGTTATTGACTTGCACAATATATGGTAGTACGATTTATGCACAGAAGTAACTACTTTTAAGGAAGTGACATAATGACGAAACAGGAATTCGCCGCACGGCTTAAAAACGCCTGCGCGGCTGTGACGGCGGCGGAGGGCGAGCTAACCGAGATTGATTCCAGATTCGGCGACGCCGACCACGGCCTTACCATGACCAAAATAGCCGGGGCCATCGCCGGGGCGGTGGACGAAGCTGAGGGCGGCATACAGTCCATGCTGGACGATGCGGCCATGGCCGTCATGTGCCTCAACGGCGGCAGCGCCGTGCCCCTGTGGAACACCTGGCTGGATGGTATGCAGGAGGCCGCACCCCAGGGCGATGAGGTGGATGTGCCCGGTATTCAGGCCATTTTCGCCAGGGCCTTTGAGGAGCTGGACGATATGTCCGGCGCCAAGGTGGGAGACAAGACCATGATGGATACCCTCATCCCCGCCAGCGAGGCCATAGCCGCCTACACCGGCAGCAGCGAGGCTGAGCTGTTCGATATCGCCGCCAGGGCCGCCCAGGAGGGCGCCGAGAACTCCAAAAACTTCGTGTCCAAATTCGGCCGTGCCAAGAGCTACGGCGAAAAGACCATAGGCACCCCCGACGCGGGCGCCGTGTCCATGTCATATTTCTTCAAGGGCCTGGCTCAGGCCTGAAACTGAATTTTAATTGGAGGTACTCCCTTATGAAAATGAAAAAGTTTATCAACGCTCCCGAGAACATCACCGATGAAGAGCTGGTCGGCCTGGGCCTGGCCTATCCCGATATTCTGGATGTGGACGGCCATCTGGTCATAAGCCGCGATCTGGCCGACGCAGACCGTGTCACCATCGTTACCTATGGCGGCTCCGGCCATGAGCCCGCCCAGGCCGGATTTGTCGGCAAGGGCATGCTGGACGTTCAGGCTGTGGGCGATATCTTCGCCGCTCCCAACGCCAAGCTGGTGTTCGACGCCATGAAGCTGGCCGACAAGGGCCACGGCGTCCTGCTGCTCACCCTGAACTACGCTGGCGACCAGCTGGCCGGCAAGCAGGCCATGAAGCTGGCTCAGAAGGCCGGTCTGAACTTCCGCCAGGTTGTCACCGGCGAGGAAGTCCAGTACGACCCCAACGGCGAGGATAATAAGCGCGGTCTGGCCGGCGCTGTGGCTCTGTACCACGTTGCCGCCGCTGCCGCCCGGGAGGGCAAGAGCCTGGACGAGGTGGCCGCCATCGCCCAGAAGTATGCCGACAACATGGCCTCCATCACCGTCAAGTCCACCGACGCCACCCATCCCCAGAACGGCATGTCCTTCGGCGACCTGGGCGAGACCGACCTCATGGAGATAGGCGCCGGACAGCACGGCGAGGGCGGCGGCGTCCGCGTGCCCATGATGTCCTCCAGGGACACCGTGGCCGCTGTGGCCCAGGTCCTGTGCAATAAGCTGGCTCTGACCGAGGGCGACAAGGCCTTCGTCATGATAAACGGCTGCGGCGCCACCACCATGATGGAGATGCTGGTGCTGTTCAAGGACACCGTGGAGTTCCTGAAGGCCAAGGGCATAGAGGTCGTTGCCAGCATGGTGGGGGAGATCCTCACCGTTCAGGAGGCCGGCGGCTTCCAGATGAACATAGCCAAGTGGGACGAGGAGACCATGCGCCTGTGGAACACCCCATGCCACACCCCCGCATACAGCAAGGAGTAAGCCATGGCAGACAATATCGGCAACAAGGCCGCCCACGACTACCATCTGGACGTGCCCGCTTATCAGGAGGGTTTCTTTGTAAAGGGCGCCTCCCATTGCGACTGGGGCATGAAGAACCGGCTGGCCCGCCTCTTTGACCCCAAGTCCGGCAATACCGTCATGCTGGCCTTTGACCACGGCTACATTATGGGTCCCACCGCGGGCCTGGAGCGCATAGACCTGGTAATCCCGCCCCTGATTCCCCATGTTAACGTGCTCATGGGCACCAAGGGCGTTATCCGCTCCTGCATCTCTCCCGCGGCCCAGGTGGCAAAGTGCGTCCGTGTGACCTACGACACCACCGTGCTGTTCGACGAGATGTCCAACGGCGGCGGCATCGCCTGCGATATAGAGAACGCCATCCGCATGAACGCCGACTGCATGGCCGTCCAGACCTTTATCGGCGCTCCCGGCGAGAGCCGCTCTCTGGAGCTGCTGTCCCGCACCGCCGACGCCGGCACCAAATACGGCATCCCCACCCTGGGCGTTGTGGCCGTGGGCAAGCAGATGGAGCGCACCGAGAAGTTCTTCCAGCTGGCCACCCGGGTGCTGGCCGAGAACGGCGCCAACGTGGTGAAGAGCTACTACTGCGACGGCTTCCAGCGTGTGGCCGCCGCCTGTCCCGTACCCATCGTCATCGCCGGCGGAAAGAAGCTGCCCGAGCTGGAGGCCCTGGAGATGGCCTACCGCGCCATCCATGACGGCGCCCGCGGCGTGGATATGGGACGGAACATCTTCCAGTCCGACTGCCCCGCCGGCATGGCCCAGGCCATAGGCAAGGTGGTTCACGAAAATTACACCGCACAGCAGGCCTTCGAGGTCTATGAGACGGTGAAAAACTCTAAATAACAGGAGGATACATCATGTCCGCTGAATATATGCACATCGGTATTCCCGTAACCAACCGCAAGCCCGGCATGGTCTACTGCGAGGGCCCCAAGTTCTGGGTCAGCAATGTGGACGACTATGACTACAAGATAGAGTACCTGAAGTTCGAGGAGGGCACTCCCTTCCCCGAGGTGCTGCACCGCAATCCCCACGTCGCCTATAAGGTGGACGACCTGGAGAAGTACATTGCCGACGCAGACAGCGTGATATGCGGCCCCATGGACGCCAACGACAAGGGCGACCGCCTGGCCTTCGTCTGGAAGGACGGCGCTATCCTGGAGTTGTACTGGGAGCGCTGACGGAAAACTGCGCGCAGAAAAGATTAACCGGCTGTGAAATCTTTGATTTCACAGCCGGTTTTTTGAGATCTTCTGTTATCGGCGCTTTGTCAATTTGCATCAGTTGGAAAGCATAACGATGACCTGGCTGATAAGATAAAGAACCAGCATATGTATGGGATAGAACCAATAGCAGGCCAGCTGCACGGCGCGGCTGTGATACCCCTGACGGCCCCTGTACAGCCAAATAAATATCAGCGAGCCCAGGGCGAAGCTCTGCTGAGGTATTTCAAGGGACAGTCCCAATACGCTCACGGGGTAAACCAGCCCGGCCAGCAGAACGCAGTTAATCACAAAAATTCCGGCGGCCTGTCCGGCAAGCTGCCACCATCTGCGTCCGCGGAAAAAATAAAAGACAAAAACAGTAAGCACGCCGGCGCCGTAGTAGTCTACCATGGTGATGGTGCCGAGCAGCCAGCCCAGGGGGATGCTTACTGCGGCCGCCGCCGGAAAAATCCAGGGCTTTTGCGCCTTCCACGCTCTGTCCAGAATGCAGAGGAAGGAAAAGGCCAGCAGAAAGGTCCATATTACGTTTTGATGGAAGGGATAAACTACAGAGCCGCCGGTCATCAGATTGAATGGAATTTCGGACAATACTGCAAAAACCAGCAGCCTGATGGCGTATTGCCTGCGGCTTTTTGTGTAGTGGAAGCCCTCAACCAGCATAAATGCAAAGATAGGGTAGGCCATCCGTCCTATACAGGTCATCCAGGCCGAGTTGCCGGGAACAACGGTTGCCCACATATGGTCGCACAGCATGAATGTCATCGCCGCAATATGAAGAGAGAGGGCGCTGAGCTCAGGTGCCTTCTTGAAGTGCATAAATAAATCCCCTTTCCAGCTACATTTATACCATATAGGCGCAATAGTTTCAAGGTGCTGTCTTTTCAGACGGAAGACAGGCGGATACATGCTCAGCAAATATGAATAATAAAATGTGAAGTTTTCTTAAACTATGGCAAAACGCAATTGACAAAAATATCTACATAATTTATGCTTAAATAATTAATATTCAGCGCAGGATTTGCCGGGAAAACATAGGGGGGTGAGGTTATGAGAATTGACGATTTCAGACAGGAGCTGCTTCGTTCCTCTGTATGTATACAGGATTTGTTTCGCAAGCTTATAACTCCGGTTTGTCAGAGATTTGATTTCACGCTGCAGCAGCTTTTTATTCTCGGCAGCCTGTATCAAAAGAACAACCAGACGCCGCGGGAGCTAAGCAGTCAGATAGGGATAAGCCCCAACAATTTTTCCGCAGTCTCCAAGAAGCTTGAAAAAAGAGGCCTGGTGCAGAAAAACCGCAGCACGGCGGATAAGCGTATGTCTATCATACATTTAACAGAAAGCGGCCGGGACTTGCTTCAGGAGATGGAACAGGAGATGGCCGGGCAGTACGGCGAACTGTTCGGGCAGGTGCCGGAAGAAATATTTTACAGGATTATAGACGGCTTTGAGGCTCTGAACGAGCTGTCCCGCCGCGTTTGATAAAAGGAAAACAGCTTATGACAAAAGATACGATGAATCTGCTTGTCACATTTGACAAGCATTATATAGGACCATTTAAGACCATGCTGAAATCGCTGGTTATAAACAATCCCGATGAGGACTTTCATATATGGCTGCTGCACAGCGCGGTGCCAGATGATGAACTGGACCGGCTGAGAGAATACTGCGCAGCTCAGGGCGCCGATTTCACAGCTATACGGGTGGAACGCTCCTTCTTTCAGAGCGCGCCAATCTCCAAGAGGTATCCACAGGAGATGTATTACCGGCTGCTGGCACCCCAGCTTTTGCCGGGCGGCCTGAAAAAGATACTCTATCTGGACCCGGACATACTGGTAATCAATCCGCTGCGGCCCCTCTGGGAAACGGAGCTTGGCGGCTGCGCCTTTGCCGCGGCCTCGCACAGCGGACTGACAGACGTGATGAACGATGTAAACCGGATGCGGCTGGGCACAAATCACGATTACTACAACTCCGGAGTGATGCTGATGGATTTGGAGAAGGCCAGGGAGCTTGTAAAGCCGGAGGATATTTTCGCCTATGTTCGTGAGCACGGCGCAGAGCTGATGCTGCCGGATCAGGATGTGTTCAATGCTCTGTACGGGACATATACCAAGCCTCTGCCTGATGAGATATGGAATTATGACGCACGCTATTTTTCCTCATATGTAATCGCCAGCTTAGGTGAGCATGAAATGGACTGGCTTATCAGAAATACAGCCATCCTGCATTTCTGCGGGAAGAAAAAGCCCTGGAAAACCCCTTATCCCAGCCGCTTCAATGCTCTGTACCGGCACTATATGAATCTGGCCCGCAGGACGGATAACGGGGAAGAGGAAATGTGAA
Source organism: Candidatus Heteroscillospira sp. (assembly GCA_050943935.1). GTDB lineage: Bacteria > Bacillota > Clostridia > Oscillospirales > Oscillospiraceae > Heteroscillospira. The sequence goes on along the minus strand of JBMNQC010000001.1, from coordinate 163,885 downwards.
ACCGGTTGCGATTGCCGCAGATATGAAGCTGTCACGCTATACTGTCAAGCGGGTGCCGGCAGATTTGGAACAGCGTGGTTATAAAAAGCAGCTCCCGTTATCACGATAGCGGGAGCTGCGCTTCAAATTTTTATTTCATCCAGTAAACCGTATGAAAGGCATAGCTTTCCGCAAAGGGGAGACTGTGCCTTTTTTGTGAGCTGAGGTGCGGTTCAGCGTGAACTGCCCGGAATTACCCACTTTAACGGATAGTTAATTCAGAGAGCGAAAATAAAAACAGTTCGTCATTCTCATGTTCCAGCTGATAAATACGTTTGCGAAGAGCACAGAGCAATTCTCTAAGTTCGTTTTCCTCCAGCATAAGTATAAGGAATATCAACGCAATGCTTGAGAAGCAATACCTCCCCCTTTCCAAGTCCCCATAAGCGCGATTTGTTATCCGCAGCTGCTCCGCCATTTCTTCCTGTGTTAAGCGCCTGCTTTTCCGCAATGCGTACACATACCCCGCCAGGAACTCCTTGACCAGAATTTTGTAAGTTTTCATCAAATAAGACCTCCTTTTAAAAATTTTTACGGAAATCTTATTTTCTAAAGGACTGCGCTTTTTCTATTAAAATATATTAGTGGTGTTATTGGGTGTTTATCAGGCAATTACCCGCATGTGAAAATAGCTGTATCTAAAAAGCAATGCCATGAAGAGGCTGAAAAGTAACATATTTCTTTTAATTCAATTATTTTTCTCCGCTTTGCGCAACTTTTAGCTCTAAATTTTGGTAAAATAAAAACCAGGCTTTAGTTCGATTAGAACTAAAGCCTGGTTTATTTTAAATATTATGGGGTTTTATTCTGCTTCTACAAGAGTAGTCGTATAGGTTTCTGTGCTGCTGCCATCGGCGCCCTGTGCAAAACAAGTAACTTTCGCAAAATACGAAACGCCTACAGTTCCCTGAAATACTACATTGCCGGAATGGCAAAAAGTATTCTCAGCTAGCAAACCGTCATAAGAAGAAGGACGATATGTTTTCTTAAGATAGCCATTTTCATCATAAATTTTTATCTGAGTTGTACCGATTTTTTCCATGTCGCCAGTACCGGTAACGTCAAAACCAACCCGTATTTTTCCGTCTCCAATCGCCTTAATAGTTGCAACATAGTATGCTATATACGGATTGGTTCTGGTTTCGATTGCCATAGCGGCAACGGGCATGAGCATAGTAAGAATTAGAATAAAGCTAATTATCCTGAAAAAATTTTTCTTCATAATTACTCCTCATAATAAATTGAATCAATCATTGCCAGCAATTCAGCTTTATCCACAGCGCCTAAAATACTGCACTCAATGAATTCATGCTTCCATACAGCCATATACATACCATTATTCGTCATAATGTAATGTTCTACATCTCCGGCAGTATATTCTTCTGGCTTTGTATCATCTTTTGAATAAACTCCGGGATTTGTTGTGCTCACGTATGTGTACTGAAGCAGTATAGAATTCTCTCCATCGCTCAATGAACAGTATATCAGCCAGTTATCTGAATTATTTGAGTTTAGAACTCTCTTTAAGCTATATCCTTCTGGAATATACGACGGCACGACCTTTTCGGTTACTCCGTTTTCCTCCAGTATGGATTTTAACTCACTAAAATCTATGTCCGCTCCATGGGGTTGGGGCACAGGAGAAGTATCTTCGGCGGTAAAGATAAAACTAAAATGCTCGGTTGTCCAGTTGGCAACAGCTCCCCACAAATCAAATCCCAGCGCGTAGGCTGTGGCAGACGTAATAACAAACAGCATTGCGAGAATTGCGGCCACGGCAGCAGCTCGGAACATCCTTTTGCCTTTGCGCAGCGCTCCTGCAACTGGCTTCTCTGCGTCATTCAACGTATAGATAGGCTCAACTCCCATATGCTCTGATACGAACTCGTCCCACGCCTGGTCTGTGTCGCATATCACAGGGGGTTTGCCCTTGGTCGCAAGAGCTGCGTTGACGCGTTTAATAAGTTCAACATCCGTATCCTCAGCCGCAAGCTCTGCGCGCAGTATATCCTTGAGCTGGTCTTCACTTAAGGCATTAAGGATACTGACGGACATATTTTTACGCCGCTCTATAGACATTATTTTCCTCCTTTCAAATAGTAATGCCATTAGGCACTCGAAAAGTAACAAAAATTGTCGAAATTATTTTAATTTGTCCTGCAGACGCTCCTTGGCGCGTTTAATACGCATCTTACAAGCGCCCACCGTAATCCCCTGCTCATTTGCCAGCTCCTGTATTGAGCATCCAAATATGTAAAAGCGCGCAAGCAGTCTCATGTCCGGGTCATGCTTCGCGCTCAAATATTCAAAATTAATATTATCTGTTATGGAAAACTCTCTTTCCGGCACACACTCAATGGATATCATGTGGCTGAGCACCTTTTGCTCATCGCGCAGCATGTGTCTGACGATGTTTTTCAATATGGTGTATAAACTGCCTGCGGGACTTGGGCGGCCTATCATTTTCTCAGGATGCTCAAGGACAAAAACAAAAGTTTCCTGAACGGCTACCTCCGCAAGAGAATGGTTATCCAGCAAATATTTGGCAAACGACAGCATATCAGCGTATTCAGCACGGAAATACTCCTCAATCAATTCCAGCTGCTTTGCGTTTTGATTCGCTATCATATACGCATATCATCCCCATACATTAAAGTAAAAGCTCACTCCCGATTCTCTGTAGAATCAGGAGGCAGACCATTCCAAATGGCTATCAGCGTATTAAGTCTTTCCTCGCTGCAAGTTTCTACCGCAAGAATCATTTGCCGTCTCCGCTCGTCCATCAATTCCCGCTCAGGATAGAAAATATCCTCTACCGGAATGGAAAGATAGCGCACCAATTTTATCAGCTGGGAATATCTTGGCTTGCCGTGGCCGTTTTCCCAGTCGGAATATCTGCGTGTAGAAATACCGATCTGCTCGGCAACCGCATCCGCCTTTAACTGCTTGTTATGCCTGCAGCGCTGGACTACGTCGCCGAACGTATCTGGTATACGAGACTTACCTTGCACAATAACTTCACCTCGTATACCAGTTTAATCTTCATATCACATATTCAAAATGATGTGCAACAGCGAATTTATAAGAAGAATAACTTCATACGCACTATTAAGTTTAGCATAATAAAATAGAATATACTACCTGCATATAAAAAAAGCGCTCCGTTTCGGGACGCTTTCTGCCGGTTTATGCTGTGGTCTGTCTTTTCCGCATAAATCTTATACTGCAAACATCGCTTGACAAGGGCACACAGAGAAAAACAACTGAAAATGAGCTGCCAAGCCTTACACAATGCACCGCCTAATAGGACATGGGCGGTGTTTTTGTATGCAGACAGCGTTTTCTCTGTGTGCCGATATGGGCCAGCCGTGCGGCGTGGCCTAAATTCTTGTTGAGGAGGTTATTCGTGTCATGGCAGAAGAAAACAAGCATCCCCCTACCACGGAGGAACAGGCCCCGCCTGAAATGTCGGGAAAGGCCCCGGAAATGGAGCAGGTCGAGATCCCTGATGTGGGCGGCGGCCCCGCTCCGTCCGCAAAGGTGATTGACCTTTCCGCTGTGCGTCCCGCGCCGGAAAGGGACGCTCCGCCGGACACCCCAAAGGAGCCGGAGGCCCCGCCCGTTTCCGTCACCGAGTACAGCAAGCAGGAATGGGAAAAGCCCATGCCGGAGCCGGAGAAACCCAAGCCCAAACGGGGCCGCACTGCAAAAGCCGAAAAAGCTGCGCCCACAGAGCCGGGGGCCAAGAAAGAGGAAAAGGCGGAGAAGCCACGCCGAGGCCGTCCGCCCAAGGCGGAAAAAACGGCCCCGGAGCAGGGTAAGCCGCCCAAGGCTGGCAAGACCCATGCGGCCCCCGAAGAAAAGGCAGCGCCCCCGGCCCCGGAAGTGCCGCCTACGCCCCGTGACGCTACCAGAGGCGAAAAAGAGGAAATCGTCTATCTTGACCTTTCCGACCTGCATCCGTTCAAGGATCATCCTTTCGGTGTCCGTGACGATGCGGAAATGAAATCTCTGGTGGAGAGCGTCCGCAACGGCGGTGTCAACCAGCCCGCGCTGGTGCGTCCCCGTGAGGGCGGCGGCTATGAGATCATCGCGGGCCACCGCCGCCAGATGGCCAGCCAACTTGCCGGGTATCGCAATATGCCCTGTATCGTCCGCAATATGACGGATGACGAGGCTATTCTCGCTATGACGGATGACAACCTCCGTCAGCGTGAAACGATTTTGCCCAGCGAAAAGGCCCTGTCCCTGAAAATGCAGTATGAGGCCATCAAGCATCAGGGAGCACGAGGCGACAGCGCCGAGGCCGGAAAGCTCTCTCTTGAAAGCGTGGGCCAGCGCAACGGCATGAGCGTGAAAACCGTGCAGCGGTATATCTGGCTCAATGATCTTGTGCCGGAATTGAAGCAGACGATGGATGACGGAAAGCTGTCTTTCACCCCGGCTGTGGAAATTTCCCGTGTGCGCCCCAAGCACCAGAAGTATATCGCCGTGTCCATTGAGGGCCAGCAGGCTTCGCCCTCCAAGGGTCAGGCAAAGCGGCTCCGTGAGCTGGACAAGGAAAACAAGCTCTCCCCGGACGTGATCGACGGTATTTTGTGTGAAGAAAAGAAAAAGGAGGATCGTGACGTGATCATTACTGGCGCTGAACTGGAAAAGTTTTTTGGTAAGGAGGCCACGCCCCGGCAGATGAAAGACCAGATCATGACGCTGCTGGAGGACTGGAAAGAGCGGCAGCCGCCTGAGCTTGCCAAGCCCGACAAGAAAATGGATATGGAAAAGTAACGACCTCTGGCCACCATGACCAGAGGCTTTTTGCTGCCCCGATAGGACAGGCTCTTTGGGCTATATCCCCCGTCGCCGCCCGTAATCGAGCACAGGCGGGAGTGGGCTGTCAAGGGGGCTTCGCCCCGCCGTATGCGGCGGCCTTGCCCTTGACCGCCTGCCCCGGCTATGCTTTTTCTCCGGCAAGCGGCGGGGGTATATCCTCCAGAGCCGCCCCCTTTTCCAAGATTGGAAAAGGGCGGGGGAAAAAGGTTGACCCACTACATTATAAAAATGGAGGTTTTCAAAATGAAACGACCCCTTGCGTATATCACCGCCGCGTGGAGCGGCGATCCCTGCGAGGCGACGGAGCAGGCCGCCAAGTATTGCCGCGCTGTCTATGAGGCGGGCTTTTCGCCCATCTGCCCCACGCTCTATCAGCCGCTTTTCCTGAACGACGCCGTTCCCGAGGAGCATAAAAGTGGCATCGACATGGGCCGTGACCTGCTCCGCCGCTCTCATGTGCTGGTGGTGTGCGGCAGTATCTCCACGGAAAGCATGAAAAACGATGTGGCCGTTGCCCAGCGGCTGGGGATCACGGCAACCACGCTGGACGGCATCCTGACCGTAAAGCGTCAGGGCCGCCGCTGATATGTCATCCCTGTTTGAAGCCTACATAACCAACCTCGGCAAATACAACGAGGGGCGGCTTGTGGGCGAAACGCTGAAATTCCCGGCCACCACGGAGGAGGCGCAGGCCCTCTTGAAGCGCATCGGCGTGGATGGGGTACGGTATGAGGAAATCTTTATTACCTCATTTGACGGTGATGTGCTGGGCCTGTATGACCATTTGGGCGGGTATGAAAGCATTGACGAGTTGAACCATCTGGCTCATGTGCTGTCTGACCTCGACCAAAGCGACATTGAAAAGTTTGAAGCCGTCATTGACAGCGGCGAATACACAGGCAGCGTCCATGACCTGATCAATCTCGCGCAAAATCTGGATTGCTATGACTTCTACCCCGGCATTGACAGCGAGGAGGCGCTGGGCCGGGTCTACATCGAGGAAATGGAAATGCTGGATGTGCCGGATAATGTGCTGCCCTACTTCGACTTTGAAGCCTACGGGCGGGATGCACGGATCAATGACGGCGGCCATTTCGCCCCCGGCGGTTATGTGTTCAATAATGGCGGCAGCTTTGTGGAGCGGTATCACGGAATGGAGGACATTCCCCCGGAGCACCGCATCTTCGCCTATCCCAAGCTGAATATCCGGGAGCAGATGGCGGCGTATCAGGAGGTCATAGACCGTTCGGCGCTGAACGAGGAAAAGCAGCGGCTCCCCGCCAGCCGCGAGGACAGATAGGCCGCTTCTGGTCACGGTGGCCAGAGGGCAAAGGAGGTGTAAGCTATCGTCGGAGATGAAGTGTCCCGGCAGACCATCGCTGTCAGTGTCAAGGCGTCCAAGCTGACCGCCCGTGCGCTGGCCTATGTGGTGGCCGCCGTGGGCCGGAAGATCGCCAAGGAGCACCGCAAGGCGCAGACGCCCCGCGGCAAGCAGAGTGTGCGAAAGCTCATGGGCCACGGCGGGGACACCAACGCCATCGAGGTGGACACGCCCAAGCTGTTTGACAAGGTGGCCCGGAAATGGGGCGTGGACTATGCCATCCGCCGTGTGGGAGAGGAAAAATATCTGCTTTTGTTCAAGGCACGGCAGGCCGACGCCATCACAGGCTGCTTTGCCGAGTATTCCCGGTTGGAACTAAAACGGGCCAAGTCCCGGCAGACACCGATCCGGGAGCAACTCCGGCAGGCAGAGGAACAGGTGAAAAAGCAGCCCCAGCGGGAACTGACAAAGGAGGCGGTGCATGGCGACAGATAAAATCAGGAAGTATGTTCTTCCGAATATCCCGTACCTGTTCATCGGCTGGTTCTGCCTGAAAATCGGCACGGCGTACCGTCTGGCCGCTGGCGCGGGCTTCGGGGAAAAGCTGCTGGGGCTGGGCCAGACCATCGGCGCGGCTTTTGGCAGCTTTGCCCCCGGCCTTGCCCCGCTGGATTGGTTTGTCGGCATTGTGGGTGCAGCCGGTTTCCGGCTGCTGATCTACTGCAAGGCGAAAAAAGCAAAGAAATTTCGCCGCGATGCCGAGTACGGCACAGCCCGCTGGGGCAACGAAAAAGACATCAAGTCTTTTGTCAATCCCAAGTTTGAAAACAATATGCTGCTGACCGCCACGGAACGGCTCACCATGAACACCCGCCCCAAAAATCCCGCCAACGCCCGCAACCTCAATTTCTGCGGCATCGGCTCGTCAGGCTCGGGCAAGACCCGCTTTTGGCTCACACCCCAGCTTTTGCAGGCCCATTCCTCCTATGTGGTGGTAGACCCCAAGGGCGGTGTGCTTGGGCAGGTCGGGGCCTTTCTCCAGCGCCGGGGCTATCAGATCAAGGTGTTCAACAGCATAGATTTTTCCAAGTCCATGCACTACAACCCTTTATCGTATATCCGCAACGAGGCCGACATCCTGAAATTCGTGAACGCCCTGATCACCAACACCAAGGGCGAAGGCAAGGAGGGCGATCCGTTCTGGACGAAAGCGGAAACGCTTCTGTACTGCGCCCTGATTGCCTACATCATTTTCGAGGGGCCTGCCGAGGATCGGAATATGAATACGCTGGTGGACATGATCTCCGGCATGGAGGTCAAGGAGGATGATGAAAACTATAAAAACGCCGTGGATTATATGTTTGACGGCCTTGCCAAACGCAAACCGGATTGCTTTGCCGTGAAGCAATACCGCAAATTCAAGTTAAGCAGCGGCAAGACGGCCAAAAGCATCCTTATTTCCTGCGGCGCACGTCTGGCCCCCTTTGACATTCCCCAGCTTCGGGAGATCATGTCCTATGACGAGCTGGAGCTTGACCGCATGGGAGATCGCCGGACGGCTACTTTTTTCTGCATCAGCGACACGGACAGCACCTACAATTTCCTTGTGGCGCTGGCCTTTTCGCAGATGTTCAACCTCCTGTGTGAACGGGCGGACAATGTTCACGGCGGACGGCTGCCCCATCATGTGCGGGTACTGTGGGACGAGGCGGCCAATACGGGACAGGTGCCCCAGCTTGAAAAGTTGGTGGCCGTCATCCGCTCCCGTGAGATCAGCCTGTGCCTGCTGTATCAGCAGTTGGCGCAGTGCAAGGCCATCTACGACAAGAACGCGGAAACCATTCTTGGCAACATGGATAGCGTTCTGTTCCTCGGCGGGCGCGAAAGCTCCACCATCAAAGAAATTTCGGAAAACTGGCTGGGCAAGGCCACCATCTCCATGCAGACCGAGGGACGCTCACGGGGCCAGTCCGAAAGCTACAGCCAGAATACGCAGCGGCTGGGCCGGGAGCTGATGACCCCAAGCGAGCTTGCCACCATGCCCGGAGATCGGTGCATTTTGCAGCTTCGGGGCCTGCCGCCGTTCTACTCCAAGAAGTACGATTTGAAGCAGCATCCCAACTACAAATACACCGCCGAGGCCGACAAGGTGAAGAACGCTTTTGACCTCAACAGCCTTGTGACGCGGCGGATGGACAAGCTCAACCCCAACGAAACCTATACCGTTTACAAGGTGGACGTGCCGGACGAGGCGCTCACAGGCGAGGACGAGGACATCCTCAACTATGACGACCTCGACGACCCGGACGCCTTTGTATAACCTCTGGTCACGGTGGCCAGAGGAGTAGCTGCCGCCAGAAATGGCGGCTTTTTTCATGGCCGGGGCGTTGCCCCCGGAGAAATGGAGGACTTATGCAGTTTTTTGCTTCTGCCGTTACTACCCTGCAAACTCTCGTCGTGGCGCTGGGCGCTGGCCTTGCCGTGTGGGGCGTGGTCAATCTGCTGGAGGGCTACGGCTCGGATAACGCAGCGGCCAAAAGCCAGGGCATCAAGCAGCTCATGGCGGGCGGCGGCATCATCGTGCTGGGCACGACCCTGATCCCTCTGCTGTCTACCCTGTTTTAAGGGCAGCTGCCGATGGGTATTCTCACCGAATGGATCACGGAATGGCTCAAAGGGCTTTTGATCGAGGGCATCATGGGAAACCTCGAGGGGCTGTTTGACACGGTGAATACCCGCGTCGGGGAAATATCCGTACAGGTGGGGACTACCCCGGCGGCATGGAACGCCGGGGTGTTCTCCCTGATACGGCAGCTTTCCGAAACGGTGATATTGCCGATTGCCGGATTGATCCTGACCTTCGTTGCCACCTATGAGCTGATCCAGATGATACTGGAAAAGAACAATATGCACGAGTTCGACGTGGCGAATATCTACAAATGGGTATTCAAAACCACTTGTGCCATCCTGATCCTGTCCAACACGTTCAATATCGTCATGGCAGTCTTTGACGTGTCCCAAAGCGTAATCGCAAGCGCGGCGGGCATCGTCACAGGCGCAACTGACATCACGCCGGATATGCTGGCCGATCTGGAAATGACCCTTGAAATGATGGAGCTTGGCCCTCTGCTGGGCCTGTTTCTGCAATCGTTCCTCATTAAGTTTACCATGCTGGCGCTGAACATTTTTATTTTCGTGATCGTATATGGCCGCATGATCGAGATATATCTGCTGACCAGTTTAGCCCCCATCCCCGTGGCGACGCTCTCCAACCGGGAGCTTGGCGCGATGGGCCAGAATTATCTGCGCTCCCTGTTTGCCGTGGGCTTTCAGGGTATGCTGATCCTTGTCTGCGTGGCGATCTATGCGGTGCTCATTCAGGGGATCGCCACAAGCGGAGATCCCATCGGCGCGATTTGGGGCTGTATCGGCTATACGGTGCTTCTGTGCTTCATGCTGATGAAAACCGGGACGATCTCCAAAAGCATCTTCAGCGCCCATTGAGAAAGGAAAGGTGATTTTATCGCTGATACCGCCGCTTCTGGTCACGGTGGCCAGAGGCCGATCCCGGAGGGCCTGCACCTCTCCGACGGCATTGAGGGCCTGCGCTCCCTGCCGAAGCATAGCGTGGATATGCTTCTGACCGATCCGCCCTACGGCACGACCCGGAACTTTTGGGATGTGCCGCTGCCGCTCCCGGAGCTGTGGGAGGCGGTGAAATGGGCCGTCAAGCCGGAGGGCGCGGTGCTGTTTTTCGCACAATGTCCCTATGACAAGGTGCTGGGCGCGTCCAACCTCGCCATGCTCCGTTATGAGTGGGTATGGTACAAAAGCCGCTGCACGGGTTTTCTCAATGCCCGCCGCGCTCCGCTGAAAAAGACGGAGAACATTCTGGTGTTCTACCAGAAGTCCCCGGCCTATTTCCCGCAGTTTGAACAGGGCAAGCCGTACAAGAAAATCCACCGTTTCAGCGGGAGCAGCCCCAACTACGGAAAGTTTGAACGCACCAGCGGGGAGTCCGATGGGCGGCGCTTTCCGGGGAATGTGCTGGCGTTCCCCACGGTGACAACGACGGTACATCCCACGCAGAAGCCCGTGGCCCTGTGCGAGTACCTGATCCGCACCTACACACGTCCCGGCGAGGTGGTGGTAGACATCTGCGCTGGCTCCGGCACAACTGCCGTGGCCGCGCTGAACACAGGCCGCCGCTTCGTCTGCTTTGAAACCGCCCCGGCCTTTTACGGCCCCGCCACGGAGCGCATCCGGCGGGCGCGGGAGGCTGTGGCATCTGGCAGGAAAGGAGAATGATGACAGGAACCTACGAAATTATTTACGCCGATCCCCCGTGGCGCTACTCCGCAAAGAAAGTGCAGGGGGCGGCGGAAAACCATTACCCCACCATGAGCATTGATGAATTGTGCGCGCTGCCTGTGGCCGAGCTTGCGGCCAAGGACAGCGCCCTTTTCATGTGGGCGACCTTTCCCCAACTCCCGGAGGCCCTGCGGCTCATCCGTGCGTGGGGCTTCAACTATAAAAGCGTCGCTTTTGTCTGGCTCAAAAAGAACAAAAAAGCGGATAGCTGGTTTTATGGGCTGGGCTTCTGGACGCGGGCCAACGCCGAGGTTTGCCTGCTGGCGACCAAGGGACACCCCAAGCGGCAGGCCGCCGACATTCACCAGTTTATCATTTCGCCCATCGAGGCCCACAGCAAAAAGCCGGATGAAACGCGGGACAAGATCGTTGCCCTCATGGGCGACAGGCCCCGCGTGGAGCTGTTCGCACGGCAGACCCCTCCCGGCTGGGACGTGTGGGGCAACGAGGTGGAGCCGACAGCGGGCCTCTGGTCACAGTGGCCAGAAGATAGCGGAAAGGAGGACGTTACTTGCCCTATGTGAATGTTCCCAACGATCTTTCCAAGATCAAGACGAAAATTGCCTTTAACCTCACCCGCCGCCAGCTTATCTGCTTCGGCGGCGCGGCTGCCGTGGGTATCCCCGTGTATCTGCTGACCCGTCACGCGCTGGGCGGCACCGGGGCGATGTTCCTGATGATCGCGCTCATGCTCCCGGCCTTTTTCATGGCGATGTATGAGCGTGATGGCCTGCCCTTTGAAAAGGTGGCCCGGAATATCATCCGGGCCAAGTTCCTGCGGCCCGGTGTGAGGCCCTATCAGACGCAGAATATCTACGCCCCGTTTGCGGGAAAGGAGGTCACACTTGAGCAAAAGCCCCAAGAAGTCAAAAAGCCTGACGCGGGCCGGTAATCGTCCGGCGACCATATCGGCCCAGCAGACCATTCCCTATGTGCGGATGCTGCCAGACGGTATTTGTCAGCTCCCCGGCGGTGTCTACACAAAAACGCTGGAATATGAGGACATCAACTATTCCGTTGCGTCCGCCGAGGATCAGGCGGCCATTTTCGGCGGCTGGAGTTCATGGCTGAATTATTTTGACAGTTCGCTGCCGTTCCAGCTTTCCTTTGTCAACCGCCGCAGCCGCTCCGGGAGCCGCTACAAGGTGAATATCTCCGAGGCGGATGACCGCTTCAACAGCGTCCGCACGGAATACACGGGGATGCTGAAAAACCAGATCGCCAAAAGCAACAACGGTATCGAACGGGCCAAGTACGTCACCTTTTGCATCCCCGCTGAAAATGTGGCCGCCGCCCGTCCCCGTCTGGAACGTGTAGAGGCGGACGTAATCGGCAACTTTAAGCGGCTGGGGGTACAGAGCCAGCCCCTCGACGGGCGGGAGCGTCTGGCCCTGCTGCACGGCCAGCTTCACCCCGGCAGCCGGGAGCCATTCCGCTTCAGGTGGGCGGACATCGCCCATACGGGTATGGGGACGAAAGACTTTATCGTGCCGGCCAGCTTCGACTTCCGCCAGAGCCGTTCATTCCGCGTGGGCCAGACATGGGGCGCGGCGTCCTATTTGCAGATCATGGCGTCGGAGCTGTCGGACAAGCTGCTGTTGGAGATTTTGGAGCTGGATGCCGAGCTGACCGTTACCATGCACATTCAGACGGTGGATCAGGTCAAGGCCATTAAAACGGTCAAGGGTAAAATCTCCGACATTGACAAGATGAAAGTGGAGGAGCAGCGCAAGGCTACCCGCGCCGGATATGATCCTGACATTCTCCCGCCCGATCTCGTCACCTTTTCCAAGGATGCCGCCGAGCTGCTGGCCGACCTGCAAAGCCGCAACGAGCGAATGTTTCTTTTGACGTTCCTGATCGTCAACACCGCCCCCACGCGGGAGCGGCTGGAAAACGACATTTTCACCGTGAACGGCATCGCACAGAAATATAACTGCGTCGTCAAGCGGCTGGACTGGCAGCAGGAGCAGGGCTATATGTCCTCGCTGGCCCTCGGCTACAACGGCATTGAAATTCAGCGCGGCATGACCACCAGCTCCACGGCCATCTTCGTTCCCTTTATGACGAGGGAGCTTCGCATGGATGGCCCGTCCCTCTACTACGGCATGAACGCCCTATCCCATAACGTCATCATGGCTGACCGCAAAAAGCTGAAATCCGCCAATGGCTTATACCTCGGCTCCACGGGCAGCGGCAAGAGCTTTGCCGCCAAGCGTGAATTGCTGAACGTCTTTCTTGCCATCCCGCAGGATCGCATCATCGTGGTTGACCCGATGGGCGAATATGCTCCGCTGGTGGAACGGCTGGGCGGTCAGGTCATCGAGATCGCGCCGGACAGCCCCAACCACATTTCCCCGATGGATGTTCAGATGGACATGGGCGGCGGGGACAGCCCCCTGTCCCTGAAAGCGGATTTTCTGCTGTCGCTGTGTGAGCTGGTGGTGGGAGGCCGGGACGGTTTGCAGCCCATCGAGAAAACCGTCATTGACCGCTGTGTGCGTCAGGTGTACCGGGAGATGGCGCTGGGGCTGGAAACGGCCAAAACGCCGCTGCTCCAAGATTTGTATGAGGAGCTGCTGCGCCAGCCGGAGCCGGAGGCCAAGCGGATCGCAACGGCGCTGGAGCTTTACTGCACAGGCTCCCTCAATCTCTTTAACCACCCCACCAACGTCAACCTCAATTCCCGCGTGGTATGCTTCGTGCTGAAAGGTATGGGCGAAAATCTCCGCAAGATCGCCATGCACATCACCAACGACTTTGTCACCTCTGCGGTGGGAACCAACTTCAAAAACGGCGTGGCGACATGGTGCTATTTTGACGAGTTCCATATCCTGCTCCGCGATCCGCTGACCGCCAGCTACTTCGTGACCGTCTGGAAGATGCTCCGCAAACAGGGCTGCGTCCCCTCGGCCCTGACGCAGAACGTGAAAGACCTACTGGCCAGCCGGGAGATCGAGAACATTCTGGACAACACGGATTTTATGATCCTGCTGTCGCAGGCGCAGAGTGACCGCGCCATTCTTGCCAAGCAGATCGGTATTTCAGAGCACCAGCTATCGTATATCACGCAGTCCAACTCCGGCGAGGGCCTGCTGTTCTATGGCAGCGTCACCATCCCGTTTGTTGACCGCTTCCCCCGTGGCGAGATCTACGACCTGCTGACTACCAAGCCGGAGGACGCTGCCAATGGAAAACAGACAGAATAAGCCGCCCGAGGGCGGGGCTGCTTCTGGTCACGGTGGCCAGAAGTTCCATACCGACAGCGAACAGGCCAAGCTCCACAAGTCCAAGCTCCGCATGGAGAGCCGGGAGGAACGGCTGAACAAGGCCCGTGAAAGGCTGGCAAAGCAGAAGCCGCCGAAAAAGCCCGGCCCCATCAAGCGGATCGCCCGGATTGCCGGACACGAAACCCACACTTTTCTGCATGGAAAGGTGTATCAGGAGGAACGCGACAATGTAGGCGTGGAGGGCGGCCATTTTGTGGAGCGTTCCGGCGAGGCCGCGCTGCACTATGGGCGGCACAAGGTACGCAGGGCCATCCGGGAGCACCCGGCCAAGGCTGCCGCCCGTGCGGAGTCCCGGCACATCAAGGCCACGGCGGACTACCATTCCCGCAAGTTTGCACAGGAGCAGCCGGAGGCGCAGAGCGCCGCCGCCCGGTTATGGCACCGCCACAAGCTGAAACGGGAGTATCAGCGCAAAGCGCGGGAAACCGCCAAGCAGACCGCCAAAGCCGCCGAACAAACCGTATCGGCCACAGAGCGGTTTGTCCGGGAAGCGGCGGCGTTCGTCAAGCGGCATCCCGTGGGGACGCTGCTTGCGCTGGGCTGCCTGCTGGTGGTGCTGACCCTGCAATCGTGTATGTCCTCGATGGTGTCCGTGGGAAACAGCACCCTTGCGGCCATCGCCGCCAGCACCTATAAGGCGGAGGACGCGGATATGCTGGGAGCCGCGGCCGCCTACTGCGCTCTGGAGGACGAGCTGCAACGCTACCTCGACACCTACACCCGCACCCACGATTATGACGAATACCATTTTGACCTCGACACCATTGAACACGATCCTTATGTGCTGATTTCCATGATCTCCGCGCTCCATGAGGGCGCGTGGACGTTGGACGAGGTGCAGGGGACGCTGCAAGACCTTTTTGACCGCCAGTACATTTTGACTGAGGATGTGGTTGTCGAGGTGCGCTACCGTACCGTTACCCGGACGGACAGTGAGGGCAACGACTATGACGTAGAGGTGCCGTACAACTATTACATCTGCTATGTCACGCTGGAAAACTTCAATCTCTCCCACGTCCCGGTTTACATGATGTCCGAGGAGCAGCTTTCCATGTACGCCCTGTATATGTCCACGCTGGGAAACCGGCCCGATCTGTTCCCATCGTCCGGCTATATCGGAAAATACATTACCAACCGCCCGCCAGAGCATGAAGTCCCGGAGTCCTATCTGGATGATGAAATCTTTGCCGCCATTCTGAAAGAAGCGGAAAAATATCTCGGTTTCCCCTATGTGTGGGGCGGCAGCAGCCCGTCCACGTCCTTTGACTGCTCCGGCTTCGTCAGCTACGTCTACAATCAATGCGGCTGGAGCTTCGGACGGCTGGGGGCGCAGGGCCTTTATAACATCTGTTCCCGGACGAGCAGCCCCCGGCCCGGTGATCTGGTGTTCTTTGTCGGCACCTATGACACAGCGGGTATTTCTCATGTGGGCATCTATGTGGGCGACGGCTGGATGCTCCATTGTGGCGACCCCATCAGCTATGCCAACCTCAACAGCAGCTATTGGCAATCCCATCTTTACGCCTACGGGCGACTACCGTAAAGGAGGTTTTTTGATATGGCAATTACGAAAAGCGCAAAGATCGAGGCCGAGATTGAAAAGGTCAAGGCCAAAATTGCCGAGCAGCAGGCACGGCTTAAAGAATTGGAGCAGAAAAAGCTGGAGGCGGAAAACAGCGAGATCGTGGAGATCGTGCGCGGCATGAGTATCTCCCTTGCCGATCTGCCGCTGGTGCTCCAGCAGCTCCGGAGCGGCGCTTCTGGTCACAGTGGCCAGAAGCCGACAGAACAGGCGGAGGTGACGGAATGAAAAAACTGCGGCTTTTGCTGATAACGCTTTGTGTGTCCGTCCTCATGGGTAGTATGGCGGTCACGGCCTACGCCGGGGGCGGTGAGGAATGGGCCGGCCTTGACCCGGTGGAGCCGCTGCCCGCCGAAACCGTTGACCCCGGCGAGGGCTTTACCGAGGACGGCAACCTTGTGACCCGTGACCTGCTCTACGATAAGGCCACCAACAAGCAGTTCATCACGGTGCAGACCAGCGGCGGCAATACCTTTTACATCGTCATCGACTACGACAAACCCACCGACGAGGACGGCGAGCAGTATCACACCTACTTTTTGAACATGGTGGACGAGGCTGACCTGCTGGCGGCGATGCAGGCGGCGGGCGGTGAGCTGCCGGAGTGTTCCTGTGCCGATAAATGCGCCGTTGGTGCTATCAACACGGATTGCACAGTCTGCGCGGTCAATCTGAGCGAGTGCCAGGGCAAGGCCCCGGAGCCTGCGCCTGTGGTAGAGCCGGAGCCTGACCCCGAGCCGGAGCAGCCCAAGGCCACGGGCAGCGGCGGTATGCTTCTGCTGGCGCTGGCCGTGGTGGTCATTGGCGGCGGCGCTGGCTGGTACTTCAAAATCTACCGTCCCAAGAAGCAGCGGGCCGCTGAGTCCGAGGCGGACTACGGCGGCGAGTATGACGGCGCGGAGGACTATGACGAAACCGATCCCGAGGATGACGGGCCGCCGTGGGACGAGGACGGTGAAGAATGAGGTTTACCAACAGCCCCTATGAGGACTTTATGAAAGAAAAGAGCTACTTCAAGGGCGTCCCGCCCAACCTGCCGCCCAAAGGCTCCCACTGCGATGGCTGTCCCTACTGGCACGGGATCGGCTGCGTGTTCTGCTACCGGGAACAGTTCAAGCCCAAGATGGGAGAGAAAAATGAGCCGTGAATTGACCCGGCAGGAAAAGGCGGCGATCCGCTCCCTTGTGAAGCGTTGGTGCGCCAACTACGACAAGGACGCTGGATGCCTGCCGCTGGACTGTGAGTGCTATATGCTGGGGAAATGCTGGACGGGCGCTTATTGCCGCTATTTCCGTTCGGCGGTGCTGCCCCTTGATCCCGTGCTGGAAAGGTCGCTGACCGTGGAGACCGTGGCGGAAACCCGGCCCTGCCCGGTGTGCGGCAGGGCTTTCCTCCCGGACGGGCGGCAGCGGTACTGCTCCCCGACCTGCGCCCGTGCTGCAAGGCGGCAGAAGCAGCGCGGCTATATGCGGAAATACCGGGGGTAGACCGTGAGCATTTGACCCCGGAAAACACCCTTGATTGCAGGGCTTTCCGGGGCCGCTTCATGGGCGGGGTGTATGATTTCATAGCCCCGCCCGGTTTTACAGAGATATTGCTAACATTTTGGAAAGGAGGACGTATGGACAAAAACCAAGGCTATGAGATCATAAAGGCCGTCATGCTGGAAAATGGCAGGGGCTTTGCGCTGGGGCATCATCCTACCGCTCCCTCGCCCTATGTCACATGGGCTTGCTATGACGACAAGGACGGCCAGCGGCAGTATGAATGGGGGCATTACGGCAGCGACCGTGCCGCTTTGGAACAGGACTTTGCGGCGCGGGTACAGGAGTACCAGCGCCTTTACAATGTCGGTGTCCAGCGGACCGAGGCTCCCGGCCTTTACAAGTATTATTCTACCCAGCGTCCTGTGGACATCGGGACATTTCCCAAGCCGCCCCGCAACGCCCCGGATGAAATTGTCAACTACGATCAGCGCGTCCCGGTTGAAAACGGATTGTTTCTGGCGTGGGGGCATTTGACCTACACACGGCCATTGACGAAACGGCAGGCGTCTGACTATGAGCTGCGGCCTGCGCCCGACAATCCCGACAGACCCCGTTCGATCCGGGAGCAGATGAAAACCGCCGCAAAACAGGCCGAGGCTGACCGTGGGCAATCCGTCCCCAAGAAAAATGCCCCTGACCGGGGCGAGAGATAGGAGGATATTTATGGAGCAGGAACGCAATCCCAACAAGAACACCGAGCTTGCGATGGAGCAGAACGGAAACATGATCGACGGCATCATCAACAATCTGCCTGTGCCGCCCCGGTCGGAAAAGCCGCTGGATAAGGTGCGGGAACACCCGCCCAAGCGCCGCAGTCGGGAGCGTGAGGAGCGTTGACGAAAAAGCGCGTCCGCAGCGTCCCCATCTATGTGTGGGTACGGCCTGACGAGCTGGAGGTCATTCGGGAGCGCATGGCCGAGGCGGGCATCCGCAACATGAGCGCCTATATCCGCAAAATGGCGCTGGGCGGCTATGTGCTCCACGTTGACCTTGAACCTGTCAAGGAGCTTGTGTCGCTCCAGAGGCGCTGTGCAAACAATCTCAATCAGGCGGCCATCCATGCCAACAGCTACGGCGGCCTGTACCCGGACGAGCTGAAGCGTCTGCAAAAGGACTATGCCGACCTGTGGGGGCCGCTGTCTGATCTGCTGGCCCAGCTCTCTGCCATTGTAACGATGTGATACAGGGGGAACGGCCCCGCGCCGTTCCCCGGCTGACCGCACCTCTGGTCATTGTGACCAGAAGTGCGGAGGGCCGGGACATCCTTGAGCGCCGATTTTTTCAGAGTTATAATAGACATATACAGGAAAAAGGAGGAACCCCCCATGCGGATCATATTCAAAATTCTTGCCGCTCCCTTTGTGCTGGTGCTGACCCTGCTTGTGGCCGTGCTCTCGTTCCTGCTGAGTCTTTCCGCTGGTTTGCTCTCCATCCTCGCGTCGGTGCTGGGGCTGCTGAGTGTCCTGATGCTGTTTGTGGAGAAAGACATTTCCACGGGGATCGCGGGGCTGCTGATGGCGTTTGCCATTTCACCCTTTGGCCTGCCTGCGCTGGCCGGATGGCTGCTTGCCAAGCTGGACGAGCTGAACGGCTCCCTGCGGGGCTTCATCGCAAGCTGAGTTCTGGTCACGGTGGCCAGAAGATGCAGAAAACGGCAGCTGATCCCAGCCGCCGTTTATCGTATGGAAAGGAGGACTGCCTACGGCCACAACCTACCTCAAATCCCACAAGCGAGCCGATAAGCGGGCGGCCCTGCAAAGTCTGAAAGACCGCTTTGACTATGGCTTGAACCCGGAAAAGCTGGGGGCCGTTTCCTCCTACCTCTGCGATCCAGCCACGGCACACGCCGAGTTCATGCTGGTCAAAAATCAGTATCAGGGGGAAACTGATCGCAGGGCCGGACACGGGGCGCTGTGCTACCAGATCCGGCAGGCGTTCCCTCACGGCGAGGTGACGGCGGAGGAGGCCAACCGCATCGGCTATGAAACGGCGATGCGCTGGACCAAGGGCAAGTATCAATTCTTCGTCTGTACCCATATAGACAAAGAGCACATTCATAATCACATTTACTACAATTCCACCGCCTATGACCGCTCCCGGAAGTTCCGCAACTTCATCGGCTCCTCGTTCGCCCTGCGGCGGCTGTCTGACCGGGTATGTCTGGAGCACGATCTTTCCGTGATCGTAAATCCCAAGCTCCACAGCAAGGGGCGGTATCTGCACTACGGTCAATGGCTGAGGGACAATCAAAAGCTCTCACAAAAAGAACAGATCCGCCTTGCCATTGATGCGGCCCTGACGGAGCGCCCCAAGGACTTTGCAGACTTTCTCCGGCGCATGGAAACGGCAGGCATACAGGTCAAGCACGGGCGCGGCGGCGTGATCTCATTCCTTGTGCCAGGACAACAGCGGGCGGCCCGTTTCCGGGCGTCCACGCTGGGGGACGGCTACGGCCCCGAGGACGTGCAGGCCGTCATTGACGGCAAGGCTCCCACACGAACGGCCACGGCGCGGAAAGCGCCCGCACCCCGCCGTGTCAATCTGCTGATCGATATTCAGGAGAGGATGCGTCAGGGTAAAGGCCCAGCCTATGAACGCTGGGCCAAGGTGTACAACCTTAAACAGATGGCGGCCGCGCTGCAATATCTGAAAGAGCACCAGCTATTTGAATATGACGATCTGGCCGCAAAGACCGACGCCGCCACAGAGCGTTTTCACACGCTGGCCGGGGACATTCAGCAGACCGAGGCCGAGCTTTCCCGTGTGTCTGATCTGATGGCCGCCGTGGTGCAGTACGTCAAGACCCGCCCCGCGTTCGATGGGTACAAGGCCGCCAAGTACAGCCGGAAATACCTTGCCGAGCATGAGGCGGAACTGGCCGACTACCGGGCGGCCAAGGCGACAATGGCCGAGCTGCTGGGTGGCGAGAAGCTCCCCAAAATGGACGTACTAAAAGAAAAACGCCGCCAACTGGCAGCAAGGAAAAAAGCTCTTTATTTGGAATACCGCAAGGCCCAGCAGGATATGCGGGAACTGGTGGCGGTCAAGGGCAGCGTGGATCATCTGCGCGGGCTGACAGACAACCGGCGCAATAAGGAGCAGGCCCGTTAGGGACGGCGACGCAGACAATGTTTCTTCTGGTCACGGTGGCCAGAAGTCCAGCGGGTTTGGGGGCACCCCAACAAGCATTTCCGCAGCGCGGAAATTGCAAGTGTCAATACACTTGCCTTGCTTGCCGCTAACGCGCTCCCCCGGAACCCCCACGAAAAACGGAGGCAGCGCCGTCTCTTACGCTCCCTCCGTTCCACGGTTTTCTATGATTGCATTGATAATACCCTCGACGAGCCGCAGTTCGCTTTCGTTGAGAGAATTAAGTTGAATGTTGATCCGCTTCTTTGCGGCTTCATCGGCTCCCATATTGGGATAAAAGTATTCGTCCACGGAGATACCGAACATTGTTACCATTTGGTAAAAGGCGTTTAGGCTCGGATGCTGTCCGTCATTTTCGTGATACATAATGGTACGCGGATCGCGGTCAACAATGTATCCTAATTGCTCCTGCGTCATGCCCTCACGCTCACGGGCTTTTTTGATAGCAAGTCCGATCCCGTGAAAGTCAAATTTGCGTTCGTCCCGTTCAATTTTCATAGCATCACCACCTAATGTAATTTTACATTTCAGGTAGCGCCATTTGAACGGCGTACAATTTCACTACACCGCATATTTAATTTCACCACACAGACTTGATTATTTCTCTTAATCCCACTAAAATATACTTCATTACTCATTGCGGCTATTTCAAAAAAGATTGTAACGATTATTGTGCTTGGCAATCTTATTTACGAAGGGGGTGAGATCGTGAACGATTTTGATGCCATATACCAACAGTACGGCAAAACTGTTTATTGCTTTTTACTTTCATTGTCACGGGACGAGTCGTTGGCGGAGGAATTAACACAAGAAACCATGTTCCGGGCAATTATGAATATCAATTCTTTCCGTGGTGATAGCAAACCATCTGTATGGCTTTGCCAAATAGGAAAAAACCTGTACTTTGAGTGGCTGAAAAAGAGTAAACGAACGATCCCTATCGATGATAGTTTAGCCACCTACGATAGTGGCTATGACATTGCGGAGGCATTCGCAGATAAGGACATTGCAAATCAGATATTGAAGTATCTGCATGAACTTGAAGAACCATACAAAGAGGTTTTCATGCTCCACGCTTTAGGCGATATTCCGTTGACTCGCATCAGTCAACTTTTTGGTAAAAGTGATAGCTGGGCTCGAGTCACATACTACCGCGCAAAGGCCATAATAACTTCTAAATTGGAGGAGGGAGAAAAATGAAAAGTATCGAGTGCTACATAATCCAAGACTTGCTGCCACTTTATATAGATCACGCTTGCAGCGAGCAGACAGCCGAGGATATTAAAAAGCATTTGCAATCGTGCGAAAAATGCAAGAAGCTCTATGAGGAAATGAGTTCAGATATTTGTGTTAACCTACACACGCCCGAGTTTAATAGTCAGACACTCTTTTATCATGCGAAAAAAAGCGTTTTAGGTATCATCCTTGCGCTTGCTATGGTCATAAGTTGCTTTGCGATCAATGCCGGAGGCGCATGGATGGGAGGAAAAGCAAGCCTATCAAACCTTGTTATCACTGCTCTATATGTTATCTTTTGGAGTGTTTTCTCCACAATATCACGAAAGTATGAACCCCTTATAAAAATTTCGCTTGTGGTAAGTGCGGCTTCATTTATTTCTTCAACTGCCGGTTTAATTGCAAGAGGATTTGGTATAGGCGGTTTTATCACAGGCATAATCGGACTTTTTTCTGCTATTCCATTCTACGGATTACGGTTTTTTATGGGATGGACAGGACTTTATGCGGTTGCAACAGTATTGTCACTTATGTGGCTGATTTATACTTGGGTATCCAAGCGTAAATTCAAGTAAAAACTATAAAAACAAGGAGGATTTTTTATGAGTAAAAAAGTATCAAGAATTATCGGCGGCATTATGCTGATACTTGCTGTCGCATTCCTGTTTGTAGCGCTGGGACATCCTGAGATGAGTTTCCCTTGGGGTAATGGAATAACTTATACGCTTTATGCTATCTATGCCTTGATTATGGTTGTCCTGTTTATTGCGCCATTCAAGAAAAAGTAATGGTACTCGAAGTGCGGAGGATTGCCTTTGTGTAAAATAGAATGGGTGCGTTGTCCCATATGTGGAAACAAAACACGGATTAAGATTCGAGGGGATACGGAATTGAGAAATTTCCCCTTATTCTGTCCAAAATGCAAACAAGAAACCTTAATCCATGTAAAACAATTTCATACGACAGTTATCAAAGAGCCAGACGCACAGACGCAGAGCCGATAACCCGTAGCCAACAGGCCCACGGTTTATCGGCTCTTTTCTTTTGATAATAGCTGCGCTGGCATACACAACAAGACCGTTTTGTTCGGCCTTGGTGCGCAGAACGGCGGTTTTGAAATATTGCATTTCAAGCCGCCGTTTTCCTTTTGAAAAATTGGATCAACGGGGGGTGTGGTAAAGTCGCCCTTTTTTAAGGATACGGCGGTGTCCGAGGAGGTATCGCCGTGTCCATTTTACTTTTCCATAGCGTTCATGATCTGAACCAGCTAAAAAAAGCGCAGCCCTTCCATCGGAGCAGTCCGGCTTTGAAAGTGAAATTAAACATCATGTAACAAGGTGTTTAATTGCTTGCGTCCGTATAGCGTCATGCTGTGCGGGCGTTTTTATATGCCCCTGCTTCTGGTCACGGTGGCCAGAGGCTCCAAGGTGCCGGGGGCCGCCTGTTCTCCATTTCAATCCGCACTCACCAACCACCTTTTGAAATGGAGGACAATTATGACGACTATCAATCTGAAACGGTATTACCCCTATATGACCGAAAATGTGATGCTGGAAGTTTCGGACGAGATCGCCGCCGCCCTCTCTATGGGAGGCCGCCTGTGCGACAGCTACAAGCGGCAGAAGCGCAGAAATGGCGAGTGCTCGCTGGACACCGATCCCGGCTTTGAGGCCGACGTGCTCCGCCAGCCCATGACCCCGGACGAGTACATTGAGGCGCGGGAAACCACGTTTGCCCTCTATGACGCGCTGACCCAGCTCCCGCACACGCAGGCCCGGCGTGTGTACCAGCACTATCTTCTCGGCATGAGCAAGGCCGAGATCGCGGCAGCCGAGGGCGTTGGCCGGAGCCGCATCTGCTGCTCCATTGAGCGCGGGCTGGCCGCTATGAAAAATATTTTGAAAAAATCTCTGTAAGAGGGAGTACATTTGCCCCCGAAACCTCCTGATAGGTGAGAGGAGTTTTCTTCCTCGCCTTGAAAACTGAATAGACAGTATTCCCGATACGAAATCCGCGTGATAGCGACGTAAGGTGCGCCGCCACGACAGCCAGTTCAGGAGGTGATGGACAAGCTGGCCGAGCGATCAACGCAGCCTTTGACCCGGTGCTGGCAAACCGGGCGCGAGGACAGCGCGGAGGATAATGAAACTTGCTCACGCCCTCCCACAGACTTGAGGGGGAGTCCCTGCGGTATGCGCCAGCCCTCCACGGGCAGCGGTACTGTGGGGCTATGCAGCCGAAGCCATCGGCGGTCTGGAATACTCCCCGTGCCGGGGATGCGTGGCAAATACGGCACACAACAATCATACAGGGAGCCGTCAAACCGGGTCTTTCTGTCTTATGACAGCCCAAACCATTCCGGCGCGGCGGCTCCCTCTTTTGTGGATTGAAACGGAAAACAACTGTCCCACTGCTTCTGGTCATCGTGGCCAGAGGTGGGGCAAGGTCAAAGGACGGCGCTTTTGTGCCGTCCTTTCACGTTTCCCCACGGACAACGGGAAACCATCAAATCTATTCACACCGCTGATTGTTATAGGAGGTTTTCAGATGACGGAGGCAAGAGTCGGCTATCACAAGGAAGTCAAAACCGCGTCTTTTCAGGGCAAATCCATCACCGTGGAAAACCTGACCCCGATGCTCTCTCCCCGAGCACGGGATAAGCGCAAGCGTGAAATTGAAAGCTGTCTGTATGAGGTCTTTGTGAAGTATGCGCCGGGACGGGCGCAGATGCACTAATGCGGGACACCCTTGAGATGCGGGGCTGCCAGAGGTATAATAAGAAAGAGCGTTTGCTGGATAAGTTTTTCATAAAATTTTCCTCCTTTTTTCCGGAAAATTAACTCCGGAATTTCTTCAATAAACATATGTTCAGTCTATTAGACAAATTTTTCCTACAAATGCAACGATATTTTTGGTTTCTTTTTTAAAATATAAAAGGCAGCCGGAATTAATCCTGGCTGCCTTTTCCTCGCTATAGCAATCAAAAAACTAATTTTCTATTAGCTGATACTGAGTAATATTTACCGTTATATCAGCCGGAGGTGCTTCGTAATATTCTGCTCCTGACAGCAGGCGGTCTACAGTAAGAAGTAAGAATCGCCTTGCATAATCAACATCGTCATCCATCATAAATGCGCGCACGATGCTCTCGTCCTTTTTAAGTTCCACAGGAGTAAACTGCCTGTTGTCTGGTGCACCGCCCTTTGTAACGAAGTATGGCTGTGCTACATAAACACCTACTGGTTCTCCGTGGTTGGTAATCTCAATTTCTATGTAGTTTCCATAAGGAGGAAATACATAAATTTCTTGATTTATCCAGCCTGTGCGTGACGAATATTCTGCCTCATCGATAATACTCATTGGGTTAAGCTTAAGCTCGTCCGAGCTTGGCTGCACTTCTGTAAAACTACCGATTTTGCGTCCGATTTCTGGCGTCTCAGATAGCTTTATCGGCTCAAGTTCTATAACTCCTGTCTCAATATTCACCGGACTGTCATACTCTGGCTCGGCAAAGTGAGCAACGCCTGTCTCCTTATCCCAACCAATTGGAGCATTAAGCATATATGCAAATTCACGTATAGGAACATATAGCGTATTTCCGCCCTTGTCATCGGTATAGGTTATAGAGGCGGGCGCTTTCTCTCCATTTTCGGTAATGAACGTGTCTCCCGGCTTTATTGTGTGTGAGTTTAGAACTGAAATGTCGGCGTCGGACAATGAAACGCTGCCGCCCGCTGCCATTACTGCGGTCACCAAAGAAATAGATAGTACCGCTGACAAAATCCCCATAAAATATCCTTGTAACATCTTACCTAGTTTTTTCATTGCAGCTTCCTTTCTTTTTTCATTTGTCCTTTCTAAAATAAGTTTTTTGATAAAGTTTCTACCTAGGACGCACTATATCTCATTGGCTATACACCATCCTTTTTTCCGGGGTAATTTGCCCCGGAATTTTTCGGTCAACACGTGTTCACTCTATTAGACAAATTTTTCCTACAAATGCAACGGCATTTTCAAAATTTTTTAAGATAAATAACGGTCAATTGTGTTTTTTGCGAAATTACAATATAATTATGTAAAATATTTCAGTTTAACGAAATTTTTTGCCGAATCCGTGTTGCATTTCCTGGACTCGATTGTATTTATTTATATGGGCTGACCGGGCTGTATCTTTATTTTTGACGGGATATAGGAGATAAAATATGCTTATAATATTGGACTCTCATAACAATGGCACATCAGACCAGGAATTTATTCTTGAGCTGTACAATAATTTTGGGCGGCTGATGTTTGCAACTGCAAAGAAATATACTTCAAATAACAGCGTGTGCGAAGATATCATCCAGGATTCTCTTGTTAAATTGATAGGAAAAGTTTCTCTGCTTCGTAAATTTGATCGTTGCGTTTTGACGTCCTATATTGTCTCTACTGTTAGGAACACATCAATTAACCACTTGCGCCGGAAAGCGTTGGAACAAAAGATAATGAACCCATATATTGAATTGTCCGATGCTGATGAAGCTTCGCCCTTGCCAACAGATGAGATCATCAGCTCAATGGAAGACCATGAGATTTTGAGCGCTGCATGGAACAGCCTCGATGAGGACGACCGTTTTCTGCTTGAAGGCAAGTATTTTCTAGATTATTCCGATAGCGAACTGGCTGAAATGTTAAGCTGCAAACCCGTCAGCATCAGAATGAAGCTGACTCGCGCCCGCAGAAAATTGATGACTAAGCTTGTTAGCGGAGGCTACCAACATGAAAAGCTATGATGAACTGAATAAAGATTACGAAGACCTGGTCTTCTCAATGTTAATGAGCAAAGTTGCCGAAGCCGAAGGGGAAAAGCAGCTTGAAGAGTCTCAGGACATGAACGAAGACCCCGGCGCAGCCGTTCCTGAGGATATGGAAAAACGCTGCTTAAAAACCATTGATGAAACGTTCCGCAAAAGAGCCCTCAAATCTTCTGCCAAAGCAGTATTCAGATGGTGCCGCCGTGCCGCGGTAATTGTCCTTGTACTGCTAAGTGTATGCAATGTGGTATTTCTGTCCTCCGAAGCCATAAGAGTGCAGGTCTTTAACTACGTCTACAACCAATATGGATATATGCTGCACTTTGGCATAAGTAATGACATGCCGGGTAACGGTGAAACTATCAAAGCGCTTACTGAATTTGAAGCCAAATGGATACCTGAGGGCTTCGTCATGTATGACGGCTATTTCGACAGCCACGGCTATTGGGAGTATTACTCCAATCCCGATGCAGTTGAACAGTGTTTTGAGATTTCTTCAATGGTTTTTACTAATAGTCTAAGTTTTGCTCTGGACACGGAATTTGCAACGATCAGTTATATTATGATCGGCGGCAGCGAAGCCGTAGTATCCGAAAAGGAAGGCTCGGTCTGTGTTGCTTGGGTCGATACTGAACGCGGAATACTGTTCACAGTAACTGGCGATTACATGGAAAAGGATGTTATGATAAAGATTGCCGAGAACGTCGTTCTAAAATAGTGTTGCATTTTTGGGAACAACCTGTCTCCTTCTTGCAGAGCAACAGCTCCACGAAAAGACAGGAGGAAAAATATGAAAAGCAAAATATCCCGAGTAATCATCGCAGCCGTACTTATTTTCACCATGATTCCCGGCGTGGCGGTCCTTGCCGCTGAGGATGATAGTGGAATCATGCCCAGAGATGAGGGTATCCTATCCAGCAAACCCCATTTAACAATTTCCGATAGTGGACTTGCAAACTGCTATGCACAAGTTCGTGTTAGTCCCGGTTATACCGCCGATATAGAATTGACGCTCATGCGCAGAGCGCCCTCGTCCTCATCCTGGTCTGAAGTAATGTCCTGGACTGACGACACCACCCCGTACTCCATTGATAAATATCAGCTGGTTACAAAGGGATACATATATCAGTTGAAATTGGATGTGAATGTATACAATTCTGATGGTGTTCTTGTCTCCGATCCTATAAAACACTCCGATGAGGTTGAATACTGATATCCCACCGGCTTTGCAATTCTCAGCCATACGCTTACTAAAATACTCTTTCGTTTGCTTTAATATCTTGATATCGCTGTTGCTTTTAATTCAGCTCTGCCGATAGTTCGGCAGTTACGACTGAATAGCGCAGGTCTGCCAAAATTTTGCCGGTGGACTTGCGCTGTTTTTTATTTTTACAATAGGGATGCAGCGGCATGAACGCAGAGTGCAAATATCTCCTTCGGCCTGCCGTTTGAGCAGTTACGGCGGCTGTACCTGTACAGAGAGCCGCTGGACCTCCAAAGGCCGAACATCTAGCAGTTGGTCTTTACCTGAGAATAAAAAGCAGGAGTAAGTGATTTGTCACTTACTCCTGCATGGTGGACCTAATCGGGATCGAACCGACGACCTTACGGATGCGAACCGTACGCTCTCCCAGCTGAGCTATAGGCCCATATAATAGCTTAACTATTATAGCACAAATTGCAGACTTGTAAATAGTTTATTTCCAATTCCATAAAAATTTGATTTATACTCTTGATAAAATTCCAAAAATGATGTAAACTAAACAAACGTGGCCTGTGGCAAGGCTGCACTAGTTGGGGAGCTAGCGGTGCCCTGTACCTGCAATCCGCTACAGCAGGGATGAATTCCCACCCCAGGAGGTACGATGTGTCGTCTGCCCGCAGCAAGTGGCGTTGAAGATCAGGTCTCGCGCAACGCAGCTCTGTGAACCATGTCAGGCGGGGAACCGAGCAGCATTAAGCAGAATACTGCGTGTGCCGTGAGGGCGCCGGGTCTGAGCTAACTGCTGCGGTAACGGACATATCGTACTTTCAAAGGTGGGTGTGCAGTCTTGCCACGGGCCACGACTATGTTTTGGAGTGAATTCCAATGTATCAGGCATTGTACCGCAAATGGCGGCCGCTGACATTTGATGATGTGGTCGGTCAGGAGCATATAACCGAAACGCTGAAAAATCAGGTGAAAAACGACCGCCTCAGCCACGCGTATCTGTTCGTGGGTACAAGAGGTACCGGAAAAACCACCTGCGCAAAGATCCTGTCCCGTGCCGTGAACTGCGAAAACCCCGTGGACGGCAACCCCTGCAATAAGTGCAGGTCCTGTCTGGGCATACTGGACGGCTCGGTTATGGATGTTGAGGAGATGGACGCCGCCTCCAACAACGGTGTGGATAATGTCCGCGCCCTCAGGGATGAGGCTGTTTTCTCTCCCGCCTCGGTGAAAAAGCGCGTGTATATCATAGACGAGGTGCATATGCTCTCCACCTCCGCCTTCAACGCCCTGCTGAAGATATTGGAGGAGCCGCCGGAGCATTTGATGTTCATACTGGCCACCACCGAGCTGCACAAGGTTCCGGCCACCATACTCTCCCGCTGCCAGCGCTATTCGTTCAGACGGATAGACAATGCCGCCGTGGCCGGTAGGCTGCGGGCAATAGCGGAGGGGGAGCGGATAAGCCTTGCCCCCGAGGCGGCGGAGATACTCGCCCGCCTGTCCGAGGGCTCCATGCGCGACGCCGTGTCCCTGCTGGATCAGTGCGCGGGCAGGGATACCATAACGGCCGAGGATGTGCTCACAGCCATGGGACTTGCGGGCACAAGCCGCACCGCCGAGCTGCTGGACAAAATATCCGCAGGGGATACCGAGGCGGCCCTGAGCTGCTTTGAGAGCCTGTGGATGGACGGCAAGGAGCCGGCCACTCTGCTGGACGAGCTGGCCACTCTCTACCGTGACATAATGATGATGAAAATAGCCCCCAAAAGCGGCGCGGAGCTGGTGAGCGGAGGCTACGATCCCAAGCTGCTGAACAGTCTGGGAGACAGAATGACAAATCCGGCCCTGCTTGCCGGACTGGGTACGGTACAGAGAGCCCAGCGGGATATAAGGGAGAGCCTGAATCCGAGAGTTACGGCGGAAATGTGTATAGTTACTCTCTGTACGCCCGAACTCTCCAACGGAGTGGAGGCGCTGGAGGAGCGC
Organism: Candidatus Heteroscillospira sp.; assembly: GCA_050943935.1. Lineage (GTDB taxonomy): Bacteria > Bacillota > Clostridia > Oscillospirales > Oscillospiraceae > Heteroscillospira. Next base: position 134,527 of record JBMNQC010000001.1, on the reverse strand, counting down.
GTGGCCGCTCTGGAGCGGGGCGCGGCTTCTGTTCCCGCCCCCAGACCCGGGAACGGATTCATCCCGCCCCGGCCTCACAGAAGCGACCCAGAGCCTGTGCGCGAGCAGCCCCCTGTGCAGTGGGAGAAAGCTCCCGAGCCTCCCGCTCCCGTACATGTGCCGGAGGCAAAGCCGGAGCAGGCGCCCGCGGCGGAAGCTTCTGAGGCGCCCCAGCCCACGGCGCCTGCCGGGGACATGGCCCCGGATTTCTGGCCGCGAATGCTCACGGAGCTTAAAAAGGTGCTTCAGATAGGCGCCTACAACATAATAAGCGACCCCTTCCACGCCGAGGGCGCGGCTGAGGACGGCGGGCTGTGCGTATATGTGAAAAACAGCTTCGCCATGAATATGCTGAACACCCCCGCCGTGCAGGACAGGCTGCGGGCCGTGGCCTCCAAGGTGGCCGGCGGTACTGTGCCTATACGCATAGTGGAGGGAAATCCACCGGCGCGGGATGCAGCGTCCGGAAATGATAAAATAGACAAGCTGATGCAGTTCGGCAACGTGAAATTTGAATAGGAGGAATGTAAAATGGCAAAAGGCGGTTTCCGCGGCGGAATGATGGGCGGCGGAATGAATATGAATATGATGAAGCAGGCTCAGAAGATGCAGCAGGATATTCTGAAGATGCAGCAGGAGATGGAGGCAAAAACCTATACCGCAGCCGCAGGCGGCGGTATGGTCACCGCTGAGGTCACCGGCAAGCATGAGCTTAAGAGCCTCACGATAGAGCCCGACGCAGTTGACCCCGAGGATGTGGAGATGCTCCAGGATATGGTCATAGCCGCTGTGAACGAGGCCATGCGCAAGGCCGATACCTCCATGAGCGAGAGTATGTCCAAGGTCACCGGCGGACTGAATCTGGGGTTCTAGGCCTATGAAGATCACAGTTATAGGCTGCGGCCGCTGGGGCAGCTTCATAGCCTGGTATCTGGACCACATCGGCCATCAGGTGTCCCTGTACGGCCGCGAGGGCAGCGCCAATATGCAGCGCTTTATGTCGGAGCGCAGAAACGACTATCTGGAGCTCACCGATACCATGACTCTCACCACGGATATCTCCTCCGTTATGGACAGCGAGACCGTGGTCATCTCCATAGGCTCACAGAATCTGGAGAGCCTTGTGGAGCAGCTGGCCGCCATGGGCGTCAAAAACAAGAACTTTGTCCTGTGCATGAAGGGCATAGAGATAGGCACCGGACGGCGCCTGTCCCAGATTGCCACCCAGGGGCTGGATGCGTCCAACCGTGTGGCTGTGTGGATAGGTCCCGGCCATGTGCAGGAGTTCTACAAGGGCGTGCCCAACTGCATGGTCATAGACTCCCTGGATGAGGAGCTGAAATCCTATCTGGTGGAGCAGTTCTCCAGCGAGCTTATCCGCTTCTACTACGGCGCCGACCTCATAGGCAACGAGGTGGGAGCCGCAGCCAAGAATGTTATCGGCATAGCCGCCGGTATCCTGGACGGCCTGGGCCTGAGCACCCTGAAGGGGGCCCTAATGTCCCGGGGCACCAGGGAGATAGCCCGGCTCATAAAGGCCATGGGCGGCAACGAGCTGTCGGCCTACGGCCTGTGCCATCTTGGCGACTACGAGGCCACCGTGTTTTCCCAGTTCAGCCACAACCGCCGCTACGGCGAGATGCTGGTGAATGGCGAAAAATACGGCAAGCTGGCCGAGGGCTGCTTTACCGTCAAGGCCTTGCTGTACCTCTCCGAAAAACACGGCGTGGAGCTGCCCATTTGCTCCGCCGTCAACGACGTCCTCTATAATGGCGCGGAGCCCAGACAGGCCATAGCCTCTCTGTTCACCCGCAGCCTGAAACAGGAATTTTGAGCTTAACAAAAAATCTCCGGTGCCTGGCATCGGGGATTTTTTTATTTTAATACTTGACAAGTTTAGTTGTCAATGCTATACTGCGAGTGACAAGATAAGTTGTCAGAATGAAAGCTAAATTTGTCAAAGGATGTGAGAGTATGCCGCTGTATAACCGGCTCAAGGAGCACCGGGCACGGCTGGGCGTAAATCAGCAGCAGATGGGCGCTCTGGTGGGAGTCTCCCGCCAGACAATAAGCCAGATAGAGCGGGGGGATTATTCGCCGTCAGTCACCCTGGCTCTAAAAATTGCCGCTGTGTGTCAGGCCAGCGTAGAAGATATTTTCAGTTATCGGGAGGATGAAGAATAATGAACGACAATGTTAAAAGAGACAATAAGAAAGCCCTGCCTAAGTTTTTGCTCATAATCCTGCTGTCGGCCATAGCTGGCGGTGTGGCGGGCTTTTTTGGCGGCATGCTGCTGCCGAAAGTGAGCGGCTTCTTTTCAAGGCTGGAGATATTCCTCACTACCATGTCTCCCGTGCTGATACTGGGCTGGGTTCTGCTCACGGTGGTGTTGGCCGCTGTGCTGTATATTATGGGCAAGGGCGAATACGACCACGCAGATCCGGACAGCGACGAGCCCCCTGAGCGCGGCGACCAAATCCTCAGCTGGTGTATGCTGGTTAACTCTGTGGGCATCATCGGCAGCTTTCTGTTCTTCGCTGCGGGACTTTCCGGACAGTATATAGAACGGCAGGGGATAGTCATGCTGCTGGGCGGTATTATACTGGGCCTTGTGTTCTATACCGTGCTGCAGAAGCTGTGCGTGGACAGGCTGCGCCGTGAAAACCCCGAAAAACGCGGCAGCGTTCTGGATATGGACTTCCAGAAAAAGTGGATGGGAAGCTGCGATGAGGCCGAGCAGCTAAATATATACAAGAGCTCCTTCAAAGCCTGTACTGCGGTGAATCGCGTGTGTATCTTCGGCTGGATGATACTTGTGATATGGAGCCTGTGCACCGGCGCAAGTATGCTCCTGCCCATCGCCGTCCTGCTCATGGTCTGGCTGGTGCAGACCGTCACCTACAGCCTGGAGGCCATGCGTCTTGAACATCATAACGCAAATGTCAATAGGTAAGCGTAACAAAAAGTAAAAAATTTTTAGACAGCCTCAATTAACTGCTGGAAAAGGTCGTTGCTGCTACACCACCCCAGCAGTTTCCTTGGGTAGTTGTTCAGCCATTCCAGGGCCGCGTCCACTTCCTTTTTTGTCACGTTGTCAAAGTTGGTTCCCTTTGGGAACTTCCGCCGGATCATTTGGTTTTGCTTTTCGTTGCTGCCTCTCTCGCTGCTGCTGTACGGGTGGCAATAATACATTTTGGTGCGCTGGCCCCCAGTCTTAAACACGGACCGCTCCAGGCCAGCGCAGTCGGAAAACTCGCTGCCATTGTCCACCGTGATGGACTTGAAAATGTCGGAAAAGCGTTTGCCGAACTTTCTTTCTATGGTGTCCAGGGCGCGGACCACGCTGGCGGCGGTCTTGTCCGGGATCAGGCGGGCGATCTCCTGGCGGGCCACCCGCTCGGTCAGGACCAGCAGGCATTTGTGGCCGCCGCGCTTGGAAAGCACCAGATCCATTTCCCAATGGCCAAACTCCTGCCGGGTGTTGATTTCCTCCGGGCGCTTTTCTATGCTCTCACCCTTTGGGGCAGACTTGGACCTGCGGACGTGCTGGGTTTTCTTTTTGCGTCGTGATCCCCGGAAAGGCAGATCTTTGTTGGTCAGGTGCAAAAACACGCCTTTGTCGATATAGGCATACAGAGTTTGCCGGCACACGCTGATCTCGAACTCCCCGTATTTCTCCGGGTGGTTTTCAATCTCATGGAGGGCCGCCGACGGGCTGAAATCTTCGTCAACGATCAGGCGCTCCAGGGTGTCGGCATAACTGCGGTGGTTTCCGATTTTCAGGCCCGGCCCCTTTGCGGCCAGGTTTTCCAAATAACGCTGGTGGGACCGCTCCGGTATATACTCGGTCACTTCGATGTAATCGCCGTTCATGTATGTATAGCTGCCGCGTTTCAGTTCCCGCCATACGGTGGTGGCGCTGACGTGCAGGGCCGCGCCGATCTCCCGCAGGGTTGCGCCCTCTTTCTTCATTTTTGCGATCTTGTTTCTGTCGTGTTCTGTCAGGTGCTTATATCCTTTCATGCTAACCTCCCCGAAAATGCAAAAGGCCGGCGTGGTATCACTCCACGCCGGTCTATTCTCTGCCCAGTAGCCACTCAACGGACACCTCCAAAATATCCGCAATGGTGACCACCTCGAAATCCGCCACGAACCGCCCGCCGTTTTCCATCCGGCTGATCGTGTCCCGCTCCACCACGACACCCGCAAGCTGCAGCAGCCTGCAGAGGTCGGACTGGGACAGCCTCCGCCGCAGGCGGGCCTCCCTGATCCGGTCACCGCATATATTCCGTTTGCCGTTGAACTCGTTTGCCCTCATGGGTCGCCCCTCCGTTGTGGGAATAGTCAGCATTTTTCTGTATATTAACACGGGGCACGGCGCGAACCCGTGTAAATAATCAGCACCAGAAAAATATGGCCATTCCGGCGGGGCTTTATACGGTTGAAAATGCCCCGGCGCGTCTGGCACCGGGGCCGTGTCTTATTCTCCCAGGATTTCGGCGGCCAGCTTGTCCATGGCCTTTTCCAGAAAATCGTTTAGGCTCTCATACCCGCCAGCCTTTGCGGCCTGCTGGTATCTTTCCTTTTTGCCTTTCTTCACATAGGGGTAAAGCCGATCATAATTTGCGGCGTTGTATTTGTTTTTGGCCTTGGTCGCTGCGGTTCCTTTGCGTTCTTCCATGTGATCCACCTCCATGTCTGTATTGTAGCACACATTTTATACTCACGCAAGTATATATATTGCACAATCTCACGTCAGTATATTTGTGCAGTATTCCGTCTTGCTTTTATACTCACGTTAGTATATAATTATAATCAGAAAGGGGGTGGTAAACATGGCAAGCCAAAAGAAAAAACGCCGACGGCCTAAACCGACGGCGCGGCCCAACAGAATGGCAAGCCTGGCAGCGGACATTCTCGCGGGCACAATCTCCGGCCTGATAACAGCGGCAATCCTCAAATTGCTGGACTGGTAAAGGCCAGGGGTGCGGGGCCTTAACCCCGCACCCCAAATATAAAGGAAATCCACTAAAATGTCAATAGGGAGGGCAAAGCATGAAATACCTGCTTTTCGTGGCCATTTTCGTGGTCGTGTATATCCCGCTCCGGCGGCTGTTCCGCAAAATCTTCAAGTGTGGAGGGAATGACAATGCTGATTAAGAGAAACGGAAAATATGGTGCCACCGTTGGCAATATCCAGGTTTTTACCCTGGACCGCGCCGTGGAGGTTTTCAAGATGTTTGCGGCCCGCTGCTATGAAAACCTCACCCTGGAGTCCAGCGTGGTCCTGTCCGACGTTTCGGACGATATGCACCACTTGGGTTTCTCCTGGGAGGAAATAGAGGCCATGGAACTGGAGGCAATCGCATGACGGCAACCCCCCCGACGCCAGGACGGCGCCGGGGGGATCTTTTAATTTTTGTATTTGGTGATCTGCTCCAGGGCTTCGCGCAGTTTATCAAACCCAAACATTGCGGCATAGGCCACGAACACGCCCAGGGCCACCGCCGCCGCCACCATGTACCATGTCACGGTCAGGGCCAGGATCTCGCAGGTAGCAAAGAATACCAGCAGGGTCACAGCCATGGCCACGATAAAGGCCAGAATATTGGTGGGCAGCTTGTCCCATGTCAGTTTTTTAAGGACCTGCACAATGATGTTGGTGATCACCATAAGGATCAGGGTTGCCAAAAGAATGGCAGAGATCACGACGGGAATATGCTGGATGATGTTTTCCATTTTCATTTCCTCCTAATGTTATTTCACAGCCCCACCCAGGGCGCACAGCAGCGCCCCCAGGCTGGGGAATGTGCCATAGTTGCCCAGCCAATAGGCCGGGGTGTTGATAACGCCAGCGGCCACCAGGGCGGCCACGCCCTCCTCCGGCGTCGCCGTTCTGGCTCCGGCTTTGGTGATCTTCTTGGCAGACTGGATCAGCAGGGCGTCCAGGTATCTGACTTTCCCGCCGGCCACAGCGTTGCGCCAGTATTCCGGGGAATTGATCGCGCCCACCTTGGCCAGCTTTCGGATCGCCGCCGCCGCGTCGGTCAGGTCGATTTCCTGGCCCACATGGATCAAGTTGGCGTTTTTAATGCCGTTCAGCTTCACCAGGGCGGCCACGCTGGTGCCGTAGGTTCTTGCAATGCGGCCCAGGGTGTCCCCGGCCTTGACGGTGTGGACCATTGCGGTGGGTTCTGCCGCTTCGTTTCCGGCGTCCGCCTCCGTGGCCTTGCTGGCGTAATCCGGTACGCCATAGCCTCGAATGTACTTTCCGCCGATCTTCATGGTCCTGTACTCCACGGCGTTGTTTTTATTGCCCTCGATCACGGTTACGGCCTGGGAGGTCACCACCGTTACAATGCCGACATGATCCGCCGATCCGGTGCAGTCGCCGGTCCCCTTGTCGTCCCAGTCGTAAAAAATGTAATCGCCAGGGGCGGGGGTGTAGTCGTCGGCCTCCTGCCAGCTGCCCAGTTTCTTGAAAAGTTCAATATGCTTTTGGCAGCCGCACTCTGTCGGGATAATATCGGTCAGGCCCGCCTTGATGGCCACGGCGGAGGCAAAGGTGCTGCACCATGCGTCCGTGTACTTTACGGGGTAGCCACGGGCCAGGGGTTTATGGGCGTTGTAAACGTCGATAATTTCCCGGTGGGATCCGTCGCTTTCCTTGCGGCCCAGCCATGCCGTGGCGGCGGCCACGATCTTGGCCCTCAACTGTTTTTCTGTCATAGTTGTTTACCTCCTCACAGTCCCACGTCCGGGGGTTCCGCCCGCTCCGTGGGTGGTGGCTCCGGGGCGGCCTGCTGGCCGCTCCCGCTCGTTCTGGCGGCCTCCGCCGCCTTGTCCTTGTTGGTCTTTATCCAGCCCATGACGCCGTTTTCCACGCCGCAGACGCCGAACACGCAGGCCGTCAGGGTTGTGGGTTCGGACCCGACGTGCCAGAACACGATCAAGTCCGCCACGGTGTAGCTGATCAGCACGACGGCCTCCAGCACCAGGATTTTGTCCATGGTCCCCATTTTCCCGCGTTTCCGCTCCCCGCGCAGTTCCCTGCGTAGGTCGCGGATCCGCCGGCGCAGATAGCGCACCGTTGCCCAGGCCAGGAAAAAGCCCAGGGCCGCGCCGATGGCCCACGCGGCCACGGCCACAATTATGGTTTTCATGGTGTCGCCTCACAAAAAATCATGTTTCCGCAGTCTATCGTCATAGACGCGGCCAATGTTGGCAATGGCGTGGGTGCAGCGGTTGTTTTTATAGTCCTTGTGTTCCTCGCAAAATCTTTCGTAAAAGTCGATTTCCTCCAGGATCTCTATAAAATCCTCCCGCGTGTGCGGAATGTCCCGCAGTAGTTCGTTGTTAAACTGCAGGATCCTGGCGCGGTGGGCGTCCGCGTTCCGGGTGTCGTCCACCCGTATGTGGTCGTCCAGGATCCGCCGGGCCTCTTTCTGGTCCGCCTTTACTTCCGCCAGGCCGTCCAGCACGTCCTTGTTGATCGCTTTCCCCAGCGCCCGCGCCAGGGCGGACCAGGGATTGACCTTTATGGGTGAAATTTGGATCAGCGTCATGGCCACCAGCAGCAGGCCACCGCCGCCTGCCAGCATTTCCTCAATGGTCATGTGTTCACCTCCTCGCCCATGGTTCTGGCGTACTTTTCGCGCATGGCGGTGATTTCCTCCGCCATGGTCAACGCGTCGAACTGCTCCAGGGTTTCCGCCTGGGCCTGTATGATCTCGTTTTGCTTGTCCACGATCTCGCACAGGTCCGCGATCAGCTTTGTGTAATTCATGCGCCCACCTCCCGAACCCCGGCCAGTCTTGCAATGTGCCGCAGATCCTCCAGGGGTGCCTCAAAAAATGCGTGGTTCCACAGCCAAAAGTCCGTGCTGTCCTCGCGTTTGTATTTCTGGCACAGAGGATCCGCCCAAATGCGATCCCACCGGGTTTGATACTCACGATCCCGCTTTGACAGGCGGGCAACGACGGAGGCCGTCAGGCGGCCCCGCTCCAGGCCGTTGCCGTCGTCGTTTCTGGCGAAATAGTCATGGGCATTTTGGGAGGTCACCGCGCACACGCGCAGGCCGTTGTATGTCAGGAAACCGTCCACAGCCTCCAGGTCCGTGCCGTATTTCAGATTTACGCGGCCAGCGATCCCGTCAAAACGCGCCCGCCGGGCCGCAACGTACTGCATCTTTCCCACGGCTTACTCCTCCGTGTACTCGGTCCAGCCATACACGCCAGGCTCCCACACGTTTCCGTCCACGTCGCTGGTCCACTTCTTTTCGTTGTGGGAAACTTTGGCCCCTGTCGCGTATGCGTCATGGGCGCCCACGGGCTGGGACCATGCCGGCCACTCCTCGGATGGATCCGCAATAGCCACCCACAGGCTGGTGGCTGCATCCGGCGTCCAGTCTGCTTGTGCTGTGTGATCCTGCAGGCATTTATACAGTTTCCCGTCGGAGTATCTGCGGATCTGGCCGGTGGTGTAGCTGGCCAGGTTTACCCATTCCGCGAACAGGTCCGCGTGTTCCATGGCCGTGGTATCGTCAATGCTCCCAGCCTCCGCCATGGTTACAAATACAATCCCGCCGGCGTCCGCCGCTTTTGTAATTTCTTCGCCCGCGTCGGTTTCCTCCAGCATGACGGTGGTTTCCACACCGTCCATTGCTTCATGGTCCTGCAGGTTGTAGGCCACACCGGCGTGGGCGACGCCCTGGGCCTCCTCCTCCGGGCACAGAACAAAGCACCCGTTTTCTGCCTGTTTGATGTAGGTGGGGGCCTCCGTCATGGCCAGGGTGGTCCCATCTTTCACGATCTTATACATGGTTTGCACCTCCATAAATTGCATAGAATAGCCGGCGCAAGCGCAGCACCCGGCCATGGTCGTTGTAATTCTGATAATAGGCGATCTGGCTTTGCAACCATTCCGCCACCTCTTTGGTGGTCCTTTCTCCGGCGGCCACTTTCGGCAGAAACATTTTCATTTTCCGCCGCGCCCGCTTCATGCCGTCCCGGCACCCGTGCATTTTCACGGCGCCGGTTTCTGTCAGCTGAAACTTTACTTTGCACCACCGGAACGGTTTGGAAATGTCCACCACTTTGCATTTTGAACGGTTGATCTGCAGGCCCATGGCCTCCGCCATTGCGATCACCGTTTCCATGGTCCGCTCCGCCGCCTCCCGGCTTTCCAGGATTGCGTAATAGTCGTCCATGTAGTGACCGGCCCCGTGGATCCGCAGCTGGGCCTTTATGTAGTTATCCAGGGCGGAGGGCATGGCCACCATTTCCTGCTGGCTCGGTTCCACTCCCAGGGGCATACCAGCCCCGCCCGGAACCGCCGCCACGGTCAGATCTGCCATGCGCCACAGGTCCGGTTCCAGGATCAGGCGCCGGTGTCGCTCATACAGCAGCGCGTGGGGCGCCGACGGGAAAAAGTGGTGAAAATCCATCAGGAATATGGCCCCGGTCAATCCGTGTTTCCTGTAATGGTCCCGCAGGTGTTTGGCCAGTCTGCCATAATGCCAATGCAGGCCCTTGCCTTTCTGGCTGGCTCCGTTGTCGTAGATCATGCCCGGCGTATATAGCGGCACCAGGACCTCCTTGGTCAGCACCTTGTATATTTGCCGGTCCTCGATGTGCGGGGCGTCTATTGGGCGGATTTTCCCGCGTTCATGCAGGATAAAGCTGGCGGTTTTGCCTGGTTTCCATTGTCGATCCAGCACCCTGCGGCGCCGCTTTGCGGTGCCAGAAAACAGGTGCCGCTCAAAGTTCTGTGTACTGGCTTTCCATCTGACGCCGTTACAGCATTTCCGGCCATACAGAAACATGGTGCGGAAACTGAACACGGTTTCCAGGCTCCCCAGGGCGTCGCTGCGGGCCTGCCGTTTTGCCTGCCGTTTATAACGGCGGCGTCTGTATCGCGCCTCGCGGCGCTCCTCGCTGGTCATAATTTGGTATTCGCCCTCCGTGCGGTTGTGGTGTCGGTGTGCGGCTAAACCGCGTAAGCCCGGCGCATGAAACGGGGTTAGCACAATAGCCCCGCCATGCAAGCAGCGTCCGCGCAAGGCTCACGGTTGGCAGTTTTAGGCTTTCACCTGGGAAGTGTCTTTCCTTTCGCATGGGTCCGGTTCACACCTGTTACTGCATTTGACCCAGCTTTTTCAGCTATACGAAATCCGGGCGCCACGCCGTAGGAATTGTTCGCGTTGTTGTTGTTGGCGCTGCCGTCGGTGTTGACAAGGCAGAAATTGTTGGAGTTGCTGGAATTGACGGAACGGCACCAGACATTGGCCGTCGAACCGTCAGGGGCCGCCCTGCCGTCCGGCACGTTTTCAAAGACACACCCAAATAATTCATTTTCTTTTCCGGTCACTCTCCAGGACGTTCCGCAGCAGGGTTTCCTCCTGGTTGATCAGTTCGCCCAGGCTTTGGGCCATGCTGTCCAGCTTGGCCGTGGCCTCACCCGCCGGCAGGGTCTTTCCCTTGCTGTCGGTAAAGCACCCCTGCGGGTTCTGCGACATAATCAGGTAGCAATGTGTCAAACGCACGTCCAGGGCAGACAGGGAGGCCAGGGCCTCCAGTAAATGGCTTTTCCGCAGTTCTTTGCGCTGTTCATCCGACGGAAAGATCTTGTTTGCCTTTTCGGTGTGGTCGATCACTTCACCGGCCAGCTTGGCCGTTCCCTCTGCAATCAGTCTGGAGTATCGGGCGGAAACCCGCGTCAAAAATGCCACGGTTTCCACATAAATCTGGTTGGCGGTGTTCACATATTCCGCCTTGCTGGTGGTTCGCTTGTCTTTCAGGACGGACATGGTGCCGCCTCCTTTCTTTTTCGGGCTTGTCCGGGGTTACCCGCCCACTTCCGTGGGCGGGATATAGCCGGATATGCTGCGGCGATTAGACGCAAAAGCCGGGCGCCACGCCGTAGGAAATGTACGCGTTGCCGTTGTTGGCGCCGCCGTCGGTGTAGGCAAGGCAGAAATAGTAGGAGGTGCCGGAACGGACGGAACGGCACCAGACACGGGCCGCCGAACCGGTGGCGCTATGCCGGTAATGCACCTTGCTATTTCCGGCTTTGTAGTAATCATACTGCGCCTGGTAATTCTGCTCCGCGCTGTTCGCATAGCTCCGGCTGCCGTGGTATTCAAGCTCGGCCAGCAGGAAAAGGTAGTCGGTGGTGCTTGTGACATAGCTGGCGGTGTCGGATCCGCCGCCGGTGTTGTCGCTGTACTTTGTCACCGCTTTCATAACGGCGCGGAGATCGGAGGGCATGGCCGCCAGCAGACTGTTGGAGGGAGGGCTGGACGGTGTGCCGCTGTTGCCCAGCAGGGTATTTCTCATGCTGGAACTGGACCAGCCGCCGCTGTTGGTTCTGCTGCTGTTCATTTGGAAATAAGAGGCAGAGGATCCGCTGCTGCCGTAATTGCTGTCGATCAGGGCCACATGGGTGCCGCTGATTTTGCCGATTTTGAAATGGATCCGGTTGGACCCCTCGCGGCTGCTGTTGTGGTTGAAACCCAAAATAAAGGCGTTGATGGACAGGCTGGAGAAAGTCGTGTTTCCCACGGTGCCGTTGATGGTGATGGCCTTGGTGTCGCCCACGCTCCAGTAATTGGCGCCCACGCCGGCGTCCGAAACTGCCCGGATCGTCGCCCAGGTGTTGGAGTTCAGGGTTGTGCTGATCGTGGTGACGGTTACGGCCTGGGTGGTGGTTTTGGTCACGCCGCCCTCCGTGTAGGAAATGGTCACCGCCGTGGTTCCCGCCGCCATAGAGGTGGGGCTGCAGGTGTACCCGGTGACCGCCGCCGTGCTGCCGTCTGCGTAGGTGGCGGTCACCACCATGCCGCTGGTGCTGAACGTGTCGCCGGTGAAATAGGCGGTTTTGGTGGGTGCCGTGGTCACCGCAATGCTGGATAGGGTGTTGCTCACGGTAATGGCCTGGGTGGTTGTCTTTGTCACGCCGCTCTCTGTGTAGGAAATGGTGATCGTGGTATTAGACAGGCCCAGGGCCGTGGCGGGGGAGTAGGTCCAGCCGGTGACCACTCTGGTGGCGCCGTCGGTGTAGGTGGCCGTGATCGCCATGCCGCTGGTGCTGAACGTGTCGCCGTAGTTGTAGGCGGTTTTGGTGGGTGCCGTGGTCACCGCAATGCTGGACAGCACCCGCATGGTGATTTCCTGCGTACAGGTTCGGGTCACCCCGTTTTCGGTGTAGCTGAATGTAATGGCCGTGCTGCTTGCCGTCAGGGCTGTGGTGGGGGAGTAGGTCCAGCCGGTGACCGTTTTTTCCGTTCCGTCGGACATGACGGCAGAGATCACGGCGCCGGTGGTGTCGATCTTCTCCCCGATGTAATAGGTGGTTTTGGTGGGGGCTGTGGTCACCTTAATGCTGGCAAGCTGTCGAACCGTCACGGCCACGGTGGCCGTCAGGGTAATTCCCGCCCGCTGATAGGTGATCACCACCTCGGTGGTGTCTGCCGCCATGGTGGTGGGGGCCGCCGTGCAGTCCGCTGTCACGTCCTCGGTGGTTCCGTCGGCGTAGGTGGCAGTCACGGCCAGGCCGCTGGTGTTGAAAGTTTCGCCCACGTCATAGGTTGTTTTGTCCGGCAGATTTGTGATCTCCACGCTCTCGGTGATCATCAGGTCCACGTTGTACTGCATGGCGCCGGTCACTTCCACCTCCGCCGTGGCGGTCAGTCCGTTCAGGGTGGCGGTTACAGTCCACACGCCATTGTCGGGCGGGGAGAACTTCGTGGATCCCACGCCGTTCAGGGTGGTTACTCCGTCGGTACATACCACCGCCGCGCCGGCGCAGGTGGTCACGTCAATGCTGGCGCTCTGGACGCCCAGGGCGTCCTTTAACGCGCCCAGCGTCACCTTTCTGTTGGCTCCGTCTGTGCCGCTAAAAAACGGGATGGTGTCGGTCAGCATCATGGCGTTACTTTCTTTCAATTCCTGGGTGGGCGCCTGGTAGTCGGTTCCCGCCACAGCCTGAACCACGGCGGGGTTTCCATCTTCGTCCGCCGCGCCTTTCAACAGGCCGGTGGTTTCGATCTGGTCCTGCTTGCTCTCCAGGGTCTTGTTGATCTTGTCCAGCAGCGCCTTGTGGGCGTTTTCGTCGTTGTCGTGATCCTCCAGGTCTTTCAGGCTGGCATAGATCAGGGACTTGTCCAGGGTGCAGGTGACGTTTTCCGCGTCGCCTACGATCACCGGCACCGTAATGTTTTTTTCCACAGTTTCCACCGACGCAACGGGGATAAAGTCGGCGGTGTCGTATGCGTTCTGGTAGCAGTAAAGAATATCCGCCGCCCGGTTCTCCGGGTCGTCAGGATCCGCCGCAAAGACGCCGATTTCCCGCCAGTAAAACCCCTCCTGCAGATCTGCGTTGGAGAACTTGCCGGAAATGTCGGCGTACTGGTCGTTGTTGTTGGTCACCGCCGCGTCGATTGTAACCACGGGATTGACCAGTGCCGTCATACTGGAGATCGCTCCGCTCATGGCGCCGCTGCCCAGCTGAATGGTGGTAAACGTGATCCCCACGCCCTCCATGTTCCTGTAATATAGGGCCTTTCCGGCGTCGGTCAGTTTAGGGGCCTGAAACATTGTGCTTTTACCTCCTTACAACGTCGCCCTTTTCAGGGTGATAAAGTCGCCCGTGTGGACCCAATGGGCCACATAGATTTCCGCCGGGGGTGTGGAAAGATCCAGTATGATTTCATCCAGCCAGGCGGAAAGCCTCTTTACGGACCCCAGGACCCTGCGGAACTCCTCCACGTCGTCCTGGGTAATGGCGGGGTTTGTTGTGTACGCCTTGAAGTGGTACGGTTCCCCGCCGTATTCCCACCACTCCGAAATATAACCAGCCTCGAAAATGGTTTCTATGATCTTATTGACCGCCGCCGGGGTGCCCATCTGCGTGTAAAACAGCAGGGAACCCTCGATCAGCGCCCGTTTGACCTTGATGGAATAATTTTCGTCGTAGGCCGGGGTGCGGAGTTCCACGGCCAGCAGGTCCAGCACCCGCTCCGGCATGGAGTAGATCGCCGCGTATGTCCTGGCTCCGTCCGCGTAGGTACACAGCTTTTCCATCTGGCGCCCCACAGCGTAGGCAATGGCCTGGACTTCCGGCTGCTGGGCCAGGTTCTCCGGCATAATGTCGGTAAACCGGCTGCCGTTTAGTTTAATCATCCTCCAGCCCTCCGTAATTGATGGCAGGATCCCCGGACAGGGCGGCCACGCTGGTGCCGCTCACCGCCGAATACTCCGGCGCCGTCAATGTGACGCGCTTGGCGCCCGCTGCCATGACCAGGGCCACCAGCTTGGAGGGGTTAATGTCGCGGCCAATGGTTCGCTGCCACGTCACATAGTCAGCCACAGCCTGCTGGACGGCCTGCTGGATGGTGACGGCCCTGGCGCTGTCACTCCGGTTGATGTAGTACGTCAGGCCAATGGTGTACTGGATTTCCTCCGGGGCCGATACGGTCAAAAGGTCGGTCATGGGTCGGATCGTCTTGCCGGAAAGGTATTCCTGCAGGCCGGTGATCATTTCCTCCCCCGGTGTGCTGCCGTCGGCCATAATGAAAACAATGTCAACGCGGCCCGCCGCCTGGTTGCTTGTGGCCACCACGTCGCCAATGGCTGCGCTGAACTTCTTGGCGTGGTACAGGTAACCGTCCTCCGGTCCTGCGGTGGAATATGCGCCAGGTGCCAGGTAAATGCGCTCCGCCAGATCAGCGTCGCTCTCGATCTCTGCGCCGCCCTCCGTTTCGGTGGTGTTTGCCACCGCTCCGACATACGGGATCGGATCCACCATGGTGGACAGTTCGCCGGGCACCAGGCCGTTGCCGTCGGTGCCGGTTTCTGTGCAAACCGCCGGCACGTCCACGCTTTCCTCTCCCGCCGGGATCTCCGCGTATTCTGTCGTTTCAAAATACACGGCTGCGCTGGAGGAAACCCTGGTGCCCTGCGGAATTGCCGTTGCCACCGTTCTGGAGGCAGACATGGTAAAGCGCAGGGTTGTGCTGGCCGCTTTCGCCGGCTCTCTGGTAACGCCTTTCAGCAGTCCCAGGTTGTCCAGAAAGTCCGAATAACTGTATTTCAGCAGGCTTTGTTTGCCCGCTCGGTCAATGTACTGGAACCCCTGGAAGATCTGCGCCGCCGCCGAATACAGGATCATACGGTGGACAGACGCCCGATCCAGGGCCACGGTTTGGCCGGTTGCTTTGGTCATGTACTCCTCATAATCGGCCACCATTTCGCCGCGCACGTCGTCCACCGTCTTGTTGTCGATGAAAGACACGTCCGGGGCGTTCTGAATTGCGGAAATGTCAGGCACTTGTGATCACCACCTTGGGGGTTAATTTCCCGTTTTCCGCACGGCCCCAGGTGATTTCCTGGACCCGTACAGCCGGGATAAACTTGGCCACTTTTTCTGTGACCTCCGCCGCGTATAGGCTTTTTGCGGCCTCTGGCGGCATATCCACAAAATCCATGTTAAGGCCGAAAGTACGATCCAGCGGCATTGTGCCCTCCCGTGTGGATAGCAAAAGGGACAGCTGGCGATCCAGTTCCGCCAACCAGTTGCCGGTGAATGTGTATTCCAGCTGAAAGTTGAACAGGGTATTTTCCATTATGTGTACTCTCCCAGCGTAATGGTCAGGGTGGCCTTGGCCAGTTCTCCGTGGCTGTAAATCTTGTCCCAGGTTTCGCTTGATCCGGTCAGCCTAAATGGATTTCGGCCCACGGTTCTGCCGCCGATCACCAGGTACTCCGCCGCGCCGCTCTCCACCATGGCCTCGACGGCCTCCAGGATCTTGCGCGGCTTTACGCCCAGGGAGGCGGACAGCCGAATGGTCAGGGTCACGCTCTGGTTTCCCGCTCCCAAAAACTCCGGTTTGGGCTTTACGCCCAGCACTTCGTGTTCGGTCCAGCGCCCGGAAACCTCTCGGCTTATGCTTTCAGGTGTCAGCACCTTGTCGTCGCTGACTTCAAAAATGATTTTTCGGCCCAGCGTTCCGATCATATTTCATTCCCTCCTTTTAGCCCGGCGGCGTTGTCCCGCCGCCCATGCTGTCGGTATGGGTGTGATTTGCCAGGGAAACGCCCGCGCCGGTCACGTCGCCGGTGGCCACGATCTCACCCTGTACGGTCAGATTGCCGTTTACGGTCAGATCGCCGGTCACCACCATGTCGCCCTCCGCCCGGACGTTTGGGGCCTTTATGGTCAGGGTCCCGCCCATGTAGCGGATCATTGCCTCCCCGGCGGCTCTGGCCAGATCCTTGCGGTACAGGCCCGCCGCGCCCTCCGGGGGTTTGTTTTTCTCGCTCCATGGACGGCCCAGGACCACGCCCGCCTCGGTCCCGTTTGACAGGTGCAGGACCAAAACCTGGTCCCCGATCTCCGGCATGAAATACTCCGATGAAATCAGGGGCACCAGGGCGGTCACCGCGTCGTCTTTTTCGTGATATGCCACGCGGACCATGCCGGTGGGGTAGTCAATGGCCGAAATCTTGCCCAGCCTTATGTTGTTTTTCATGGCTGCCTCCTTACGGTGTCAGGGCGTTGGCCGCGTTGATCAGCAGTTGATCTAAATAGGCCACGGTGCCGTGTTTCTTCGCCCAGTAGTCCGGGGAGTTTATCACGCCCGCGCCGGTCAGGACCTCCAGCGCCGCGTCCACGGTGGTTATACTCGATCCGCCCAGGTTCACCTTGATACAGGTGGCCATGTTCAGGATCAGCCCGGACAGGGCGCCCACGTCCTTGTAATGCGCCTGCCAGTAGTCAGGGGAGGCCATGACGCCCACAGCGGCCAGCCGCTCGGTGCTGTCTTTCACCACTTCCTCCGTCATGCTTTCCACCAGGGACATTTCCAGGTCCATTTCGTAGCCGCTCGAACCGATCCGGTGCGTTATGCTGTCAATGTAGTATTTGCCAGACAGCTTTCCCAGGCCCACCACGGTGACGCATTGGGAGGCCACCAGGGCGGCGTTGCCCATAATGGTGGCGCTGATCTTTGTACTGCCGTGGTTTGCCTTTTCAACCGCCGCCTGGATCTTCTTTTCTGCGTCGGCCTCGCTGTCAGCCTTGCCGGACTGTTTCAGGATCCGTTTTCCCTCTCCCACGGTGACCTTGATTTCCTTTTCCGTCAGCGGGTCCGTGTATGCGAACTCTCCGCCGGTATAGGTTCCGGCCATGTCTTTGGACCATGACCAGGATTTCAGATCCGCCTCGGTGATTTTGGCCACAGGGTCCTTTTTCTTGTACGCCTCGCGGTCATAAACAACAATTTTCTGCGCGTACACTTTCATGGCCAGGCCGTAGGTGTCGCACAGGCTCATGTAGAAAGCGCAGTCTGTTTCCTCTGACTGCTCCACGCTTTTCAGGGTGATAGGATCGCCCTCAACGTCCCATGCCAGCGCAATGTTGGCGCGGCCCGCGATCTCTTTTCCGATCTCCTGGATCGTGACGTTTTCCCAGGTCTTTGTCCGCTCGGTGGCCATGAAACTGCCGTCCGCAGGAACGGAAACCGCCTTTATGGATCCGGTGACCGGCCAGCCCGAAAACTCGAAACTGTCCAGAACGAAAAAGCCGCACGGCAGGCTCCGGCTGTCACCCTCCCGCTCCCAGTTGGTTGCCCGAATGGTTGCGGAAAGGGTGTCGCCGGTGATAGGCACCCAGGCCGTGGTCCATTGGCGTTCACGGTCCTGCACGGTAATGTCCAGGCTGTCCGCTTCACCGCTGGCCGGGTCCGTGTATGTCACCCCGGTTTGGTATGCTGCCATTTTTGTGCTGACGGCTGCGCCGTTATAAATCAGATCAACCGTTGCCTGTCGTGTCCTCATACCTCACTCCTCCAGATCGGCAGGTCGTTGGCCGCCGTTTTTTCGGGTGGTGGCGGGGTCTGGAGGACCACCCCGGCGTCAAATACGAAAATATCCAGCAGGGGGAAATTGTTTTCCATCAGCCAGGCGGTGTATGCTTCGTCGCCGTACACCTCAAACGCGATTTTGTCCCAGGCGTCGCCCTGTTTGGTTGTGTATGTATTCTCCATGGTGTGGTCCTCCTTTTATGCGGGGCTGAAACTCTTGCGCTTTTCCTCCGCTTTCATGCGGCGGTACAGGCGCTTGAACTCCTCAAAACTTGCCTGGGTGGCGCTTTCCACTTCCTCGCGTCCCGCCGGACCGTAGAAATTGAACACAGGGGAGAACACAATCTGCTCCCCGTCGCCCACGGTTCCGCCTCCGCCGCCGGGTTTCGGTTTCTTCCATTCATCCAGCAGCGCGGCCAGCTTGGACAGGGGCAGGATCGCCTCCGGCTCTCCGCCCTCGCCCACCATGGCCAGGGTTGCCGCCGTCGCAATGCCGCCCGACGCCAGGGCCGGAATGGTGGGAATGTTAAAGCCCAGGGTTTGACCGCCGACGCCCGGCACCCAGTCCGGGATCGTCACAGAAATGCTGTTGATCTTAGACAGCACCCAGTTGATCGCGGAGATCACGCCGTTAATGGGCGCTTTTGCCAGGTTCACGATCATGCCAAAGACGTTTCCGAAAATGGCCACCACGTTGTCCCAGGCTGCGGACCAGTTGCCAGAAAATACATTCTGCACGAAATCCACAATATTGGTAAAAATCGCCTTTACGTTCTCCCAGGCAGCAGAAACACTCTGCCACCAGCCGCTCAAATACGCAGAAAGCACCGGGAACGTATTTTGAAATGCCGTTACCAGCCCGGAAACCGCATTGGAAACCCAGGTTTTGATATTGCCCCAAATTTCGGAGATCTTCGCGCCCAGTTCCACAGCCTTGGCTTTCACGGTGTCCCAGTTCTTATACAGCCATACTCCCGCAGCCACAGCCAGGCCAATGGCCGCTACAACGGCCAGCACGGGCAGGTTTAGGGCGGTCATGGCTCCCGCCAGGGTAAAGGTTCCGGTGGCACTTGCCGCCGTCACCACCTCGTAAACGCCCATTATGGCGTTGTAGGCCGTCACGGCGATTTTGTACGCCTTGTATGCCGCCACCGCTGCGGCAATGCCCGCCGCCAGGGCCAGGATCATGTCCTTGTTTTCTGCCACCCATTTGACGGCAGTTTCCGCCGCCGGAATGATGGTTCCGGTCATGTAGTCCCCGATATTCTCCAGGGCCTCGGTGACCACAGGCAGGGCCGCCTCCGCCAGATCTCGCACATACGGCAGAATATTGGTTCCCAGTTGCGTCAAGAAATTGGCGCCCAGGTTTTTGATCATCTGTATGTCGTATGCCAGGGTGTTGGTTTGTTTCTCAAATGCGGCATTTGCCGCTCCGGTGGCTTCGTACATTTCCGCCGTTTTGCTGGTTAGGTTGTCCGCCTGGGTTCCCGCCATGGCCAGGACAGCGGTTTGCGCTTCGACGGAGGAAAACAGGCCAGCAAATGCCAGTTCATCGTTGTTTACTGCGCCTTTCAGCGCCTCCAACGCGCCCTGCAGTCCCTCGCTTTCAAGTAGCGCCTGCCCGCTCTCATAGCCCAGGCTTTCCAGCGCCGCCGCCATGTTCTTCGACGGCGACAAAAAGCCCTGCATGGTTGCTTTCAGCTGCGTTACAACCTCTGCCGTGGATCCGGTGACGCCGGTTAGTGTCGCCATAGCGCCGAACATTTGCTCTTGCTCGACGCCCAGGGTGCTGGCCAGCGGGATCACCTTGCCCATGCTGGCCGCCAATTCCGGGAAAGAGGTCTGGCCCAGTCTTACGGTTGCAAACGCCAGATCCGCCGCCTTTTGCACGGCCTCCGCCGACGTGTCGCCATAACCCTTTGTTACAGCAGAAAGCAGGTTGATACTGTCCGTTGTGGTTGCGTTACCGGCTGCCGCCGATTTTGCCGCAGTTTCCAGGATTTTGGCCGCGTCGGCGCTGTCGCCAAACGCAGAAACAACCTGGTACATACCATCAGTCAGATCCGCCGTAAAAACGCCGGTCCGGTTGGAAACCTCCAGGATCTCCGATCCGATTTCCGCCGTTCTGGCGGCGATCTCCGCCTCCGTTCCGGTCAGCAGGGTGGAAACATTGGCCAGCTGCGTTTCATATTCCGCCGCCGCTTTTACCGCCGCCGTGCCCAACGTCGCCACCGCCGTGGCAGCGGCAACCGCAGCACCGGCAACGATCTTTCCGGCGTTTTTGGCCGTGGTGCCCAAAGCGGCCAGGTTCTTGTCGGCCTCTGTGCAGGCTTTTTTCAGGCTGCTGTCTGTCTTGCCGGCAATTTTCACCATAAGTTCATAGGTTTTACTTGCGGCCACGCTTTTGCACCTCCTCCGTGATTTCTAACAGATCGTTGGCAATATCGTTTAATTCGTCAACGGACAGGGCCAGCAGAAAATCCAGCCCTGTCCGCAGGTTAATTGACATACCAACGCAGGCTTTCCGAATGGTGGCGGGGGTTAGTTGTCCCCATCCCCGCCGTAGAGAAAACCCACCACTTTACTTTTAAGCGCCACGGCGTCCTTGGCAGGCAGGCGCTCGAAAAACTCCAGGGGCAGCTTGGTGACCCTGGCGGCCAGGATATTGCAGAAACCCATTTCCATTTCCAGCGTCGCCGGGTTCAGGCCAGGGGTTTTCTTTGCCAGGATCTTGCCGACGTTTTCCAGCGTTCCCGCCGTTACGTTTTCCAACCCGGACAGGTCCAGGGTGGTGTAGGTCTTGCCCTCAAATTCATAGGGCTTTTTCAGCGTCAGCACCAGTTCGTTTTCTTCCGCTCCGGTGTTCTGTTCCGCCTCAATAATGGGGTCGTTTCTCTTTTCGTCCATGGTTAGCACATCTCCTTAATCTTGGCCAGAACGTCCACGCCGTTGACCTTGTAAACCTCGTTCAGCTTGTCCAGTTCCAGAACGGTCTTGCCGTCCAGTTCGATCAGGATATAAAGCACGGTCAGGGTGGCCTTGGTGTCCATGGGGCTGCCTGCCTTGACCTTTCCGGCGGAAAACTTGCCGCTGCGGCCACGGACCACCACGCGCATGGGGCAAAACTCAATATTGCCCTCGCTGTCGGTGGTCTGCTGTGCGCCTCTGATCTCCAGCTGGATGGCCTTGGTCATGTCCATCATGTCCACGGCCTCCTTGTCCAGTACACGGAACGGGATTTCAATTTCCTGGTTGCCGAAATAGCCCACGGTGGGATCGTCAATCTCACCCAGGATCCCGGCGCCGGTGACGGTTTCGCTGGACGGTTCAAAGTCGGGCAGCGTCAGTTCGTCGCCAACGCCCAGCAGGCGGTTGCCGGCATTATACACGTTGTATCTGTTGATTTTGGTGGGGATCGTGTTCATGTTTATTCACCTCCGATTGCGCTTTCCAGGGCCTCCACGTCATACTCGCGGATATTCTCGATGAACTCCGCAGGGATATAGGGGGCCAGGTAGGTGTGTACGGTCAGGTGACCGTCCAGCAGGTTGGTTACGGGGTTTTCGTCGCTGCGGAACTCCACGCGGTAGCCGGCGCAGTAGTCGCGGGCCACATAACCGTTGCCGATAATGTTCTGGCTGTCCACAATGGACTGGATCAGGCGCTTGTTGCCGGGCTTGTCAACTTTCTGGAAATAAGTACGGATGAAATTATTTCCGTCCCAGTCGAAAAAGCGGCGAACCGCAAACCAGCGATCCTTGGGATCCGTGGTGGAGGGATAGGCTGCCGTGTTGTTGCCCCAGGATTTGAAACCATTGGCATTGATGGCCGTGATCACGCCGTTGGCGTTCAGCACGTCGTTGGCCTGCTGCTGGTCCAGGACCACCTCGGTGCCGTCTTTCAGGACGGTGGCGGTGATCCGCAGATCCTTGTTGGAGGGGCTTTCGTAGGGCACGTCCGCGTTGCTGGCGTCGGTGTATGCCACCAGGGCGCCGAACATGGCGGAGTAGTAATAGATCTTTTCACCAACGGCAACCATGGGCCACAGGGCAACGCCGTGGTTGGTACGGGCGCCCATGTTCTCCTTGGCGGTTTTCACGTCGGTGTAAACGGTGGCGCCGGTTTCGTCTGCCGCAATATCCAGAATACAGTTGCAGTCGAAAACGCCGTTGACGGCCTCCACCTTGGCCTGGAGGGCAGCCGCCACCACGGCGTCCTGGCTCCAACCGGGGGCCAGCAGCAGGCCGGGGGTCATGCCCAGTTTGGGGTAAATCTGGCGGACCAGTTCCAGGCCGGTTTCCTTGCCGGTCACGGTGTCCACGCCGCCCACAATGTCCTCCTTGGTTACGCCGTCGGGGTTCAGGCTGGTGCTGGCCACGGTCAGGCTTTCTGCCTCCTTGGCCGCCTGGGAGATCAGGGAGATCACCACGCCGGTGCCGTCGTCGTCATGGGTTGCGGTGTAGTCGCTGCCCGCCACCAGTTCGGCGTCGCCGTTCTTGACAGTCAGGGTGTTCAGCAGCACATAGGGCTTTTCATAGAAAAGCTGGCCGTCCATAACCTCGCAGCTTTCCTCTGCGTTCTGCGTGGTGTGCTTGGTGTTGCTGGGATCCAGCACGTTCACCAGGATAATGGGCGCCACGTTGAACACGCGGAAACAGGCGTCAATGGACTGGCAAAGGGTGAACTTCTCGAAATCGTCCGTATAGCCCACGGCCTGCTGGCACTCCTTGAAGCTGTAACACAGCATAGGGGTGTTTGCGGCCTTTGCGGGGTCAGCGGACAGGTGAATGGGCGCAGTTCCGAAAATGACCTGCAGGCCCGCGCTACCCTGGATCGGGGTGGTCAGGCTGGTGTCAATTTCGGAGTTGTAAACGCCATGCTTGTATGCCATGATCTTTTACCTCCTGTTAGTGGGTTTTCTGTACCAGGCGGTACAGGGTATAAATGCGGCCTTTGCCGTCGTGCAGCTGCTTCATAGCTGCTGGCAGCGTGTCAAGCGGGACCACCAGGCCGCCCATGTCGGGGGTTTTCACGATTTCCTCCGCCAATGCGCGCGGGATCCCGTTGTTGTAGATAGTGAACTGTTTGGCCACGCCGGGAATGGTCGGGCCGCAATACACCACCGTGCCGCTTGCGCTTGTGTCTTTCTTTTTGGCTTTCGCCGTCATGCCTCTGGCACCTCCTTGAAGATCGCCGGCGCGTCGAACTTAACCGCCACGCCTGCGAAATAATACGGGTGTGTGTCCTCCTCCTGGAGCGCCCATTGGATCGGGTACTGCACGACGTACCGCCGCGCAACCACGCCGTTGCTGCCATAGTGGCGCATGATCTCATTGACAATGTGGAGGGTGTCGCGGTAGCCCTGCCGGTTCGGGTCAGGATCATGCACACAAACAGCCAGCACCACGTCCACGGTCTGCTGGGTGTCCGCCGCCGGCAATTCGCCTTGACGCAGACGCACCACCACATACGGCTCCGGCGGCGCCTGCGGGTCGGTTTCTTCGTCGCCGCCCTCCCGGATCGGGAGATCCTGGGAGAATACGCGCACCGCCCGCTCGACGCCCTGGGAGTTGGTCAGCTTATAGGTTTTGAAAAGTGTTTCCAGGTCTGCCACCACGGCGTCCTGCAGGTTTTCTTGTGTCACGCGGGTGTACCCCCTTGCAAAGTTTCGCTTTGTAACGTATAATCACTCTTGTGGTAATAATCAGCATAGTGTGGAAATAATCAGCATTGGAGGGCGCAAAAAATGGGAAAGAAAAATAATTCCACCGTCGTTGAAAACGGCGCCGTGTACCAGGTATCAAACCCCGGCACAAGGCGGGTATTGTCCCGCATTGCGGGCGTAGTCCTTGCGCTGGAGGGCGCGGTGCTTGCCTTGGCCGCTCCTGTCGCCGGTGTCGTGCTGGTCGCCATTGGTGTGGCCCTGGTCGCGTGGCTGCCCAAACGGATCCAGCCGAAAAAGAAATTTCTTTCTTTCTCCGGCCAGCCCTGCGCGGGTAATCATACGTTTGGCAAATGGAACGCCAAAGTACACGACGGCCAGGCCCAGGTGGACCGCTTCGAAAAAGCAGCGCACCAGCCCATGGCAATACGAACCTATAACGCAGAAACCGGATTTGCAGAAATACAGGGATCCGGTTCTGACAGCTATTTGACAAGCCTGGATGAATGTACCTGCCCGGACTTCGACAAGCGTGGGCGCCCGTGCAAGCATATTTATTTTCTGGCCATTCAAATGGGCTATACCAGCGACGATTTTTATAATTCCTAACCCTTGCGGTGGCCGCGTGGCCACCGCTTTTTTATGCCGTTTTTGCCCACACCTTTGCGATCTGCTTTTCGATTTCCTGTTGCAGAATGTCGTAGGTCATTTCTGCGGCCTTTGCCCGCACCTTTTCATTGTTCAGCAGGTGGGGGACAGAGGGGGAAAGCAGCTTTTTGACCGGCAGGCGCTCCGGGCCTCTGCGCTGAACAATCGCGGTGTGTCCACTTGCGAATGTTGCCACAAATGCCTTTAGGTTTTCGATCTGCAGTTCTTTCATTGCGCTGGAGTTCAGGACCTTGGCCGCCGCCGCGCCCGTCTTGGTGTTGGGTCTTGTCATAAAGGCCATAATGTCCTGCATGGGGCCTCTGGCACGGATCCGCGCGGTCAGGTTGGAGGTGCTGGCGCTCAAAAACTCCGGGGCGCCCTTTGCTTTGTCTTTCAGCGCCTTTGTGTCTTTGATCGCGTACTGTTCCTTGGCGTCCGCAACCATCTGTTTGCGGACCTTTCGGCCTGCGGCGTTCAGGGCCTTTCGGAAAATGTCCGGCGCGGCCAGCTGATCGTGCAGGGTATTCATTTTCTGGATGATCTTGGCCAGTTCTTGGTCGGTGTCGATCTGCAGCAGAGTTTCCTTGCTCACGATCTCACCGCCTCCAGTTCAATGGCCAGGATCCCGGCCTCCTCGGTGCAAGACTTCACCCTGTACTGGTTGCTGCCCAGCGTAAGCATGGAATTTTGGGCGGGCCTGGGGCCGTAATCAGCCTTTGCCACATAAAGCAGTCTGCGGGCCTTGTACGTCCCGTCCATGGGTGCGCCCAGCACTCTGGCCTTGTCCCGCTCCAGCAGTTCGTTGTCGTCCACCATGGCGGCCATTTCCCTGCCGTTTACCAGGTAGGTGTCCGCAAACTCCAGCTTGTTCAGGAACGTGGCCGAAATATCCGCCGCGATCTGCTCCTTGAACGTAGGGGCGCCCATTACTGGGCACCCCCCGTTATCCTCGGAGGCAGGGACCTGTACCGGTACGGCTGCCAGGCGCTCAATGATCAGGGCCTTGGTGGCTCCCCTGGGGAGTTCCACGCCCATGTCCTTGGCCAGCGCCAGCAGGGCGTCCTTGTTCATTCCCTCCAGTTGCACGGGGTCCAGGTTGCCCTCCATCATTTCGCCGTCCTGGGCGGTTTTCTGGCCGTCCTGGGCGTCGTTTTTGTCCTGGGTGTCCTGGGCGTCGCCCGCGCCATTGGCGCCGTCCTGGGCGTCCTGGCCGCCACCGGTGACCTCTGCGGCCTGTTCGGGCGCGGCGCTCTGTTCGCCGGTCCACTCTGCGCTGCCGGCACCCAGCCAGGCCGTGACCATTTTCTGGTCGTTGGCGGGGAGGGTTTCGCCCGCCTTATACATACGGCCCATATACAACACGGGCCGCTTTGCCGTCAGTCTTTTCATGGTCCTTTCCTCCTGGCTTTAACCCAACAGCTTGACCAGAACGGTGGCGGAAGTCTGCGCGGCTGCCTGCACGGCGTAACCGGCGGGCACGTTACCGCTGGAGGCGGTGGTGATCACGTCACCGGCGGCGTTGTAGTACACAGCGGCGCCCAGGGTGATCTCCACGCTGGTGTCCTTGGTCAGTTCAAACACGCCCTCGACGTGGACCTGGCCCTGCTCGTTTGCGGCAATGTCGGTTCCGGCAATGCCGATACGGGTTCCCAGGCTCACCACCGCGCCGCTTTCCACGGCCTCGCCGGGGGTGTAGTCCAGGGTTTCACCTCTCTGCCAGTATTTCGCGTTCATGTGTTATACCTCCTCTTTGTTATTCAGAAATGACAACGCCGGGGTTTTTGGCAATGCCACGGAAGTCAACCGCAGTAATGCCCCAATCCAGCCAAATGTCCCAAACATAGCCCAGCTGGCCGGGAACCTCGCTGCGGCGAATGGTGGGGGTTTCCTGGCCGTTCAGGTAATCAACCTGCAGGCTCTTTGCATAGCTGGGATCGCCAACCATGAACCAGGGGGCTGCGCCGGTGCCGGCCATAGCGTTCAGGGCGCCCTCCTCGATGATCTGCAGCTGGTTGCGGTACTTATACAGGGCGTTGGCGGTGTGGTTGCCAATGCCGTCCACGTCCACCATGGTGGTTTCAAGCAGCTGGGACATCAGGAAACCATAGCCCACGGGCACAATGATGTACTTGGGCTGAACCATAATGCTGTCACCAAAGGGATCGGTCTGGCGCAGCAGTTTCAGCATCATTTTCTGGACGCTCTCAATGGAGGGGGCGCTGCCTGCAGAAATCAGGTTGCCGTGGGCGTCGTCGAACATGGCCACGCCGTCGAAAATAGCAGGGTTGTTCATCAGGATGGAATACACCTGCTTGTTGATCGTGCGCTTGGCGCTGGCGGCATACAGGCCGGGGACCTCTGTAATGAAACCCACGTCGTCGTTGATAAATGCCTGGCGGCTCATGGAGAACTGGCGGCCATAGGTGTCGATCTTGCGCTGGGGCACCATTTCGGTCTTGGGGGTGTCGTGCTTCAGTTCGCCGTTTTCGCCAACCAGCAGGAACTCACCGGCGCCGCCGGCCAGGTAGGAATGATCCTTGGTGGGCTTAAAGTCGGTCACGCTGCCCTTGCTGGTCCACGCCTGGAAAGTGGTGGGGACGTGCTGGTACTGGTGGACAATGGACTTTTTAATGGCATTGTCCAGGATGGCGGGAAACGCTGCGGTGGGGTTGAAGAACTGGCGGCAGGCCATGTTCCACAGATCATCCTTGGACATACGCAGCAGGGAGGCGGTGCTACCCTCGCCGCTTCTGGCCATACACTCAATGGCCAGATCGCGCAGGCTCATGCCGCGCAGTTCCTCCGCACCCTGGGCGGGGTTCTCGACGGGTACGCCGGTACGCATAAGCAGGGCGTCCGCAGCGGCCTGGCGGAAGTTGTCGCCGCTGTCGCCGTTCATGCGGCTGGACACGGGGGCGCCGTGCTGGATCAGGTGGGTCACAGCGGCGGCTCTCACGGTGTCCATGTTATCGCCGTTGCGGATATGCTGGGCGGGATCCATGCCAGTCTGGCGGCACAGGGCCATAATGTCGTTGACGCGCTGGCGCTCCTCGGCCACGGCCTGGCGGGCGGCGTCGTCGCTGCCACCGTTATCATTGCCACGGGCGCCGTCGCCGGTGGAGGGGTCAGCACCCTGGGTGCCGTTGCTGCCGTCATTGCCAGCGGCGTCAATGCTGCGCTGCAGGTTCTCAAACTCGGTGTTTTCCTCCGCCGTCAGGTCGCGGCCAGCGGCGCGGGCGCCGTTGACGATCTCCTGCTGGCGGGCGATCATTTCCTGAATGGTCATAGTTGTTTACCTCCTGTTAAAGATACAGATTTTTGTTGATTTGGATTTGCTTTTCACGGGTAGAAAGGGGGAAACCCTGGCCGTCGTCCCCGTCGGATCGTCCGACGCCCACGGTGGCGTCCGCCGGCACGGAAACAATGGACACCTCCAGCGGCGTCCACTTGCGGGCGATCTGGCACGGGCCGGTGAAACGTCCGTCTGCGGAAGTCTTGCCCGCCACCACTTCCTCCCAGGCGTCCACGCTGTAACGCACGGACGTGGTTTTCAGGGTGCCGGACTTGACTTTGCCGAAAATCTTTTCTGCTTCGTCGTCCGTGTCAAACTCCACTTCTGCCATGCCCCGGCGGTCCTCCACCCAGGCGCGGATCACCTTGCCCACCACAACGTCGGTTTTGTGGTTGAACAAAAGCACTCCCACGTCGTTCAGGCGGGACAGATCCAGGGCGTTGTCCGCGTGGTCCAGGATCTCCAGGCCAAACCAGCGCCGGTAAGGTTCCTCGCTGGAAAAACTCACAATGCGCCGTCTGCTGTCCTGTTCCTCCGCCGCCGCTCTGGCCATGACCTGGCCCATGCTCCGGGTGCCGTCGTTCTTATTCTTCGGCGCCGGGCTGGCTTGCGGTGTTCTGCTGTGCTGCTGTCGTACCAGTTCCAAAAATTACACCTCCCATCTCTATGCCGGCTTTACGGCCATATTTTAGGACCTCCGCCGTTTCGTCTATGGCGTCTTTCCAGTCCTTGCCCTGTTCCGCGCAAATGTCTGGGAATGTCTTTTGCCCGGACTGCAGGGCGATCTTGTTGGCGTTGCTTTCCTTTGCGGGATCAATCCATTTCTTGGGCGCTTTCACCCAGGAATGATCCAGGAAATCCGCCTTTTTATCCCAAAAACCAGGCATATTGAAAAGCCCGGCGAGATAACCAGAAATAACAAAGTTTTCGTAAACCTCCGTCATAAAGTCGGTCAGCAGTTCCACGTCCTCCGCGTAGGTGCTTTCGTCCTCGATGGCGTTTTGACGTGCGGAGGAATAGGTGGCCCCCGTCATGTCGCGGCTCACGGCCTCATAACTCAAACCTTGGCCGGCTGCAATTAGGCCCTGCTGGGTTTTCAGGAACGCGGTGGCGTCGGATCCTGCGCTCTTGGGGTCCACCACCTGGATTTCGTCGCCGGCTCCCAGGGTTTGGATCATGCCAGGCGCCAGTTTCTTGCCCTCATAGTCCATGGACCCGTTTTCCGTTCTGACGCCTCCGCGCCCGAACCCGCCGGACGGCACCGCACGTTTTACGAACACAGCCAGGCAGGCCGCGATCCTCTCCTTGACGGAAACGGCGGTTATAAACTCGTTTGTATCGCGCACCCGCGTAATGGTCGGGGCCATATCCGACATTTCGCGCAGCTGGCTGGGGCGCTTTTTGGTCTTGAAGAAATACACGTCCTTGGCCTCGATGAATACGGGATCCATCAACTGCCAGCCCTCAATATCGTTCTGGCGGATCCAGTAACCCACCGGGCGCCTGTACTTGTTGTATTCCACGCCGCCCACAACGCGGTTTCCGTGGTATTTGGGGGCGGTCTGCGTAATGTCCAGTTCGTCCACTTCCATGGCCTGCAGTTTGAACGGGACCACGCCGCCCTCGGTGTAACGGAATACAAACAGGATCCCGCCGTCCACCTTTTTGCGGTCCACCGCCATGCGGAGGATCTGGTTGAAAGACTGTTCCCCGGTCACGTCGCAGTTTCGGGCCTTGCACCACATTTTCCAGGCTTTTTCGATCTGTTTATTCAGATCGTCGTTGCCGGTTTTTGCCCGCAGGGTGTACCCTTTGCCCACCACGTTGCGCTTGTAGGCGTAGAGGACAGACTGGGCAATGTCGCTGTTTCTTTCCAGATCGCGGGCACGGGCGCGTACCACGTCACGGCTGTGCCGATCTGTGATCTCTGCGCTTTCGTTGTGTACCCTCCAACCAGCATTAAGGCGCCCAAAACCCGCCGCGTCGTAACCTCTCGCGGCCTCCAGGGCTTGGCGCCACATTTCCCGCTCATAGGCTTTTTGTGGCGATACAGCGGAAATAATCTTGTCAATGGCTCCCACGTCGTTACCTCCCGTCAAAAAATGCCACCACGGTCCTGTCCATCAGGTGCGTGGGCGTGCCGGCGCTGATCTGCGCCTCCAGGTCGTCGCGCATGGCTTTCAGTTCGGCCAGGTCCGCACGGGTCAGGGATCTGCTGCCGATTTTGTAGGACTGGCCGCCGGACAAAACCGCCGTAATGGCGGCGTTTACCTGGTCCAGCATTTCAGCCGCTTTTGTCTTGTTATCACTCATTTTTCGGGCCTCCGTTTATATCCATGTGTCATTTTGGTTTATCCAGCTTTCCTCCCTGGGTTTCGGCTCCGGTTTTGGCTCCGGCTTTCGTGCCTCCGGCTGGTCCATTCCGTTTTTCAGGTACAGGGAACGGACGTTCAGCACGTCAGCCGCCGCCGCTGCGTACACCTCGCAGTCCAGGTAATGGTTGTCCGCGTGGGAGGTTTTCAAAACCCAGCGCTGTACCTCTTTGCCGCCGCTCCGCTCGGTGATCTTGTGTTCCGCCGTCACTTGTTCGGCGTATTCCAGATCACAGCCCTGGTACACCATCCACGATCCGCTGCCGTTTGGTTTCCTCATGCGGGCGGCGATCATGTCCTTGTACTTTCCGCCGTCCACCAGCACCAGCGTCATACCGTTGGCGCGGCTGCCGGCTTTGTTGACCACAGAAAGGCGGTAATGTGACAACATGGCGCTGGTGCCCTTGCTGGGCAGCGCCCATTCCGCATTTAGGGCGCAGAACTCATAAACTTCGTCTGTCTGGTCGCCGCTGTCCACCAGGGCCAGGTTGACCATGACCTTTTCCCCGGACGGGGTGGAAAGTTCGGTGTTCATAATCCGTTCCACCTCTGCCATGGAAAGCGCCTGCCCATGTGCCACGTTCTGGCTGGTCATAAAATCGCCCCACGCCCGGATCGTCCAGTATAGGCAGGTTTCCTGTACGTCCACGCCGCCTGTCACCAGCTTGGTCCAGGCTGGCAGCACCCACTCCGGTGTGTCCGTCTGTCGCTCCATGACCAGATCGGCGTTGGTTTTCAGTTTCGTGTCCTCCCACGGCTCTGCCAGCCATGAATTGGTGAAGTTGTGCAGCAGGTCCGGGTCGTCCTTGCTTCGCATGAACTCCCGCGCAATGTCGGAAAATCTGGTGAACGGGGAGTAAAGGGTGTTCATCCAAAAGGCCACGCTTTTGGGGTGCTTGCTCTTTTGCCGTACAGGCTGCCAGCGCCCGCTCCGCAGCATTTTTCCCTTGTCCTGGTCCGTGATCACGCAGCCACATTCCTGGCAAACATACGCCGCCATTTCGGCCCTGTCGGTGTTTTCCGGCACGTCGTCCTTGCTGGGCCACTTGATTTGTGCGAATTTCAGTTCGATATATACCCCACAATGGGGGCAGGGGACGAAATAATGCTTTTCCACGTCCGCCTGTTCTTTGGCTTTCCAAATATGGCCCGTTTTCAGGGTCGGGGTGGAGGCCAGAAAGATCTTTCTGTTGAAAAAGGTTTTTGTGCGCTCCCTTGCCAGGGAAACCGGGTCCGCCTCTTTCTTTGTGGCCCCTGGGAACTTGTCCACTTCGTCCAGAAACAGGTTTTTCACCGGCTTGCTGGACAGGTCCGCCGGGCTATTTGCGCCCGTCAGATATAGCCACATATCCCGGAATTTCAGCTGCAGTTTTTTGCTTTCGTGTTCCCGGAATTTCTCCGCCATGTCCTGGTGGCTCTTGAACATAGGCACCAGGCGGGTTTCGCTGGTGGCCTCCGCCAGATCGTCGGATGGGTAAACCACCATTGTGGGCGCCGGGTTTTGGTCCACAATACTGCCGATCATGTTTTCCATGGCGGTTGTGCCGCCCACCTGGGTGGGCTTTACGAACACGATTTCCTCCACCATTTCGTCGGAAAAGGCGTCCATGATCTCCACCAGGTACGGGGTTACGTCGTTATTCCACGGGCCTGGAATGGCGCCGCCGATCAGGGTTCTTTTTCTGGCGGCCCATTGCGATACGCTCACCTGCTCCACAGGCCGCAGGGCTTGGACCGCCTTATGGATCCAGGACGGCACCGTGAACGGTTTGGCCTTGTATGCCCTCACGTCTGATCCTCCTGTTGTTCCAGAACGCTGTCTGCAAAGGCGGACAGCATTTGCTCCAATTCTTTCCGCAGGGCCTTTTCAATCCCACGGACTGCCACGGCGTCGGCATAGCCGGACAGGGTGCCGGACATTCTTGGCGGGATGTTCATGGCAAACTTTTTGAAAGCGGCCATAAAGTCGGCCAGTTCCTCGGTGGCCTGATCTGCCGGTATGTATCGGCCCTCTGCAATGGCGGTTTTCAGTCGGTGGAGTTGGCCCTGGCTTTCTTTCAGCTCAACCTCCGCCTCCAGCTTTTTCAGGTTCAGTTCCGCCGCCCGGCTGTTCTCTCCGGTTTCGTGCGCTTTCTGTTCAACATAGGCAACATACCGTTGCACGGTTTCGCAGGTTCGATATTTCCGGGCGCCCCCGCTGGGCGGTATCTCCGTTTCCAGGACGCCCTCCTGGGTAAGTTGCTGGATCCGCCGAACCGTCTTTCCCAGCAGCTTTGCAATGGCCGTTGTGTTGGACCACTCCGGCACGGCCCCGGTCAGCACCGCCGGCTTGTCGGTCTTTGCCGTCGTCTTTTTCCCTTTTTCCGCCACCAGCAGCACCTCCTTTTCGTCTTGGCTGGTCCCCGCCTGGAGGCTCCGCCGGTTTCGCTTTTTGCGGTTGTGGGTGATTTCGTTTTTTCCTTTCCGCCGTTCTCCGGCTTATACCCCCTAAAGGGGGGTATAATTCCCGCTCCCTCTCAAAAAATCCGTAACGTAACAGGCCGGATTTTTTCCTATCTCACGGAGGAAAATTCCGGGCTTCGTTCGCCCCGCATTGACTTTTCCCCCAGGGAGGACCCAATAGGGGGGAGGGGTAAAACGGGAGGCCCTGGGTGCCCCTCGGCAAAGGCACCCAGGGCAGGGTTGTGTGGCCGCGCCACCGTCTGACGGCGGACAGGGTGAAAGGAGGAAAGCCCCTGCGTCACGCTCCGCAGCCATGGGTGGAAATCAAGGGGCCGCCCGGCTTTCACCAGGCGGCCCTCGTTATTCTGTTCAGGGTGTCACCCCTGCGCTGCTTTCCATGCTACCAGTATAGCACGGGCAATAGTCCAAAAGCGTCCAAACTTTTCCCAGGGTCATTTGGCCGCTTTCTTTCCCCGCCCCTGGTGTTTGGCTATGTATTCCCGCACCAGCTTTTCCGTGCGCTTATAGGACAGCAGGGCGTCCAGGGCGGCGTTGTAGTAGTTGAAAACATTGGACCGGCTCATGTAGGTTTTTTCTGCAATCTTATCCCACCCCATACAGTCGATGTGCCGCAGTTCCACCACGGTGCGCTCGGTGCTGTCTTGCGGCAGCAGGTCGATCAAGTCCATAACGTGCAGGACGGCGTTGGTCATTTCTCCGCGTTGCTTTTCGATCCGGTCCTCAACCTCTGCGATCCGATAGACAACGGACACGGCGCCCTCTGTTTTTGTGGGTTTGGAGGTCGGCATGGTCCTGAACGGAGATCCCACGCCTGGGTCCTGCAGTTCCCTTGACAGGGTGCGGTGTCTGTCCTCCAGTATTTTCTTTTTGTTCTGCGCCGCGTGGTACTGCTGCAGGTAACGCTTTACGTCCTCGCGGTCCAGGGGCCTTTCCGTTGTCTTTTTGCTCATGGTCACACCTCGGTAATGTCTATTCCAAACCGCTCTTTTAGCAGCTTCTTTTTGATCGCATATTTTTGGGTTTTGGTTGCCCGGCTTTTCACGTCCTCCACCACAAGGCGCCAGCTTTCGCAAGGCCAGCCTTTGGAGGCTGCCAGAGTTTCCTCTGCTGCGTCCCGCTCCTTGTATGTGAAATCAGCCTTGTATCTGATCGCCCGCACCCTGTTTCCCTCCGGGTCCGTGTATGCCTATTGCAATGTGAAATCCACCTGCAGGCGGAGATCGCGGATCTGGCCCATCTGGAGGCGCTCGATCAGCACGTCATAGCGCCGGGCCTCTTTTTGGCTGTCAAAAACCAGAACAGCACCGGACGGGGTGACCCGCTCGGTGGGCTTGTTGTGGTACTTGGTTTCTTTCGGTTTTTCCGGTGCCGCCATGGCAGCTGGCGCGGAACCGCGCCGCGCCTGCTGCTCCATGTACTTTTTCATGGCTTGCGCCTGGTATTTTGGCGGTAGGTCGTTGACGTTGATGGCCATTCATTCGTCCTCAATTTCGACGTATTGCCAGGACATTGGCGGGCGGGCCAGGCCGAACTCCTCCAGTTTCCTGGGCACTTCGTATTTTCTCGGGTCTTTTACGATCCAGCCGCAGAGGCTCCCGCTTGGTCCGCCGGCATACTCCACCAGATCGCGCAGCGGGACGCAGGACTGTTTTTCCATCCCGGCCAGCAGGTTGGTTTTTACCCACCCGCCACAAAGGAACTGCCCCTGGATCTCTCCGGTTCCGCTCACATAGACCAGCACCAGCATGGGCCAGGGTTCCGTGCCTCCGGCTCCGCCGCGTGGCATGGTTTTTCTGATCTCCATGGTTTTTTCGCGGGTCAGGATCTTTTCCCACCATTGTGGTTTCATGCTCATAACCACAGCGCGCATTTTCCGGCCCTCACTTTCGATCTGACACCGGAATAATACGGCATTTATCCACCGCAAACTCCGCCACATGGTTCAGGGCGATACAGGCCAGCACCACGTCCGCCATAAGGGCGTCCGCGTCCTCCTGGCCGCGTCCCTCTCTGTTCATGGCCAGCAGGTTGTTGGCCAGGACGTTGCCCAGGTCCTCCAGGTTTTTGGCCGCTTCGATCCACCGCTCTTTCGGCAGGGTGTACCCGATTTCGATTTTTTCCATGGGTCACACCTCCCACGGGAACGCAGAGGCGGGGAGATCCGGGAAATGCTCCCGCAGGTTGCCCTTGTAAAACACGGGGATCTCGTTTTCCTCGCAAAATGCGGCGATCTGGTCCACCCATTCCCGCAGGGGCGCCACCTTGTCGGCGCGGTTCCCGGTTTCGGCCCCCAGGATCACCCACTGGGGCAGCCCCTCCGCGTCCTCCATGGTCACAGGCCCCAGCAGGGGTTCCATGGACCAAAAGGCGTTGATGTTTGCCCAGGGCATGGAGTACATGGCCATGGCGTCCTGATTGGCCACAGTGGACCCATACCAGAAGTTTTCCCCATGGGGCAGCAGGGCCATGTGGTCCAGTTCCATGTATCTGGCCGGGTTTTTGGTCAGGAACAAATAGCGGTGCTGCGGTGCCCGCTGGCAGGCGTCCAGGACCTCCACGATCCAGGACGTTGGCACCCACTTCCCGAACAGGTCCGCCATGCTGCACACAAAAACGGTCTGGGGTTCCGCCGTCCGCTCCGGCAGGTTCAGCCGGTAGCGGTGCAGGGTAGGCTCAAATCCGAACGGGTACGGCGTGGCCTTGATCTTACTGTCCAGCACATGGAGGCCGCCGGGCAGGGCCTTGTCGTCCTCCATGCCTGCGTCAAAGCGGTGGGCGGTGCGTCTGGCGTAGCAGTAGGGGCAGCCATGCCGGCAGCCCGTGACGGGGTTCCAGGACATAGTGGCCCAGTCAATTTTCGTTTTATTCATCGTCAGGATCTCCTTTCCATTCGTTCACGATGCAGTCCCGGCAGTTGCAGTCCGGGCAATATTGGCACAGATCGAAACCGTCCTTGTATGCGGCCCGGATCAGGGCCTCCAGGTCCGGTATGTTGATCTGGCGGTTGGGGCGGATCAGTTCCACCACCTTGGCCAGGTAGTTGGCCGCGTCCCAGTCCCCGAAAATCAGCGCGGGCCGTCCGGCTCCATCGTTTCCGGGTTCATTGGCCAAATGGCCACGCTGCCACCCTCCGGGTCCGCCTCCCATTTTGCTTTGGTTTCGCTTTCTGTCTGGCCGTCGGCGCCGATTTGCCGGCGGCCCAGGTGCGTGGTTCCCACGCCTATGCCGATCAGTCCCATAGTGTTGCCTCCCTTTCACGTTTCTGTTGTCTGCTCAAAGCGGATTTTCATTTGTGCCGGGTACAGGTCAACCTCCGGGCGCCTCTTTCCGGTCCAGCGCAGCCCGCCAGCTTGGCCCACGCATTTCCAGCCGGACGCCCGCAGGCTGGCGCCGTCCTCGCTCTCCAGTATGTAGGTCACCAGGCGCTTGTAGCCCATGGCCCTGGCAGCCCTCCACGCCGCCGAATATAGCATGGAACAGGCGTTGCGGGTGCCGTCTGTGCAAAGCCTGTTCACCTCCAGGGTCCACCCATCATCCAGGTGTCTTGAAACCGGGCGCCCTACGATGGCCACGCCCACGATTTCCTCCCCGTTGGAACAGCCTATGGAAAACTTATGCCCCACCACCGGGCCATGGTGCCGGTGGTGTTGTTCCACATAGGCGTTTGCCTCTTTCAGCGTCATGGGTACAACTTCCAGGCTCACACCGCCACCGCCTTTTCAAACTCCGCCATGGTCCTGATTTCTCCGCCGCACCACTCCGGCAGGTTCGCCCGTACCAGGGCGGTGGCAAACGGAGGCGGGACGGCATTGCCGCAGCGGGCCACCTGTTTTGTTTTGCCGTAGACGTTGCCCTGATAGTCCCGCTCGATCTTGTAATCATCCGGGAAACCGTTGGCCCGGTACAGTTCGCGGGGCGTCAACATACGCAGGCCAATGTCAGCCATGAAATACCAGGCGCCGCCGATCAGGAACAGGATCACCTCGTTGTCCGCCAGCTTATAGCCGCAGTATTCATTCAGGGCCGCCCGGATCTTTGGCCAGTTGCGGAGATCTGCGCCCGGCGTCGCTGCCGCCACCTCGGTGGTGATCACGCCATGGTGACCTCCGCCGGCGGTGATCGTCTGCACCGGCTCGGTGATTGGCCCGCCCAGGTTGGTGCCTTTCAGTTTGACCATGTGGGCCGTCTGCAGGGCGTTGTGGTCAATGGCCGTCACGGTGGGCAGCGGGTCCGAAACCTCCGCGCCGATAATCCCACCGTAATACTTGGACAGGCTGGCCATGGTGACGCCCTCCCGGTCCTTTGCGGTGATTGTGTGGAGGGGGTCCTGTATGTTCTGGCCGTGCTGATCGTTGCCGTAATACTTCGTCAGGGTCGCCGCCGCTATGCCGTAGCGGTTGGAGGCGTCAATGGTCATTACGGGATCTGTGACGGCCTGCCCCCGGACGTGTTCGGACTGTTCCGTGTGATACTGGATCATGGCCGGGCACACCACGCACTCCTCCGCTTTGGAAACCTGGGTGTGGGCTGGTTCGGTCACGCTGCGGCCCCTATCTCCGCCGCCGGTCTGGCCGATCGCGGCCAGGGTTGGGGTGATCAGCATTTGGTTGCCCGCAGTCGTCACGGTATGTACTGGGTCGCCCGCGCCCGCTCCCACGCTGTTGCTGGTGTTTGTTGCAGTCAGCGGCGCCATGACGGGATTGGCCACGCCATACCCGTGCTTGGCCGTGATTGTCTGGAGCGGGTCGCCCAGGCTTTGCCCCCGGAACTCTCCGGCGTGGTTTACGATCGCCAGGAACGGATCGCCGGATTTGATCACAAACTTGTCCACGCCACGGGTCACGCGGCGCATGGTATTGGGGCGGAGGGGGCGCTGGGCGTTCAGGCCGTACTTTTCGCGGACTTCCTCCCGCGTGTCAAAGATAGACGGGCATGGCAGGGTCCAGTCGATGATCTCCGCCGCGCTGCGCCATGGCTTTTTCTTCCCGGCCTTGACTTCCGGGCTGTCTGCCGGCGCGTGGGTGGGTTCCGGCCATGTTATCGGCAGGCCGTCGCACCTGGCGATCAGGAAAAACCGCTTTCGCGTGGTGGGCGCCCCGTAGTCTGCCGCCACCAGTTCCCGCCATTCCACGGCATACCCCAGGTTTTTCAGTTGGGACAGCCATTTGTGGAACGTCTGGCCGGTCAGCTTTTTCACCGGCTTTCCCTTGCGGACAGGCCCCCAGGTCTGGAACTCCTCCACGTTCTCCAGCATAATCACGCGGGGGCGGACGGTTCCGGCCCAGCGCAGGACGATCCATGCAAGGCCGCGTATGTTCTTGTCCACGGGCTTGCCGCCCTTGGCCTTGCTGAAATGCTTGCAGTCAGGGGAGGCCCACAGCAGGCCCACCTTGCGGCCTCTGCACACCTCCACGGGATCCACGTCCCACACGCTGGCCTGGTAATGCTCGGTGCGCGGGTGGTTTGTGCGGTGCATTAGGATGGCGTCAGGATCGTGGTTGATCGCCACATTGACCACGCGCCCCGTGGCCAGTTCAATGCCGGTACTGGCTCCACCGCCGCCGGCGAAACTGTCCACTATGATTTCATCCAGGAAACTGATCTGCGCGTTGCTCATTTCTGGCCACCTCCAAATGCCGCCAGGTCATAGCAGGCAGGTTTTCCGACGTACTGGCACCAGGCCCATTCCAGCATGGCGCCTTTGCTCTCCTGGTAATCCTGCAGGAACAGCACCACGTCCGCCGTTTCCATCATAGCAAAGCATACCCGCATATAATCAGCAGGGCGGAGGCCCGCCGGCTGGTTTGCGGGGTTCAGGACCGTGTGGCCCTCCGCCTGCAGGCGCCGTTCCGCCTCTCTGAACTTGGCTTTATATCTCTTGTCCCCGGTGATCTTCCCGGAAATGTAGATTTTCATTTGTTTTTCCTCCCGTCGTAGCTATTCGTTGAAAACCTCGAAATACTCTTGGTATGGGTAGCCGCTGATCTCATGCCACCCGCTCCTGCAGGTGGATCCGTCGTCGAACTTATACAGCGCGGCGCCTTTTCTGGCCTTTGGTTCTTTTCTCCAGGCAGAGGACGAAACCACGGTGTATGTGATCTCCGGTTCCTCCATGCCCTGGCTGCACGAAAAGCGTTTGCCGCGTTTTCCCAGTTCCTTGTACCGCTCCATGGTGGACCGGCTTTCTTTCATCAGGTAATTGGCCAGCTTGTAGTGGTTCCCCCGGTTGTCCATGGGTTTGAAGCTGACGCCGCCACCTCCAGCCGGGACGCCCTCCCACGCCTCCATGATGATCTCCGGGTCCATTTTGGAAATTATGACGTGGTGGTGCGGGTTGGTCATGCGCTTGGTTTCCGTCACCGCTATGTACTTGAACTGGATCCCTCGCCTCTGGCAGATCCTCCGCAGGCGTTTCAGAAAAAGCGCCCTGTCCTCCATGACCTGCTCAAAGGTCGTTTCCTTGTCCCAGTAGTGGAGAACAGCGTGGAGATCCCTATACCTGAAATTGGCGTTGATCTTCCAGCGCAGTCTTTCCTCTGTCACCCGCTCGTTGATCTTGGCTTGCTTTTCGGAGGTCGTCCCCTTGTTGGGTTGCCGTTGGACCCCCTTTGTATGTACCCGGAAAGACTGCATTTTCCTATGTTCGACGCTCTGGCCAGCTTTCACCACCCTATGCACATAGGCCATGGTGATCTCCTTTCTGGCTCTCTGGTCACTTTGCTAATTGCTCTTACCGGTGCTATGCGGGGCACCCGCCCCGCCGCTTTTTCCGGTTGCTTTCCGTCCGGGATCGTGATATAATATAGGTGTTCCCGGACGGTTTCCCGTCGTCTATATCGCCACCTGCGCCGTGTTGACAGCACCAGGCGCAGGTGGCTTTCTTTTTACATCAGGTATTCGTTGGCCAGTTCCAGCAGTTCCGCCGCGTGGTCCTGGTCTGCAATTTTGACCTTGCCGGGTCGCTTGGCATCTGCCACGATGGCCCAGCATACTTTCTTTGCCATGAACTCCAGTTCCGTATTTTTGGCCGCCATTTCGGCCTTGTGGTGTGTGTGGTCTTTCTTCCAGGCCATAAAGTCCAGGAACTCCTCCGCCGTCATGTTCACGGTCACGTCCATGGTGGCCTCCTCTCTGCCGCTTGCGCGGCTGGTTATTTTTGGCAGTTTTCATCCCGCAGCGGGCACCATTTCGGGCTTGTCTTGATCTGCGGGACATTTTCGCCCGGCGCGGTAAATCCGATAAACCCCGCCATGCGCGGGCTGCGCGGGCACACCTTTTGAAATGTGGCCAGGGCCTCCGGGTGCTTGCAATGACAATCCCCACGCGGGCCTTTTAGGTATCTGTTGTTCCCGGTAATGTTCGCCCTGCCGATCAGCCGCATATAGTAGCAGGTACGGCAGGCCGGCGCGTTCTTGCTCATTCGCTTGCCTCTCTTTCCGCTGTCAGGGCCTCAATGGTGGCCGCTGCGCCCTCCAGTTCCATGGCCAGCAGGTGGCGGCCAAAACGGTTTCGCTGGTGCAGGGCCTCCAGGCGCAGGCCGGCGGCCTGCTGCTTGTACGGGTCCGGGCTGTCCGTTCTCACTGGGCCGGTGCCCGTATAGGGCAGTTTCAGCCACCAGGTTGGGTTGTTCCTCTCTGCCTGGTGGTGGCAGTTTTCGGCGTCGCAGTTCTCCGCGTGGCACTCCGAACAGAAACAGGACTGGAAAAGGTCGTCCCAGGGGCCTTGCAGGATAGGGAGGGACCCCAGGAACTCACCCAGGGCCTCCGGGGATGCCGTGATCTTCTCAAACTGCGTCATGGCTCATTCCTCCGCGCCCAGCAGGGCCACGTCGTCGTCGCCGTCAAACAGGGACATATTGGCCACCGGGTCCTCATTGGCCAGCTGGTTCTCCCAGTCCAGGGCGGCAATGTGGTGGATCTTCTGGCTGTCCTCCCAGGAAAAGCGGCCCGGTGCGATATAGACGGCCACGCCATGGCAGGACCAGATCCCCATGGCCCCGGACGCCGCCATGTAGGTGGCAGGCTCCGCCGCCTTAAAATCAATAATCCGCATGATCTCGGTGTCGAACCCATACACCGCGCCCCGCTCGGTCTGGTACAGCTGCCATCGGTCCCGGTAAATAACCGGGATCTTTTTCATGGTCACCATTTCGCCGCTTTCGTCCTTGAAAAAGTC
This sequence comes from Candidatus Heteroscillospira sp., assembly GCA_050943935.1. Lineage (GTDB taxonomy): Bacteria > Bacillota > Clostridia > Oscillospirales > Oscillospiraceae > Heteroscillospira. Next base: position 94,015 of record JBMNQC010000001.1, on the reverse strand, counting down.
CATACGGATTTTTGCGGCGTCCGGCATGATCATTTGGTTTGGTTCGCCTTTCTGGACCAGCATGGGATCCGTTGGCATATAGCCGACATTTTCCACGATCTGCACCGACGCCTCCACCGGCACGTCGCGGGCGTCGCATTGTACGGCCCACGATCTGCCGTTGATCGTGACCATGCGGCCCTCCGGTACATACTCATAGCCCCGCGCATAGGTACTTTTCAGCACCTTGCAAAGCCCCCGTTTCTCTAACATTGCGCGTTCCTCCTTAATATCTAATATGTATAGGCATTTTTGCGGCCACGGCCCCAGGCTCCGCAACGTACACGGTGGCGTCCTTAATCTCCATCCAGTCATAGCCCCAAACCTCCGCCGCGTTCAGGATGGCGGCCAGGTTGGAGCGGTGCGGCACCACCACGCTGCCATGCGCCGGGTGTGTTACCCTGGCCAGGCTTTTGGGTTCCCATCGTTCCCGCCGGGACCGCTCCACGGTGTCCCGCCAGGACGGGGCGCCGGTCATACGCCGTTCCATGCGTTCACGGTACACTCCCAGCGTTCCACGGCCTGGGCCACGGCTCTGGAGTATTCGGTGGAGGCGACACCCGCCGCCCACGCGTTTTTCGCGCCGCTTCGGCCCATATTGTAGGCCATGGCGGTCTTTTCAACGTCGCCGCCGAACTCTGCCAGGTATTCCCCCAGCAGGTAGCACCCGCCGGCAATATTACCCTCCGGGGTGGTGGGGGCCAGGCCGGTTGCGGCCTCCAGTTCGTCGTGGTATGCTCCATCAGGTCCGGGGAGCAACTGCATGATCCCCACCTCACCGTCAGCGCCCACGGCGTCCATATTGAACCGCCCACGCGTTTCCCAATCTGCAACAGCCAGGGCCAGGGGGTAGGGGCAGCCGTATTCCTCGCAGTACCGCCTCATATATCCCTGGTATTCGTATGGCATGGGGACCGCCAGGGAATAATAACCATTGGCCAGCAGCACGTCCTCCGGCCACTCCCAAACCGGCACACCCTCCAGCGGATCCACCCGCTCCGTGGGCACGGGCGTGGACGTCAGAATGTATAATACCTGGTCGGGGACCGCCGAAACAGTCACCGACGCGGTGGTGGTGGGTGCCAGATCTTCCGCCCGGTTCGCGTCAGCGGCGCGGGCCATGATGATCAGGACCAGAATGGCCAGCAGGCCAAACAGGACGGCAAGGGTCACGCGCTTGGCGTGGATCCGTTCCTGCTCCCGCTTTTCGTTTCTGGCCTCACGCTTGGCGGCCAGTTCTGCCCGGATCCGCTTTTCCTCCCTGGCGCTCATGGCTGCGTTATACACGGCCAGGTCGTCCTCGATGTTATAAAGCCGGATCGCGTGGGCGGTCAGTTCGGTGTCCATCTTGTCCACCCGGTCCTCCAGCTTGCCCACCCGCTTTTCCATGCTGCGGGCGTACTTTTCCTTTTTCTGGCTCATTTCTCCGGTGCCTCCTTTTTCTTTCTCCTTGCCCGCCCAGTCACTTCGTAGGAAACCCCGAACCGGCGGCGGCCACACTCTGCACAGGTGATTTTCTCGCACCTGGCCGCGATCTGCTTCACGGTCTTGCCCCGGTCTGCCAGGCCAACGGCGCAGGGCTTACATAACTGCTTAATCATCGGCGGGCGCCTCCTTTTCGTCGATATGGGCGGCGCACATATCCGCCTCATGCAGACGCCACACCCACGGGGTTGCGTCCATGGCGGCGTTTATGTCCCTGCTGCCGCCACGGGCGGCGGCGTCAAAGGCTCCCATGTGCCACCGGACGGCCAGGGCCTCCGCCTCGGTCAGTTTCATAAAGCGGCTGATCAGGTACAGGCTTTTCTCTCCGTGCCCCAGGGGGAACGGATCGCGGAACGTATACGCCTGGTAGTCCTCCCATTGGCCTGTTGTCTGGTTTTTGCGGCGCTTGGTTTCGGTGTGATACACGCCCACCTTGCAAACGTCGTGCAGCAGGCCCAGGATTGCCACGGTTTCCCGCTCCTCCGCCGAAAGGGTGTAAACCCCCGGCGCGTTCCTGTCCGTCAGGTCGCGGATCGTGATTTCCTGCAGGCGGCGCCACACGTTCATGCTATGGATCATCAGGCCGCCGTAAAATGCGCCGTGGTGTTTCGCTCCCGCCGGCGCCGTGAAAAAGTCCGTACTTTCCAGCCAGTCCAGCAGATCGTCCGCGCCGGGGCGCTGGATCTCCTCCGCGTATGTATTCAGAAAAAAGGTTTTCATGGTAATGTCCACATTGTTCTGCGCCACCTTGGCCATGTACCCGCCCAGGGTGCCGTCCGCTCCGACGGTTACGAACTCCTGCGCCACCTTTTCGGGCGCGGGGTGCATGGCGTCGGACAATTCCGTGCTGGCGGTCACAGCCTCACCCATGAACCGCCGCCAGGTGTTTTCTAACCAGTTTCCCATGTCGTCCTCCTCATTCTGCCGGGACTTCGTTTCCCCAGGCGTCCCAGCCGTCGGCCCGCTGCCGGGCGAATAACTCAATACGCGGAACGTCGCCCAGCAGGTCAACGATCCGGCGCCGGGTTTCGTCCGGCTTTTTGCTGTGCCCCTCAAAAGGGGCCTCAATGATCTGGTGTACTCCATGGCTGCGGATCTGTTCCTTTGCCTTGAAGTCCTTGGACACGCCCAACAGGCAAACCTCTGCATTGGCGCGGGTGTAGGATCCCATGCCCCAAAAGTTTTTCCCGCTCTTGGCGTACTTCTTTACCCATACAAAGGCGGCGGTCTTGTACTCGAACCCCCACGCCTCCAGCACCTTTATGCCGTCCCCGATGTTTGGGAACGTGGCCCACAGAAAACAAGCGGACCCCCCCCCCGCAGATTTCGCGGACCGGCATGGCGCATATTTCTGCCGTGGTCATTGTGGGGTAATGCTTCACGGCGGTGCCTCGCGCTTTGTCCGTGGCGCCCACTTGGCGGTACGCCCACGGTGGATCCGCATAAATGACGGTGTACTGCTTTTCGGGCAGCGGGATCATGTCAGCCATTGCCCAGCACCTCCGCCCTGTACCATTTCAGGATCCGCTTGGCGTACTTCTTGCGGGTTCTCCGTTTCTTTGTGTGCCGGTATCGGTTGTATAGCTTGCGGTTGTCCACAGAGGCCCAGCGCAGGGCCGTTTCCATTTCGTGCTGTGCCTCAACCTCCGCCGCCACAGCTTTCAGCCAGTTGCCCAGGCTGCCGGCCGCTTCCTCAATGGTTCGGACGATGTTCTGCCACACCTCCGAAAGCAGGCGGGCGGCCTCTGCCAGCCGCTCCGCGTCGATCTCCGGGGCCGGGATGGTTGCCAGGGCCTCCACGGCGGTTTTGGTGTCACACATTGGGCAGGCCCTCCCCGCGTTCATATCCCAAAAGGATCCGGTGGGACAGGTCGCCCATGTTCATTTGTTCGTCCATCAGGTCCAGCAGGGTGGCGTATGAAATGTTCAGGGCCTCCAGCTTGTCCCGGAACGCCCTGGCCCGCTCGGTGGCGGCCTTGATCGCCGCCTGCTCTGCAGCTGCGTCCTCTGCGTCAAACTGCGCCTGGATTTCCTCCAGGGTCACCTTGCCGGCGGCCAGGGCCTCGCAGAACTCCGCCGCCGCCTCCATGCTTTCAAAACGACGGTGCCGCCCGGTGTCCAGGCTTTTCACGTCCTTTTTGGATCCTCTGGCGGCCAGCACCCAAAACGGTTTCGGGTTATGCTTTGCGCCCACTCTGGTCTGGTTGATCTGGAAATGCCACTTGCCGACAGCGGCCACCCAGTTCCCGTATCTGTTTCTTTTGAACTCCAGCACGTTGTTGTCCTCCTTTTCTATGTCGCCGGCGGTTACTGTCCCGCCGCCACTCTCCACTTGCCCCTGCGGCGGAGGTTTTCCTGGAAACGGCGCTGGGCCAGTTCCGGGTCATAGGCAGGCCGCTGGTTGTGGTCCAGCTTTTCGCCGTCCTGTCCTCTCCGCAATTCCTCATAGATCGTTTTCTTTGCCACGCCCACCTTTTGGGCGATTTCGGCCACGGACGAATAAGCGGCCCACGCCTGGGCGATCACCTGGCGATCCTCCGGCCCCAAATACTTCCCGCTCATGGCTTTTCACCTCCGATTGAATAAAAAAATAAGAGCAACAAGGGGTGTTACCCTTTGTTACTCTTATTAGTAGCATTTTCATCTTGAACATCATAAGTAAAAAGTACTTTTAATTTTTGAATTATTATGATAGAATAGGTCATTACACTTTAAACTTTTTGAAAGGAACTTACCATGCTGGACACCATCCTCTTTGACCTTGACGGCACCTTGCTGCCCTTTTCCGAAAAAGAATTCGTCGGGGTATATTTTCCCGGTATGGCCAAAAAGCTCGCGCCCTACGGCGTGGAGGCTGAACCGCTTATAAAAGCCCTCTGGGACGGCACCAGGGCCATGGTGAAGAACGACGGCGGGGCCACAAACCGGGAGGTGTTCTGGAAGCGCTTTCAGGAGCTGATGGGAGCCGGAGTTCGGAAGCTGGAGCCTGTTACCAATGATTTCTATTGCTGCGAGTTCAATGACGCCAGGGCTGTGCTGCGTGAGGAGCGCGACTGCGCGCCCATGATTGCAGGCCTGAGAGACAAGGGATATACTGTGGCTTTGGCCACCAATCCTATTTTCCCCCTGTGCGGCGTGGAAACGCGTTTGAGATGGATAAACCTGAAGCTTGAGGATTTCGCCCTGGTCACCTCCTACGAGAACTGCTGCGCCACCAAGCCCAACCCCGCCTATTTCTCCGCCGTGCTGGAAAAGTTGGGCAAAAAGCCCGAACAGTGCCTCATGATTGGCAACAACTGCGTTGAGGACGCCGCTGCCATGGAGCTGGGAATACCTGTAATTCTGGTAACGGATACGCCGGAGGGGGCGGGTGAGGTGCCCGCAGAGGCAAAAACCATGAGCTTTGCCGAGATAAAAAGTTGGCTGGATGGTCTGCCTGCAATTAAATAATAAAAATCAGCCATACGTTTTAAACGTATGGCTGATTTAATTTTTGCAGCTTACCGGGGCTCGCGGCCCTCCTGGAATACGCGCATCATCTCGCGGGTGAGGCTTATGCCGTCGTCTTCGGCGGGCATATTGCCGCGCTCGTACCAGTCGGCCAGGGCCAGCTCGCTGCTGTCCATGTGGATGGTGTCGTCTCCGTCCAGGTCGCAGAAGAAGCCCATGAGCATATTGCTGTCCACGCCCCAGGGCTGGCTCTTGTAATAGCGGATGTTCTTGACATGGAGGCCGACTTCCTCCATCACCTCGCGCTGAACGGTCTCCTCGGCGGTCTCGCCTATCTCGCAGAAGCCTGCCAGCAGGGCGTAGCGCTTGTTGTGGGGGCGTCCGGCGTATTTGGACATGACTATGCGGTCGCCGTCGGTGACGGCAACGATGACCGCGGGGGCGATCTTGGGGAATATCATGTTGCCGCAGTGGGGGCAGCGCATCATGCGCTCAACATCGTCGTGTACGGTGAGGGTGCCGCAGCGTCCGCAGAAGCGGCTGTCGCGGTACCACATATACAGGTGCCAGGCGGTCATAACGGCAAAGCAGACGTCCTTGGATATCACCTGCCGCAGGGTGCGCACAATCTCGTACTTGAAGTCGGGGTCAAGACTCTCTCCGGCCTTGCCCATCCAGATAAAATAGTCCGTGTCGGCAATGCGGAACACATACTGGACGGTCTGCTCGTTCCAGTGCTTCCAGTCGTTTTCCCAGGCCCAATGTGAGGCCTCGGAGTAGGTGGGCAGGGTGAGGCTGTCGTCGTCGGCGCGCCTCAGCAGCACGCGGTTGTCCTGAAAGCAAATGGTAATGCTGTCGGCGTTTGGCTCCGGGCTGCGGAAGGCGTTTTCAAGCTTTCCGGTGGTGAGGTCCTGTATCATGGGGTAAACATCCTTTCAGTATAATAAAATATTCTGTGTCAAATTAGCGCGAGAGTTTTCAACAAAAAAAGCCAGAAGGTGAGGGTCACGGAGTAGAACACATCCGTGAGCATTACTATGTTGGCGCTCAGGGGTGCGTCGCAGCCCATATTTTTGGCCATGATGAAACTGGCGGGGGCGGTAGCCGAGCCAAGCATCAGTATGATAGAGGTGAGGGCCGCTTCCCGGAAGCCCAGCATAACGGCAAGGGGCAGACCGACGGCGGGCAGCACCAGCAGCTTTATTGCGGTGGCGGCCAGAGCGGGCTTCAGCCTTGCCGTGGCCTCCGCATAGCTGAAGGAGGCGCCTATCACCACCAGCGCCAGAGGCGTGGCGGTGCTGCCCAGGCTCTTCGCGGCGCTGGCCAGGGCCGTGGGCAGATTTATACGCAGCAGGGCAAAGGGGAGGCCCGCTGCTATGCCCAGAATAAAGGGGTTAGTCAGTATGCCTTTCAGGGCAGCTTTGAGCTGACCTGCGCTGTTCTCCCTCCCCGAGCCGCAGAAGGTGAGTATCAGAACCGACATGACGTTGTATACCGGCACCGAGGCCGCCACCATCAGGGCGGCTATGCCTGCCGAGCCGTATATGTTCGTTACTATCATCACGCCCAGCATGGCCACGCTGCCCCGGACGCTGCCCTGGGCAAAGGAGCCCGCGGCGCGCCGGTCGGGAAAGACCAGCAGGGAAACTTTCCACATGACCAGAAAGCTCACCACGGAGACGATGAAGCAGAAGAGCATGAAGCTCAGGCTGAACTCCGAGTAAAAATCCATGGTGGAGATATCGTAAAAAAGCAGCAGCGGCATGGCTATGCGGAAAGAAAAACTGTCCAAAGCCGACACCATGCCCGTATCCAGCAGTCCCACGCGTTTCAGCAGCATACCGGCCAAAATCATAAGCAGCAGCGGTAGTGCCGTATTCACGCTGAAAATAAAGTTATCCAATTAAACACATCCCAAACCGCACTCGCGGCCTTCTCTTTGTTACAAAAAACAAGTATAGCACAGGAGTGAGAAAAGGTAAAGGGCGGGAGAGATTTAGTTGATAGTGAATAGTTGATGAGGCGCTTAGCGCCGGATTTAAAAATTTTTAACCTGCAAAAATAACCGGTATCAGACAGCGGAGTATAGTCATCCCACTCACACAAACAGTTGAAAATTTCATAAATTGTGGTACAATATATGATTAAGATAAAATGCCTTTTTAATGGCAAATTCTCAGGAGGCGTACATTTACTATGGCAAAAAAACAGTTTAAATCCGAATCCAAGCGTCTGCTGGACCTGATGATTAATTCCATCTACACTCACAAGGAAATTTTCCTGCGGGAGATCATCTCCAACGCCAGCGACGCGATAGATAAGCTGCTGTATATCTCCCTCACCGACGACCGCGTGGGCAAGTCCAGAGCGGACTTCCGCATCTGCGTCAGCGCGGATAAGGAAGCCCGCACTATCACCGTTTCCGATAACGGCGTGGGCATGACCGCCGAGGATATGGAGAAAAACCTGGGCGTTATCGCCCACAGCGGCAGTCTGCAGTTCAAAAAGGAAAACGACGATACCGCCGAGAACGATATAGATATCATCGGCCAGTTCGGTGTGGGCTTCTACTCCGCCTTTATGGTCAGCGACGAGGTCACCGTCACCAGCCGCGCCTTTGGTTCCGATACAGCTGTGCGCTGGAACAGCCGGGGCGCCGACGGCTATACCGTCGCCGAGTGTGAAAAGACCGAGGTCGGCACCGACGTGGTCATGCACCTGAAGGCCGATACCGACGAGGAGAAGTACAGCGAGTACCTGGAGGACTGGAAGCTCCGCGAGCTTATCAAAAAGTACTCCGACTATGTCCGCTGGCCCATCGTCATGGAGGTGGAGGAGACCCGCCCCGTGGAAAAGACCGACGAGGCCACCGGAGAGCAGAAAACCGAGTATGTGAGTGAAAAGAGCGAGCAGACCATAAACACCATGGTGCCCATCTGGCAGCGCAGCAAGGCCGACGTCAGCGAGGCTGACTGTGTTGCCTTCTATAAGGAGCAGTTCCGCGATATGACCGACCCCGCCGCCGTGGTGCGCGTAAACGCCGAGGGCATGGTCACCTATAAGGCAATGCTGTTCATCCCCGAGGCCGTGCCCTACGACTTCTACTCCCGCGAGTATGAGGCGGGACTGCGCCTGTACTCCAACGGCGTGCTCATTATGGACAAGTGCGCCGACCTGCTGCCCGAGTGCTTCCGCTTTGTCAAGGGCGTGGTGGACTCCCCCGACCTGAGTCTGAACATCTCCCGCGAGATGCTCCAGCACGACCGCCAGCTCAAGGTCATAGCCGCCAATCTGGAAAAGAAGATAAAGAGCGAGCTGACCAAGCTGCTGGAGGACAAGCCGGACAAGTACCGCGCCTTCTTCAAGAGCTTCGGCACCCAGCTCAAATACGGCATGGTGGCGAACTTCGGCGCCAAGCGTGAGCTGCTGCGTGAACTCATCCTGTTCAATTCCTCCCGGGGCGAGGACGCCATCACCCTCAAGAGCTATGTGGACGCCATGGCCGAGAGCCAGAAGTTCATATACTTCGCCGCCGCCGAGAGCGTGCAGCGCGCCGCCGCCCTGCCTCAGACAGAGGAGGTGCGCAGCCACGGCTATGAGATACTTTACCTCACCGAGCCGGTGGACGAGTTCGTGATAGAGCTGCTGGGCGAATACGCCGACAAGAAGTTCTGCAACGTGGCCTCCGACGACCTGGGCCTGGAGAGCGAGGAGGAAAAGGGGGAGACCGAGAAGAAGGAGACTGAAAACCGCCAGCTGCTTGACTTCGTAAAGAGCGAGCTGGGCGATAAGGTGGTCTCCGTGCGCCTGTCCCACCGGCTGAAGAGCTACCCCGTCTGCCTGTCCACCGAGGGTGAGATTACCCTTGAAATGGAAAAATACTTCCAGAAAATGCCCGGCGCCGAGAATGCCCCCATGGCGAAGCGCGTGCTGGAGCTGAATGCCGACCACAGCGCCTTTGAGGCCCTGCGCCAGGCCTTTGAGAGCGATAAGGAGCGGGCGGCAAAGATTGCCCGCATACTGTACGCCCAGGCTCTTCTGGCTGCCGGCCTGCCCATAGAGGATACCGCGGCCTATACGGAGCTGGTCTGCTCCCTGCTGTGATAAATACACATTGAACGGAGATAACACATGAAGCTGATGGCCATAGACGGAAACAGCATCGTAAACCGCGCCTACTACGGTATACGGATGCTCAACGCCCCGGACGGCACGCCCACCAACGGCATATACGGATTTATCACCATACTCCAGCGCCTGCTGGACGAGGAAAAGCCCGACGGTGTGTGCGTGGCCTTCGACCTGAAGGCGCCCACCTTCCGCCATCTGCACTATGAGGGCTACAAGGCCCAGCGCAAGGGCATGCCCGACGACCTGGCTGTGCAGATGCCCATACTCAAAGAGGTGCTGGACGCCATGGGCATACGCCGACTGGAGCTGTCCGGCTGGGAGGCCGACGATATTCTTGGCACAGTCAGCCGCATATGCGAAAAAAGCGGCGATGAGTGCGTCATAGTCACCGGCGACAAGGACAGCTTTCAGCTCATAAGCGATAAGACCCGCGTGCTCCATGTGAAGAGCCGCATGGGCCAGACCGAGACCATAGACTACACCGCAGCCCGCTTCATTGAGGAATACGGCTTTGAGCCGCCCAAAATGGTGGACCTGAAGGCCCTCATGGGCGACTCCAGCGACAATATCCCCGGCGTGCCCGGCTGCGGTGAAAAAACGGCCATGACCCTGCTTCAGAATTTCGGCAGCCTCCGTGGCGTGTACGATAATCTGGACAGCACAGTTATAAAGCCGGCCATGCGCAAGAAGCTTACCGAGGGTAGGGAGAGCGCGGAGCTGTCCTACGAGCTGGCCACCATATGCTGTGACGCGCCCATGGAGTTTGCCCCCGCCGACGCCCTGTGGAACGGAAATTTTGGCGGCGAGCTATACGGCCTCTTCATGCGCCTTGGCTTTTCAAAGTTCATAGAGAGATTTAAGCTCACCCCCGGCGCCGAGGAGCCAAAGGCGGCTGCCGGTCAGGAGCGGGAGACGGTCATACTGTCCGATATGCCCGCCCTGCGCGGGGCGGTGGGCAGCTTCGGCGCAAATACGGTGTACTACGCCGTGAGCGACGGGCTGGATACCGTGGCCGCCTGCTGCGGCGACAGGGTCTGGATACTGGACAGCGCGGATTTTTCCGGTGATTTCCCCAAAGCTCTGCGCACCCTGTTCGCCCCGGAGCTGAAAAAGGCCGGACACGATATAAAGGACATCCAGCGCCGCCTGCTGGAGCTGGGCGTCGCCCCGGAAAACTGGGTGGACGATTCGGCCCTCTGCGCCTATCTGCTGGACGCCACCGCCGGCGGCTATGAGCTGGAAAAGCTCACCGTGCGCTACTGCGGCTATGAGATACGCTGCGGCGGGGAGGAGGACGGCCAGTTCTCCATGTTGGAGGACGCCTCAGCGCGTTACGCCCGTCTGGCTGCCCGTGCCGGGGCCGTCTGCGACCTGCTGCCAGTCCTGCATGAAAGACTCCGGGAGCTTAATATGGAAGCGCTCTACCGGGAGATAGAGCTGCCCCTGTGCCCGGTACTGGCCGGTATGGAGAAAGCGGGCTTCCTGGTGGACAGGGACGCCCTGCGCCAGTTCGGCGATGAGCTCAGCGGCGGCATTGACGCCCTGCAGGCTGAGATATGGGAGCTGGCGGGGGAGGAGTTCAATATAAACTCCCCAAAGCAGCTTGGCACCGTGCTGTTTGAAAAGCTCATGCTGCCCTCAGGTAAAAAGACCAAGACAGGCTGGAGCACCAATGCCGATGTGCTGGATAAGCTCCGGGGCAAGCACTCCATAATTGAAAAAATACTGGATTACCGCACCCTGACCAAGCTCAAGAGCACCTACGCCGACGGGCTTCTAAAGGTGATAGCCCCCGACGGGCGCATACACACCAGCTTCATGATGACCGTCACCGATACGGGACGCCTCAGCTCCCGTGAGCCCAACCTGCAGAATATCCCCGTGCGCAAGCAGCTTGGCGGCGAGGTGCGCAAAATGTTCGTGGCCGGTGAGGGCAATGTGCTGGTGGACGCTGATTACAGCCAGATAGAGCTGCGCCTGCTGGCCCATATATCAGGCGATGAGACCATGATACAGGCTTTCCGCTCCGGCGAGGATTTTCATGCAGTCACGGCCTCACAGGTTTTCGGCGTGCCACTCAGCGAGGTTACAGCTCTGCAGCGCGGCCGGGCAAAGGCGGTTAACTTCGGCATAGTTTACGGCATATCCGCATTTTCTCTGGCTCAGGACATAGGCGTGTGGCAGAACGAGGCCAAGGCCTATATGGACGCCTATATGGAAAAGTACCACGGCGTGCGCGACTATATGCAGCGCGTGGTGGACGAGGCCAGAGAGCGTGGTTATGTGGAGACTCTGTACCACCGCCGCCGCAGCCTGCCGGAGCTGAAAAGCTCCAACTTCAATCAGCGCTCCTTCGGCGAGCGGGTGGCGCTGAATATGCCCATACAGGGCACCGCCGCCGATGTGATGAAGCTGGCCATGATAAGAGTGGACAGCCGTCTGAAGCGGGAGGGCCTGTCCGCCCGCCTTATCCTTCAGGTGCACGATGAGCTTATAGCCGAGTGTCCGGAGGCGGAGGCCGGGCGCGTCACCGCCGTGCTGGCGGAGGAGATGGAGACTGTGGCCTCCCTCGCCGTGCCCCTCATTGCCGAGGCGCACACGGGAAAAAGCTGGTACGAGGCGAAATAGTATGCTTACATTTGACGAGGCTGGCGCCTGGCTGGACGCCTGCATGGAAAAACTGCCCCAGGGGATTTTTCAGGACCTGAACGGCGGCGTCAACCTCCTGCCCGATATGCGGGAGGATGAGGACGGCCTGCTGACGATGGGAATGTATATTACCGACAGCACGGGCCGCCGGGTGGAGATATACTACGGCTCCTTTCTGGAGGCGTTTGCCGGCGCCGATGACGCTGAGATACGCGCCGAGCTGGACGAGACCCTGCGCCACGAGCTTACCCACCATGTGGAGAGCCTGGCGGGGGACAGAAGTCTGGAGAAATGGGACGAGCGGGAGCGGCTGGAAATGCTGTCGGAATATGAGCCGCTCAAAGCGGAGAGCCTGCTGTTTGTGGACGATAAGGATTCCTCCCTCGCGCCCCTGTGCGCGGCACTGTTTAAGGCTGAGTGCTCCCGGCGGGGGATGAACATACCCTGTTCCAGCGCGGGCCTGCGTCCGGTTGAGAGAACAGAGCCAAAATGCGCCGCGGTATCCGCGGCCATGGGCGTGGACATAAGCGCCCATATTCCCCGCGCTGCTGATGAAAATATGGTGAGAAGCCATGACGCCGTGCTGTGCATGGCGGCCCGGGAGGCGAAGAGCCTGTCGGAGCGGTTTCCAGGCTATGGGGAAAAAATAATGTGCCTGGGCGCGGGGGACTACGCTCCACCGGCCCTTGGCTTCAGAGCGGCCTGGCGCAGCCTGGCCGAAGCTCTGGCGGAGGAGATAAAGTCCCTCTGCGATGAGCTGAGCATGGAGGAAGAATGAGTACTGTACGAGACGCCGTCCCCGGCGATATACCGCGGATAGCGGAAATAGAAAAGCGGTGCTTTTCCACGCCCTGGAGCGAGGATATGCTGAGAATACAGCTCCGTGAAGGCTATGTGTTCCTGGTCTGCGAGGACGGGGGAGAGACGGCCGGATATGTGGGTCTGCAGTATGTGCTGGACGAGGGCTATATCTCCAATGTGGCGGTAGCCCCGGAATCGCGGCGTCGGGGCATAGCCTCCGCGCTGCTCTGTGAGCTGGACAGGCGGGCAGAAAAGCTGAGTCTCAGCTTCGCTTCCCTGGAGGTGCGCGCCTCCAACGCGGCGGCCATCGCCCTGTATACCGCCCGGGGCTATGAGAATGTGGGCCTGCGGAAAAGCTACTATGAAAACCCAAGAGAGGACGCTCTTATCATGACCAAATACTACGGTGAGCGCACATGAGGCGCGCATACTGGGCGGACGCCCTGAGAGTGCTGGCCAGCGCCATGGTGGTGGTCATCCACGTCTGCGGCTCGGGCTGGTATGAGCTTCGTCCCACGGGCGCGGACTGGTGGACGGTGAACCTGCTGGACAGCCTGTGCCGCAGCAGCGTGCCCATATTCTTTATGCTCAGCGGAGCTATGCTGCTGGACAGGGAACCGGAGGAGAAAAAGCTCCTGATAAAAACCGCCCGCCTTCTGCTCCTCTGGGTGCTCATGGGCGCTTTCTACGCCCTGAAGGACGGGGAACCCGCGGAGATCCTTACTCATCCGGTATATTTTTTGTCGCTTATACTTAAAAGTCACTACCACCTGTGGTTCCTGCCCACTCTGGCGGGGATATACCTAATACTTCCGGTGCTGAGGGCTTTGGTGTCCTACAGAGACGGCAAGTGGGTAAAGTGGTATCTTGCCGTTTTCTTCCTGTTCGGCATACTGCGGCAGACCATGGCGCAGGTCCCCGTGCCGGGAGAGACCTATGCGGCCCTGCGCAGGGCGCTTGTGCCGGAGCTGTGCCAGTACAGCGGATACTTCGTTCTGGGCTGGTATCTCACAAGACAGCGCAGCCGTACCGCACCGTGGAAGCTGATGCTTGCCTATTTGGGCAGCGCCGCCGCCATAGCCCTGGGTACCCAGTACTGGAGCGGCCTGGGCGCGGGCAACGACGAGCGTATGTATTCCTACATGGGCCTTTTTGTGTTCATTGAGGCTGTGAGCCTTATGTCTCTCATGTACGCCCATTGCCCCGGCTCTGGGAAAAAGCCGGTGGAGCTTCTCTCGCCCCTGACCCTGGGCATCTACCTGCTGCACCCCGCGGCCATGGAGATAATGCGCGGTTTTGGACTCAGCGTGGAGCTGTTTCCCCGGCCTGTCTCCGTGCCCCTTATAGCGTTTTTGAGCTTCTGCCTGTCCGCCTTGTGTACGGCGATGCTGCGGAAGCTGCCTGTTATGAAAAAACTTCTGTGAAACGAGGCAGATATATGATAATACTTTCCGTTGAATCCACCTGCGACGAGACCGCCGTAGCTGTCACCCGTAATGGACGCGAGGTGCTCTCCGACATTATCTCCTCTCAGGCGGACATGCACGCCATCTACGGCGGCGTTGTGCCGGAGCTGGCCTCCCGCAGCCATGTTGAGGTGATAAGCCGTCTGGCAGACGAGGCTATCCGTCAGGCTGGAGTTACCCGCGCCGATATAGACGCCGTGGCCGTGTCATACGCCCCGGGCCTTATAGGCGCCGTGCTGGTGGGCGTTAACTTCGCCAAGAGCGTGGCTCTGGCCCTGGGTGTGCCCCTTGTGCCCGTGCACCATGTGCGGGGACATATAGCCGCGAACTACATAGCCTTCCCGGAGCTGGAGCCACCCTTCCTGTGCCTTGCCATCTCCGGCGGCAACACCATGCTGGTGGATGTGCGGGACTACACCGATATGCGCGTGCTGGGCGCCACCCGGGACGACGCGGCGGGCGAGTGCTTCGACAAGACCGCCCGTGTGCTGGGTCTCGGCTACCCCGGCGGCAAGCCCGTGGACGAGCTGAGCAAAACCGGCTGCGACACGGCATATAAGCTGCCCCGGGCCCATGTGGAGGGACATCCTTACGACATGAGTTTCTCCGGACTCAAGACGGCTGTAATAAACATAGTCCATACCGCCGAACAGAAAGGCGAGGAGATAAACCGGGCCGACCTGGCCGCATCCTTCTCCGCCGCCGTCAGCGACAGCCTTGTGCCCCGGGCCATGGCCTGCCTTGAGGAGCTTGGCTACGACAGTATAGCCGTGGCCGGCGGCGTGGCAGCCAACTCCCGCATACGCCGTGATTTCGACGCGGCGGCAAAGGCAAAGGGCGCAAAGCTCTATGTGCCGCCCCTGCGCCTCTGCGGCGACAACGGCGCCATGATAGGCTGCCAGGGATACTACGAGTACCTGGCCGGAACGCGGGGCGGCAGTAACCTGAACGCATACGCCAATATGGAGCTGTGAGGAGTATGGTTATGGAAATAATCACCAAATCGGAGCTTGAGACCGAGCAGGCCGGAGCGTCCCTGGGCTCCCGCGTGCCGAACGGCACGGTAATTGCCATGTACGGCGACCTGGGTGCGGGCAAGACCGCCTTTGTCCGTGGCATGGCCCGGGGCATGGGCATCACCGCCCGGGTAAACAGCCCTACCTTCACCATAGTAAACGAGTACGCGGGCGACAGGGAGCTTTTTCACTTCGATATGTACCGCCTGGGCTCCTCCGACGAGCTGTTCGACATAGGCTGGGAGGATTACCTGGCCCGTGAGGGCGTCTGCGTGGTGGAGTGGAGCGAGAATGTCTCCGACGCCTTTGACGGCACGGAGATAAAGGTTTCAATCGCCAAGCTCTCCGACACCGCGAGAAAAATCACCATAGAGGGGGAAGAATAATGCTGACGCTTGCCTTTGAATCCTCGGCAAAAAGCGCCTCCGCCGCCCTTGTGAGGGACGGTGTGCTGCTGGGACAGAGCTATCAGAACTCAGGCCTCACCCACAGCCGCACCCTGCTGCCCATGGCTGAGGATATGCTGAAGAATCTGGATATAAAATTTTCCGATATAGACCTGCTGGCGGTGAGCCGGGGCCCCGGCTCCTTCACCGGTATACGCATAGGCGTCGCCACCGTAAAGGGCCTGGCCTGGGCGCTGGAGAAGCCCGTCTGCGGCGTGTCCACTCTGGAGGCTATGGCAAATCTGGCAATTTCTGCCGGAGAGGGAACTTTAGTGTGCTGCGCTATGGACGCGCGGCGAAATCAGGTGTATAATGCATTGTTCGAGATAGCGGACGGCAAGCCCCGCCGCCTCACGGAGGACAGGCCCATATCCATAGAGGAGCTCATAAGCGAGATAACCTCCAACGACTGGGAGCCTTATTTGGTGGGCGACGGCGCGGCCCTGTGCAAGGCGCGCTTTGACGCCGCCGGCATATCCTGCCGCCTTGCTCCCGAGCCTGTGCGATACCAGAACGCCTGGGGCGTGGCCGCAAGCGCCAATATGGAGGACACCGTTTCAGGCGGGGAGCTGGCGCCTGTGTATCTGCGCCTCTCTCAGGCCGAACGGGAGCGCCTTGAGCGCCTGAACAGGAAATAAGAAAAAATCTAATAGATATAACGGAGGCATAAATATGAGCAAGGTACATGTATTCGACCATCCCCTTATCCAGCATAAGCTCAGCATCATCCGCGATGAGAACACCAGCGTAAAGGAGTTCCGCGAGATGATATCCGAGATCGCCATGCTGATGTGCTATGAGGCCACCCGCGACCTGCCCACCCAGGAGGTGGAGATACAGACTCCCGTAGCCCGCGCAAAGGTCCGCCGTCTGGCCGGCAAAAAGCTGGCCGTTGTGCCCATACTCCGCGCCGGTCTCGGCATGGTGGAGGGCGTGCTTACCCTCGTACCCAACGCAAAGGTCGGCCACATCGGCCTCTACCGCGACCCCAACACCCTTGAGCCTGTTGAATACTACTGCAAAATGCCCCAGGATATCTCCGAGCGCGACGTCATAGTCGTAGACCCCATGCTGGCCACCGGAGGCAGCGCCAGCGCCGCCGTGGGCTTCCTGAAGAACAAGTACGGCTGCCGCCACATCAAGCTCATGTGCATCATCGGCGCTCCCGAGGGTGTTGAGCGTATGCAGAAGGACCACCCCGACGTGGACATCTACGTCGCCGGCATGGACGAGCGCCTTAACGACCACGGCTACATCGTGCCCGGTCTTGGCGATGCGGGCGACCGCATTTTCGGCACGAAATGAGCATTGGAATCATAGGCGGAGCCGACGGACCCACGAAGATATTCGTGTCCGACGGTTTTGGATTTCTGCCGCTCTGCGTGCTGGCTGCGGCGGTAATCATACTCGCCGTGCTGTTCTGGCATAAGAGACATAAATAAAGAGATACAGGTTTGGGGGAGAGCGTGTATATACTGCGCCTGCCCAAGCCTGTATTTTTTGCAATCTTAACGGGCTTTTTATTTGAAGCGATATCAAAAAAATGTTATGATATAAACATAATCTTTGAAACAGGGGAGGACTTTAATGACTCAAAAACTCAGGGACAAAATTATTGAATCTCTCACCGCTGTGCTGCCGGTAACAGCCATAGTGCTGCTGCTGTGCGTTACCATAGCGCCCATGCCGCTGGCGCCCTTCGTGCTGTTTCTGTTTGGAGCCGTGCTGCTGGTGGTTGGCATGGGACTCTTTAATCTGGGAGCGGAGCTTGCCATGATGCCCATAGGCGAAAAGATGGGCTGGCAGCTCACCAAATGCCGCTCACTTAAGCTGGTGGCCGTCCTGTGCTTTGTTATCGGTGTGATGATAACCGCCGCCGAGCCAGACCTGCAGGTGCTGGCCGGACAGATGCCCTCCGTGCCAAACCTCACCCTTATACTGGCCGTGGCCGGAGGCGTGGGCGTGTTCCTTGTGCTGGCTTTTCTGCGCAGCCTGCTGGGCCTGGAACTGGGCAAAATACTGCTGGTGCTGTATCCGCTGGTGTTTCTCCTGTCCTTTTTTGTGCCGGGAGATTTTGTGGCCGTGGCTTTTGACTCCGGCGGCGTAACCACAGGCCCAATAACCGTGCCTTTTATAATGTCTCTCGGCCTGGGCCTTGGCTCCATAGGCGGCAGGGATAAAAACGGCAGCGGAAACTTCGGCCTCATAGCCCTGTGCTCTGTGGGCCCAATCCTGGCCGTTATGCTCCTGGGACTTATCTACAATCCCGAGAGTGCGGGCTACACCCCCTCCGTGATACCGGATTTCAGCGATACCCGCTCCCTGTGGCAGTATTTTCAGGTGCAGCTGCCACACTATGCTCTGGAGGTGGTCCGGGCAGTAACGCCCATAGTGGCCTTCTTCGGCGTTTTTCAGCTGCTGCTCCTGCG
Source organism: Candidatus Heteroscillospira sp. (assembly GCA_050943935.1). GTDB lineage: Bacteria > Bacillota > Clostridia > Oscillospirales > Oscillospiraceae > Heteroscillospira. The sequence goes on along the minus strand of JBMNQC010000001.1, from coordinate 76,103 downwards.
CCTGCGCAGACGGCACCTCATACGCATAGCCATAGGACTAGTGTATACCTTCCTGGGCCTCACCCTGTTTCTCACCGGAGTGAACGCGGGCTTTATGCCTGTGGGCAGCTATCTGGGAGCCCAGCTGGCGGCTTTGCCCTCCGGATGGGTGATAGTGCCCATAGCCATGCTCATAGGCTACTTTATCGTAAAGGCCGAGCCCGCCGTGGTGGTGCTCAATAAACAGGTTGAAGATCTCACCGGCGGCGCCATATCCCAGCACGTTATGATGACAGGCCTGTCCCTGGGTATGGCCATCTCCCTGGGCCTTGCCATGATACGGGTGCTCACGGGACTGAACATAATGTACTTCATTCTCCCGGGCTACGCCATAGCCCTGGCTCTGAGCTTTTTCGTGCCGCCCCTGTTCACCGCCATAGCCTTCGACTCCGGCGGCGTTGCCTCCGGACCAATGACGGCCACATTCCTGCTGCCCTTTGCCATAGGCGCCTGCGAGGCTGTAGGGGGCAACGTGCTCACCGACGCCTTTGGCGTAGTGGCCATGGTAGCAATGACCCCTCTTGTCATTATCCAGCTTATCGGCCTGGCGTACAGAATAAAGACCGGCTCCGTGCAAATGGACCACCCCGCTGCGGAGGAAGAGCCGGATATCGTGATACTGAATTTCTTCCTGGAGGTGCCTGAGTATGAATAGACCGCCTATCTCTCTGGCCATGGCCGTGACTCAGCGCGGCGTGGGAGAAAAGTGCGCGCAGATTTTTGCCGAGTGCGGCGTGTGCGTTCAGTACATAGGCCTGGGCCACGGCACGGCCAACTCTGAAATAATGGACTATTTGGGCCTTGACGAGCCGGAAAAGGACGTTGTGCTGGGCCTTGCCCTCACGCCATGCGTGCCGGAGGCCTTCACCCGCCTGGGAGACGAGCTGGGCTTTATGGGACGGGGCACGGGCGTCGCCTTTTCTGTTCCGGTGTCGTCCATAAACTCCGGAACGGCCCGGCGTGCGGGACTTGAAAATACTGAAAGGAGCTCTGAGCCCATGCAGGAAAGCTTTGAAATGATAGTCACCGTCCTGGACGGGGGACTTACCGATATAGTGATGGACTCCGCCAAGGCGGCGGGCGCCCGGGGCGGCACGGTGCTCAAGTGCCGCGACATGAGCCCAGACGCGGAGCGCCGCGTGTTCGGCGTAACCGTGCGCCCGGACAAGGAGATACTTATGATGGTCGTCCCCAGAGCGGGGAAGGATAAGATAATGAAGGCCATCTGCTCCACCGTCCTCCGGGAGACAGAGCGGGAGGCCACCTGCTTCTCTCTGCCCATAGACGATGTAATGGGCCTCCACGTCTGACTATTGCTATTTTCACCTCAGGCGGCTATAATATAGCCAAACGATGCCGGGAGGTCAGTATGGACAGAGAACTTGTAGCCGCAATGACGCCTCAGGAGCGGGAAAAGCTGCTGTATCTCAAAAGGGTGCTGGGCGGACTCATAGACGAGATGATAGACTCCTTCGGCTTTGAGGAAAAAGAGGGGGTGGATCACCGCGCCCATATCTTTGATGCCGTCACCCTTATGGAGGAGGGAGTCGCGACTCTGCGCCCGGAGCTTATGAGCGACTTCAACGCCATTTTCGACCAGATAACCATGGTCTACTTCGAGCCGGAGAAATTCTTCTCCTTCACGGATTCCTATAGGGACGCTCAGGGAGTCCTGCAGCTGGACAGCGCCAATATGGGCGAGTTCTACGGCCGCAGCATGGCCGCCCTCAGCCGGGTGAAAGAAGATTTTGAATCCCGCCTGGGCGATTTGACCTGATTTGCGCCGCACCAAAGCCTCCCCTGTGTAAGGGGAGGTGCCCCGCAGGGGCGGAGGGGTTGTCAATCCCTCAGTCAGCCGGTCGGCTGACAGCTCCCTTTGCACAAGGGAGCTTCGAAAAGGCCGGGTGTCTGTCTTTCAGATACCCGGCCTTTGACTGTTTTGCGAACACCCGACAAAGCCTCCGCTTTTGTCATATTTACATTTTTGCGGATTTGTGATAGCATTAGTCTGAATAAAAGTGAGGTTGATGCAAATGCTGGATAAACTCAAACAAATAGAGGAAAAATACGTTGACATAGAAAATCAGATGTCCAGACCCGAGGTCTATTCCGACCCCGCCGCCTATGCGAAGTTCGCCCGGGAGCAGAAGGAGCTCACTCCCCTGGTGGAGGCATACCGCCGCTACGCCAAGTGCCGCGCCGATATGGAGGACGCAAGAGAGCTGATGAGCGACCCCGAGATGAAGGAGTTCGCCCAGGAGGAGTTTGAAGAGGCCAAGGAAAACTCCGAAAAGCTGGAGGAGGAGCTGAAGCTGCTGCTCCTGCCCCGCGACCCCAACGACAGCCGCAACGTGGTCATGGAGATACGCGGCGGCGCCGGCGGCGAGGAGGCCGCCCTGTTCGCCGGAGACCTGTACCGTATGTACTCCATGTACGCCGAGCGCCGGGGCTGGAAGATAGAGGTGGTGAACCTCAACGAAACCGAGCTGGGCGGCATAAAGGAGATAAGCTTCATCATTGAGGGCGAGGGCGCCTGGTCCCGCCTGAAGTTCGAGTCCGGCGGCCACCGCGTGCAGCGCGTGCCCGTCACCGAGTCCTCCGGCCGTATCCAGACCAGCGCCGCCACCGTGGCCGTGCTCCCCGAGGCCGAGGAGGTGGAGTTTGAAATAAACCCCGCCGACCTGCAGATAGACACCTTCCGCGCCTCCGGCGCTGGCGGTCAGCACGTCAACAAGACCGAGAGCGCCATACGCATCACCCATCTGCCCACCGGCGTCGTGGTTGAGTGCCAGGACGAGCGCAGCCAGTACAAGAACAAGGACAGAGCCATGAAGATACTCCGCTCCAAGCTCTACGAGGCCGAGATGGAGAAACAGAACGCGGCCATCGCCGCCGAGCGCAAGAGCCAGATAGGCTCCGGCGACCGCAGCGAGCGCGTGCGCACCTATAATTTCCCCCAGAACCGGGTCACCGATCACCGCCTCCAGGGCGATGTTAAGAACTTCAACATCAACACCATCATAAACGGCGACCTGGACGAGCTTGTTGACGCCCTGGTCACCGCCGACCAGGCTGAAAAGCTCCGGGCCCAGGGGGAGGAATAAGCCATGGATACCCGGGTTTTCGGCCTGGAGGACATCCCGCAGGCGGCGGAGCTTATCCGCTCCGGCGGCCTTGTGGCCGTACCCACGGAGACCGTATACGGCCTGTGCTGCAGCGGCCTTGACGCCGATGCCGTCCGTGAGGTCTATGAGCTGAAGGGCCGCCCCGAGGTGAAGCCCCTCAGCCTCATGCTCCATGACTTTGACGCGGCCAAACGCTACTGCCGGGAGATACCACCAGCGGCTTACGCCCTGGCGGAAAAATTTCTGCCCGGCCCTCTTACAATCATTCTGCCCGCCCGCACGGAGCTCATCCCCGAGGTGGTGCGCGCCGGGGGAGACACCATAGGCATACGCTGCCCCGACCACAGCCTGACCCTTGAACTGCTCCGGGAGCTGGACGGACCAATGGCTGGCCCCTCCGCCAACCCTTCCGGAGCACCAAGCCCCAAGTCCGCAAAGGAGGTCCTGGCCTATTTTGACGGTAAAATCCCAGGTGTTCTGGAGGGCGGGGAATGCGCTCTGGGCGTGGAGAGCACTATACTGGATATGAGCAGCACCCCCTACCGGGTGCTGCGCCGGGGCGCTTTGGGCGAGGATGAGATAGCCTCCGTCCTCCGGGACAGCATGACCGTTATAGGTATCACCGGCGGCACAGGCGGCGGCAAGACCACGGCCCTGGACGCCATACGCGAATTGGGCGGCTGCGTCATAGACTGCGACGCCGTGTACCACGGGCTGCTGGAGAACAGTACTCAGATGCTCTCGGAGCTGGGCAATCGCTTTCCCGGCGTCATAGCCGATGGAAAGCTGGACCGAAAGGCCCTGGGCAGAATAGTCTTTGCCGACGTGACGGCCCTCATGGAGCTGAATGCAATTACCCACAAATATGTCCGGGAGGAGACTGCCCGCCGTCTGGGCGAGTGGGCGATGCAGGGCGGACGCCTTGCCGCCATAGACGCCATAGCCCTCATAGAGAGCGGCATGGGGAAAAGCTGCACCGACGTGGTGGGCGTTACTGCACCCAGGGAGGTGCGCATAGAGCGCCTGATGAGGCGGGAGGGCATTTCCCGTGAGTACGCCCAAAGCCGCATAGACGCCCAGAAGCCCGACTCATGGTTTGAGGAAAACTGTGACCATATCCTGCGAAACGACGGCACGGTGGATGAGTTCCGCCAAAAATGCCTTACACTTTTTACATCTTTGACAGGAGGAGATAACTGATGGATATTTCACGCGAGGAGCTGCTTTACAGCCCCAAAAACGGCTATGACCGTATAGACGAGGTCGAAAAGGCCCTCATACACGACTACTGTGAGGATTACAAGCGCTTTCTGGACAGGGCGCGCACCGAGCGCATGGCTGTAAAGGCCGGAATAGAGCTGGCCGAAAAGGCCGGCTTCGTCCCCTTTGAGCGGGGCATGGAGCTGCGTCCCGGCACCAAGGTTTATTCCAGCGTCCACGGCAAGGCTCTGCTGCTGGCCGTGATGGGCGAGGAGACCATGGACAAGGGCTGCGTCATTGCCGCCGCCCATGTGGATTCTCCCCGGCTGGACCTTAAGCAGAACCCCATGTATGAGGACACCGAAATGGCCTTCTTCAAGACCCACTACTACGGCGGCCTTAGAAAGTATCAGTGGCCCTCCCGCCCCCTGGAGCTCCACGGCACCGTGGCACTCAAAAACGGCGGCACCGTGGAGATAAGCATCGGTCAGGACAGGGAGGATCCCCAGTTCATCATCACCGACCTGCTGCCCCACCTTGCCTCCGACCAGAGCAAGAAGATACTGGCTGAGGCCGTGTCCGGCGAGAGCCTGAATATACTCATAGGCTCCGTCCCCGGCACAGACGGCGACAGCGACAGAGTCAAGACCGCGCTCCTGCGCCTGCTGCATGAGAAGTACGGAATAGTTGAGGAGGATTTCCTCTCCGCGGAGCTATGTGCTACCCCCGCCGTTGAGACCCGCGACCAGGGCCTGGACCGTAGCTTCATAGGCGGCTACGGCCACGACGACCGTGTGTGCGCCTACGCCGAGCTGCGGGCCATAGCAGAAATGGATAAGCCCCGCCGTACCTGCGTCTGCATTCTGGCGGACAAGGAGGAGATAGGCTCCGAGGGCATAAGCGGCATGAAGAGCGAGGCCTTTGAGTGCTTTGTCGAGGACCTGTGCGACAGCCAGGGCGTAAAGCTGCGCCACTGCTTTGAAAAGAGCCTGTGCATCTCCGCCGATGTGTGCAACGGCTTTGACCCCAACTTCCCCGAGGTGTCCGAGAAGCGCAACAGCGCCAAAATGAACTACGGCGTCTGCCTGGTGAAGTACACCGGCTCAAGAGGCAAGTACGACTCCAACGACGCCTCTGCAGAGCTGATTGGCCGCCTGCGCGCCATACTGGACGAGAACAAGGTCGTCTGGCAGATGGGCGAGCTGGGCAAGGTGGACCAGGGCGGCGGCGGCACCGTGGCCATGTACATGGCCCAGCGCAATATAGAGACCATAGACGCAGGCGTGCCTGTGCTCAGTATGCACTCCCCCTGCGAGACCGTGGCCAAGCTGGACTGCTATATGACCTACAAGGCCTTCAAGGCTGTTTACAGCGCCTGAGACAAATAAAAAGCGCCCCGTTTGCACATCCTAGGTGCAAACGGGGCTTTTTGCCGCCCATTTGGAGGTAAATTATGGATAACAATGCAGAGCTGCAGGAGCAGATGACCCAAAGGGACCAGATAATGGACATGGGCTCATCCACCACTCAATCGGCAAGCGGTACGATTCATTGTCTGACAATAGTTGGACAGGTGGAGGGGCATCAAATACTCTCGGATAACAGCAAAGCCACAAAATACGAGCACGTCCTGCCCGTGCTGGCGGCTGTGGAGGAATCCGATGAGATAGAGGGGCTGCTGGTGCTGCTGAACACAGTAGGCGGCGATATAGAGGCGGGGCTGGCAATTGCTGAGCTCATATCCAGCATGACCAAGCCCACGGCCTCGGTGGTGCTGGGGGGAGGTCACTCCATAGGCGTGCCTCTGGCCGTGGCCGCCCGGCGCAGCTTCATAGTGCCCTCGGCGGCCATGACCATACACCCCGTGCGCATAAGCGGCGTGGTGATAGGCGTGCCCCAGACCTTCAACTATTTTTCCAAGATACACGAGCGCATCATCCAGTTCGTTACAAAGAACTCCAATATCAGCCGGGAGAAATTCACCGAGTATATGATGCGCACAGAGGAGCTTGCAAACGATGTGGGCAGCGTGATATACGGCGACGAGGCAGTACAGTGCGGACTCATAGACAGGCTGGGCGGACTGTCAGACGCGCTGGGTTATCTCCATGAGGAGATAGACAAGCGGCGTGGTGAGAAAATAGTGAAAAGTGAAGAATGAATAGTGAATAATTGTTGTGGCGCTTCGCGCCGAAGGCTCCCTTGTGTAAAGGGAGCTGTCAGCGAAGCTGACTGAGGGATTGACAACTCCTCCGCCCCTGCGGGGCACCTCCCCTTACACAGGGGAGGCTTTGACGTGTAGGGGCGCGCAATGCGCGCCCGGGTGCTGCGGTGAAATCAGTTCGTACTGCGGGGTCGTGATATGAAACCCATTTCTTTATAGAAACGGGTTTCAAACTTCCCAAAGAATCCGCCTAAGTCGTATACTCTTTTGGGCCTCGCCGACGCGCACAACGCGCTCGTGCGGCGGTGGATGCAAGCCTTGACCTGCGTCTGGGTGCAAGCGTAACAGGTGAGCTTCAGCTCGCGAGAGTTCCCTCCTCGCGGAGCGACTGAAGGGTTTAAGCTATCAAATTAGTTTCAAGCAAATTCAGAGGCTTGACCCCTTTTTTCCTGTTTCAGTTGTGCTTTCGCGTAATATATGGTAATATGTTATCTTAGGGTGATTGTGTTCCGCACATTTGCGGGACTGAATATCTGAGAATTTTATCATATACGGGAGGCGCAAGCTATGACCTATTCTGCAGCCGTGTTCCTTGGACTGCTCCAGGGTATTGCGGAGTTTCTGCCGATTTCCAGCTCCGGACACCTGTCCATTTTTCAAAATCTCTTCGGCCTCAATAATGCCGAGGAGGGACATATGTTCTTTGATGTGCTGCTGCATCTGGGCACTCTGGTGTCCGTATGTGTTGTGTATTGGAGCGACATAGCTCTGATGATACGGGAGCTTTTTGGCTTTGTGGGAGAGATTCGTCATCCGGACCGGAAGGCATCAAAGGCCGATATCCCTTCCAGGCGGCTTATTCTTCTCATAATTGTGGCTACCCTGCCGCTGGCGGCGGTGCTGCCCATAAACGACCTGGTTGAGAAGCTGTACTATAACACCATGTTTATAGGCGTGGTGTTTATCCTCACGGGCTGTATGCTCTATGTCAGCGATAAGCTGACGCCTGGAGAGAAGGACGCGAAAAATATGCGTCTGCGCGATGCGCTCATTATAGGTCTTTGTCAATGCGTGGCCGTGATACCCGGACTGTCCCGCTCCGGAACCACAATAACGGCGGGCGTTGCCACCGGTCTGGACCGCGGCTTCGCGGTGAAATTTGCCTTTCTCATGTCCATACCCGCCATACTGGGCGCAAATATCATAACCCTCATAAAGACCCTTATAGAGGGCGGCACGGACTGGTCGCTAATGCCCGTGTATCTGGTGGGCATGGCTGTGGCAGCCGTGTCCGGCATAGTGGCCATTGGTCTGGTGAAGTATATTACCAACAAGGGCAAGTTCGGAAACTTCGCCTATTACTGCTGGACCATAGGCGTGGCCACCATTATTTTGTCACTTATTTTCTGATTTGGAGTGAGTACGAATGGCACAAGGTGCTAAGAAGAAAACATCTTCCGCTTCCGGCGGAAGCAGAGCGAAAGCCAAAAACGCACCACCGGAAAAGCGCAGCTATGAGCGGGAAATAGCCGGAGTCGCCTGCCTGCTGCTGGCTCTGCTCACGCTGATCGGCTGCTTCAATGTGGAGGGCTGGTTTATAGAGCTGTTCTGCGGCGTACTGAAGGGCCTGCTGGGCTGGGGCTGCTACATATTTCCTCTGGCGCTGCTGGCCTCCGGCTGGATACTGTTTACGCACAAGGGCAAACCTGTGCGTCTGCGCGTAGTATGCGTAATGCTGCTGCCGCTTGTTTTGGGCGCCCTGCTTCAGCTTGTTCTGGCGAAGGCCGAGCCGGACGCTGCCGTAGGTGCGTTTAAATTCATATCCTCCATGTACGATGGCGGCAAGGCGCTGAAGAGCGGCGGTGTGCTGGCCGGTATGCTGGGTATAGGCCTCAAGAGCGCGTTCTCAATCTACGGAGCCGTGCCAATACTCCTTTTTGTGCTGCTACTGCTTCTGACTATTGCCTACAATACAACGGTGGGCCGCATGGTCAAGGCCGTACAAGCAAGAGCGGAGGCCAAGCGCGTACATCAGGATAAGTTTGCACGCAGCCAGATTCAGACTGCCATAGACACCTTCGATGTGCAGGATATACCCAAGGGCACCGTCACGGGGGCGCGCATAGCTCCGCCGGCGGAAAATGACCCGACACCTGTGAAAAGGCGGCGCAGCGCCATAGATATCCCGGTGGACGACGATGTGGCTGTGGATGTGCTCACCATGGACGAGCCGGCCGCCCAGTCTGCCCCTGTCTCTGAGAAGAAGGGCTTTTTCGCCAAGATAAAGGGGGACAAGCCTGCGTCCGATAAAGCACCGACCGATGAGGTTGAGCCCCTCAGCGTCACAGACGCGGCCAAAATTGCCGGTGTTCCTGTTGTGGAGACCATGGGCGTCAGTACTGCCGATATAAAAGAGGATAAAAAGAAAACCGCCGAGGCTGTCAAGGCTGAAACGGAGAATATCTCCCGGCTCATAGAGGAAAGAGCTGCCGCCCAGCCCGGCGAATACAGCTTTCCGCCGGTTGAACTTCTGCGTCCCGCCTCCGGCGCCGTGGTGGACGGCAGGGAAGAGGCAGAGCTTAACCGCGAGCGCCTGTCCACAACCCTGCGCAGCTTCGGCGTAAGCGCCAATGTCACGGACATCACCCGCGGACCCACGGTCACCCGCTATGACCTGGAGCTGGACGCTGGAGTGAAGCTGGCCAAGATAACCAATCTGGCCGGAGATCTGGCCCTGTCCCTGGGCGTTACCGGTGTGCGCATAGCCCCAATACCGGATAAAATATCAACCGTGGGTATAGAGGTGCCCAACAAGATAGTAAGCACGGTTTTCCTGCGGGATATAGTGGAATCAGCCAATTTCCGCGGAGCCAAGAGCAAGCTCAGCTTCTGCATAGGCAAGGATATAGGCGGAAACTGCATAGTGGGCAATATCGCGAAGCTGCCCCACCTGCTCATAGCCGGTACCACCGGCTCCGGTAAATCCGTGTGCATGAACTCCCTCATCATTTCCCTCCTGTATAAGGCCACTCCGGACGAGGTGCGCTTTATAATGATAGACCCCAAAATGGTCGAGCTTGGAATATATAACGGAATACCACACCTGTATGTGCCCGTAGTTACCGACCCCAAAAAGGCGGCGGGCGCCCTCCAGTGGGCTGTGGTGGAGATGCTCAAGCGCTACCGCCTCTTCTCCGAGGTGGGCGTGCGCGACCTGGCCACATACAACGAGTATCAGAAGCGCAATGGCGGCCAGACCCTGCCACAGGTGGTCACCGTCATAGATGAGCTGGCCGACCTCATGCTGGTCGCCTCCAAGGAGGTGGAGGAGAGCATCTGCCGCGTGGCTCAGATGGGACGAGCCGCCGGTATGCACCTGGTCATAGCCACCCAGCGCCCCTCCGCGGATGTGATAACCGGCCTTATGAAGGCCAACATCCCCAGCCGCATAGCCTTTGCCGTGTCCAGCTCCCTTGAGAGCCGCATCATCCTTGACGCCCCCGGCGCCGAGAAGCTCATAGGCATGGGCGATATGCTTTACGCCCCCCTGGGCGTGGGCAAGCCTCTGCGCGTGCAGGGTGCCTTCGTGTCCGATGAGGAGCGAGAGAAGATAATCGAGTTTATTAAGTCCGGCTCCGAGGCCCAGTACAGCGAGGATATACTGGCCCAGATAGAGAAGGCCGCCGCCGAGAAGGATAAGGGCGGCAAGGCTGAGCCATCCCGCACCGAGGATGAACCCGGCAGCGACTTCGACGAGCTTCTGCCCCAGGCTGTGGAGGTCATATTCGATGTTAAGCAGGCCTCCGTCTCCATGCTCCAGCGCAGGCTGAAGCTGGGCTATTCCAGAGCGGCCCGCATAGTTGACCAGATGGAGGAGATAGGTGTGGTTGGTCCCTATGAGGGCTCCAAGCCCAGACAGATACTGGTCACACGTGAGCAGTGGCAGGAGATGCAGATGCGCGGCGGCGCCGAGGACCGCCAGGAGCACATGGATCTGGACGGCGGCGCGGCATCCGATGAGGAGGCCCCGTTTTGACAGAGCTTTTTAATCCCCAATTCACCGATGCCGAGCTGGGCCGGCTCAGCGTCCTGGGGCTTGCCCATGTGGGCGACGGCGTATATGAGCTGCTCACCCGCACCATGCTGTGCTCCAGGGGACTGGGCAAGGTGAATAACCTCCACCGGGCCACGGTGGAGCTGGTAAAAGCTCCGGCCCAGGCCAAAGCCATGGAAAAGATACTGCCCCTGCTTACGGAGCAGGAGGCAGCGGTATACCGCCGTGGGCGCAATACCAAGACCCATGCCGCACCCAACCGCGCCACCGCCTCGGAGTACCACGCCGCAACGGGACTTGAGACCCTGTTCGGCTGGCTCTATCTGAAAGGTGAGCGCGCCAGACTCAGCGAGCTTTACGCGTATATTATGGAGGAAAACTGATGCCGCTTGACGCAATATGCCTGCGGGCGCTCACAGGGGAGCTGGCCCCCCGCCTGACGGGCATGAAAATAGATAAGGTGCAGATGCCCGAGCGGGATCTGGTGGTCCTGTCCCTCCGGGGCGGGCGCGAGACCCTGCGCCTGCTGCTGTCCGCCTCCGTGGGCAGCGCCAGAGTGCATCTGACTGAGGAGCGCTTTGAAAACCCAAAGGCGCCGCCCATGTTCTGTATGCTGCTGCGCAAGCACCTGCAGGGCGCCGTCATATCCGGGCTCACCCAGCCGGGAAACGAGCGTATGCTCATACTTGAGCTGGACGCCTACGACGAGCTGGGCGTATTCTCCCACAAGCAGTTCATAGTGGAGATGATAGGCCGCAGCTCCAACTTCATACTGGTGGGCGGCGACGGGCGCATCATCGACTGCCTGCGCCGGGTGGATTACGAGATGAGCGAAAAGCGCCAGATACTGCCCGGCCTCATTTACCATCTGCCTCCGGAGCAGGAGAAGCCCGCCTTTCTGGACTGCGCCGACCGCGCGCAGCTGTGGGAGAGCGCCCAGCCGGAGCAGAGGGCCGATAAATGGCTGCTGGACACTTTCTCCGGCCTCTCGCCCCTCATCTGCCGTGAGCTGTGCTACCGCTGCTTTGGGGACAGCTCTCCCAGAGTGGAGGAGCTTACAACAGAGCAGCGTGAGCGCTTCCCCGCAATAATGGACGCCATGGCCGAGAGCGTGCAGGCGGGCGAGTTCACCCCCTATATGCTCATGGAGGAGGACAGACCCCGAGATTTCTCCTTCATGGCCCTGCGCCAGTATGAGCATGCCGCCCAGGGCGCGGTATATCCCGACTTCTCCCAGCTCATAGAGGGCTTTTATCTGAGGCGCGAGCGCGCCGAGCGTATGCGCCACCGCTCCCGTGAGCTGCTGAAAAGCGTCAAGACCCGCTACGAGCGCCTGCGCCGCAAGCTGGAGACTCAGCGTCAGGAGCTGCAGAAAACCGGCGAGCGCGAGACTCTAAAGCGCAGCGGCGACCTCATCACAGCCAATATGTACCGTGTGAAAAAGGGCGACCGTGTTCTGGAGTGCGAGGATTTCTACGACGAAAAGCTGCCCACAGTCACGGTAAAGCTGGACTTCATGAAAACTCCCCAGCAGAACGCCGGCGAGTATTACAAGGCCTATAACAAGGCCAAGGCCGCCGAGCAGCACCTCACCGCCCTCATAGCCGACGGCGAGAGGGAGCTGGACTATCTGGGCAGCGTTCTGGACGAAATCCAGCGGGCGGAGTCCGAGGCGGAGCTGGGCGAGATACGCCGCGAGCTAATGGAGCTCAACTATCTCAGACAGCCCAAGGGCCGCCGGGAGAAGATAAAGGAGGCCCAGCCCCGGCGCTTTCTGTCCGACAGCGGACTGGAGATTTTGGTTGGCCGCAACAACGCCCAGAACGACAGGCTCACCACCAGGGACGCCCGGCGCACGGACATCTGGCTCCATGTGCAGAAGATACACGGCAGCCACGTCATCCTCTGCTGCAACGGCGACCGGCCTGACGACCTGAGCCTTGAGCAGGCCGCGTCCCTGGCCGCCTATTACTCACAGGGACGGGAGGCGGGTAAGGTGCCCGTGGACTACACCCAGGTGCGCTTTGTGAAGAAGCCCTCCGGCTCAATGCCCGGCAAGGTCATATACACCGACTACCGCACGATAATGGCCCAGCCCGACGAGGCCCTGGCCGAGCGTCTGGCGGTGAAAAAGTAAAGTTAAACAGTCCGCATTGCTGTGCGGGCTGTTTTTATGCTGGATTTTCTTGGCTGCGTGTGATAGAGTGGAGTTGTAAAAGGAGGCAAAGTGGTATGGTGCAGATGGGTAAGCTTTTACTGGCGGGTACTCTGCCCCTGGCGGCGGGAACTTTGCTGAACATACTGCTTGGGCATATGCCGTTTGAGGCCGGATTTGCCTTTTCGGTAATAATCAGCTTTTCCCTGGCATTGCTGTGGGCCTATGTCTCCTATATCACCGCTGAACCGGGCGCAGGCACGGTTCAGCAGGCGCTTATACTCTGCCTTTGCGGCATGGTCATGCTGGCTTTTGCGGTAACGGCGGATATTCAGAACGTATATTTTTTGCCGCTGTACTGGTTTGCCTATATTATTTTATTTCCGCTTACGAGCTGGTTTGGGGACCGGAGCTTATTGATATACGGCTGTGAACTTATGCTGATGCTTGCACTCAGCCTTGCGGGCTGTGCGCTGAAAAACCAGAAGAAAAGCTGACGGCGCCCGGTGTTTTCAGATCAAAACTCAGGAGGTGCGGTATGTCCAATACAGTCAAGCTCTTTCTGGCGGGTACTCTGCCCCTGGCGGCGGGGTATATATTGAATGGGCTCATGTTAGTCGTGCCGTTTACAAGCCTGTTCCTGCTGCTCATAAGCGCGGCCCTGCTTGTCCTGTGGGGCTTCTGCGTAAAACGACGGGAAAGAAGCTGAGCTTCCTTCCCGCCTTTTTTGTTCACTTGTCCATGGCGCGCAGGAGAATCTCAGCGGCCTCGGCTCTTGTAAGGCTTTCAGACGCCGCTTCGCCGTAGGTCAGTATGCGGCTGGAGGACAGATTCATCACCGACTGCTCCGCCCACACAGGAACGCTGCCGTCCTGATTCATGTGGCTTACGTTCTGAAGGCCGAGAACATGGTCCAGCATCACGGCGGCCTCAGCGCCGCTTATGGGGCGTCCGGGGGCGAATACCGCGCCGGAGTCCGTTGACTCGCCGCTTATTGCGCCGCTCAGCAGGGCGGTGGAGACATAGGGGCGCAGCCACTGGGCGATGTCGCTGTCGTCGGCAAAGCCTGTGCGCTGCACTCCGGTGAGCAGCTCCGAATCGGCCAGCTTCATGCACATGGCTAGGAACTCGCCCCGGCTAACCGTTTCCTCGGGGTGGAAGATATAGCGCCCGCCCAGACATTCGCCTATGAAAATTTCCTCCTCCGCCAGACGCACGGCCCCGTAGTGGGCGCCGTTATTCTCCATATCGGAGTAGCTTATTTTGCTGTTCTGCTTCTGTATGCGGATTATCACTGTGGCCTCGTGGGAGCTGTTGCCGTCCGTGTCCACGGCCTTGTAGCCAAAATAGTCCTTGCCCTTTTTACCCTGAGCCGGAGTATAGGTGAAGCTGCCGTCCTCGCCCAGGCTTATCTCACCCTTTATGGGCGGGGTAGTTATCTCGAAGCTCAGGCTCTCCCCCTCAGGGTCGGTGGCGGCAAGCCTACCGCTTACGGCCACGCCGCGATAGGTGCATATCTCCATATTCTGCGCCACGGGGGCGCAGTTGTCCGCCGTGGCAGCTACGGCGCAGCCCAGCAGCAGTACGCTTGCAAGACACAGCGACAGCGCCGCATGAAACTTTTTCATAGAAAAACCTCCCTGTAATGATACTGTCGCTAGCATTAACAGAGGCAGGGAGGATTATACATAAGCGCATAAAAAAACCGGACGCTCAAAGGGCGAAGGTGATAGACAACATGAATGGTGCGGTGTGCGGTTTTGCGCCGCGACCAAGCCTCCCCTGAGTAAGGGGAGGTGCGAGGGGTTGTCAATCCCTCAGTCAGCCTGTCGGCTGACAGCTCCCTTTACACAAGGGAGCCTTGGAACCATACAAAGAAAAGGCCGGGTATCCGTCTTTCAGATACCCGGCCTTAACTGTTTTGCGAATACCAGCCTAAACCGGTTTTTGATTTACAGCAGGTCTGCGTTTTCGGGGTGGTCGTTAAACCACTTCACCGCGTAGGAGCAGGTGGGATTGGCCTTCAGCCCCTGGCTGCGGATGTCCTCGGCTGCTGCTGCAAGCAGCTTTCCCGCTACGCCCTGGCCGCGCAGGGAGCCGTCAACAAAGGTGTGGTCAATGGTGGCTACGCCGTCGGCAACGGGAAAGGTCACCTCGGCGATAACCTTGCCGTCACCGTCAAGAGCGAAGATACGTCCGGTCTCGTGAGTAAATTCCATAAATCTTTACCTCCCAATAAGTTGGTCCGGCGGCTAGAAGGCCACCTTCATAAACAGAGCGATGCAGCAGAGGATGATGGCGAAGGGGACGTACACATAGCGGCCCACGGAGTACCAGAGAGTGCCTCGCTGCTTGCTGCTGCCGCGGTTCACGGCCTCCAGCAGATCCTCCTTCTTCATTATCCAGAACCAGGAGAGGGCGCCCAGAGTGGCGCCTATTGGGATGATGTAGATTGACACCAGGTCCATCCATGGGCCCCACTGGAAAATAGCCTCCATGCCTATGCCGAAGCCCAGGCAGATGCCGCCCAGAATGAACAGCACGGCGGTACGGCTGAGCTTGGGGAACTTGTGCAGCAGAGATTCGCCAACAGCCTCAAACATATTCTGCAGAGAGCTGACGCCGGCGAATATCATGGCCACATAGAGGATTATCGCAAAAAGCCTGCCCATAGGCAAATCCTGAAGGATAGTTGGCAGGGTGACGAACAGCAGGGATGGGCCTGCGCCCACGTCCATATTATAGGCAAAGCAGGCGGGAATGATTACCAGGGCTGCCACAACGGCTGCAATGGTGTCAAACAGGGCGGTCTTTTCAGAGACGGAAACAACATCCTCGTCCTCGCTCAAATAAGAGCCGTAGACTATCATTCCGCTGCCTGTGATGGACAGGGAAAAGAAAGCCTGCCCCATAGCCCATATCCATACCAGCGGGTCTTTCAGAGCCTCCCAGCGGGGGAGAAACATGAAGCGGTAACCGTCGGCCACGTTTGGCAGCAGGGCGACACGAACTGCCAGAATGACGAAGATGATGAAGAACAGGGGCATCATAATCTTGTTGGTCTTTTCAATGCTCTTCGCGCCCAGAAACAGGGTAAGCAGAGTTCCGGCCACAACTATAATATGGTAGGGAATTACAGAGTACGGAGTCAGAGAAAATGACTCAAACCAAGTGGTGGCGTCGGCGGTCATGAGAGCGCCGGTGAGGGAGTTCACCAGAGCCTTGAGCACATAGGAGACAATGACGGCGTAGCCTATGGCTATGCACAGGGAGCCGGCCAGAGGCAGCCAGCCCAGTATGCCGCCCAGTTTACCGGCCTTGGGGCTGCGGGTACTCCAAGCGTTTTCATATGAGCCCAGAGTGCCGGTGCGCGCCCGGCGGCCTATGGCGAATTCAGCGGGAAGCCCCACATAGCTGAATATGAAAATGAAGAACAGGTAGATGAGCAGGAAAGCGCCGCCGCCGTTGCTGCCCATTTTGTTGGGGAAACCCCAGACGTTGGCCATGCCAACAGCCGAGCCGACGGACGCCAGAATGAAGCCCCAGCGGCTGCCGAAGCCTCTGGATTTATGCTCTGTGTTTTTGTTCATGCGAAAACCTCCATATTTGTCCGAAAAAAGCCTCCGCGCTCACAGAGCCGCGGAGGAAAGCCTGTGTACGACCGCCTGTGCCGTGAGCGTTTTAAACTGCTTTGGGCTGCGAATATGCACATCGTGCTATGCAGGGGTTTTGCTGCTTTGATGTATTAAAATGTTAACTGAATTTTAACACACGGGGGCATAAAAGTCAAATATTTCCGCTGTAAGGGATAAGGGCGGTTTTGTGCTGAATTAACAATGGGGATTGAATAAAAAACTGACTTATAATATAATTACGATATAAAGGAGGAGGCTGCTATGAGCAAACATAAGTTTTGGCTCCTTGGAACGTTTTTTATCCTTTGTATTGTAATAGCCATATTGTTCTCGCCCCGGCCTATCCTTAAGCATCCCGATTCAGCACGTGATTTGGTAATACAGTACTATAATTACAGCGCGGACAGCAAGTTGCTGGAGCTTTCCGACGCCGAGACCGAAAAGGTCGTGGAATGCCTGAGCCGCTACAAAGAGCGGCGGACATTTAACAGGGCGTACACCTACAGCCTGAACGATGTGGAGCTGGATATAACTGTTTTATTTGACAATGGGATAAAAAGTGTCCTGCTGGGAAAGCAAAATACTACCAGCGAGGGCTACGGGACCTTCCGCTTCGTGATTATAAATCCCGAGGCGCTGCTTGCGGAGCTGAAAGCCTGCATCACTTTGCCGCCGCAGTAAGTGAATAGTGAAGAAGTTAGAAGTGCACCAAAATAAAAGGACACGACTATGTCGTGTCCTTTTTCGAAATCATAAGGTGGGGGATCCGCACGGCGGGGCGCGGCTTTTACCGCCGAAGCACAGAACAAACTCGAAGCCCAGCGTCAGCGGGTTCGAGTTTGAAAGGAGGAGCAAGGGAGCGGGCGGATGACGTCTTTTTATTCCCGCAAAAAAAGACGTCGGAGCAAAGCGAACTTTGCTCCGACGTGGTGCGAGAGAGGAGACTTGAACTCCCACGTCAGTTGACACACGCACCTCAAACGTGCCTGTCTACCGGTTCCAGCACTCTCGCATATTTGTTTGCACTCATTGATAAGCGCTTGATTATTATAACAGATTTACGCGGGATGTCAAGGCTTTTTCAGACAAAAACCGGAAAAATATTTTTACAGCTTGTTCACCCAATTTTTATATCCGGTGGTATAATATAATAAATAATTGTGCAATGCCGACGGAGGAATAAAAATGTTTGGCTATGTGATTGCAAACAGAGAGGCCATGGACGAGGAGCAGCGGGCGCGATACAAGTCCTACTACTGCGGAATATGCCGCTCACTCACGAAAAACCACGGCCCGGCGGCGGGGGGCATACTCAGCTATGATATGACTTTTCTGGTGCTGGTGCTGTCGTCCCTGTATGAGCCTGAGACCGCCTGCGGCACCGAGCGCTGCAAGCCCCATCCAGTACATCCCCACAGCTACGCCGAAAACTGCTTTACGGACTATGCCGCAGATATGAACGTATTGCTGGCCTACTATAAAGCCGTTGATGATTGGAATGACGAGAAAAAGCTCTCCGCAAAAGCGCTGGCGGAGCTGCTCAAAAAGCCCAGCCTGCGCACGGCGGAAAGGTATCCCCGGCAGAGCGCTGCTCTGGAAAAGTGCCTCCGGCAGCTCTCGGAGCTGGAGAGCATGAACGTCTGCGACCCGGACGCCGCGGCCAAATGTTTCGGCAAGCTGATGCGTGAGCTGTTCCTGTTCAGGGAGGATAACTGGCAGAAGCCTCTGGGTGACATGGCTGACGCTCTGGGGCAGTTTATATATATTCTCGACGCATTTGTTGACCTGAAGGGCGACCTGCGCCACGGCCGCTACAATCCCCTGGCGGATATGCGCCGCCGGGGCAGTACAGACGAGGATATAAAAGGCGTTCTGACTATGCTGATAGGGGAGTGCGCTCTGAATTTTGAGAAACTTCCCCTGATTGAAAATGTTGACATTATGCGAAATATCCTATATTCTGGTGTGTGGAGCAAGTTCCCTCTGGGATTGAGCAAAAAGAAGGAAGACGGAGGCGAAAACGCCGATGATAAATGACCCGTACAAGGTACTTGGCGTCTCGCCGGACGCATCTGACGAAGAAATAAAAAAGGCATACCGGGCTCTTGCCAAAAAATATCACCCCGACCTGCACCCCGGCGACGCTGAGGCGCAGCGACGTATGAACGAGATAAACGCTGCTTACGACCAGATAAAGAATCCTCAGCAGAACACCGGCAACGGCGCTCAGGGAGGGAGCTACGGCTCCCAGCAGTACGGCGGCTACGGTTACGGATATGGCCAGCAGTACGGCTACGGCCAGTCCGGCGGGGATGGCGAGGCCTCCGGCATACGGGCGGCCGAGAACTACATCCGTGTGGGCTACTTCTCTCAGGCTATCAACGCCCTGGAGAGCGTGGAGCCCAGAGACAGAAATGCAAGATGGTACTATCTCAGCGCCTACGCCAGCTATCAGCTGGGCAACCGCATACGGGCGCTGGAGCACGCCCGCCGGGCCGTGAGCATGGAGCCAAATAACTACAGTTACCGGCAACTCCTGGATGTTCTGGAGAACGGCGGCAATATGTACCGCAATATGGGCCAGACTTTCACCGTGAACACAGGCGGCTTTGGTCAGCTGTGCATGAGCCTTATAATGGCGCGGCTTTTCTGCATGTTCTGCCGCTGCTGCTAAAAATTATATCCAAAGCTGAAAGGCGCATCTAAATGATGCGCCTTTTTATAATGCCGATAACAGAGCTGAATGACACCAGCCTGAATCCACCCTCAATGAAGTGCTATATTCTAAAATGGAATGGAATAAAATGTAATGGACAGGCGTTTTGCATAATCCAAAATGGAATTTTCTGCACAAAAATCACATACAATTATTTCCAAAATTGGAAAATTCGGTGCAAAAAAGCCAGTTTGGCTCCGCTATAACCATAGTGCATGAAAGGCAATGAATTATTATAATTATACAAATGCCTGCGTCTCTGCTATACTTTGAACATAGTAAATGCACATAAACAAACACAAAATCAGACTGGAAAGCTGGGGAGTGAAAATGGAAAATAAAACTGCCAAGGGATTGAAAATAAAACACGCAAATATCTTGCTCGGTGTGGTTTCCATTGTATTGGCGTGCGCCATCTTTTTTATATGTAAAAAGGATGGGATGCAGTTTTATATGAACAAGGCGCCGGGTCCGGGCTTTATGCCTATGATATCGGCGAGCATCATCGGAATATGTGGCTTGGGCATAACAGTTCAAAGTGTTCTGAGGCTTAAACTTGCCGACCAGGAGGGAGAGAAGCTGCTGGCAGAATGGCATGAGTGGCGCAGCTTTTTTATCATCATTGGCATCTGCTCTGCGGCTGTTGTTCTGGCCGATTATATAGGCCTGATAACGGCAATAACCATAGCAATGGTTTTGCTTATCCGATTTCTGGGGCCGGAGTCCTGGAAGACCTCTCTGCTTGTGGGTGTGGGTACCGGAATAGTTATATACTTAATTTTTATAGTTCTTCTCAAGGTACATGTGCCTGAGGGGCCCTTTGGATTCTAAGGAGGCGGGAGTATGGAATTGTTGCACAATCTGGCGGTGGGCTTTTCGGTTTGCGCCGACCCAATAGTGCTGCTGTACTGCTTTATTGGTGTGGTAAGCGGCGTTATCATCGGCGCACTACCCGGACTGGGGCCGTCTACCGGTATAGCTATATTGCTGCCACTTACCTACGGTATGGACCCGGTGGCCGGCATAGTCATGCTGGCGGGCATATATTACGGAGCAATGTACGGTGGATCTATCACAGCGATACTCATTAACACCCCCGGTGATTCCGCAGCCGTTATGACTACTCTGGACGGATATCCGATGGCTGTAAATGGACGTCCGGCACAGGCTATGGGTATGGCGGCCTATGCCTCAATAATAGGTGGCACGGTGTCGGTGGTTATATTCATGCTGCTGGCACCAAAGATAGCCGAGTATGCTCTGGCTTTCAGTCCTGCCGAATACTTTGCACTAATGGTCATGGGGCTTACCTCCATAGCGGGAATGACGGGAGACGATCCGTTTAAGGGCTTTGTGGCTGCGGGCTTGGGACTGTTTGTTTCAACCATAGGCCTAGACGCTGTGCTGGGTACACAGCGCTTCGTATTCGGTGTTGTACATCTCTACGGCGGCATAGACTTCATTCCCGTTGCAATGGGCCTGTTCGGCATAGCGGAGATAATATATTCCTCTGCACAGAAGGATGCAAAGAAAATAACAATAACACGCGAGGAACTGCGTTTCCGCAGAATGTTCCCTACCTGGCAGGAATGGGGCATCTGTCTGCCACATATAGCTCGCGGAACTGTACTTGGCTTTTTCGTGGGTGTGCTCCCGGGCGCGGGAGCCACAATAGCGTCTTTCCTGTCCTATGATATGGCAAGAAAGACCTCAAAACGCGGAGAGCTGTTTGGTACCGGAGTTATTGAGGGCGTTGCCGCACCTGAATCCGCCAATAACGCAGCCTCTATGGGCGCTATGGTGCCGATGCTGACTCTTGGTGTTCCCGGCAGCGGAGCCACAGCCATAATGATGGGCGCGCTGATGATGTTCGGCATGACTCCTGGCCCGTATCTGTTTGAGAAGGAGCCGGACTTCGCCTGGGGACTTATCGCCAGTATGTATATCGGAAATCTCATACTGCTGCTTCTTGTGGTTTGCGCCCTCCCGCTGTTTGTGACGATCCTGAAGGTTCGTCCGGGAATACTCAACGGTGTAGTAATTGGGTTTATAATTATGGGTTCCTATGCCTTGGGCAATTCGTTGTTCGATGTAGGAATAACTGTTTTCTTTGGCGCTGTGGGCTTCATATTTAAAAAGCTGAAAATTCCTGCGGCACCAATGGTGCTGGCTATAGTTTTGGGCTATATAACCGAAACGAATCTGCGCCAGGCTATGATAATGGCTAAGGGTAATTTCTTCGCAGTAATATCCCGGCCTATTTCCGCGGTAATAATGGTGATAGCTCTGCTCTTGGCGTTTGGTACGCCTATCAAAAATGTGATAGGACGCCTGCGTGCCCACAAGACTACCGTTTGAACGCATATAACGCCCTGCGGCGCTATAAATAACAACAACAGGAAAATAGGAGGAAAAAAATGAAAACTCGAATTTGGTCAATGCTTATTGCTCTTGTACTTTGTTTTGCCATGCTCGCCGGCTGCGGCGGAAACAGCCAGAACAGCGCATCACCCGAGTCCAAGGCTCCCGAAAGCCAGGCGCCCCAGACGCAAGCGCCTTCCTCTGAAGAACCTCAGGGCTGGGTGCCCGAGAAGGACATAGAGCTCACAGTTGGCAATTCCGCCGGCGGCGGAGCCGATCTCTTTGCCCGCAAGGTTGTTGAGATTATCCAGAAGTACAATATGTGCCCCGTAAACATTACTGTGGTCAACAAGCCGGGATCCTCCCACGTGGTTGGCTTCACCTATCTGGTGGAGACCGGCGGCGACTACAACATCAATGTGGTGTCCTCCAGCTTCTACAGCCAGCCTGTGGCCGGCAACAGCCCCCTGACATTTGACGACTTCTCCTATGTGGCTCTTGTAGCCAAGGATCCCAGCCTCCTGGTGGCTTCTGTTGACTCCGGCTTCAAGAGCATGGAAGATGTGGTGGCCTATGCCAAGGAGCATCCGGGTGAGCTCTCCTTTGCAGGCTCCTCCGCCATCTCCGACGACGCCATACTGTGGGCGCAGCTCTGTGAGGCCTGCGATGTGGATATTACCTATGTTGCCATGGAATCCGGCGGCGATGTGCTGGCCAACGTAATGGGCGGACATGTGCAGCTGGGCGCCATGAGTCCCGGAGAGATAGGCGACAACCTGGCTGCCGGCAAGCTTACGGCCATATCCATAGCGGCCGACGAGCGGTTTGAGCAGTTCGGCCTGCAGGATACCCCCACCTTCAAGGAGCAGGGCTATGAGATAAACCATCAGCAGCACCGCGGCTTCGTAATGGCCGCCGACGCCGCTCCCGAGGCTGTGCGCTACTACTCCGACCTTATTGAAAAGGTATATGAAACCGATGAATGGAAGGAATTCATGGATGCAAACTGCATGACCGGCTTCTTTAAGGACTGCGACGAATATAAGGAATACAACCAGACCCTGATTGACACTTATACCGAGTACATAGCTATAGTAAAGGAAAAGCAGGGCGCATAAGCAAGCAAAAAAATAACCGGCTGCGGATTGCAGCCGGTTATTTTTTGCTCAGCCTGTCTGTTACGGACTGGGCGGCCAGACCTGTAAAACAGCCGGTTATCACGCCGGATATGAGCAGGGGAGGGAGGTAGGCGAAAACAGCCAGGGTCTTCATGACCAGCGCCGCCACTATGAGCTGGCCCAGGTTGTGAAATACTCCGCCCGCCGCGGAGGCTATCCACATCTGATGCCGGGTGAGTATTTTTGTCAGCGGCAGAGTCACCAGCAGGCACAGCGCTCCGCCACCGAGACTGTACAGCATCGCCAGCATGTTTCCGGTAAATAGACTGCCCAGAAAAACGCGCACGAACAGTATCATCATGGTCTCACCGGGCAGCATGGTAAAAGCGGCGTACACCGTAACCACGTTGGCAAGGCCCAGCTTCACGCCGGGAATAGGCACAGGTACAGGTATCTGGGCCTCTGCGGTAAAGATGATAAGGGCGATTGTGGTAAGCAGTGCCAGCCGGGTAAGTCGGTTTGCTTTCATATATGCCCTCAGCCTGCCAGACTATCGGCATCGTCGGAGGCGTCCTCGATTATCACCATTACCTTGTTGGGCAGGCAGACTATAGGCTTGAGCCCTGTGGTGATGGTGCCCTGGCGGATGCATACCTTATCCGGGCAGCTGGCCTCGGTTACGGATACCTGGCCCTTTTCCACCAGAATAATATTGTAGCCTCCGTTGGGGTTGTCCACCCGGATGGTGTATGGCTCCTTTACCTTTCCCAGGTCTATGCGCTCTATCTCCCGGCCGTCCTGAGTTATTACGGCTGTAGTGCCGTCGGCCGAGCGGCGCATGAAGAACATTGATAGTGTGCTGAACAGTATCAGCGCGGCAAAGGCCAGGACCCAAAATCTGGTTGAACGCAGAAAGCGCATTAATGTACCACCTCTATTGTGTAATCCGCGGCGTAGGAGGGCATCAGCTCAAAGCAGTCCTCCAGACCCGGGGTGATATAAATATGTCCGTATTTTGTCATCAGCAGCATGTCAAAGCCGCCGTTTTGCCGCCAGTAGTCAAAGGCTTCGTTCACGCCCATGACGAAAGCGGCTGTGGAGAGCCCGTCGCACATCAGACCATCCTCGCCAACTATAGTGGCGGATATGACGCCGTTGTCCGCGGGATAGCCTGTGTGGGGGTCAAGAATGTGCCAATAAGTCTTTCCGCCGCTCTCAAAATAGCGGTTGTAGCCGCCGGAGGTGACTACGGATTTGTCCGTAACCGAGATAATACCGAAGTATTTTGAGCTGTCCAGAGGATCCTGCACGCCTACGCGCCAGCTTTCGCCGTTGGGATTGCTGCCCATGACACGGACATTGCCGCCCAGGTTTAATACGGCTGATCGGATGCCTGCTTCGGACAGTATGTCTGCCGCCATGTCACCCACATAGCCCTTGGTGACGCTGCCCAGGTCTATCTGCATACCGGGGGAGAGACTTACGGTGTTCCCATCCACCGATACATTGCTGTAGTCGACCTTTTTCAGCAGCTCCAGCAGGGTGTTGTAGTCCGGCACTTTATAATTGCCGGTGGTAAAGCCCCACTCCCTAACCACGGGGTATATGGATACATCCAGCGCGCCGCCTGTGCTGCGGCACAGCTCAAGAGCGCGTGTGAGTATTTCCGCGGTATCGTCGGATACTGTCTGGGGCGCGTCCGAGTTGGCGTTGAGCCTGAAGATATCGCTCTGCTCGTCGGTTACGGAGACGCGGCGCTCCAGAGCCTCTATTGCTCCGGCCGCGTCTGCCAGAGCGCTGTTTGCGTCCTCGCTGTCGGAATAGGCGGTCAGAGTCATTACGGTGTCCATGGCGTATACATAGCTGGTGTATTCATCCAGCTCCGGTTCCTTTTCCAAGGCGGAGCAGCCGCAAAGCAGCAGCGCCGGTATAAGGAGCAGCAGTAGCTTTTTTAATTTATTCATCGCGTATTCTCCGGAAATCGGAAGGATTTGTGTATATATACACAGATAATTACAAATGCGGCCAGCAGCGCCCAGGCGCCGTAGTTCATTGTGAGCAAAAAGCGCTCCATCAGGTATGCGTGATAGCCCAGCAGGCTGGCAAACTGGCACAGCAGCGCCGTTCCGGCGCACATGGGCGACACAAATGCCAGTACCAGAGTGAAAATATCGGCCAGATAGAAATATCTGTCGTGCATATGTGGCAGAAACAGGGGGATGCCAAGCGTGAGCAGTACGGTCAGACCCAGGAGTGTGGAGTTGGTTACGCTGCGAATCCTGGCAACGGGCCAGAGCATGCTGGTGTATACCAGAGCCAGCGCCAGGGCTATTCCTATATAAGAGGCGTATGACAGCCATTCGGCGTCGTAGCCGTAGGGGATAAGGGCGTAAACAGAGGCGCTGTTGTAGTTCAGAGAACCCGTGCCGCCGTCAACCTGCCGGAAGTACACCGTAAGCGCATCGGCTATGGGGTGCCCCAGCAGCACCGCGGGCAGCAGAGTGGCGATATACACGGCGGGAAACACCCAGAGGTCCTTAAAGCGTATGCGTTCTGTGAGCAGAAAAGCGCCGTAGACAGGCAGGAAGAACACAGCCTGAACTTTGAAGGAGAGAGCCAGCGCGGCAAAGGCCAGCGACAGCCGCCCCCGGTTGGCTATGCCGTAATAAAAGGCCAGAACACAGAACGCCGCAAAAATACTGTCGCATTGTCCCCAGCAGGCGCCGTTGAGCATAACCGTGGGCAGCAGCATCACGGCCATAAAAGCGCACAGCTGCCGGCGTTTTGAGGCGGTATAGAAAAGCACAATGCGGCTTGCGCCCCAGGCGAGGATAACGTCGAAGCATATGGAAAGATACTTAATAAGATAGAGCTCGTCTATGGGCAGATAAGAAAACAGCGCCAGAAAATACAGGTACGGGAGATTATAATTGCCTATAGTGTCCTTCAGCGCCTTGAAGCCGCCGTTTTCACGAAAATGCTCCGTCCATGGCTGGAGGAACATATTAAAGTCGCCGGTGCGGTGCTCCAGCAGCAGTATACGCAGAGCAAATGCCGCGGTGAGAAAAAAGACGGTGAACACAATGCTCCGCGCGCTGTTCATAAAGCCCTCTCGGTAGAGCAGCAGACAGGTGCACAAAAAAATTGCCAGCAGCAGGGAAGTGGCGGCTAAACTCATGTACTGGGTCCTCCACAGAAATGATTCGTTGTTAAACCATATTATACTACATCCGGGCGAAAAACTCTACCGAAAAAGAGCCGGAAAAATGGCGGAAAGACGCTGAAGTATAAAAAATGGGAATAAAAAAGGGCGGTGCATTCATGCAAACCGCCAAAAAGCAAAAATATGCCTGATATACTTGACAGGCATCATAAATTAATGATATAATATCTTGCTATATAAAGTTAAAGTAGGGGTAATATCCCACTTTGCTTGTGACCCTATTGTAACAGATTTACAGAAAAAATCAACTGGGTTCACGGAAAATCTTGCAACGCCGCCGGGCGTATCGAATATGTACTACAAGGAGTGAAGGACAAGTGCCAAAGGACGTCAGCTACGGTAAGACCGTGCGAAAGAGCTTTGCCAAAAAGGAAGAGCTCCAGGAAATGCCGAACCTCCTCGAGGTTCAGAAGAACTCCTACAAATGGTTTCTTGAAGAGGGATTGCGCGATGTCTTTAAAGACGTTGCCACCATCACCGACTATTCCGGAAATCTTGAGCTGAGCTTCGTGGATTACTCCATGGACGAGAAGCCCAAGTATTCCATCAAGGAATGCAAGGCCAGAGACGCCAACTACGCCGCTCCCCTCAAGGTCTATGTGCGCCTGCGCAATAAGGAGACCGAGGAGATCAAGGAGCAGGAGATATTCATGGGCGACTTCCCCATCATGACTGAGGGAGGAACCTTTATCATCAACGGCGCAGAGCGCGTCATCGTCTCCCAGATCGTCCGCTCTCCCGGCGTCTACTTCGACAAGAGAACGGACAAGACCCAGACCTCTGTCTACAGCACCACCGCCATACCCTATCACGGCGCATGGCTGGAGTATGAGACCGACCTGAACGATATTTTCTATGTCCGCATAGACAAAAACCGCAAGCTGCCCATCACCTGGCTGCTGAAGGCCATGGGCATCTACCGTCCCGACAAGCCCTATACCTGGCTCAGCTGCACCGATACCGTGGTGGGCGCCACCACCGATGAGCAGCTGCGCGCCGTGTTCTATGATGACGAGCGTATTCTCGCCACTCTGGATAAGGACACCTGCCACACCCGCGAGGAGGCTCTGCTGGAGATATACCGCAAGCTCCGTCCCGGCGATCCCCCGACTGTGGACAGCGCAGAGAGCCTGCTGGACGGCCTGTTCTTCGACCGCCGCCGCTACGAGCTTAGCGCCGTGGGCCGCTACAAGTTCAATAAAAAGCTCTCCCTGTATCCCCGTATCATCGGCTACAAGCTGGCCAACCCCGTCTGCGACCCCCTTACCGGAGAGATCCTTGCCGACGCAGGCGAGACCGTCACCCGTGAGCAGGCCGAAAACTTCTGCAGCCGCGGCGTAGTAGATGTCTATCTGCAGCTGGAGAACGGAAAAACCGTCCGCGTATTCTCCAACGGCATGGTGGATCTGAAGAACTTTGTGGACTTCGACCCCGCAGAGCTGGGCATCAAGGAAAAGGTTCGCTTCATCATACTCAAGCAGCTTATGGAGCAGTATTCCGGCGATGCTCTGCGCGAGGCCATTGCCGAGAACATTAACGACCTCATCCCCAAGCACATTATCGTTGACGATGTGTTCGCATCTGTCAACTACCTCAACTGCCTTGCCCACGGCATAGGCGAGAAGGACGATATAGACCATCTGGGCAACCGCCGTATGCGCTGTGTCGGCGAGCTGCTGCAGAACCAGTTCCGCATCGGCTTCAGCCGCATGGAGCGTGTCGTGCGCGAGCGCATGACCCTGCAGGATCTGGATATTGTCACTCCCCAGAGCCTTATCAACATCCGTCCCATTACCGCCGCCATTAAGGAGTTCTTCGGTTCATCCCCCCTGAGCCAGTTTATGGATCAGAACAACCCTCTGGCCGAGCTGACCCACAAGCGCCGTATCTCCGCTCTTGGCCCCGGCGGTCTGAGCCGTGAGCGCGCCAGCTTCGAAGTCCGTGACGTTCACTACAGCCACTACGGACGGCTGTGCCCCATAGAGACTCCCGAAGGCCCCAACATCGGCCTTATCTCCTATCTCTCCAGCTATGCACAGGTAAATGAGTACGGCTTTATTGTGGCCCCCTACCGCCGCGTGGAGCAGGGTACCTGCCGCGTTACCGATGAGGTAATGTACCTCACCGCCGACGTTGAGGATAACTACACCATAGCCACCGCCACCGAGCCTCTGGATGAAAACGGCTGCCTGGCAAATAAGCGTGTTATCTGCCGCCACCGCGACGAGATCGTCGAGGTCGACCGGGAGAGAGTGGACCTCATTGATATGTCCCCCCGCCAGATGGTTTCCATAGCCACCGCCATGATCCCCTTCCTCCAGAACGACGACGCCAACCGCGCTCTGATGGGCGCCAACATGCAGCGTCAGGCTGTGCCTCTGCTCACCACTCAGGCGCCCATAGTCGGCACCGGTATTGAGCATAAGTGCGCCGTAGACTCCGGCGTTGTTATCGTCGCCGACAGCGACGGTGAGGTTGTGAACGTCTGCGCTACCGATATCACCATCCGCCACGACGACGGACACACCAGGACCTATCCTCTGCTGAAGTTCCAGCGCTCAAACCAGAGCAACTGCGTCAACCAGCGCCCCATTGTCTCCCGCGGCGAGCGTGTCACCGCCGGACAGGTCATTGCCGACGGCCCCTCCACCAGCGAGGGCGAGCTTGCTCTGGGTAAGAACATCCTTGTCGGCTTTATGACATGGGAAGGCTACAACTACGAGGACGCCATCCTGCTCAACGAGCGTCTGGTTATGGAGGATGTGTTTACTTCCATCCATATTGAAGAATACGAGTGCAACGCCCGCGACACCAAGCTGGGACCCGAGGAGATCACCCGGGATATCCCCGGAGTGGGCGAGGACGCGCTGAAGTATCTGGACGACCGCGGAATCATCTCCGTGGGCGCCGAGGTCCACCCCGGCGACATTCTGGTGGGCAAGGTCACTCCCAAGGGCGAGACCGACCTCACCGCCGAGGAGCGCCTGCTGCGCGCCATCTTCGGTGAAAAGGCCCGCGAGGTCCGCGACACCTCTCTGAAGGTGCCCCACGGTGAGCGCGGCATCATAGTCGACGTTAAGCGCTTTACCCGCGAGAACGGCGACGAACTGGGACCCGGCGTGAATCAGGTCGTCCGCGTCTATATTGCTCAGAAGAGAAAAATCTCCGTGGGCGATAAGATGGCCGGCCGTCACGGCAACAAGGGCGTTGTCTCCCGCATCCTGCCCAAGGAGGATATGCCCTACCTGCCCGACGGTACTCCTCTGGATATCGTCCTTAACCCCCTGGGCGTGCCCTCCCGTATGAATATCGGTCAGGTGCTGGAGGTCCATCTGGGCTATGCGGCTCAGGCTCTGGGCTGGAAGGTGGCTACCCCCATCTTCAACGGCGCCACCGAGGATGAGATCCGCCAGACCCTGGAGCAGGCCGGCCTGCGTACCGACGGTAAGAGCGTCCTTTATGACGGACGCACCGGTCAGGCCTTCGATAACCCCGTTACCGTCGGCTATGTCTACTTCCTCAAGCTCCACCATCTGGTCGATGATAAGATTCACGCCCGTTCCACCGGCCCCTACTCCATGGTCACCCAGCAGCCTCTGGGCGGCAAGGCCCAGTTCGGCGGCCAGCGCTTCGGTGAAATGGAAGTCTGGGCTCTGGAGGCCTACGGCGCAGCCTATACCCTGCAGGAAATCCTCACCGTCAAGTCCGACGATGTGAACGGCCGTGTCAAGACCTATGAGGCCATTGTAAAGGGCCACAATATTCCTCAGCCCGGCGTGCCCGAATCCTTTAAGGTTCTGGTCAAGGAGCTGCAGTCCCTCTGCCTGGATATCCGCGTGCTGGATGAACTGGGACAGGAGATTGAGCTCAAAAACGAGGATGAGGATGATTTCGTCCCCAACTTCAAGGACGAACTTAAGTACGAATCTGATGACAGCGAGATCGAAGCCAGCGGCTACACCATCGAGAGCGTGGACGAGGATGAGCTTCTCCTGGGTGACTACGAGAGCGATGACGAGGTCTATGGCGATGAGGGCGATGACCTCGCAACTGATGCTGACGAGGAGGAATAATCAATGAGCTATACACCCTTTGACGCAATTAAAATCGGCATTGCCTCTCCCGATATGATTAGATCCTGGTCTCACGGCGAGGTGAAAAAGCCCGAGACTATAAACTACCGCACTCTTAAGCCCGAGCGCGACGGACTTTACTGCGAGCGCATTTTCGGACCCACCAAGGACTGGGAATGCCACTGCGGAAAGTATAAGAAGATTCGCTACAAGGGCAAGGTCTGCGACCGCTGCGGCGTTGAGGTCACACGCTCCAACGTCCGCCGTGAGCGCATGGGCCATATAGAGCTGGCCTCTCCCGTCAGCCACATCTGGTATTTCAAGGGCATCCCCTCCCGTATGGGCCTGCTTCTGGATATCACTCCCAGAAACCTTGAAAAGGTGCTGTACTTCGGCTCCTATATCGTCACCGATCCCGGCTTTGCGCCTCTGGCCAAGGGACAGCTGCTCTCCGAGAAGGAGTACCGCGACTATCGGGAAAAGTATGAGGACGATTTTGACGCCGGAATGGGCGCCGAGGCCGTGGAGAAACTCCTGGCCACCGTGGGTCTTAACGATACCGATGCCCGCCGCAAGGTGGAGCTGATGCGCAAGAAGCGCAGCTGGGAGCTGGAGGAGAAGGATGCTCAGGAGTTTACCGAGGATGATGCCAAGGAAATGGCGGGCCTCAACGGTCTGACCGCCCTCTGCGAGCAGCTCCGCGGCGAGCTGAAGGACGCCTCCGGCCAGAAGAAGGCAAAGCTCATAAAGCGCCTTGAGGTCGCCGAGGCCTTCCGCCTCAGCGAGAACGACCCCACCTGGATGGTAATTGATGTGCTGCCCGTTCTGCCGGCGGATATCCGTCCCCTTATCCAGCTGGACGGCGGCCGCTTCGCCACCAGCGACCTGAACGACCTGTACCGCCGCGTCATCAACCGCAACAACCGTCTGAAGCGCCTGCTTCAGCTCAACGCCCCCGATATCATAGTCCGCAACGAGAAGCGCATGCTGCAGGAGGCTGTGGACGCCCTTATTGACAACGGCCGCCGCGGCCGCCCCGTCACCGGCGCCAACTCCCGCGCCCTCAAGTCCCTCAGCGATATGCTGAAGGGTAAGCAGGGCCGCTTCCGCCAGAACCTGCTGGGCAAGCGTGTGGACTACTCCGGCCGAAGCGTTATCGTCGTAGGCCCCGACCTGAAGATTTATCAGTGCGGCCTGCCCAAGGAGATGGCTATAGAGCTGTTCCGCCCCTTCGTAATGAAGAAGCTGGTTGAGGACGGCGTCGCCAACAACATCAAATCCGCCAAGAAAATGGTGGACAAGGGCCGCACCGAGGTGTGGGACGCTCTTGATATCGTCATCAAGGACCACCCCGTCATGCTCAACCGTGCGCCTACCCTGCACCGTCTGGGCATCCAGGCCTTTGAGCCAGTACTGGTGGAAGGCCGCGCCATCCGCCTGCACCCCCTGGTCTGCACCGCCTTCAACGCCGACTTTGATGGTGACCAGATGGCAGTTCACGTTCCCCTGAGCGCAGAGGCTCAGGCAGAGGCACGCATCCTGATGCTCTCCGCCAACAATCTGCTGCGTCCCCAGGACGGACATCCCGTTACCGTTCCCACCCAGGATATGATTCTGGGTTCCTACTACCTGACCTTCGAGCGCAACGAGCAGGGCACGGGCAAGGCCTTCAGCTCTCCCAATGAGGCTATCATGGCCTATAACGAGGGCGTCGTGGGCATCCACAGCCCCATCCGCGTCCGCGTCACCAAGGTCATCGACGGTGAAAAGCGCCAGAAGCTCATAAACACCACCGTCGGCCGCATCATCTTCAATGAACCCATTCCTCAGGAGCTGGGCTATGTTGACCGCAGCGACCCCGAGCACGCCTTCGATTATGAGATAGGCTTCCGCGTCGGCAAGAAGCAGCTGGGCGATATTATTGACCGCTGCATAAGCAAGTATGGCTTCACCATCTCCGCCGAGGTGCTGGATAACATCAAGGCTCTGGGCTATAAGTTCTCCACCCGCGGCGCCATCACCATCTCCATAGCCGATATGACCGTGCCCTCTGAGAAGCAGACCCTGATAGCTGACACCGAGAAAAAGACTCTGGATATTGAACGCCAGTTCCGCCGCGGATTCATCACCGATGATGAGCGCTACCGCCTGGTTGTCAAGGAGTGGGAGCAGACCACCAAGGATGTCATCAATGCTCTGCAGAACTGCCTGGACGAGTTCAACCCCATCTACATGATGGCGAACTCCGGTGCCCGAGGCAGCATGAACCAGATACGTCAGCTGGCAGGTATGCGCGGCCTTATGGCCAACGCCGCCGGCCGAACCATTGAGATACCCATCCGCTCCAACTTCCGTGAAGGTCTGAGCGTTCTGGAGTACTTCATTTCCTCCCGAGGCGCCCGAAAGGGTCTGACCGATACCGCTCTGCGTACCGCCGACTCCGGTTATCTGACCCGCCGTCTGGTCGACGTCTCCCAGGATGTCATCATCCGTGAGCCCGACTGCGGCACTCACGACGGTATCACCGTGTCCGCTGTCTATGACAAGGGACAGGTGGTTCAGTCCTTCGGTGACAGTATCCATGGCCGCTATCCCGCCGACGATATCTGCGATCCCGAGACCGGCGCGGTAATCTTCGACCGCAGCCATATGCTTATGACCGAAGATGCCGCCATTCTGGAGTCCAGAGGCATCCATGAGATTAAGATTCGCTCTGTTCTCACCTGTGACGCCAAGAGCGGCGTGTGCGCTCACTGCTACGGCATCAACCTGGCTGTTGGCCAGCCCGTCAATGCCGGCGAGGCTGTCGGTGTAATTGCCGCCCAGTCCATAGGTGAGCCCGGCACCCAGCTTACCATGCGTACCTTCCATACCGGCGGTATCGCCGGTGACGATATCACTCAGGGTCTTCCCCGTGTTGAGGAGCTGTTTGAGGCCCGCAAGCCCAAGAAGATGGCTCAGCTGGCCGAAATAAGCGGCCGCGTCTCCATTGAGGATACCAAAAAGACCGCTATGTGCGCCGTTACCATCACCAACGAGGCTCAGGGCGAGACGGTGGTATATAATCTGCCATACGCCAGCCTGCTGGTTAGCGACGGCCAGATGGTGGAGCAGGGCGACCGCCTCACCCCCGGCGCCATGAGCCCCCACGATGTACTCCGGGTCTGCGGACTGAGCGCCTGCCGCAACTACCTTATCCAGGAAGTTCAGAAGGTGTACCGTCAGCAGGGCGTTGACATAAACGATAAGCATATTGAGGTCATTGTCCGCCAGATGATGCGCAAGGTGCGTGTGGAGGAGGCCGGCAGCAGCCAGCTGCTCTCCGGCTCCGTCGTGGATGTCAGCGAGTTCAAGAGCGAGTACCGCGCTATCAAGAAGCGCATGAACGCCGGTGAGGAGGGACTTGTACTGCCCACCTACACTCAGATACTCATGGGTATTACCAAGGCTTCCCTGGCTACCGAGAGCTTCCTCAGCGCCGCCTCCTTCCAGGAGACAACCCGCGTGCTCACCGACGCCGCCATCAAGGGCAAGGTGGACCACCTGGTCGGACTTAAGGAAAACGTCATAATCGGTAAGCTCATCCCCGCAGGCAGCGGTCTGGCCGCCTACCGTGATTTTGACTGCAAGACCGTGGAAAAGGAAAATGCAGAGCCTGAGAACTATGTTGATCTCTCCGCTCTGGTTGGCCGCAGCAACGCTCTTTAAATCAATATAAAAAAGACGCCCGCCGGGCGTCTTTTTTGCGTATTTTTGATTACAATGCGGAAAATCCTGCGTTTCGACATTTTTGTATACAAAGTATTTTCAATATATTTTTCTATATATGAATTAAACCTTGCGTTTTTATTTTACATATGGTATAATCTAAATACCTGTGAAAGCAAAAACAGCTTATTGAAATCTAATATAAAAGAACCGTCTTATTGAGAAGGGCTTTTGGTATTGCGCTGAAGGAGCGCCGTATGAAAAGCCTTTCTTTTTTTACAGGCGGCGGTTTTCACGGCGATATTATTTGGGAGGTACAAAAATGTATACTATCAAGGTACAGGCCAGACAGAAGCAGGAAAAAGTAAAGCAGCTTCGCAGAAACGGATTTGTTCCGGCCACTGTTTATGGTTACGGCATGGCGGAATCCATTTCTGTGCAGCTTGAGCGCGGTGAGGCCGATAAAATGCTCCGCGCACACTCCAGAGGGGCTATGGTAGCTTTGGACATGGACGGACGCAAGCTGGTGTGCCTTCTGAAGTGCGCTGACAGGAACCAGCTGAAGAACGAAATTGAGCACATTGAGTTCCAGAAGCTTCACGATAACCGCCCTGTGAACGCCAGCGCACAGATAGTGCTGCTGAACCGTGAGAAGATCCCCGGATATATAGGACAGGAGATGTTCGAGCTGCCATACTGCGCCCTGCCCGCAGATTTGGTGGAGACTGTTGCGGTAGACCTGTGCGACCTGCCGAAAAGCCGCTGCGTGACCGTATCCGACCTGGAGCTGGCTAAAAATGAGCGAATAGAGATACTTTGCCCCGGAGACAACCTGGTGGTAAAGGTCTCCGGCGCAATGTAAGGCACGGTGCGGATATGAAATACAGCGGGCGTTCGGTAACCCATATAAAATACGGCAGCGGAGTTGTGGCCGGAGTCAAGGACGGAGCCATTACCGTCAAATTTGGTGACGAGGTGAAAAAATTCCTCTTCCCCCAGGCGCTGTCACATTTCCTGACCTTCAATGACGATGAGCTGCAAGGCGGCGTAGACGCAATGCTTGGGCGTATTAATAAGGAAGAAAAGCGCAGAAAGCGCGAGCGCACCGAAAAATGGGAGAGACGGAGAAGACTGCGTACCATGCGTATAACGCCAAAATCCCAGGCGGCGTTCGGCATGGTGGAGAATACAGCTGAAGACGTGTTTGATTCCTGGAGTGCCTGCGCCGGGCGCTATCTCAGCGGTGAATCCCGCGGCGAACCCAGAAAACCCTCCCGTCTGCGCGCAAACTCCATGTGCCTGCTCACCCGGCTGGACGAGGGAGCGCCGGAGGCGGAGCGGCGTATTATCGGCGCCTTTATGGCCCGTGAGGATTTTGACGGCGCATACTGCACGGACGGCGTTGTCTGCGCCCATGACAAATATCGGCTCCGACTGCCGGATGAGAGCTGTCTGATGTTCTGGGACTATTTCGACGCGGAGAGCACCACCAAGCCTTGGGGCAAGGTGGAGATACGCTATTTCTCCAACACCACGGGAAAAAAGATACTGCGTGATATAGCCGGCGCTCTTGCCGGGACTGAACTGGAGGAAGCTGCCGGGAGCTTCCTGGACTATTTCTGCGCAATAAACAGAATATAAGGCTCCTCGGGCTCTGCATACGCAGAGCCCGGAGAAGCGCCTATAAAGTACAAAAATTTTACACTATTTTTTACAAAAATAGTTGACGAATTTCAGAACTTATGCTATCATAAATAATCGTGTGAGCGATAGGATATTTCTGCGCATTTTGCCGGAATTCCTGCGTTTTACACGGTTTTTTCGCTTTTTGCGGTATACTATAAAGTATTTCCGTCAAAAATACATAAATTGAGAAAGGAGGAAAACAATGCCTACTTTTAACCAGCTGGTACGAAAGGGCAGACAGGTGCAGACCTATAAGTCCGCTTCTCCCGCAATGCAGAAGGGTCTGAACACCCTGAAGAACTGCGAGACCGATCTGAGCTCTCCCCAGAAGAGAGGTGTGTGCACCGCGGTGCGTACTTCCACTCCCAAGAAGCCCAACTCCGCTCTGCGTAAGATCGCCCGTGTTCGTCTGACCAATGGCTACGAAGTAACTGCCTACATCCCCGGTATCGGCCACAACCTGCAGGAGCACTCTGTGGTTATGGTTCGCGGCGGACGTGTCAAGGACCTGCCCGGTGTGCGTTACCACATCATCCGCGGTGCTCTCGACTCTCAGGGCGTTGCCAATCGTAAGCAGGGCCGCAGTAAATACGGCGCCAAGAGACCCAAGAAGTAAACACCAACAGCAATTTTTGCCCTGTTGATAATATATAATATGTATTACCTCAGGGCGCAACGGGGTATAAAAGTCTGCACCGCGCTGTGCGCCGGTGTACCCGGCGGCGCGAACGGTGGACTTGCTCCACCGCCGCAAGATTTAGGATACCACGAGTACCTGCGAAAATCATTTTAATATGAAGGAGGGAAGTATAGTGCCCAGAAGAGGTAACGTTCCCAAGAGAGAAATACTCCCCGATCCCGTATATAACTCTGTTATAGTCACCAAGCTTGTCAACAGTGTTATGCTGGACGGTAAGAAAGGCGTCGCACAGAAGGTTGTGTACGATGCTTTCGACATTATCAAAGAGAAGACCGGTAAGGAGCCCCTGGAGGCTTTCACCGAGGCTCTCAACAACATCATGCCTGCCCTGGAAGTCAAGGCTCGCCGTGTCGGCGGCGCCACCTATCAGGTTCCCATCGAGGTAAGAGCCACCCGCCGTCAGACCCTGGGTCTGCGCTGGCTCACCGAGTATTCCCGCAAGCGCAGCGAAAAGACCATGAAAGAGCGTCTTGCCGGCGAGATCATGGATGCCTGCAACAATACCGGTGCCGCTGTCAAAAAGCGTGAGGATACTCACAAGATGGCCGAGTCCAACAAGGCTTTCGCACACTACCGCTGGTAGTTTTAAGGAGAGTACGGAATGCCTAGACAGATTTCACTTGAAAACACCAGAAATATTGGTATCATGGCTCACATCGATGCTGGTAAGACCACCACGACTGAGCGTATCCTCTATTACACCGGTGTAAACTACAAAATAGGTGAGACCCACGACGGTACCGCCACCATGGACTTCATGGCTCAGGAGCAGGAGCGCGGAATCACCATTACTTCCGCCGCTACCACCTGCTTCTGGCAGGGAAGCGCCAACCAGTTCCCCAAGACCCGCCTGAACATCATCGACACCCCGGGCCACGTCGACTTCACCGTTGAGGTGGAGCGTTCCCTCCGCGTGCTGGACGGTTCCGTTACCGTTATGTGCGCCAAGGGCGGCGTTGAGCCCCAGTCCGAGACCGTTTGGAGACAGGCCGACACCTATAAGGTTCCCCGCATGATTTACGTCAACAAGATGGATATCATGGGCGCCGATTTCTACAATGTTCTGCGCATGATTGACGAGCGTCTGAAGTGCAACGCGGTTCCCATTCAGCTGCCCATAGGCGCTGAGGATACTTTCCGCGGCATTATCGACCTCATCGACATGGACTCCGACATCTACTATGATGAGATGGGTAAGGATATGCGCGTGGAGGAAATCCCCGCGGATATGATGGAGCTGGCCCAGGAGTACCGCACCAAGCTTATTGACGCCGTTTCCGACCTGGATGACGAGATAATGGAGCTTGCTCTTGAGGAGCAGCCCATCCCCGCAGAGCTTATCCGCAAGGCTATCCGCAAGGGTACCATCGAGAACAAGTTCGTTCCCGTTGTCTGCGGAACCTCTTATAAGAACAAGGGCGTTCAGAAGCTGCTTGACGCTATTGTTGATTACATGCCCTCTCCTCTGGATATCGAGTCCATCAAGGGCGTGAACCCCAAGACCGACGAGGAAGAGGCCCGTCACGCAGATGACAGCGCTCCCTTCTCCGCTCTGGCCTTCAAGATTATGACCGACCCCTATGTTGGCCGCCTGAGCTTCATCCGCGTTTACTCCGGCACCCTCGCCACCGGTACCTCCGTGCTCAACAGCACCAAGAACCAGCGCGAGCGTATCGGCCGTATCCTGCAGATGCACGCCAACCACCGTGAGGATATCGAGATGGTATACTCCGGCGATATCGCAGCCGTTGTCGGCCTGAAGAACTCCACCACCGGCGATACCCTGTGCGACGAGAAGGCTCCCATCATTCTGGAGTCCATGGAGTTCCCCGAGCCCGTTATCCGCGTTGCCATCGAGCCTAAGACCAAGGCTGGTCAGGAGAAGATGGGTATCGCTCTGGCCAAGCTGGCTGAGGAAGACCCAACCTTCAAGACCTACACCGATGAGGAGACCGGTCAGACCATCATTGCCGGTATGGGCGAGCTCCACCTGGAGATCATTGTCGACCGTCTGCTCCGTGAGTACAAGGTCGAGGCCAATGTCGGTAAGCCCCAGGTTTCCTACAAGGAGACCATCCGCAAGTCCGCTACCGTTGATACCCGCTATGCCCGCCAGTCCGGCGGTAAGGGCCAGTTCGCCCACGTTAAGCTCACCATTGAGCCCAATGAGAGCGGCAAGGGCTATGAGTTCATCAACGGCATCACCGGCGGCGCTATCCCCAAGGAGTATATCCCCGCTGTCGATCAGGGTATTCAGGGCGCTATGCAGTCCGGTATCCTGGCAGGCTATCAGGTTGTTGACGTTAAGGTCAACCTCTTTGATGGTTCTTTCCACGAGGTCGACTCCTCTGAAATGGCGTTTAAGATTGCCGGCTCCATGGCCTTCAAGGAGGCCTGCGCCAAGGCTGATCCCGTCCTGCTTGAGCCCATCATGAAGGTGGTTGTCACCGCCCCCGATGAGTACATGGGCGACGTCATGGGCGATATCAACGCCCGCCGCGGCCAGATTCTCGGCAACGAGATGCGCAACGGCGCTGTGAGCATCGAGGCCAACGTGCCTCTGAGCTCCATGTTCGGTTACGCAACCGATCTGCGAAGCAAGACCCAGGGCCGTGCCAACTACAGCATGGAGCCCAGCCACTATGTTGAGCTGCCCAAGTCTCTGCAGGAGCAGATTGTGGGCGCACGCGCAAAGAAGTAAATTTCTCTTGCAAAGAGCGTCCAAATAAGATAAAATAAATTCACTTAAAACCCCAATTACTAAGGAGGAAGTTAATCATGGCTAAGCAAATGTTTAACCGCACCAAGCCCCATGTCAACATCGGCACCATCGGCCACGTTGACCACGGCAAGACCACTCTTACCGCTGCTATCACCAAGTACCTGGCAATGCAGGGCGGCGCTGAGTTTGAGGATTATTCCAGCATCGATAAGGCTCCCGAGGAGCGCGAGCGTGGTATCACCATCAACACCACTCACGTTGAGTACGAGACTGCTGCTCGTCACTATGCCCACGTTGACTGCCCCGGCCACGCCGACTATATCAAGAACATGATCACCGGTGCTGCTCAGATGGACGGCGCTATCCTGGTTATCGCTTCTACCGACGGCCCCATGGCTCAGACCCGTGAGCACATCCTGCTGGCCCGTCAGGTTGGCGTGCCCGCCATGGTTGTTTTCATGAACAAGGCTGACCTGGTTGACGATGAGGAGCTGCTGGAGCTGGTCGAGATGGAGATCCGTGAGCTGCTGAGCACCTACGAGTTCCCCGGCGACGATATCCCCGTCATCAAGGGTTCCGCTCTGAACGCTCTGATTTCCGAGTCCAACGATCCCAACGCCCCCGAGTATGCCTGCATCAAGGAGCTGATGGACGCTGTTGACAGCTACATCCCCACTCCCGAGCGCAAGGCTGACCAGCCTTTCCTGATGCCCATCGAGGACGTCTTCACCATCTCCGGTCGTGGTACCGTTACCACCGGCCGTGTGGAGCGTGGCGTTGTCAAGGTTGGCGACAAGGTTGAGATCGTCGGCATTAAGCCCACCACCGAGACCGTTGTTACCGGTACCGAGATGTTCCACAAGACCCTGGAGTTCGCCGAGGCCGGTGATAACGTCGGCTGCCTGCTCCGCGGCGTTGCCAAGAAGGATGTTGAGCGTGGCCAGGTTCTGGCTGCTCCCAAGACCATTCACCCCCACACCAAGTTCAAGGGCCAGGTTTATGTCCTGTCCAAGGACGAGGGTGGCCGTCACACCCCCTTCTTCAACAACTATCGTCCCCAGTTCTACTTCCGTACCACCGACGTTACCGGTGTTATCTCCCTGCCCGAGGGCACCGAGATGTGCATGCCCGGCGACAACGTCGACATGGATGTTGAGCTGATCACCCCCATCGCTATCGAGCCCGGTCTGCGTTTCGCTATCCGCGAGGGCGGCCGTACCGTCGGTTCCGGTGTTGTTATCGGCATCAACGAGTAATTAATACTCCGCAGGGCACAGCGTAAGCTGTGCCCTGTTTTTATGCAAATACGGGCGCTCATCCGAGCGCCCGTATTTATCTTCCTCCCATAGCAGGGACGGTGGCTCCGCTGAGCCGGAAGGGTCTAATCTTACAAATTCCCTTTGCACAAATTTGCTGCACCTTGACTGCCGGGCCGTTTTATGAGAGAATCACTTCAGCCCGTGCATAAAGCCGCTGAGCGTTGTGGAATGGATATCTCCGGCTATGAGGCGGCCCTTGCAGGTATACAGCGTTGCCACTACCGTGTCGCTGCTCTTGTAGTTTGTGATAATATATGAGTACACCTGTACCTCCGTGCCTATGTACTCCCTCAGGTCAAAGCCCTGCTCCTCCTGGAGCCTGTTGTATTCCTGATATACGCCTGTGAACTCCCGGGGGATCAGCACGGTTTTCTCAGTCTCCGACTCCGGCTGTGCCTCCCAGCCCAGCTCCTTCAGAAATTCCACACGCTGCTCCCTTGTCTCCAATTTAGCGCTGCGGAAAGCGCTTTGACTGTCTGGACCGCTGAACAGAAAGATTAGCGCCAGCAGCACAAGCGCTGCGGCCACAATAATGGCCACGGCTGTGCGGCGGTTGAATTTAACTGTTACAAAATACATTGTATCCCCTCCCCGAAACAGCCTATTCGCCGGGAGGGACAACTATGCTTTTGAGGTGAAAAAATGCCAATGATACGCCTGGATAAGTTCCTGTCAGACTCGGGGATGGTCTCACGCCGTGAGGCTAAGGAGCTGCTTAAAGCCGGAAGAGTTATTCTCAACGGCTCCGTGTGCCGTGCGGGAGATACAAAAATAGACCCCGGCACCGCCGAGGTCACAGCGGACGGCAAAGCCGTCCTCGCTTCCGGAGAGAGATATTTTCTGCTGAATAAGCCCCTTGGAGTAATAACCGCCACAGAGGACACAAGCCAGAAAACCGTCATTGACCTGCTCACACCTGAGCAGCGGAGACTGGGCCTTTTTCCCGTGGGCCGCCTTGACAAGGACACCACCGGCCTCCTTCTGCTCACCAACGACGGCGACTACGCCCACCGGGTGATTTCCCCGAAAAAGCAGGTGTATAAGGTGTATATCGCCCGCGTAGACGCTCCTTTGGAGGAGGCCGATATTTCGCGCTTTGCCGCCGGGCTGGCGCTGGGCGACGGTACCCTGTGCCTGCCCGGAAAGCTGGATATACTGGAGCCGCAGCTGGCCAGGGTCACTATCTGTGAGGGTAAATACCACCAGGTTCGCCGTATGCTGGCCGCCTGTGGCAAGTATGTCACGGAGCTTAGACGCGTATCCATAGGCGCGCTGGCGCTGCCGGAGAGCCTGCCGGAGGGTCAGGTGATTGAGCTTTCAAAGGCTGAGGCAGATAAGGCCTTTGAAAGCTCCAATTCCGTGATATAAGCTGTCTCCGCATCCGCAGCTCCGCACAGGGACAGGCAGAAGCCATTGCGTACCTCCGTGCGCAGCAGCTCAGACAGGGGATGGGAGAGGCTGTCAAGCTCATGCAGGCGGAAGAAATCGCCGCACATGCCTGCTTTGAAAATTGCCTCCTTTCGGGTCCACAGCTCCCAGAAGCGCTCTGGCGAAGTCTGCGCCAGAGCGTATTCGTCAGCCGTGAAGCAGAGCCTGCCCGCACGCATACGGGGGGAGCTTATGCGCTCTATGTCAGCGCCGCATGCATAATCGGATACCAATACGGCCACCGCGCCCCGGGTGTGGCTGAGACTGAAATGAAAGCTCTTGCAAAAGGGCTTTTTCCCTTTCTCCCGGAGGATTACATGCTCTTTGGGCGCTGTGCCGCTGAGCCGTGACAGCTCCAGACGCAGCAGCGCCTCTGCCAGCACGCCCTGTTTGCGCCTGTCGGCAGGGAGCGTGGCCAGCTCTCGGAGCCGGAAAGCGGGCAGCAGCGCCTCAATTTCCGGTGATACAGGACCCGTATCATAATAACATACTGAGCATCTGGCTGACATACGCTACTCCTTTTTGCCTTTTTCATCAGTATACACCGTTTTTTGAAAAATGTATATTGCGAACTGGCCGCGTTCTATTGACTTTCTGCACTAAAAAAGTTAAAATAATTGGTACTGTGTAAACTAAGGACAAAAAATTGGAGTGATTTTTATGCCATACTACGGACTTAATCAGCTGCGTGAAATGTTTCTTACCTTCTTTGAAAGCAAGGGACACCTCCGCCTGCCAAGCTTTTCACTCATCCCCCAGAACGATGCGTCTCTTCTGCTCATAAACTCCGGCATGGCTCCCATGAAGCCCTGGTTCACCGGCGAGCAGGAGCCTCCCCGCCGCCGCGTTACCACCTGCCAGAAGTGCATCCGTACCGGCGATATTGAGAATATCGGCCACACCGCCCGCCACGGCACCTATTTTGAGATGCTGGGCAATTTCTCCTTTGGGGACTACTTCAAGCGCGAGGCCATTTCCTGGTCCTGGGAGTTCCTCACTCAGGTGGTCAAGCTGGACGCCGGCCGCCTGTATCCATCTATCTATGAGAACGATGAGGAGGCCTTCCACATCTGGCACGATGAAATAGGCATCCCCGCCGACAGGATATTCCGCTTCGGCAAGGGCGACAACTTCTGGGAGCACGGCTCCGGTCCCTGCGGTCCCTGTTCCGAGATTTACTATGACCGCGGAGAGAAGTACGGCTGCGGTCAGCCCGGCTGCACCGTGGGCTGCGAGTGCGACCGCTATATAGAGGTCTGGAACAACGTGTTCACCCAGTTCAATAACGACGGTGAGGGCAACTATACCGACCTTGTTCAGAAGAACATCGATACCGGCATGGGTCTTGAGCGTCTGGCTGTTGTTTGCCAGGATGTGGACAGCCTGTTCGATGTGGATACCGTTATGAACATCACCCGCAGAGTCAGCCAAATCACCGGCGCCCACTACGGCGAGAGCGCAAAGACCGATATCTCCCTGCGCGTCATCACCGACCATATCCGCAGCTCCACCTTCATGATATGCGACGGCGTTCTGCCCTCAAACGAGGGACGCGGCTATGTTCTGCGCCGGCTGCTCCGCCGGGCAGCCCGCCACGGCAAGCTCCTTGGCGTGAACGAGCCCTTCCTCTATGAGGTCTGCGATACTGTTGTGCATGAGAACGAGGGCGCCTACCCCGAGCTGAAGGAGCGTCAGGATTATATCACCAAGGTCATTCGCACCGAGGAAGAGAACTTTGCCAAGACCATCGACTCCGGCATGAAGATTTACGATGAGATGCTATCCGGCCATAAGGCCGCGGGGGAGCAGACCTTCTCCGGCGCCGACGCCTTTAAGCTCTACGATACCTACGGCTTCCCCATAGACCTGACCATCGAGATGGCTGAGGATGAGGGCATGAGCGTGGACAAGGACGGCTTTGATAAGCTCATGGAAGAGCAGAAGGAGCGCGCACGCAAGGCCCGCGAGGCTCTGGGCGACCTTGGTTGGGCCGGTATAGAGTTCGGTAAGGATATGCCCGAGACCGAGTTCGTGGGCTATGAGCACAAGACCAGCGAGGGCAAGATACTGGCCATAGTTGCAGAGGATGAGCTGCGCGATGAGATAGCCGCCGGTTCCGAGGCCATACTGGTTTTGGACAAGACGGTTATGTATGCCGAAATGGGCGGCCAGGTAGCCGACCACGGCACTATCACCACCGAAAACGGCGTTTTCGCCGTCACCAACGTACAGAAGAACAAGGGCGGCAAGTTCATGCACTACGGCGTTATGCGCTCCGGCATGATGAAGCTGGGCGATACCGTCAGCGTTACAATAGATGAGAAGCGCCGCAAGGCAGTTATGCGCGCCCACAGCGCCACC
This sequence comes from Candidatus Heteroscillospira sp., assembly GCA_050943935.1. GTDB lineage: Bacteria > Bacillota > Clostridia > Oscillospirales > Oscillospiraceae > Heteroscillospira. The sequence goes on along the minus strand of JBMNQC010000001.1, from coordinate 32,316 downwards.
CACCTGCTGGATAAGGCTCTGCGCACCGTCCTGGGCGACCATGTCCGCCAGGCCGGTTCTCTGGTCGAGCCGGACAGGCTCCGCTTCGACTTCACCCACTTCTCCGCCATGACCAGCGAGGAGCTGGCTCAGGTCAACGCCATGGTAAACTCCGCCATCCTGGAGGGCTATGATATCCATACAGACGTGCTGCCGATTGAAGAGGCCAAGAAGCGCGGAGCTATTGCTCTCTTCGGCGAAAAGTACGGCGATACCGTTCGCGTGGTGGATATGGGCAGCGGCTACTCCGTGGAGTTCTGCGGTGGCACCCATCTGGACAACACCGCCAAGGTCGGCGTGTTCCATATCACCAGCGAGTTCTCCGTTGCCTCCGGCGTGCGCCGTATAGAGGCCACCACCGGCCTTGTGTCCCTGGAAACCATGAACCGCAACCAGGCCATGCTGTTTGAGGCTGCGGCCGTTCTCAAGACCAAGCCCGGAGAGCTGCGCGAGAAGGCCGAGGCCGTCATGGGCGAGCTGAGAGACAACCGCCGCCAGATGGAGAAAATGCGCGACCAGCTCATGAGCGGTGAGATAGAGCGTTTCCTGTTCGCCGCCAAGAAGATAGGCGGACTCAATGTCCTCACCGTCACCCGCAGCGATGTGGAGCCAAACGAGCTGCGCCGCATGGGCGATATGGTCCGTGAGCGCGACGAGAGCGCCGTGGCCGTGTTCGCGGCCATCAACGGCGGAAAGATCTCCATGCTTGCTGTCTGCGGCAAGGAGGCCATCGCCAGGGGCGTCAAGGCCGGAGATATCATCAAGGCCATAGTCCCCATCTGCGGTGGACGGGGCGGCGGCAAGCCTGACAGCGCCATGGGCGGCGGCACCGATGTGCTGAAGCTGGATGACGCAATGGCCGCTGTGGACAACTTTGTAGCCGAGAAACTCGGACTTTAAAAATTTGAAAGGATAGGTCATAGCTATGGAAAACTGCCTTTTCTGCAAGATAATTGCTGGGGACATTCCCTCTGCCAAGGTTTACGAGAACGATTCTGTCTATGCCTTCCGCGATATAGCTCCCCAGGCGCCCACACATATCCTCGTCATTCCCAAGGAGCACATAGGCTCCGCCGGTGAGATCACCGCGGAAAACTCCGGCGCTGTGGCCGCCTGCTTCGAGGCTATAGCCGAGATAGCAAAGGCCGAGGGACTGGAAAAGGGCTTCCGCGTTATCTCCAACTGCGGAGAGGACGCCGGCCAGACTGTGCACCATCTGCACTTCCACATCCTCGCCGGAACCAAAATGAGCGAGAAAATGGTGTAAAATTTTTGAGGCAGACGGTTTTTTACCGTCTGCCTCTGTTTAATATTCAGCCTCGCAGTCTTCTGGGTCAAGTGGCAAAGCCACTTGATCCAGGCAAAAAGACAGTCAATCAAAGATTGGCTGTCTTTTTGCTTGGGTTTTCAGCTCATTGCGTGCTCTTCGGCGCAGTTGTCCAGAACGCGCATACCCATGGTATCGGGCTCCGCAATGGTCTGAAGGTATATGCTGGTGCTGTCGAAGTTGGGGCACAGCCGCTGCTCCGGATTCAGCTGGGGGTCCAGCTCCAGAATCTGGTTTCGGCTGAGCTGCTTTCTTTTCTTATCCATTCCGCTCACCTCGACACTATTATGTGCCGGGGCGGGCGGATTTTTGTATGGAAATTTTTATTTATAAAGCTCATCAATGAGCGACGGCAGCAGGGCCTCAAAGCGCACGCCGTAGTGCACCTCCGGCATGGTCTCCTTTGTGAGGCGCACACAGTCGGCTGTAAAAGAGCAGGCAAACTGCGCCGCGTCCCGAAGGCTGCGCCCGTTCAGGAGACAGGCCAGCAGAGCGGAGGCGTAGACGTCACCGGTGCCGTGGTATATGCCCTCAACTCTGGGTGCGCACACATATTCAGCCCTGCCGTTTTCCCATACCGCCGCGCCGACGCTGTCCCCGTCAAAGGAGACCCCCGTGAGCACTATGCGCTTTGCGCCAAGCTTTGCCAGTCCGCCCAGCAGGGAGAGTATATACTCCTTACTGTGGCCGTCAGGCCGGTATTCCAGGTCGGTGAGCAGGGCGGCCTCGGTTATATTGGGGCATATCACATCGGCCGCGCGGATAAGCCCGCGCATGAGTACTGGGAAATCCGGGGCAAAGCCGTTGTAAAGCCGGCCGTGGTCGCCCATGACAGGGTCAATGAGGCGGAAAGCCTTGCACTCCGGGTCCAGCATTTTGAGCAGACGCTCAACTATTTCCACCTGGGCGGGGGAGCCCAGATAGCCGGTGTAAAAGGCGTCGGGAGCTATGCCCTCGCTGCGCCAGTGGCGGGCAACAGGCAGAATATCATCCGTGAGGTCACGGTAGGTGTAGCCCCGGAAGCCGCCGGTGTGGGTGGAGAGTATGGCCGTGGGTATGCAGCAGCACTCAATGCCAGCCGCCGAGAGCATGGGCAGGGCGACGGTGAGTGAGCACTTGCCGAAGCAGGATAAATCGTGTATAGCCGCGCAGCGGAGCTGTCTTGCCATGGTGTTACCTCGCAGAAATTTAAATATGCTCCATTGTACGTCAGAACGGCGTGCTTTTCAAGCCTTATCGCCCAGATTGGACTTGGCCTTGACCACAACGTCCGAGTTGTAGCAGGCGAAGGCGCTCTCTACCAGCTCCTTTTCGGGGGCGGGAGTGAGGATGCTCACAAGGGGCACGATAACAAGGCCTGCAACCATGCAGAATGCGCCGGCGTTGATGGGGGAGCGGAGAATAACGGGGAAGGAGGCGCGGACGAATATATTGGCTATCATCACCAGAGTGGAGAAGAGGAAGCTGACCCAGCAGGCGGCCCTGGTGGCGCGCTTCCAGTACAGGCCGTACAGGAAGGGGGCAAGGAAGGCTCCGGCCAGAGCGCCCCAGCTTACGCCCATGAGCTGGGCTATGAAGGTCACGCTGGACTTGTACTGAATGATTGCCAGCACAACGGAGATGGCGATGAACACCACTATGAGGCAGCGCATGATGAGGAGCTGACGCTTTTCATCCATATCCTTTATTACATGGCCCTTCAGCAGATCCAAAGTAAGCGTGGAGCTGGAGGTCAGCACCAGGGAGGAAAGGGTTGACATGGAGGCGGAGAGCACCAATATAACCACCACGGCAATGAGAAAATCGGGCAAACCGGAGAGCATGGTGGGGATGATGGAATCGTAGCCGTTGGCGGCTATGTCTATTTTATCAGAGAACAGCCGCCCAAAACCGCCCAGGAAATAGCAGCCGCCCGCCACGATCAGGGCGAAAACAGTAGAGATGACTGTGCCGGTGTTTATAGCCTTCTCACTCTTGATGGCGTAGAATTTCTGAACCATCTGGGGCAGACCCCAGGTGCCCAGGGAGGTGAGCAGCACCACACCCAGCAGATTTATGGGGTCGGGGCCGAAGAAGGAGGCGAACACACCGGGAGCGGAGCTGACCTCGGCGTCCTCTATTGCCGCAAGCCCGTCCAGAGCCGCCATGAATCCGCCCTGGCTCTTCAGCACGGCGCCTATGACGGCGCAGATGCCCACCAGCATGATTATGCCCTGAATGAAGTCGTTTATGGCGGTGGCCATGTAGCCGCCCGCTATGACGTATACGGCGGTGAGCGCGGCCATTACAAGCACACATACGGAGTAGTCGATGTTGAATGCCATGCCGAACAGGCGGCTGAGGCCGTTGTAGAGGCTAGCGGTGTAGGGGATGAGGAAGATGAAGATGATGACCGAGGCGGCTATCTTCAGCGCCGGGGAGTCAAAGCGCTTGCCGAAGAACTGAGGCATGGTGGCGCTGTCCAGATGCTGGGTCATGATACGGGTGCGCCGTCCCAGAACAACCCAGGCCAGCAAAGAGCCCAGCAGGGCGTTGCCTATGCCTGCCCAGGTGGCGGCAATGCCGTATTTCCAGCCAAACTGTCCGGCGTAGCCCACGAACACGACTGCGGAGAAGTAAGAGGTGCCGTATGCGAAGGCCGTGAGCCAGGGGCCCACGGAGCGTCCGCCCAGCACAAAGCCGTTCACGTCTGTGGCGTGCCTGCGGCAGTAGATGCCTACAGCCAGCATAACACCGAAGAACACAAGGAGCATAAGAGATTTGACGATCATTTTTACCAGACCTTTCCGATTATTTTTTGCGGAGTCGGCTTAATGATCGAAAAAATCCGCCCTCCGCATACAGCAGAGGACGGATGTAATGTTCCGTGGTACCACCTCTATTCGCCTCCGCCTCGCGGCAGGAAGCCTTATCGGGTACTGACATACCCTATCGCTTTAACGGGCGAACCCGTCGCAGCCTACTCGGCACAGCCTTTCGGTGCGCAGCTCACGGAATGTATTCCAAACGCTCCGTCCCGCTGCCTTGCACCATCCGGCAGCTCTCTGAGAGACTTGGGCGTATGTACTTATTTCCGGTCCTGGCCTTTAGTGATACATAGTGTAACACTTTAAAGTGCGCATGTCAATAGTATTTTAAAAATTTTCCTCTTAAAATGCATACCCTTATGCTACAGCGTTTTGTCGTAAGCCAGTTTGCCGCTGCCCTGAAAAACTATAACGCCACAATTTACAAAGCCGTTCTTCTCCAGAATGTGCTGCATGCGCTTGTTGGGAAAATCCGTGTCTATGCGTATGCTCATAACGCCTCTGTCTACGCACAGCTCCTCTATGAGCTTAAAGGTGATGTCAGCCAGACCTATTCCCCTGAACTCCGGGCTGAACGCCATGCGGTGCACCACAGCGTAGGGCTCCGTGGTGTTCCAGTTCCCTTCAATTTTATCATAAGCTGGTTCCCCATCGAAATCAATGCACATATATCCGGCGATTTTTTCTCCGGATTTTACCACATATCCCTTGGAATTTTTCACATCGTCCCGTATTACGTCTATATTGGGATAGTCGTCTGTCCATTGCACAAAGCCCTGCTCACGCTGAAAAGCCTTGGCGGACTCAAGGATTGCGCTGCATATTTCAATATCTTTTTCCTGAGCTGATACCAGTATGTTCACGTCTGCACATCCTGTCAATTTAAGTTTACAGCTTAATCATATCGTATTATAGATTAAAATACAAGCAGCTTTCTGCAATAGCAGGAAGAGAATAAAATTTTTTCGTGCCTGCATAAAATAATTCTTGCAATATAGAAGAATGTGAAATATAATATTATCTGGTATTACATACTAGATAGGGTGGGGGATATAATGAAATACGGTATTGTTGTAGATTCGGGCTGTGACCTCAGAGTGCCGCCGGCTGGTGAAGGTCTCATAGATTTTACAAGAGTCCCTTTGAAGCTGGATATAGGCGAACAGCAGTTCGTTGACGATTTCGACTTGGATGTGCCGGGCTTCATGGCCGCCATGTATGCCCATAAGGGCAGAACGGGCAGCGCGGCTCCCAGTCCACATACATGGCTCAGCGCCTATGAGAAGTCCGAAAACGTTTTCGTCATCACTATCACAGGCTCTCTCTCCGGCAGCTTCGCCAGCGCTCAGGTGGCGGCAAAGATGTTCCGTGAACAGTATCCGGAGCGCAATATATATCTTATAGATTCCAAATCAGCCGGCGCCGAGATAAGCCTGCTGGCGCACCGTCTGGCGGAGCTTATGCTTGAAGGACTGGAGTTTAGCGCTATCCGCAGCCATATAAACGAATATCAGCGACGTACCTATTTGCTGTTTGCTCTTCAGTCCATGGAAAATCTGATAAAAAACGGACGTGTAAGCCGCCTTGCCGGCAATATAGCCGGTATTTTAGGTATTAAGATTTTGGGAATTGCCAGCGATGAGGGAACTCTGGAGCTGCTGCATAAGCTGCGCGGAAAGCTGAAGGTGTACGACAAAATGATAGCCGAGATGCTTGAGCGGGGCTACAACGGCGGAAGAGTTATTATAGGCCACTGCTTCAATCAGGAGGCAGCGGACTATCTGGCCGAAAATATCCGCAGCCGCTTCCGGGATTGTGAGATACATATCATGCCCACCAGCGGCCTTTGCAGCTACTATGCAGAACGCGGCGGCATCCTGCTGGGATTCGAAGGCGCAAAACGCTGAGTATTATAAGAAATCGGAGCGCGAATGTGTTCGCGCTCCGATTTCTTATGCTTTTTTAGCAGATTTTCTCCTGCGCCTGCGCATGCGGCGGTTTTGGGTGCTCTTGGCGCGGTAAAATTCCTCCATCTTTTCATCGGCACGGTATACCAGCCGGTTTGCCGACCATGTGCCGTCGTCACAATGGCGCAGACGCACACGCACAAGAAAGCCGCCGTGCTCCGGGCAGGAGGCTATGCTGATATAGCGCTTGTCGCCCTGATTGACCCAACGGGACATAGTGGTTGCCCCGCCGCAGTCCGGACATTTGAAAGCGCTGAGGGCCTCGTTTTCCCAAACATCCTCACGGCTGGTATGTCCCTCCAGGGCAATGTGGTCCAGAGGCTCAACGCCGTCGTCCGGTGAGTGTTCCTTGCAGCTGCGGGAGCAGGGGAGCATACGCGAAGCGGAATTATACTGCTCGAGTCCGGCTGGAAGGTCAAGCCTGGAGCAGACCAGAGCCGTGTTGTAGGCATCTCCCAATGCATCGTGGGCCACGCGGGTCTGTTCTATACCGAAATGCTCCATGGCGGTGGCCAGGCTCTTCTGATTCCTGTCTCCATCCACCTGGAGATTGTATATCACCTGAAGATTTATCCAGCTGCCCATCCAGTCTATATCAAGGTCGTGGACTATCAGGTTCTGCTCCATGATATTTTTGTCGTCAAAGCCCCAGGTGAGGAAGGTGCAGTCCGGTCCGCACCACTTGAGGAACTCCTCAATGGCGTGCTTGAATTTCACACCGCCGGCCAGCCTCTCCTTGTCGAAGCCGGTGAGCTTTTTGACCTTATAATGTATCCGGCGGAAATATACCGGCCGAATATCCATCTGAAATTCCTCTGCGGGCTTAAAATCCTCAGTAAGCTTCACGGCGCCTATCTGTATTATTTCGCCCCGCAGACGTATGGGGAGCTTGTTAAATACAGATGCCTTGGAGGACATGGCCTGATTCCACTCAAGGTCGAGAACTATGTATGGCATGTTTCGCATCCTTTCGTCGTATAAACAGCCTAAATAGTATATCAAATATTTTGTGTGTATACAAGGTTTTTTGATAAATTCTTCGCCCACCATTCGGTTGAACAGGACAAATGAATGTGCTATAATACCATAAATATCCGTTAGTTATTTAAGGAAGTGTTTTTAAATGAATATAGTGGTTCTATGCGGCGGCCTCAGCAACGAGCGCGACGTCTCCATTTCCAGCGGCACCGGGGTGGTAAAAGCCCTGCGCGCCCGGGGACACAAGGCTGTGCTGGTGGACGTATTTTTCGGCTACACCGGCTCTTACAGCCGTCCTGAGGAGATATTCGACCTGCCTCAGCCGGAGCTTGGCGCGGCGGTGGGCGAGAGCCTGCCGGACCTGGCCGCCGTCCGTGCCAGCAGAAAGCAATCCGATGACAGCCTGGTGGGAGAAAACGTGGTGGAGATATGCCGCGCTGCGGATATCACTTTTCTGGCTCTCCACGGCGAGGAAGGCGAGAACGGCAAGCTCCAGGCCTTCTTTGATATCCACGGCATCCGCTATACCGGCTGCGGATATCTGGGCAGCGCCATAGCCATGAACAAGGGCGTCACCAAGAGCCTGCTTCAGACCGGCGGCGTATCCGTGCCCGGCGGAATCCGACTTAAAAGGGGCGAGACTCCATATGGAAACGTGGGCTTCCCCTGCGTGGTAAAGCCATGCTCCGGCGGCTCCAGCGTGGGTACTTATATTGTCAGCGACAGCGCCGAATATGAAGAGCATATTGAGATGGCTTTCGCCTATGAGGATGAGCTTATAGTTGAGCAGTATATCCGCGGCCGTGAGCTTACCGTCGGCGTCATGGACGGCGAGGCCATGCCCGTCATAGAGATCATTCCCAAAAGCGGCTTCTACGACTACAAGAACAAATATCAGGCCGGATTTACCGAGGAGCTATGCCCCGCGCCCCTGACGGCGGAGGAGACCGAGCGTGTCCAGCGTGAGGCCGAGAAGGTGAACCGCCTCCTGCTCATAGACGCCTACTGCCGTGTGGACTTCCTTATGGACGGGAATGGCACCATCTTCTGCCTTGAGGCCAACACCCTGCCCGGCATGACCCCAACCAGCCTCATCCCCCAGATGGCCGCTGCCCAGGGAATGGACTTCGGGGAGCTGTGTGAGAAGATAATCGAGGTTTCGGAGGCTAAGTACCTATGAAGGGAATGACACCGGCCACCGTCACCAAAGTCTGCGGCGGCAAATTTGTGGGAGATCCTGCCGTGCTGGACAGAGAGATAAGCTTTGTAACCCGGGACAGCCGTGAGGCGGGGGAGGGCTGCCTCTTTGCCGCTATTCCCGGCGAGCGGGTGGACGGCCATGATTATCTGGAGTCCTGCCGCCAAAGCGGCGCTCTGTGCGCCATCTGCCAGCGTGACCCGGGCTATACGGAGCTGCCCTATATCCTTGTTGACAACACCCAGACCGCCCTGGGCGCGCTGAGCGCCTGGTACAGGAGACGGTTCGATATCCCCGTCATAGGCGTCACCGGCAGCGTGGGCAAGACCTCCGCAAAGGAGATGATGGCCTCGGTACTCTCACAGCGCTTCAATACGCTGAAAACCCAGGGCAACTACAATAATGAGCTGGGCGTGCCGCTCACGCTGCTGTCCCTGCGGCAGGAGCATGAGGCCGCCGTGGTGGAGATGGGCATTTCCGACTTCGGTGAGATGGAGCGCCTCACCGCCATGGTGCGCCCTACAGCCGCGGTTATCACCACCGTGGGCTTCTCACATCTGGAGAAGCTGGGTGACTTGGACGGTGTTCTGAAGGCAAAGACCGCCGTCACGGAGGGCATGGATAAAAACAGCCTCCTGCTCATAAACGGCGACGACCAAAAGCTGCGCGGTTACGCCGCGCCAATAAAAACTCTCAGCTACGGCCTTGAGCCCCATAACGATATCCGGGCCGAAAATGTCCGCGCCCTGGGCCTGGACGGCATGGAGCTGGATATCCGCTTCGGAGAGAGAAGACTCCACGCGCGTATACGCGCCTTCGGCGACCATCTTGTGTACGCGGCCCTGGCGGGAGCCGCCGCGGGCTTTATGCTGGGCCTCACGGATGAGGAGATTTCCCAGGGGATAAACGGCTACGAAAGCGTTGGCCGCCGCTCACGGGCTGTGGACACCGGTCGATGCGTTGTTATAGATGACTGTTATAACTCAAACCCCAATTCCCTTGCCTCCGCCCTGCGCTCCCTGGCTCTTCTGCCTGGACGAAAGGTGTGCGTTCTCGGTGATATGCTGGAGCTTGGAAAGGACTCTCCCGCTCTGCACCGCCGGGTTGGAGAGCTGGCGGCCAAGACGGTACAGCTGGTGATTACCCATGGAGAAATGGCAAAATATATGTATGAGTCCGCTGCTGCAACTGGAAATGCGCTCCATTTTGACGAAAAACAGGCCCTTTTGGATGCCCTGCCCGGGCTGATTGCTCCCGGAGACTGCGTACTGGTAAAGGCCTCACGGGGTATGCGCTTTGAGGATGTGTCCGAAAAGCTCATGAGCTTGTAGAAAGATACAATTAATTGCCGTGGGGCAGCAGAGTGTTATAATCTGAACAGGGGAGCGGACTGCTGATTCGCCGCCCCTGTTTCGGCTTTTTTTGAGGTGAAATTCGCAGAAATAAATTTGTGTGTGAATGATATAACAAAAAACTATTGAAAACCACGTTAAAAAATGCTCAATCAAGATAAAATCCATAGATTTTGACTTGTTTTGCTATTTTCTTGACGAAAAAAATGTGCTATAATGTCAGGGTGCTCAGCACAATATTGAAATAGAGGGTTGGTTATGTACAAAATTATAAAAAAGCGCGTTTTGAACGCAGCAGCCACCACTACGGAGATGGTCATTGAGGCACCTCTGGTGGCAAGAAAGTGCAAGGCTGGTCAGTTCATCATCTTCCGTCTGGATGAGCTGGGCGAGCGTGTTCCTCTTACTATTGCAGACTACGACCGTGAGAAGGGTACTGTTACCATCATGTTCCAGCCCGCCGGTAAGTCCACTCAGATGCTCAATCTGATGGAAGAGGGCGACTACATTGCCGATTTCGTCGGTCCTCTTGGCAGACCCACCAATATGGAGGGCCTGAAGCGCGTGGCCGTTGTAGGCGGCGGCGTGGGCTGCGCCATTGCTTATCCTGTTGCCAAGGGTATGCATGACGCCGGTATAGAAGTCGACATGATTGCCGGCTTCCGCAATAAAGATATTGTTATCCTCGAGGATGAGATGCGTGCGGGCTGCACCAATCTCCACCTGTGCACCGATGACGGCTCCTACGGCTGGAAGGGCTTCACCACCGACAAGCTCAAGGAGCTTATCGAGTCCGGCCGCAATTATGACGAGGTCGTCGCCATTGGCCCCACCATTATGATGAAATTCGTGTGCGTGGCCACCAAGCCCTACGGCATAAAGACCATTGTCTCCCTGAACCCCATCATGATAGATGGTACCGGTATGTGCGGCGGCTGCCGCGTCACCGTCGGCGGCGAGACCAAGTTCGCCTGCGTTGACGGTCCCGAGTTTGACGGTCACCAGGTCGACTGGGATGAGCTGCTCAACCGCAACTCCTTCTACCGCGATGAGGAGACCGAAGCTAAACAGCATGTTTGCAGAATTACAGGAGGTGTTCGCCGTGGCTAATATGTCTCTCACTAAAAACCCCATGCCTGAGCAGGAGCCTCTGGTAAGAAACAAGAATTTTGATGAAGTGGCTCTGGGCTATACCGCCGAGATGGCCATTGACGAGGCAAAGCGCTGCCTCAACTGCAAGAACAAGCCCTGCGTTTCCGGCTGCCCCGTAAACGTGCGCATCCCCGAGTTCATCGCCAAGGTCGCCGAGGGCGACTTCGACGGCGCTTATGATGTCATCACCTCCACCAACTCCCTGCCCGCCATCTGCGGCCGCGTCTGCCCCCAGGAGAACCAGTGCGAGGGCAAGTGCGTCCGCGGCATAAAGGGCGAGCCTGTGGGCGTGGGCCGTCTGGAGCGCTTTGTCGCCGACTACCGTATGCAGAAGGACGGCGCTGATACCGCCGCAAAGCCCGAGTCCAACGGCCACAAGGTCGCCGTCATCGGCTCCGGACCCGCCGGACTCAGCTGCGCGGGCGACCTGGCTCGCAAGGGCTATGACGTCACCATCTTTGAGGCTTTCCATAAGCCCGGCGGAGTTCTGGTATACGGTATCCCCGAGTTCCGTCTCCCCAAGGCCATTGTGGCCCGCGAGATCAAGAAGCTGGAGGAGTTCGGCGTAAAGGTAGTCACCAACGCCGTTATCGGCCGCGCCATGAGCGTGGACGAGCTGTTTGAGGATGGCTTCGAGGCCGTGTTCATCGGCTCCGGCGCCGGTCTGCCCCAGTTCCTGCACATCCCCGGCGAGAATATGCTGGGCGTTTACTCCGCCAACGAGTATCTCACCCGTATAAACCTCATGAAGGCTTATCTGGACGAGTACGATACCCCCATCAAGAAGGCCAAGCGCATCGCCGTTGTCGGCGGCGGCAACGTGGCCATGGATGCCGCCCGCTGTGCCAAGCGCATGGGCGCCGACGAGGTGTATATCGTCTACCGCCGCAGCATGGACGAGCTGCCCGCCCGTAAGGAAGAGGTCCACCACGCAATGGAGGAAGAGATCATCTTCAAGCTCCTGAACAACCCCGTGCAGGTTCTTGGCGATGAGAAGGGCCACGTCTGCGGTCTGGAGTGCGTCGAGATGGAGCTTGGTGAGCCCGACGCCAGCGGACGCCGCCGTCCCATCGAGAAGGCCGGCTCCAACTTCGTCCTGGATGTTGACGCTGTCATCATCGCCATCGGCACCAGCCCCAACCCCCTCATCAAGTCCACCACCGAGGGACTGGAGACCAACCGCAAGGGCTGCATCGTAGCCAACGACGCCATGGCCACCTCCCGCGAGGGCGTGTTCGCCGGCGGTGACGCCGTTACCGGCGCCGCTACCGTCATCCTCGCCATGGGCGCCGGCAAGACCGCCGCTCAGAGCATCGACGAGTACATTCAGAACAAGTAAATCCTGAACATAAAAACCCGGATGTCTGTGACATCCGGGTTTTGAATTAATATGGTGCAATTAGCTTTTTTACCAAAAGTTCTGGTTGATATTGGTGCTGTTGTGAATTGACTTGCTGTGTTTTACGTGATATTCTAAATTTGAGCTTATAATATTTGCAAAGTAGATACTATGGAAACATTGGCAAAATAAAAACCAGCGAGGTAGCGTATGAAGAAATACCCTTTTTATTCTACTGAAAAGCTTATGCTGCTTGGCATTGCCGGTATTGCGCTGTTCGATTATCCAAGTAATGCATGTGTATTGATTCGTATATTTTTCGCCTGTATCGTCTGGTTCTGTTTTTTCTCCAGTCCCAAGGAAGAATAAATGCGCGAAGCGCCACCACAATTATTCACTATTCATTTTTCACTCTTAACTAAAAAAAGACCGGATTTTATCCGGTCTTTTTTCATTACGGCATATCCCGCTCGCCCAGGAAGAACAGGGCCAGGGCGTCGGGGCCGGCGTGGGAGCCCACCACGGGTCCCACGTTGCTTATGATAATATCCTTGGGCTTAAACCGGGCGCGGACCTCGCCGGCCAGCACGGCGGCGTCTATGGGACAGCCGGTATGACCAAGGAAAATAACCTGATTATGAATATCGTCGGCGTATTGCAGCTTGTCCACAAGGGCGCTTATGGAATTTTTCCGCCCTCTGACCTTTGACTGCATCTCCAGTATGCTCTGGCTGTTTACGCGCAGCAGAGGCTTTATGCCCAGCACGGAGCCTACAAAGGCGCTGGTGTAGGAGAGCCGGCCGCCGCGGCTGAAATAGTGCAGGTCGCTTACGGTTATCCAGTGACAGGCGCGCATTTTAAGCTCCTCAGCCAGCAGGCGCACCTCGTCTATGCTCTTGCCCTCGGCTCTTGCCTTAGCGGCGTGATATACGACCAGGCCCTGACCCAAGCAGCCGCTGCGGGAGTCCACAGCCAGCACTCTGCGGCCGGGAAAGTCCGTCAGCTCCGACTCCAGAAGAGTGATGGCAGCTGCGGCAGAGGAGAAGGTAGAGCTGAGGGCAGAGGAAAAGCCGATATACAGCACATCCTTGCCGGTACTGAGGTAGCTGCGGAAGGCGCATAAAAAGTCGTCTATGTTTACGGCGGAGGTGGTGGCCGTCTTTCCGTCCCTGAGCGCTTTATAGAAAGCGGCGGGCTGTATCTCGCGCCAGTCCAGATAGTTGCGGTAGGTCTTTCCGTCAAGATGTACTGTGAGAGGCAGAACCTCTATGTCCAGCTCTTCGCACAGCTCTGCGGGCAGGTCACAGGACGAATCGGTCAGGATGATATAGTCGCTCATAGTAAGCCTCCAAATATTTATATCTATATCATAGCACTTAACTTAGAGCGTGTCCAGATAAAGCTTAGCATATTCAAAGGCAGAGGAGGTAAAGCTGAAATCCGACTCCATGGCGCTGCGCCTGATGAAAGCGAGCCGCTCATTGTCGCCGTATGCCGCCAGAGCCCTGTCCAGCGCCGAGAGCATATCCGTGCAGTCGAAGCGGGCAAAGCCGAAGCCCGTGCCCTCGCCGGTGTACTGATTGTAGGACGAGACCGTGTCCCGCAGTCCTCCGGTCTCCCGGACTATGGGCAGGGCGCCGTAGCGCATGGCCAGCATCTGGGATATGCCGCATGGCTCAAATTTGGAGGGCATGAGGAAAAAGTCAGAGGCGGCGTATATCCGGTGGGCCAGCTCCTCGTTGTAGCTCAGAACCGCACGCACCCGTCCGGGATGCTCAAGCTCCGCTTTGCGCATGAAGTCCTCATACCGCTTTTCTCCCGTGCCCAGCAGCACAAAGCTGAAGCCGCGGCTCAATATCTCCTCCATGGCAGGAATGACCAGGTCGAAGCCCTTCTGGGGCGTCATGCGGGTAACCATGCTTAGCAGGGGAGCGCCGCCGTCCAGGCCCAGCTCGGCGCACAGACCGTCCTTGCAGGCGCCCTTGCCGCCTGGCTCGGCGGCCGAGAAATGCTCGGGCAGGGCAGGATCCGTCTCAGGGTCAAAAGCGCGCATGTCTATGCCGTTCACTATGCCGGAGAGCTTGCCGGAGCAGGCGCGCAGCACCTTGTCCAGACCCTCGCCGTATTCCGGAGTGAGTATCTCGGCGGCGTAGCTGGGGCTTACGGTGTTTACCTTGTCTGCAAATATGCAGGCGCTTTTCATAAGATTGCCGCAGCCGCATTCCACCAGATACTCCCAGGTGTGGTATTTGGGGTCAATTTCCAGTACATCCCCCAAAAAGCCGCAGCCGAACTGGCCCTGATAGGCTATGTTGTGTATGGTGAATACCGTGCGCACACCCTCCAGCTCCGTGCCGCCGTACTGAGTGCGCAGCAGCATGGGTATGGCTGCGGTGTGCCAGTCGTTGCAGTGTATCAGCTGGGGCACAAAGTCTATGCGCCGCAGAGTCTCCAGTACGGCGCGGCAGAAATAGGCGTACTGCTCGCCGCCGAAATCTCCGTCCTCGTAAATCTTGTTTCCAAAGTAGAACTCATTGTCTATGAGATACACCGGTACACGGCCAAGCTTAAGGAGCATGACGCCAACGTACTGGCGCCTCCAACCCAGCCGCACCTCAAATTCCGTTATGAGCTGCAGCTTGTCCCCATAGCGTTCCTTGATGACCCTGTGGCATGGAATGATGACCCGTGCGTCAAAGCCCAGAGAACGCAGAGAGGCCGGCAGAGTGCCTATCACATCTGCCAGTCCTCCGGTTTTGGCCAGAGGCGCGCACTCGGCGGCGGCTATGAGTATATTTGGCGGTGCTTCCAGTCCCTTTGCGGCGGATAGCTTTTTAAGTCTGCGGCGTAAGGTCTGCGTGGTCATTTCCGTTTTCCTCCCTTTCCGGATGGAATAAATTCATAGTATAAACAGCTATTGCCCGGCAGAGTCAGCAAGGCGCTGTGGCTGTAGCCGTAAAAGCCGTTTTTCCTGACTGTGATATCCTGCTTTAGCTCCGCGCCGGAGCCGCCGAAGCGGCTCTCATCGCTGCTTAACGCCAGACGCAGCGTCCCCGGGCGGTTCATGCCTATCATGTAGTCCTGGTAGCACACCGGGGTGAAATTGCAGACGCAGACTATGGCCCGCGCCCTGTCTGCACGGCGCATAAAGGCTATGCAGCTTCGGCTGGAGTCGTCCACGTTCAGCCACTCAAAGCCGTCCCAGCTGTCGTCCACACGGTAAAGGCTGGGATGGCTTTTATAAAAATGATTCAGCTCGCGCATATATTCCCGCGTGGAATCATGGGCGGGATATTTCAGCAGGAACCAGTCCAGCTGCTTCTGATAGTCCCATTCAATAAACTGGGCGAACTCTCCGCCCATGAAGCCCAGCTTCTTGCCCGGATGAGCATACTGATAGCCGTACATGGCCCTCAGGGCGGCAAACTTCTCCTCATAGGAGCCGTACATCTTGTCCACCATGCTCTTCTTGCCGTGCACCACCTCATCGTGGGAGAAGGCTAAAATGAAGTACTCGCTGAAGGCGTACATCATGGAAAAGGTAAGCTTGCTGTGATGATGGCTGCGGTATATGGGGTCCATGGAAAAATAGTCCAGAGTGTCGTGCATAAAGCCCATGTCCCATTTGAAGGTAAAGCCCAGACCGCCGCTGCGCACCTGGGCGGTCACGCCGGGATAGGCGGCGCTCTCCTCGGCTATGGTCATGCAGCCCAGGGCAGTAAGCCGGGTGTTCAGCTCCTGCAAAAAGCTCACGGCGGAAAGGTCTATGTTGCCGCCCAGCTCGTTTGGCGTGTAGCCGCCCCCGCGGCAGTAGTCCAGATACAGCATGGAGCTCACGGCGTCCACCCGCAGACCGTCTATGTGATAGACCTCCCGGAAAAACAGCGCGGAGGATATGAGGAAGGAGCGCACCTCGGGCTTTGCGTAATCAAATATCAGCGTGCCCCATTGGGGATGGGCGGCCATCCGCGCCTCACTACGCTCATAGGCAGGCGTTCCGTCGAACATGGCCAGACCGTGCCCGTCCCGTGGAAAGTGCGCGGGGACCCAGTCCATGATAACGCCTATGCCGCTGCGGTGCAGCCTGTCCACGAAGTACATGAAGTCCTGGGGCGTGCCGTAGCGGGAGGTGGGGCAGAAATATCCCGTGACCTGATAGCCCCATGAGCCGTCGTAGGGGTATTCCGTCAGAGGCAGCAGCTCCACGTGGGTGTAGCCCATGTCCACGCAGTATTCGGCCAGCTCGTCGGCTACAGTTCGGTACCAGGGATACAGGGCGTCCCCGGGCTTGCGCCAGGAACCCATATGCAGCTCGTAAATATTCAGAGGGCTTTTTCGCATATCACGGCGGCGCTCCCGTTTCCTCCATACGCTGTCCTGCCAGCAATAGGCGGATATGTCCCAGACCCTGGAGCCTGTGCGAGGACCCGTCTCGCTGTGGAAGGCAAAGGGATCGGCCTTATGTACGCATGCGCCGTGGCAGCCTGTGACGGCGTATTTATAGATATCCCCATCCTTCAAACCGGGGATAAGCGCCTCCCAGACTCCGCCGGGCAGGGGAGAGCAGATATTTGCCTTCTCATCCCAGCCGTTGAAGTCCCCGATAACGCTTACGCTTTCTGCCCGCGGGGCCCAGACCCGGAAAATATGTGCATTTTTCTCCGGCACATAGTGGCATCCGTAATACTCCCAGTCCCGGTATTTACCGGACGCGGCGGAGACAGAAGCGGCACGCAGATCTTTCATAAGAGCACCTCCCAACATTTTCTGTATCAATTATAGCGGATTTGCGGTGTTTTTCACAACATAAAATTGGAATAAAAGTTGGATTTTATGTTTATTTACGATAAAAAGTCAAAAGAAAATTTATATTTGACCGAGAATTTCCTCCGTGTTATGATTAATGCAGTATATCGTTATGAGAGGAAACAAAATGGTCTGTTTTATTGAAGACGATAACAGCATTCGTGAGCTGGTTCTTTACGCCCTCAAAAACTCATCCTATGAGGCGGAGGGCTATCCGGACGCAGATACATTTTTCTCGGCGCTCCAGCCGGCCCGCACGGAGCTTATATTGCTGGATGTGATGCTCCCGGGCGAGGACGGCCTGAGTATACTTGCAAAGCTAAAGGCCAATGCCGCCACGGCCAAGATACCTGTTATCATGGTCACGGCTCTGGGCAGCGAATTCGATAAGGTCACGGCTCTGGACAAGGGCGCCGACGACTATATTACAAAGCCCTTCGGCATGATGGAGCTGCTGGCCCGCATCCGCGCCGTGCTGCGCCGGGTGCCGGAGGAGCGTCCGGGAGATACCCTGTCTGTGGGCGGCATAGTAATAGACGGCGACAGGCGCGTGGCAATGGTGGACGACCGTGAGATAAGCCTGACCTTTAAGGAGTTTGAGCTGCTGTCCTGCCTTATGGAAAACCGCGGCCGGGTTCTCAGCCGCGATAAGCTGCTGGACAAGGTGTGGGGTATAGGCTGCGATGTAGAGACACGCACCGTGGACGTCCATGTGCGCACCCTGCGCCAGAAGCTGGGCGAGGCCGGCTCTCTGGTGGAGACGGTGCGGGGTGTGGGCTACAAGATAGTGGGGTAGCCCGTGAGAGAGAAGATAACAAAGTCCATGTTTGCTCTGTCGGCAGCGGCGGTAGCGGTAGTGGCCGTGAGCTTTCTGCTGCTTGAGCGCTACTGGATAGACCATTACGGCGCCGAAGCGCTGCGTGAGCCGGAATATATTTTCTATGTTGTTATAATCCTGGCCCTGGCGCTTACGGCGGCTGTGCTGCTGAGTTTGCTGCTGGCTAACAGTATAGTCCGTCCTCTGGAGCGAAGTGAAGACGATTATGTCGAACTGTCCCATTTAAAACGCAGACTTGATGCTCAGAGCAGTCTTTTGCAGAATTCCTCGGATGAACTTGAGGAAAAAGAGCGCAATCTCAGCCTGGTGGTTGCAAATATGCAGGAGGGGCTTATACTGCTGGACCGCAAGGGAATCATTATGTCCATGAACAACAGCGCATGCTCTATGCTCGGCGCGGAGCCGGGAGAGTTTCTGGGCAAGCACATAATGGCGGCCAACAACGCCATGCCGCTCCAGGCTGCGGTAAACGAGGCGCTGGGCGGGAAAAGCGCCCGGGATTTTCTGGAGCTGGGCGAGAGCACCGTGGAGCTGAGCGTGAACCCCGTGGCGGTTGAAAAGGTCATCCGGGGCGCTGTGGTGTTCCTGCGGGATGTAACCGAATATCAGGCGGCGGAGAAAATGCGCCGGGAATTTTCCGCAAACGTCTCCCATGAGCTGAAAACGCCCCTGACCTCCATCTCCGGCTATGCCGAGCTTATGAAAGAGGGTATGGCCAAAGCGGAGGACGCCGGCTGGTTTGCCTCCAAGATATACGATGAGGCTCAGCGGCTAATATCGCTTACCGACGATATAATGCGCCTGTCCCGTCTGGACGAGGGCGGCACCGCTTTGCCGGTAGAGGAGCTGGAGCTTATGCCTGTAGTGCTGAGCGTGTCCGAGCGCCTGGCGGCCAAGGCAGAGGAGCATGGAGTAAGCCTGTCCGTGTCCGGCGGAGGCGGCAGGATACTCGGCAACGCCGGCCTGCTGGACGAAATGGTATATAATCTATGCGACAACGCCATAAAATATAACCGTCCCCATGGCAGCGTAACAATGAGCGTGCGCGAAATGGGCAACAGCGTAATGCTCACCGTGGCTGACACAGGCGTGGGCATACCCAGGGAGCACCAGAACCGGGTGTTCGAGCGCTTTTACCGGGTGGACAAGAGCCACTCCAAGGCCACCGGCGGAACGGGCCTGGGCCTCAGCATTGTCAAGAACGGCGCGGCTTTCCATAAAGCCAGACTTGAGCTGGACAGTAAAGCGGGGGTCGGCACTACCATCCGTCTCAGCTTTGCTAAAGTCTGAACAGATATTTACCCGATTCCATCGGGTTTGAAAGGATAGATGAAAATGAAAAAACCATTTGTAACTCTGGAACAGCTTCAGAAGTTTTCCGAGCAGTTCCCCACGCCTTACCATCTCTATGACGAGCAGGGCATACGCGAGAATGCCCGCCGCCTGTATGACGCCTTTTCATGGAATAAGGGCTATAAAGAGTATTTCGCAGTAAAAGCCACTCCCAACCCCTCTATAATGAAGATACTCCAGGAGGAGGGCTGCGGCATGGACTGCTCTTCACTCACCGAGCTGATGCTCTGCGAGAAGTGCGGAATCACCGGAGACGAGATAATGTTCTCCTCCAACGACACTCCCGCCGAGGATTTTGAGCTGGCCGCCAGGCTGGGAGCCACCATCAATCTGGACGATATCACCCACATCGATTTTCTGGAAAAGACCATAGGCTATATCCCGGAGAAAATTTCCTGCCGCTTCAACCCCGGCGGATACTTCTCCATAAGCAACACCATCATGGACTCTCCCGGCGACGCCAAGTACGGTATGACCAAGCCCCAGATGTTCCAGGCCTACCGTATTCTCAAGGAGAAGGGAGCCAAGGAGTTCGGCATCCACGCCTTCCTGGCCTCCAACACCACTACCAACGACTACTATCCCACCCTGGCCATGCAGCTCTTCCGTCTGGCTGTGGAGCTTAAGGAGGAGACCGGCTGCCATATCACCTTTATTAACCTCTCCGGCGGCGTGGGCGTGCCCTACCGCCCCGACCAGCAGGCAAACGACATTGCCTATATAGGCGAGGCTGTGCGCAAGGTCTATAACGAGATCCTGGTGCCCGCGGGTATGGGCGATGTGCGCCTGTGCACCGAGCTGGGCCGCTTCATGCTGGCTCCCTACGGATGCCTGGTCACCCGCTGCCTGCACCACAAGCATACCCACAAGAACTATGTGGGCGTGGATGCCTGCGCCTGCAACCTCATGCGCCCCGCCATGTACGGCGCCTACCACCACATCACCGTGGCAGGTAAGGAGGACGCTCCCTGCGACCACCTGTACGACGTCACCGGCGGCCTCTGCGAGAACAACGACAAGTTCGCCGTTGACCGCTGGCTGCCCCTCATAGAAAAGGGCGATTTCGTGGTGATACACGATACCGGAGCCCACGGCCACTCCATGGGCTACAACTACAACGGCAAGCTCCGCTCCGCCGAGGTACTGCTTCAGCCCGACGGTACGCCCCGCCTCATCCGCCGCGCCGAGACCCCCCAGGACTACTTTGCAACGCTTGATTTCTGATATGATATGAAACATCCCGGCTGCCAACAGGCAGCCGGGATGTTAAGTGAATAATGAATAATGAAGAGTGAATAATTGCTGTGGCGCTTCGCGCATATCCAAAACTTTACCTGGGCGCGGAAGCAAATAGGGATCAACATCTGGCATATTAAGAAAACGTGCCTACACCTGCTCCAGCTCTGTTACGGATACCTCGAAAGCTGTTTTCTCCACAGGTACGCCGTCCAGAGTTTTTATGTATCTCCGGCTCTGTATGCGCCCCTCCAGGGAGACCACGGTGCCCACGTCCCAGGCGGCGGCCTCTCTTGCCCGTGAGCCCCAGGCTATGCACGGCAGATAGTCGCTGCGCCCATAGTGGCGGTTTACAGCCAGCATAAGGTCGCATATGTCCCGCCCCATGGGGGTGGTGCGCAGATTTGGCTTTTTGCACAGGGTTCCCGTCAGCCATACGTGGTTGCAGTCGCAATCGCCGCCCATGATGATCTCACGGGCGTAAACGGTTATGACAAGCCGGTTACCCACGTCGCTCTTGTTGTTGAAGGAGCGCAGCTCACCCAAAACTGTGAGGCAGTCTGCCTCCGTCACCTCAGTTTGCTCCAGCAGCTCCCGGCGGACGATGATGTTGAGCCTGTCGATATTGCCGGACAGCCGTGCCACCTCCAGCGGAAAGGTATAAAACTCCACATCCCGGCTGACGTGGGAAAAAACGCTGCCGCCTGCCGCCGTGCCGCACAGCTCGACCCGGTTTGCCTCTCTAAGATAATCCATAAGCACACCTCGTATCATTTGATATCAAAGTGTATTCGCCTTGGATGCCGGATATGAGCGGCTTTGCTATTGATGTTGGCCGGGCTTTGGGGTACAATATAGTCATCCCGTTATGAAAGGATGATTATATGGATATCCGTGAAATTTTGGCAAAATGCGACCATACTCTGCTCAGACCCGACTGCACCTGGGAGGAGATAGAAACGCTCTGTGACCAGGGCGTGCGCTACGGCGTTGCATCCGTCTGCATCCCGGCTTCCTATGTGGCGAGAGCCGCCGAGTATCTGGAAGGGCGCCTGCCGGTATGCACCGTGATAGGCTTTCCAAACGGCTACAGCCTGCCGAATATCAAGGCGGCCGAAGCTCAGCAGACCGTGCTGGACGGAGCGGACGAGATAGATATGGTAATAAACCTCGGCTGGGTCAAGGACGCCATGTGGGACGAGCTCCTGGAGGAAATTCGCGAGGTCAGAAGCGCCTGCGAGGGCAAGGTCCTGAAGGTGATAATAGAGACCTGCCTGCTCACAGACGATGAGAAAATTAAGCTGTGTGAAATAGTCTCGGAATCCGGGGCGGACTATATAAAAACCTCCACCGGCTTCTCCACAGGGGGAGCTACTGCTGAGGATGTGGAGCTCCTGCGCAGGTACTCGGCTCCCAATCTAAAGGTCAAGGCCGCGGGCGGCATCTCCAGCCTTGAGGACGCCGAACGCTTTATAGCTCTCGGGGCCGACCGTCTGGGCACCAGCCGGATAGTCAAGCTGGCGGCGGCTCAGGGACTGTGATCGCCCCTCCGGTACAGGGGGATAAAGACAAAATAGCGCAGAATATTGCACAAAAATACACAGGGAATGGCAAGCAGCGCCCAGAACATTGTGAACAGGGGGCATATCTGACCATAGAGATTCATGGGCATGGATGAGTAATCCCATACCGCCCAGCCCAGGCGCAGGTTCACCACTATGCCCACCAGAAACTCCGCGGTGGTTACGCAGCAGGCGCACATCACCCATTTTTTCCACAGAGCCTCTGATGTGAAGTTGGCTATGATGTATATCATAATAAGACAAACGCCGCCTGTAAGCGGCATGGTCCAATGTGTGTGACCGCGCCACAGCAGTTCAAGCGCCCAGTAGCCAAGCGCGCCGGTAAAGAATACACTTGCGGTCTCCAGGGGTCTCAATCGCATCACCTCGGAGATAGCTTTGCCGGAACGGAAAAAATTATCCATTTCCCTGTTGACAAGAGCAAAATACTCTGCTATACTAACAGGGCTTATAACAAAGAAGGAGCGAAGGTATTCGTCCTCACCGTACCGCCAGGGAGCGAGTCCGGTTAATAAAGTCTTTCTCCTCTGCCAGCAGAGGGGCTTTTCGGGATTTTATGCGCGGATACCATGTATCCGCGCTTTGTATTTATCGGGGCTAAAATGCCCCTGCGATTTGCTTGGAGGTGTGTTGGTATCGCAAACATGGATCATCAGATAAACGAAGAAATCCGCGACAAGGAGGTTCGCCTCATCAGCGAGAGCGGCGAGCAGCTTGGTGTTATGACCGCTGCTGCGGCTATGTCCATCGCGGAGGAGCGGGATCTTGACCTGGTCAAGATTGCTCCGGGCTCCAATCCCCCGGTCTGCAAGCTCATGGATTACGGCAAGTATCGTTTTGAGCAGGGAAAGCGGGATAAGGAAGCCAAGAAAAACCAGCGTGTGATTGATGTCAAGGAAATTCGTATGTCCCCCAGCATAGGCGACAACGATTTTAACGTCAAGCTGCGCAACGGCCAGAAGTTCCTCAACGACGGTGACCGCGTAAAAGTAACCGTTCGCTTCAGAGGAAGAGAGATGGCGCACACAAATCTGGGCGAGGAGCTGCTCAAGCGCTTTGCCGATGCCTGTGCGGAGATTGCAGCAGTAGATAAAAATCCCAAGCTGGAAGGTAGAAACATGGCCATGTTCCTGTCGCCCAAGGCACAACCTACAGCAAAGAAAGAACAAGTAAAGGAGAAATAAGTCATGCCCAAACTGAAGACTCATAGTGGCGCGAAAAAGAGATTCAATCTCACAAAGAGCGGCAAAGTCAAGCGCGCTCGCGCCTTCAAGAGCCACATTCTCACCAAGAAAGATACCAAGCGCAAGAGAGGTCTCCGTCAGGGTGCCTATGCAGACGTGACCAATGAGTCTGCGATCAAGCGCATGATTCCCTACAAATAAGAGGAGGACCTAAGAGATGGCTAGAGTTAAAGGCGCAATGATGACGCGCAAGAGAAGAAATAAGGTTCTTGGCATGGCCAAGGGTTACTGGGGCGCCAAGAGCAAGCACTTCAAGATGGCCAAGCAGGCCATGATGAAGTCCGGCCGCTATTCCTATGTGGGCCGCAAGCAGAAGAAGAGAGATTTCCGCGCTCTGTGGATCACCCGTATCAGCGCCGGCTGCAAGATGAACGGTATGAACTATTCTACCTTCATGCACGGCCTGAAGCTGGCCGGTATCGAGATGAACCGCAAGATGCTGGCTGAGACCGCTCTGCACAACCCCGCCGCCTTCACCGCTCTCACCGAGCAGGCAAAGGCTGCCCTGAACGGCTAATCAGAGTAATTAAAAAATCCTGCTGTGATTTTTCACAGCAGGATTTTTTGCTATGCTATTGCATAGCAAAATGGCCATGTGCCGCCTCAGGCGGCACGGCCTGAAATCAAAGCGCGTGGGCCGGGACGGCCCACATGCGCAAAAACTTCGTGCGCTGTACATTTTGCCTGTTATCGCGGTGCGCCGACAGCGCATGAAGTTTTATGCTTCTTTTTCCACGCACAGTTTCAGCAGCAGGATATACAGCGCCCCCGCGCAGACCAGGGCTGCCGTAAGTCCCGGGGCGGCGGGATGGCGCACTCCTGCAAAATTCAGCAGCAGCCGCGCGCCCTGGGCGCTGCCCACGGCGCAGAGCAGGGCGGTGAGCATTGTGCCGGGCCGCAGCCTGAGCTTCAGCATGGACTGAAGCCGCAAAATGCTCAGGAGAAAATTCAGCAGCTCCGATACAAAAATTACCAGTATGTAGCCCTGCAGCCCCATGCGCGGCAGCAGGGTGAGCACCATTACCACGCATACCACGGAGTCCAGCACGTTTACGGACATGGAGTAAAGCATCTGTCCCAGCCCCTTCAGGCAGGCATCGGTGAGCATATCCATATACATCACCGGAGCCAGCAGGGCCAGCATGCCTATGTAGTGTCCGGCCGTGTCCGAGGAGTACACGGTCAGCCCCAGCTCGTGGGAAAAGGTGAACAGCAGGGCGGATACGCCCAGAGAAAATATCAGACAGCGCTCCAGCAGGGAAGTGGTGAGCCTTGCTATGTGCTTTTCCCGCCCGGCAACCTGGGCCTCCGTAAGCTCCGGCACCAGCAGATCCCCCAGGGCCATGAGAAAGCAGGCGGGGAAGCTCACCACGGGAAAAGCCATGCCCTGAATTATGCCGTAGTCGGACATGGCCCTGTCCGCGCTCAGCCCCGCCCGCCGCAGCCCCCGAGGTACAAGCATCTGCTGAAGAGTGGACAGGGAAGTGCGGGCATAGGCCGACAGGGCCAGGGGCATGGCTATGCGCAGCATACGGTTTGTGATGTGCGCCCCGCGCTTTCCAAGCCTGTACTGCCGCCTGTCGAAGATATACAGCAGCTCAAGCAGACAAAAGGACAGCATCTGCGCCAGCGTCCCCGCGGCCACAACAGCCGCGCAGCATTTTTCCAGATCACCGTGGGGGGCGAATTTAAGAAATACCACCGTCAGCACCACCTGACCAAGCTGCTCAAGCAGCTGAGCCGCCGCGGATTTATACACCCTACCTATGGACGTGAAATAACCGGAAAGCACGGAGGACAGGGAGGCGAAGGGCAGGGAAAAGGACAGAATTTCCAGACTCAGCACCGTGCGCGCGTCGCCTATCCACAGAAAGCCAATGCGCTCTGCGGTTAGGAACAGTATCAGCATGGCCGAGATGCCGAAGAACAGGGCGTAGGCGCAGCAGCGGGCTACGGACGCGGTGACGCCCCCGGAGTTGCCCCGGCCCAACTCCTCGGAGATAAGCCGGGTGGAGGTGTAGCGTATGCCGGAAATGGCAAAGGTGGCCGCCAGCGAGCCAACGGACAGCACCAGCGTGAACAGCCCTATACCCGCCGAGCCTATGCGCGAAACCAGCCACACCTGCCAGACCATGCCTATACACCGCATTATGAGCGATACCGCCGTTAGCAGCGCCGTGTTGAATACCAGAGCGTTTTTTCTGTCCATATCCTACCTCCCGTGCTTCTGGTAGAATATATGAGGGATGATCCCGGTTTAGGCTGGACAGGAGGCGGTAAGCATGAACGTGCATATCAATGGCTCCATGCAGTAAACGCTCAATATCCTTTAGCTTATTTATACAATCACTTTTCTTTGTAAATTGCGGAACAAATCTTTCCAACCTTTTCTCTGTAATTGTCTCCATGAATAGGCGGGAGCCACTAACGGGATTTGAAATCATCCATAACAAGCGGAATCATTTTTTCTATAAATGTTTGCTCATCGTCAAGGCACCCTTTTTCCTGCAAGGTCTCCCGCAGCGGCTTCATACCAAGACTTTTATAAAATGATAAAATTGCATTTGCCACACTTTCGGCATCCGTTTGGGCATCGCCAGTCACCGGCACGCCGACCCGGACGGCAATTTGTCCGATGGCTTCCTGTGCGGTTTCCGCAAAATGGCGGATGACCACAGGCAAAACCATCATACAGGCGTGACCGTGGACCACATGATACAGCGAGCCGATGGCATGAGCTGCTGCGTGTCCGTTGGGAATACCACCATTTGCAAGGGCATTATGAGCCGCCCAGGAGAGTTGTTCACGGGCTTCCAGGTTCTCCGGCTCCTGTACTGCAATCGGCAGCCATGCCCAAATTTTCTCCAAGCATGGCAACAGAACTGCATTAGTATACGCATTGGCTCCCGTACCAACCAGAATTTCTATCGTGTGTGCCAACGCATCCACGCCGCCATAGGCAGTAGGCATTGCAGGCATTCCCAATGTAAATTCCGGGTCAATGATACATAAATCAGGAGCCATATTCCGATTGCCAAAACTGAATTTCATTCCATGTTTTTTGCTGGAAATGACGGCACTAGCCGTTGTTTCGGCTCCTGTGCCTGACGTAGTAGGCATCAAAACCAGCATACAGGGACGGCTCCACCGCTCCCTCATCCGAGTACCGGTCTTACCGTATTCATGCAGATCTTCAATATCTTCCGGGATTCCGGCAATCAAAGAAGCTGCCTTTGCCGCATCCATAGGACTGCCGCCGCCGATGCCCAAAACACAGTCGTAGTGATTGCGCTTGATTTCCTGTGCGATTTCCATACACAGAGAATCGGTAGGTTCCGGCAGCACCCGGTCAAAAACATCGAAGGTGATACCAAGACTTTCCAGGGAATGAATGATGTTTCGGGTAATAGGATGTTTGATTACATGACTTCCCGATACGATCAGACATTTCTGTACATCAGCGCTTTTCAGTTCATACCCTACACGGGCGGCACTTTTGCTCCCCCAGATGATCTGTGGGAGCTTTCCTTTTTCGTATGGCTTCATCATTATCACCTTCCCCTCAGACCTGAAAACCCTGCGCCGCTTCCAAAAAAACGCTGACATCCTGACCGCTGGTCCGGGGCGGAAAACAGCTGTGCCCTGTGTCAAGGACGGTAATTTTCTCCATATCCTCTGCCGAAAGTGAGAAGTCGAAAATATCAAGATTTTCCTGCATGCGCTCGGGCTTTACGCTTTTCACCAGCGGAACGATGCCGCGCTGGATGAGCCACCGCAGAACGATCTGCGGCACGGACTTCTGGTATTTCTGACTGAGTGAAAGCAGCAGCGGATTATCCAAAAGGCCCTCGCTGCCGGCAGCCAGAGGGGACCATGCCTGCATCTGGATTCCCTGGCTGTCCAGATAGGCAAGGTCATCCTCCCGCTGGAAAAAGGCATTGCACTCAATCAAATTGACCGCAGGCTTTACCTTGTTGAAGAAGATAAAATCAGCAAGCCTGTCCTGGGCAAAGTTGTCCACACCAATCGCCCGGACTTTGCCCTCTGCGTACAGCTCCTCCATGGCTCTCCATGCGCCATAGTAATCGTGGAAAGGCTGATGTATCAGATATAGGTCGATGTAATCTAGCCCCAGACGCTCCATGGAGCGCTGAAGCCCCCGCCTGGCTCCTTCATAGCTGGTATCCGTGATTCACAGCTTGGTGGTCACGAACAGCTCCTCACGGGGAACGCCGCTGCGCCGGATTGCACGTCCAACAGCTTCTTCATTTTCATAGGCGCTGGCCGTGTCGATCAGGCGATAGCCGCTCCGGATTGCCTGCACCACGGCCTCCTCACATTTCTCCATGTCGTTGATTCGGAACACGCCGAAACCGATTTTAGGCATCTGAACGCCATTGTTAAGCATTACTGTATGTTTCATTATCAAATTCCTCCATTTGCTTTCTCCGGAACAGAAAACCATTTTCCTTTCCATGTGTACAAAGCCATTAAAATCATTCCCAAAATCCATGACACGGGATACAATATAAATACACCGTCAATAGCGCTGAAATGCGGCATCACAAACGAAATCCACAGGATGCGGAACGCGCACAGGGAGAGAATCAGAATTACCATGGGCGGGACGCTCTTTCCGGTGCCGCGAACCGTACCTGCCAGTACGTGCATAATACTGAGTATCCAGTAGAAAGGACAAAAGTACCGCATAGTGGTCATGCCGATGGTGATTACATCGGCATCCTGATTAAACAGCCGGATGGCCGGCTCTGAAAAAGTAAGCAGCAAAGCTCCCAGAGCAAGCGTATAAACGATTCCCATCATCATGGTCACAAACATGCCCTTTTTTACCCGGTCAAATTTCCCGGCGCCATAGTTCTGTCCGGTAAATGTAGTGACCGCCATGCTGAAGCTGGTAATAGGCAGGATATTGAATCCGTCGATTTTCATGTAAGCGCCAAACCCCGCCATAGCCGCCGTACCAAATGCGTTGACGCTGGACTGAACCAGCATATTGGAAAGGGAAATAACCATGTTCTGAAGGCCGGTGGGTAAGCCGATTTTAATAATGCGTAGCGCTTCCTTTTTTTGTATACGAATTTTTTTCAGTTTCACTTGATACTGTTCAGGAACCCGCATTAAAAACAGCATTGCCAGCACACAGGAAACGACCTGACTGATATTGGTTGCGATTGCGGCTCCCGCAACCCCCATTTTTAATCCTGCAATCAGCAGCAAGTCCAGAACCACATTTACGATGGATGCAGCCGCCAGATAGCGCAGGGAACGCTTGGAATTTCCGGCAGCGTTCATAATGCCTGCGGCCATATTGTAAACCACATTGAATACCATTCCTACGGAGTAAATTTGCAGATAAGTGACGGCTTCCGGCATAACCTCTGCGGGCGTATTCATCCAGACCAGCAGCGGGCGGCTGAACAGAATCCCACCTGCTGTCAGAAGCAGCCCAAGGATTACTGCGATTGCCAGCGCAGTATGAACCGAGGTATGAACTCCCTTCTTGTCCCTGGCTCCCAGATGCAGAGAGACAACCACTCCGGCGCCAACAGCCGCTCCCTGACTAAAAGCGATCAGCAGATAGATCAGGGAAGTGCTGGAACCTACTGCTGCCAGAGCGTTCTGTCCAACCCAGTTGCCGACAATGACGGAGTCAACGGCGTTGTACATTTGCTGCAGGAGATTTCCCAAAATCAAAGGGATGGAAAAAAACAAGATACTCTTGAAGATGCTGCCCTCCGTCATCAGGGCTTCCGACCCGTTCTCATTCCTGTAAGCTTTTCTTTTCAAAGCCAATGCGCTCATGATATATTCTTTAACCTCCCAATTTGCGTATCAGATAGTCGAGACAATCCAGCCTGTGCTGATTGCTATGTATTTCATCAAGCAGACTGTTCCGCCATCCGCGAAGCAATAAAAGTACTTCTTTGTTTTGGTCATTTTCCAATGTGAAAATAACTTTCTCAATAAAGTCATCTTCACATCCGGCATCCTTCAAATTTTGTTTTACAGAATCTGATGCTATGTGATTATTCATGTGTGTCACTCCTTAACCGTTCAAAGTATATAACGCTTTTCGTTTCATATCAAATACTTATAAGTAATACAAAATCATAGTTTACAGGAATGATTAAAACATATATAATGATGATGAAAGCGACAAGGAGGAATACCGATGGAGCTGCGATTACTTCGTTATTTTTTAGCCGTTGCACGGGAGGAAAATATTACTCGTGCTGCGGAATCTCTGCATATCACTCAGCCATCGTTATCCAAGCAGCTGATGGAATTGGAACAGGAATTGGGCAAGCAGCTTTTCATCCGGGGGAAAAGAAAAATCACGCTGACGGGCGAAGGCGTTCTTCTCCGTAAGCGCGCTGACGAGATTCTGATGCTGTGCGATAAAACCCGGCGGGAAATTACCCAGGATTCCGAGTTTATCGGCGGTGTTATTTCCATCGGAGGTGCTGGGTCGTCTGCCGTGGCGCATGCAACCGCCATGATTGCGGACAGGCATCCGGGAATAAAGTTCCAGTTTCTCAACGGTGACGCTGAAATATTGATGGAGAAGCTGGACCATGGAACTTTGGACTTTGGAATTTTGATAGAGCCTGTTGATCTTGTGAAATATGAGCATCTTACCCTGAACGAAAACGACGAATGGGGACTGCTCATGCGAAAGGATTGCTCTCTTGCATCAAAAGAAGTTATTCGCCCGGAGGACATTCAGGGTGTTCCACTCATTCTGCCCCAGCGTATTGGCTTGCAGAGGGAGCTTTCTGCCTGGGCGGGTATTCCCACAGAGCAGCTGAATACCATTGCCACCTTCGATATTCTTTTCAACAACACTTCTCTGTTAATTAAAAATGGACTTGGATATGCGTTTTCCCTGCGTACACTGGTCGATACCGGCGAGAGCCAAACGCTTTGTTTCCGCCCGCTGGAACCGGCAATCAAAATCCAATATGGCCTTGCATGGAAACGGTATCCAATATTCTCCAAGGCGGCGGAAAAATTTATAGAGCAACTGAAAGAGCTGGTTGAGTGAGCAATCACTTTGCCAAAAAAACAGAAAAAGCCGTCAGCATGTAAGGTAAACCGTGGTATACTGTCATAAAGGAGGCGGTAAGCATGAAAAGACTTTTTGACTCCGCAAATAGGTACTGCATGGAATCCGACTGGAAGGTGCTTGCCATGCTCAAATTCTGTCTGGCCTCAATGGGCGTGCTAATTGGAATTTCTCTGCCAGACCGGGCTAAAAAAACGGCTGCCATAGTGGCAAGTGCGGTATTTATCATCACCTATATTCCGCTTATACTCAAGTATTTTGATGTTTTCAACAAAAGTGAGAAATAAAACTAATCATAGCGCCGGAGATTTTCTCCGGCGTTAAATTTTTGTCATTGCGCTAATATAATATAACGAAAAGTAAGATGGGTATAAAGATGCTGAATATGCTATTTTAACGTACAAGCAGAGTGTGTTATTATCAAGCAGCAAAGCACCGGCGGTACAATACAAGCGGGTGTAATATTTTTGAAGGGAATTGATATTAATGCTCCCAGCTGTAATCCTGTTTGCGCTTACCTATCTGCTCATGCTGGCCCTGCCCAGGTTCAGAGCCCATGTCGCCCTGGTTTCGGCGGCGTGCTTTATCTTCTCTGGAATGCTTCCGTTCGGAGATGTAGTTGGAAGTATAGACTTTAATGTAATCATGATGATTGCCGGTACTATGGGCATAGTGTCGCTGTTCATTGAATCACGAATGCCCATGCTGCTTGCCGATATTATTATTGAAAAGACTCCTAATGTGCGCTGGGCAATAGTTGCGCTGGCTCTCTTTGCCGGTATAATTTCCGCGTTTGTGGACAATGTTGCAACGGTTCTCATGGTAGCCCCGGTAGCCTTGGCAATTGCGAAAAGACTCGATCTCAGCCCCGTGCCTATGATTATATCCATAGCGGTCTCCTCAAACTTACAAGGAGCCGCGACCCTGGTTGGCGATACCACAAGCATACTGCTGGGCGGATATGCCAACATGAATTTTATAGACTTCTTCGTTTACCAGGGGAAAATGGGCATGTTCTTCATTGTACAAATAGGAGCTGTTATTTCCGCAATAGTTTTGTTGTGGCTGTTCAGAAAAGAAAGCAGTCCCATTGTATCAAGCCAGAGGGCTGTTGTAACAGATTATTTCCCGAGTATTCTGTTGCTGGGAATGATAGTTCTGCTCATCATTGCGTCATTCCTGCCCAATATGCCCAGCTGTATTAACGGACTGATTTGCGATGCGCTGCTGCTGATAGGATTACTGCGCAGCGTAATCAAAACAGGCTCATTAAAAGTCGTGGGAGATGTTTTTAAGGAAATCGACTGGCAGACTATTTTACTGCTCACCGGTTTGTTCATGGTCATCGGAGGCATACGCGCCTGCGGAGTTATTGACGCTTTGGCACAGTTTATTGCTGGACTTGGAAACGGAAATGTGTTCATTATTTACACAATAATTGTTTGGGCCAGCGTGCTGCTGTCGGCATTTATAGACAATATACCTTATGTTGCAACAATGCTTCCGGTTGCGCAGGGAATTGCGGCTTCGATGGGCATTGACCCGACGCTTCTCTACTTCGGCCTGCTTAGCGGAGCAACGCTGGGCGGAAACCTTACGCCTATTGGAGCCTCGGCAAACATTGCCGGTATAGGCATCCTGCGCAAGGCCGGCTTTGAGGTTAAAAATACCGACTTCCTGAGAATAGGCATTCCGTTCACTCTGTCTGCCGTAATACCTGCTTACATAATAATCTGGCTGCTGTTTGCATAACAGAAAGCGCCTCCCGAAAAGGGAGGCGCTTTCTGTTAATAATTAGTAGTTAATAGTGAAAAATGAATAATTGCTGTGGCACTTTGCGCTGTTTGAATTTTTGCTGCGCACTCCTGAAAAGCTCGCCCCCTTTACACGGGTGCTCATAAGAAAGTAATTGAAAGAATTACGATTATGGCATCTGTCAGACGGGGTTGGTAAACAAGATAACGGGTATTCGGTGAAAGCCGAGTACCCGTTATTTTTTTGCCTGTGCAT